>JAUIAS010000030.1 GCA_030425395.1 Alphaproteobacteria bacterium
ACATAGCTGAACAACGACCCGCTCGTCTCGTCCGTCCCGCGCATCTTCACCCCCGCCGTTATCGTGCGGAGGGTGAATCATGTTCTCAAACTACTGTCGAGGCGGGACTATTTCAGCGGCCTGTTAAACCATTCACGCGTTTGGCCCCATATTGGGGTGACCTCAAAGGTTCCCAAATCGCAGTCGATACCTGCCGTGGGTATACGGAATGGAGAACATGCGCTGCATGGACTGTCCGGCGGCAGATGACGACCCTGAATGCCGCAGTCAAATATGCTGTGGCAACACGCAGGATCACCCATGCTCCGATCGTTACCCTGCCCGTAACAAGAGCAGCAGCAAGAAACAGGGACGGTTTCTACACCTGAGCGGCCCGGATTAAGAGGCTGGGTCGCGGTCAGCAATCACGGTGATCATGTCGAGGCTTCTAAAGCTGCGGCCGCAAGCGCCAGATTCGATCCCAGACCACCCGGATTTACCCCTGACGAGCTAACGATGTGCTTACCGTTACGGTAAGCGCATTCGCAGGGGACATCTAAATCATTGAAAATATTGGTCGGAGTGAGAGGATTCGAACCTCCGGCCCCTGCCTCCCGAAGACAGTGCTCTACCAGGCTGAGCTACACTCCGAACCGTGCGCGCGGGATAGCCGAGGACGGCGGCCTTGGCAATCCCTCAATTCGCCTTCCGCAAGAGGCCCTTGCAGGGCAGTCTTGAGGTCCGGTGCCCAACGTTTGCCGGGCACCGGCAGGATCGTCAGAGGCTGGCGTCCAGCTTGGCAAGAATGGCGTCACCCATTTCAGTGGTGCTCACCGGAGTCGCACCTTCTTCTCCCAAAAGGTCCGCCGTGCGCACGCCATCGGCCAGAACCGCTTCGACCGCGCGTTCAACCCGGTCGGCGTCCTCTCCTGCATCAAAGGAATACCGAAGGGCCATTGCAAAGCTGAGGATGCAGGCAATCGGATTTGCTTTGCCTTCTCCCGCGATGTCGGGGGCCGATCCGTGCACCGGTTCATAAAGCGCCTTGGGCCGACCGTTTGCCATGGGTGCCCCGAGAGACGCGGACGGCAACATGCCGAGGCTTCCAGTCAGCATCGCGGCGGCGTCTGAAAGAAGGTCGCCAAAGAGGTTGTCAGTGACGATGACGTCGAATTGCTTGGGCCAGCGGCACAGCTGCATCGCGCCAGCGTCGGCGTACATGTGCGACAGTTCGACTTCCGGGTAATCCTTGGCCACCTCGGTCACAACCTCGCGCCACAGAACGCCGGACTCCATGACGTTGGCCTTTTCCATCGAACACAGCTTTTTGCCGCGGCGCATCGCCAGTTCGAACGCCGACCGAGCAACGCGATCAATCTCGCTTTCGGTATAGCGCTGGGTGTTGATACCGACCCGTTCATTGCCTTCTTCGATGATGCCGCGCGGCTCGCCGAAATAGATGCCCGAGGTCAGTTCGCGCACGATCATGATATCCAGACCGGCCACCACGTCTTTCTTGAGAGATGAGAAATCAGCCAGCGCGTCAAAGCACTGCGCCGGGCGCAGGTTGGCGAACAGGTCCATTTCCTTGCGCAGGCGCAGCAGGCCGCGTTCGGGCTTTACGCTGAAATCCAGAACGTCGTATTTCGGGCCACCCACGGCTCCCAAAAGAACCGCATCGACCTCCTGGGCCTTGGCCATCGTGTCGTCATGCAGCGGAGTGCCATGCGCATCGTAGGCCGATCCGCCAACAAGATCTTCGCTCACGTCGAAAACAAGTCCGCGCTTTTCACCGAACCAGTCGATGATGCGCTTTACCTCGGTCATGACTTCGGGACCGATCCCGTCACCGGGCAGTATCAACAGTGAAGGGTTCGTCATCATGGCCTCCTTGAATATGACGGATGGGGCCTAGCGCGGACAGGACACGGGGTCAATACGCCTGCGGCCCTCTTCAGGCTGTGCTAAGGATCAGTTGCCGCCGCAGTCCCGCTTCGATGGCGCACCAGACACGATCAATCCGGGGGACATGCCGCAGGCGTTCGTGCACTGCCAGCCAGACCGGCAATTGGGGAATGTCGAACGGAAACGGGATTTCGACGATGTCGTGCTGGCGCAGGCAGGGAATGCGGGGCGCAAACCCAATCCCGCACCCGGCCTGAACCAAGGCCCAATAGGCGGCCTGATTGTCTGTGCGAACGGTGAACATGTCGGGCGTCATGGCGATGCCATGCTCGGCCATCAGGCGCAGCATCCTGTCGTCGCGGTCATAGCCTACGATATCGTGCTCGCCGTAATCGTCGAACCGTTTGGGAAAGCCTTTGCGTGCGATATAGTCCCGCGTCGCGTATTGCGCGATATCCATATCACAGATGTGCCGCCGGATCAGTTCAAGCTGAGTAGGGGGATACATGCGCACGGCGATATCTGCCTCGCGAAACAGCAGGTTTTCGCTATCGTCCGAGGGGATCAGCACAACATCAATTCCGGGTTCGTCGCGACGCAGATCCGCGATGATTGCTGGCATTACATAGTGCGACATGAACACGCTGGCAGTGATGCGAACGGTGCCGGACACATCGCCCGTCAGCCCCTGGGCCGCGATGCCAAAACGATGCGCGGCGGCTGCGATATCGGCGGCCAGCGGGATCAGCCGCGTGCCTTCTGCCGTGGGTGCCAGTCCGCGCGGGTGCCGTTGAAACAGCGATACCCCGAGTTCCTGTTCCAGCAGTCGGATATGGCGGCCAACCGTTGGTTGGCTCAAGCCCAGTTCGGCCGCCGCCCCGGAAAGCGATCCTTCCCGGGCGACAGAAAGGAAACTGTGGGTGAATTCAAGAGAGGGCAGGGGGCTCTTCTTATCCATGCGAAAATGTATGCCAAACATAAAAAGCTATGCAATATATTATATCGCCTCGTCCACGTATCTTTCACTGGAAAAGAGTGAAAGGGCACAAAAATGAAGACAGCGTTGGTTCTTGGAGCAAGTGGCCGGTTTGGCCGGAACATGGCAATCGCGCTCAGGGCGCGGGGATGGACGGTGCGGAATTTTCGGCGTGGCGAAGACAGGCTCGAAGATGCCGCGCGCGGTGTTGCGTTGATCGTGAACGCGTGGAACCCACCTTACCCGCGCTGGGCGTTCGAAGTGCCACAATTGCACGCAGACGTGCGTCGCATCGCGCGGGCCACGGGGGCGACGGTTCTGATCCCGGGCAACGTCTATGGCTTTGGTCAGCAACCCCAGATGCCATGGCGTGAAGGCACCCCGCAGTTAGCCACCGGCAGCCTCGGGCGCATCCGGCTTGAGATGGAACGCGCCTATGAGCGCGACGGTGTCCGAACGATCATCCTGCGGGCGGGCGATTTCATTGATACCGAGATGTCGGACAACTGGTTGGATCGGGTCATTCTGTCCAAGCTGGCCAAGGGGCGCATCATCTGGCCCGGCGATCCTGATGTGCCCCATGCATGGGCCTACTTGCCCGACATGGCCCGCGCGGCGGTTGATCTGGTCGAGAATTCCGCCAATCTCGATACGTTCTCAACCGTGCATTTTCCGGGCTATACCCTGAGCGGTCGGGAGATCGGGGACTTGGCCGGGGCGGCTCTTGGCACATCGCTCGAAGTGCGGCGCATGGCATGGTGGCCTCTGCAGATTGCCCGCCCGGTTTGGCCAATGGCCCGCTATCTTTTGCAGATGCGGTATCTGTGGTCGTTGCCTCATGCGCTGGCGTCGGATCGGTTTGACAACTTGCTGCCCGGATTTCAGTCGACGCCGCCAGAGGTTGCCATCGCGGCGGCGGTTGCGGCAATTGAGGGCAAGGCGATGTCGGCCCAAACCAGACCGTGGCGGCCCGCGTCTGGGCTGGATGGCCAAACGATACCGGCGTCGGTCACGATCAGGCTCGATGAGGGCAAGACGTAATCCACACGTTGGCGGGGGGGCGTGACCGTGTCCCAATCCACGGTCGCGCGCCCCTTTGCGCCTTTGGGGGCGGGATCAATCAGGCGCGGGTCGGAGAGCAGGGCCGCAAGGGCGGCGCGGTTCCCCACGCCAAGATCCGGGTCCATGTTTGCAACCCCAAGGATCGCAAAACCCGCAAACGGCTCGATCCCAAGTCTACCGTCCAGATAGTGCTGCCAAAATGAAATTTCATCGGCATTGCGCAGCCCGTTGCGGTCTTCGGGCCCGTCAAAGACCGGGGGTGTGGCGTGAAATGCCAGTATATCCAGTCGCCCCGCTGGCGTCGCGATGGGGGCAATCCAGTGCCCTGTTGTTGACAGTCGTTGCGAAGCGCGTGCTTGCCGGGATGGAAAGGGCGTGCCATCTGCATGAACAGGCAGCCGCGCGTCGGGCAGATGCGACCAGATCATCGCCGTGAAATCATGCGCGCTATCTGTCATTATTGGAAATCGGGACAACAGGGCCATTGCCCCCTGACCTCGAAAATCGCCATATCCCTGACCGTCGTCAGGCAGGGAAATGCGGCCATCGCCGTCAAGGTCAATCTCAGCGATCATTCCACGGTTAGAAGGCGGAGCAAAGAAAAAGGGATAGAGCAATCCGGCATCACTCAACCTGTCGCGCAATGCGGTCAGGGCGCGCGTCTCGGCGTCATGGTCGATGCCTTGCAACAGCAAAACATCCGCATCCGCCAGCACGATCGTGGCAAGAGCTGCGTCGATGTCCGGGGCTTGGCCCCGGGTGATGTCGCGCAGGAGCAAACCCGGCCCGTTGCGGTCGAGTTCGGTGTGAAAGGTGGCAATGCGGATGGTGTCGGTGGTGGCGGCCTTTTCGGTGCCCGTTGCGGTCGCTGGCAAAGCCCAGAACAGCAGAACCGCACAAGCCGCCGCGCGGATCATGCCGTTTGAACCGTTTCCTCAAGGGCTTCGGCATAGGTGCGGCGCCGTTTGGTTTCTATCATGCCTGCGATACGCCCCAGCGCGATACCTCGCATGATCATGCTGGCAGGCAGAAGGGACCATGCCGTCATGGTCCAGATCAGGGTCAGTGGATTGCGCAGCAGATAGGGGTCGATTACCTCGGACAGGTGGCGGACAACCACCGGGATACAGAAGGGCAACAGGATACCCAAAACGATATTGATCCGCCCGTCGCGGGTCATCCGGGCAACCACGTCACCACCGGCTGTCGGGTCGAACAGTGGCAGATTGGTCCAGACGTTGAAGGCCGATTGATCGACGTTCGGCCAGCGCGCGCCCCGCACCGATGCCAGAAAGATCAGCACTGCGATCATGCAGATGACATAGGCCATACCGGCCGCGCCCCGGACTGAGTTGTAAAAGGCGACATCGGCGTCAGGGGGCAGCATCAGAACGATCAGGCGCACCGGAGAAAACGGAAAATCCAGAACCTGACCAACAAGAAGACCGATATGGGACACGAATACTGTCAGGTTCGACGGGCTGAAATCGTGCCGCGCCAGAAGCGTCAGGGTAAAGATGGAAAATGCCACCGCAGCAAAGCGCAACCGGTTGATCGGTGGTGCGTCACGAAATTCGATAATGCTGGGATAGTGTGAGTTGTATTCGATAAAGGTCAAGGATGCTGCGACGATGCCCAGAAATACGATCAACTCAGGGGGAAAGCTACTCTGCGAATGCAGAGCCAGCGCCGGCACGATGGCCAGCAAACAAACGAGAAACGCGCGAAATAGCGCGCCTGAGATACATCCAAGCACTGTTTGTTCCTTCAACCTGGACTGACGTGATACGTGCCACGCCGTTGTTCCAACTTGATGCCGCGTTCGGCGGTCTGCCTCAATCTTGACACAATCTTGCCCAGATTGAGGCTGCGGCTCAAGCGACGAGTTCAGCAAACCGCTGATTTATGGCGAAATCTTGGAAAAACTGGTGCGACTTTGCATCAAGGCACCGTGCCGGATCTGTGCAATCGCAGATATTGTGGCCGCCAATGGTCCAGCCACAAGAGGGCGCTCGGCCCGAAATGGGCAGGCCACCCGGTTTAGCGGGGCAGCCTGCCTGTTTTATCGGGTCAGACCCAGGGACGTTGTGCGCTGGCCGCTGCTTCGAATGCGTCGATTGAGGCAGCTTTTTCCATGGTCAGGCCGATATCGTCCAGCCCTTCAAGAAGGCAATGCTTCTTGAATGAGTCCACTTCGAAGCCAAAGGTTTCTCCGTCCGACGTTGTGACGGTCTGTGCTTCGAGGTCGATGGTCATGCGCGCGTTTTCGCCTTTTTCGGCATCTTTCATCAGCACGTCCACAACGTCTTGTGGCAGAACGATGGGAAGAATGCCGTTCTTGAAGCAGTTGTTGAAGAAGATATCGGCAAATCCGGGGGCAATGACGCAACGGATGCCAAAATCCTTGATCGCCCAAGGCGCGTGTTCGCGCGACGATCCACAGCCGAAGTTGTCACCGGCAATAAGGATTTCAGAGTTGCGATACTGGGGCTTGTTCAGAACAAAATCGGGGATTTCGTTGCCGTCATCGTCAAAGCGCATTTCGTCGAACAGGTTTTTGCCAAGGCCGGAACGCTTAATCGTCTTGAGGAACTGTTTGGGGATGATCATGTCCGTGTCGACATTGATCAACGGCATGGGGGCTGCAATGCCGGTGAGCTTTTCGAACTTTTCCATTTCGTGTCTCCTTTGCGGGGGCCGCCGAGCGGCCATTTGGGGTTTGCGCGGCTGTCTGTGGCCGGGCGTCCGGGTCAGGTCAGGGCAGTTTCGGCGGTGATGCCGTCCTCCGCCCCGTCAAGGCCATTTGGTTTGAGGTCGAAGCGGTCGAAATCAAATCCGATTTCGGCCGCAAGATCGGCCACCACGCTACCGCTCATGGGGCGGCGCACGCGATGCGGACGCCTGAGAGCAGAACTGTATATGTGGCCGGTCAAGGTTTTGTCGGTCATCCAGTTGCGGGCCTCGCCCCTTGGGCTGAAATAAAGATCATTCAGCGCCCAAGGCACGGGGTTGAGAACCGTATAGGGCAGCGCGTGCCGGTCTTCGCCGGTTTTGCGCAGCATCCAAGTCAGCGCGCGCGGGCCAAGGGCCGGATTGACAAGGCGCGTGGCCTCGAGAAGCCGGTCCTCGGGGGCCACCTTCATCACCTTGCGTTCGACCCAAGGGGCCAGCCATTCGGGAACGTAGGTCGGGTCGGCGAAGCGATCGACAAGCGCCGCGAGGCTTGGCGAAGATTGCGGCAGGCACAAGACCCCGTTGTTGATGTCCCGGCCCGGAAATTCCTTGCCGACGAGATATCCGTCGAACAGGTCCAGCGGTGCCAGACACAGGACATCAAGGTCCACCCAGATGGCACCCGTCGCCCGGATCATGTTCAGCCGGAAGATATCGGCAAACACTGCCGGGCGTGCCCGGACAAGGAATGCGTCATCATAGGCAAAAACGTCTCGTGCCGGGCGCATGGTGACACCGGCAATACCGGGGTTGGGCAGGTCATCGGTGTGATAGAGCGTCACCGGATGACCGCGCGCGGCAAAGGACGCCAGCGACAAGTGGCCAAGCCACCCGAGACTGTCGCCGACCCAGAGGGTCGCAATATGCGGCAGTGCCGCCATGCCTATGTCGCCCGCCTGCCCAAGGTGCCTTACATCAGTTCGCGCACGTCCGTCAGGTGCCCGGTCAAGGCCGCTGCGGCAGCCATCGCAGGGGACATCAGGTGCGTGCGTCCGCCACGGCCCTGACGGCCCTCGAAGTTGCGGTTGGACGTCGCCGCGCACCGTTCGCCAGGGGCAAGCTGATCGGGGTTCATGGCAAGGCACATGGAACACCCGGCCAGACGCCATTCAAAGCCTGCTTCCTTGAAGATATCGGCAAGACCTTCTTCTTCGGCCTGTGCCCGCACAAGGCCGGAACCCGGCACGACCATCGCGCGGATGCCGTCCTTGATCTTTTTGCCCTTGAGGATGGCCGCAGCGGCGCGGAGGTCTTCGATACGGCCATTGGTGCACGACCCGATGAACACGGTATCAATGGCGATTTCGGACAGCGGAGCGCCAGCCTTGAGGCCCATGTAATCCAGCGACCTGCGCGCAGCGTCGACCTTGCCACCGGTAAAGTCCTCGGCGGCCGGGACGTTGGCGGTGATCGGCAGAACGTCTTCGGGCGATGTCCCCCATGTCACGACGGGGGCAATGTCTTCACCCTTGATGGTGATGACCTTGTCCCAATGCGCGTCGTCGTCGGAATACAGCGTCTTCCACCACGCCAAGGCCGCTTCCCACTGGGCACCCTTTGGTGCGTGGGGACGGCCCATCACGTATTCAAAGGTCTTTTCGTCCGGAGCGATCAGACCGGCGCGCGCGCCGCCTTCGATCGCCATGTTGCAGACGGTCATGCGACCTTCCATCGACAAACCGCGGATAGCCTCCCCACAATATTCGATGACGTAACCGGTGCCGCCAGCCGTGCCGGTCACCCCGATCACGGACAGGGTGATGTCCTTGGCCGTGACGCCGGGGCTCAGCTTGCCAGTGATTTCGACCTTCATGTTCTTGGATTTCTTCTGGATCAGCGTCTGCGTGGCCAGAACATGTTCAACCTCGGAAGTGCCGATCCCGTGGGCCAGGGCACCGAATGCGCCGTGGGTGGCGGTGTGGCTGTCGCCGCATACAACGGTCATACCGGGCAGGGTCCAGCCCTGTTCGGGGCCGACGATATGAACGATGCCCTGACGCACGTCCGAAACCGGATAATAGTGGATGCCGAATTCGCGGGCGTTGGTGTCGAGGGCGGCCACCTGAATGCGGCTTTCTTCGGTCATGTTGGCCGGATCGTCGCGACCGGGTGTCGTCGGCACGTTGTGATCCGGCACGGCGATCGTCTTTTCGGGTGCGCGCACGGTGCGACCGGTCATGCGCAGCCCTTCAAAAGCCTGCGGGCTGGTCACTTCGTGGACAAGGTGGCGATCAATATAAAGCAGGCAAGTGCCGTCTTGGGCTTCATGGGCGACATGCGCGTCCCAGATTTTATCATAGAGCGTCTTGGGGGACATTGGTCCTCTCCCGTTCAGATGGTGTCAAGGTTGGATGAGATAGGTGGCGGGCGTGATTATAGGCGCGCCAGCACCGTGTGCGTCGCCCCGAAGAATCGTTCGCGCAGACGCGCACGGTCCGAGCGGTCAAAAAAGGCGCGATTAAAAAAGGTGGCGACGGTGGTATTCATGCCGCTCTGTTACAGTGGTGGTCTGAGTCTATCAAGGTTTTGCGTTATATGGGGGCGGTCGCTGGCCTGGTGGGTGGGTGATATGCGGCATTTTGGTCGGGTCGATTGTATTCAGTGCCCCATTGATGCCTGTCGGACATCTGGTTGGGTGCCATGCAAAAACTGCCCGTTGTGCAGCGCGAATGAACCTAGTAAGGCCCGTCCGTTGAAAATGTGGTGCCGAGTTGCTACTGTTTCACATGCCCGTCGCCGGGGTTTCTTGCGGCGCATTTCAAGGAGGACCATGTCCTGTCAACCGAAACGACTGCGGCTCCGGTGGCCGCCAACAGTGTGGCCGGCGGCATGAGCGCCGGATCAGACTTGACCAGCGAAGCCTTGCTGGCCCGGATTCTCGACTCTCTTGACGATGACAAGGCAGAAGACATCGTGCAGGTCGACCTGCGCGGGCGCTCTGCCATTGGTGACTACATGGTGATTTGTTCCGGTCGGTCTTCGCGTCAGGTCGCGGCGATCGCCGAGAATCTCACTGACCGGCTCAAGCAAGAGCACGGCCGTCTTTCGAAAGTCGAAGGCAAGGACATCGGGGATTGGGTGCTGATTGATACAGGCGACGTGATCGTCCACATCTTCCGCCCCGAAGTGCGTGAGTTTTATCAGTTGGAAAAGATGTGGGTGCCAACCGGCGCTGCCACCTGATCGCCAATGCGCGTTTCAATCTGTGCGGTGGGCCGTCTCAAGAAAGGTCCCGAAGCCGAGCTGATCCGCGATTATCTTGACCGTTTTGCCCGCACCGGTCGACAGCTTGGGCTGGGCCCGGCGGATGTGATCGAGATCGACGAACGCAAAGCCAGCACCATGTCCGAAGAGGCCGCCCTGCTACGCAAGGCGGTCCCACCGGGCGCGGTCTTGTGCGTCCTGGATGAACGGGGCAAGGTCATGACCAGCCAGGATTTCGCCGCGCAGCTGGCGCGCTGGCGCGACACCGGACGCGGGCATGTCGTGTTCATGATCGGTGGCGCGGATGGGCTGCACCCCGATTTGCGTGCGCAGGCCGACGCGGCCCTTTCACTCGGGAAAATGGTGTGGCCACATATGCTGGCTCGGGTGATGCTTTCGGAACAGATCTATCGCGCGGCAACGATTCTCTCGGGGAGCCCCTATCACCGGGCCTGATTATGCGCGGGGCGGGTTTCCCAACAGGACCGTGCGCGACTGGGATGCAAATTCCCTGCGCCATAACACGGCAATAGTGAACAGGGTCGCAACGATCAGCGCCTCTGGTCCGAACAGCCACGCAGTCGAGGCCAGACCGAAATATGTCGCCCTCAGCCCTCTGTTGAAGCTGCGGGCCGCAGTGATGCTGATTTCTGCGGCTTGCCGGGCGCGGACATAGGCGTGGCTGTCGTCGGTTTCGTTTGGGGTCGCGGCCATGAGCACCGCGCAATATCCAAACAGCCTGTGCGACCAGACGAACTTCAGAAACGCGCTTGCTGCAAAGAGAAGCATCAGAACGATCTTGATTTCCCAAACAAAATCAGGGGCCTGATCAATCGCGAAGTCTTGCGCGACGCCAGCAATCTGTTCCGAATTCCCGATCAGGGCAAGCCCGCCACCAATGGCGACCATGGTGCCCGAGGCAAAGAATGCCGCCCCCTGCCGCATGTTGCCGATCAGGGTCGCATCAAAGATCCGGGGTTGGCGCGTGACCATCTGGTGCATCCATTCGCGGCGATACCCGGCCATCAGCATGGAGACCGACGGATGATTGCGCGGGGGATGTTCGATGTGCCAGCCGATGATCGCAGCACCGATCAGGATCAGTGTAACGGCCGCGTAATCCAACGGCGCAAACAGGAGGGCACGGTCTATCCAAGTCATATGCGCACAATAGGCAGTCCTAAATCATTGCCAATCGGCAAAATTGGTAATATGAATTTACCAAAGATGGAGTAGCGCCATGCAAATGCCCGAACCGAACCTGTCCGTCCTTTCGCGCAAGGCGCGAATTGTGTCTCGCCTTCTTGAGGTTCTGCCGAACGACGCAGTCATTCATGACGAGGCCGAAACGCGTGCTTATGAATGCGATGCATTGACCGCTTATCGGTGCCCGCCTCTGGTGGCCGTTTTGCCAAGCACAACACAAGAGGTCGCGGACGTCCTGCGCATCTGCCACGCAGAAGGCGTGCCGGTGGTGCCGCGTGGATCTGGAACATCTCTGGCCGGTGGCGCTTTGCCAACGGCGGATTGCGTGATCCTCGGGGTGGCGCGGATGAACGATGTGATCGAAGTCGATTATGATAACCGGTTTGTACGGGTGCAATCGGGGCGCACGAACCTGAGCGTGACCGGCGCAGTCGAAGCGGATGGTTTCTTTTACGCGCCTGACCCGTCGTCACAGCTTGCCTGCGCGATTGCAGGAAACATCGCGATGAATTCTGGTGGCGCGCATTGCCTGAAATACGGGGTGACGACCAACAACCTGTTGGGGGTCACCATGGTTCTTATGGATGGCACCGTGGTCGAACTGGGCGGTGCGCATATGGATGCAGGCGGCCTTGATCTTCTGGGTGTGATCTGTGGATCAGAGGGGCAACTGGGCGTGGTCACAGAGGCGACATTGCGCATCTTGCCCAAGCCCGAAGGTGCCCGGCCGGTTCTGATGGGCTATGACAGCAACGAAGTTGCAGGGCAGGTGGTCTCGGACATCATCAAGGCGGGCGTTTTGCCGGTGGCGATAGAATTCATGGACCGCCCTTGTATCCGGGCGACCGAAGCCTTTGCAAAGGCCGGGTATCCCGATTGCGAGGCGCTGCTGATCGTCGAGGTCGAAGGGTCGGATGCGGAAATTGACGAACAGCTCGCTCTGATCACCGAAATCGCCCGCAGGCACAATCCGGTCGAGCTTCGCGAAAGCACCAGCGCCGAGGAAAGCGCGCGAATTTGGTTGGGACGGAAATCCGCCTTTGGCGCGATGGGACAGATCAACGATTACATGTGTCTGGACGGGACCATTCCGGTCAGCCAGTTGCCCTATGTTCTGCGGCGGATCGGCGAGATGTCCAAGGAATACGGTCTGGGTGTCGGCAACGTGTTCCATGCAGGTGATGGCAATATGCACCCGCTGATCCTGTTCGATGCCAACAAGCCGGGCGACCTAGAGAAATGCGAAGCTTTCGGAGCGGATATCCTGCGACTGTGCGTCGAGGTTGGCGGGTGCCTGACCGGAGAGCACGGCGTCGGCATCGAGAAGCGCGACTTGATGGTAGATCAGTTTGAGCCGGATGATCTGGATATCCAGATGTCGGTCAAGGATGTGTTTGACCCGCAGTGGTTGCTGAATCCGGCCAAGGTTTTCCCGTTGGGATCAAGCGAAACCCGCCGGTCGCAGGCGCTGGCAGCCGAATAGGGAAGGGCGCGCTGCCCCCTCGCCCCTTTGGGGCTCTCCCCCGGGATATTTGAGGCAAGAGAAAATGATGACACCGCAAAACGAGGCCGAACTGGCCGATTTGGTCGCGGCGGCGGCTGGCCCTTTCAGGATTGTTGGAGGCGGCACCCGGCCTGTCGGGCGGCCGGTTGAGGGGGACACCCTGAGTGCGGCAAAGATGTCCGGTATTGTCGATTACGAACCCGGGGCGCTGACGCTGGTCGCGCGGGCGGGCACACCGGTGGAAGAGATCGAGGCGGCGCTCGCTGCGGAGGGGCAGAGGTTGCCGTTTGAGCCAATGGACCATCGGGGGCTGTTGGGCACGTCTGGCATCCCCACGATCGGCGGCGTGGTCGCGGCAAACGTCAGCGGGCCGCGCCGTATGGCGGTGGGCGCGGCGCGCGACTTTCTTTTGGGAGTCCGGTTTGTCGATGGCATGGGGCGCAGGCTCAAGAATGGCGGGCGGGTGATGAAGAACGTCACCGGCTATGATCTGGTTAAGCTGGCGGCGGGCAGTTACGGCACGCTGGGTGTTCTGACCGAAGTGAGTTTCAAGGTGCTGCCAGTGCCGGAAACGATTGCCACGCTCGAACTTTCGGTGGCGGATGGCGCGGTGGCGCAGGTGGCGATGACGCGGGCGCTGACCAGCCCGTTTGAGGTCTCTGGCGCGGCGGTCTTGCCGGGAGAGGCCAGATTGAGGGTCATTCTGCGCCTTGAGGGTTTTGCCGGATCGGTGGCTTACCGGGCTGAACAGTTGAGCGCATTGCTGGCGGATCTGGGAACCGTTAGCCGCATTGAGGATGCGGCGGCGAATGCGGCGCTTTGGCAGGGGGTTCGCGATGTCGTGGCGCTGTCGGGCTGTGATCTGGTCTGGCGGGTTTCGGCAACGGCGCGTGATCTGCGGGCCGGTGTCTTGGAACCATTGCAGGCCAAAACGAACTCCCTTGTGCAACTCGATTGGGCCGGGGCGCTGGGCTGGATCGGAATGACCGCTGCGCAGGCAGAGGCCACAGGCGGCGCGAAAGCGGTGCATGAGCGCATTCAACAGATGGTTGCCGACCGCGCGGCCGTGCCCGGTGGTGGACACGCCACGTTGATCAAGGGGCCGGACGACCTGCGCGCCGATGTTTCGGTGTTTCAGCCGGAAGCGCCTGCGGTTGCGGCGTTGGCGCAGGGCGTGCGCGCGAAATTCGATCCTAAAGGTATCTTCAATCCGGGGCTGATGGGCTGATGCAAACGCACTTTACACAAGATCAACTGAAAGATCCGGGCATTCAACGGGCGAATGAAATTCTGAGATCATGCGTGCATTGCGGTTTTTGCACGGCGACTTGCCCGACCTATCAGGTTTTGGGCGATGAGTTGGACAGCCCGCGCGGACGGATTTACCTGATCAAGGATATGCTTGAGAACAACCGGACGCCGGACGAAAAGACCGTCAAGCATGTGGATCGCTGCCTGTCCTGCCTTGCGTGCATGACGACCTGCCCGTCGGGGGTGCATTACATGCATCTGGTCGATCATGCGCGGGAGTATATCGAAAAGAATTATGACCGGCCCCTGTCGGACAAGGCGTTGCGCTGGGTCTTGGCGCGGATTCTGCCCTATCCGATGCGGTTCCGGGTCGCCTTGCTGTTGGCAAAGATCGGCAAGCCGTTTGCGCCGCTGATCCCGGATGCGCGGCTGCGGGCAATGTTGGCGATGGCACCCAAGCGTATTCCGCCGGTATCGCGCAATGACGATCCGCAAAGCTTTGCGCCAGTGACAGAGAAGAAGATGCGTGTGGCGTTGATGACCGGTTGTGCACAGAAGGCACTGAACACCGATATCAACGATGCCACGATCAGATTGCTGACCCGATTGGGATGCGAAGTCGTGGTGGCCGAAGGCGCAGGGTGTTGCGGGGCGTTGACCCACCACATGGGCAAAGCTGACGAAAGCCATGCCACGGCGGCCAAGAATATCCGTGCATGGACCCGCGAGATGGATGGTCAGGGGCTGGATGCCATCGTGATCAACACCAGCGGGTGTGGCACAACGGTCAAGGACTATGGCCACATGTTCCGCAATGACGGATTGGCGGCGGATGCTGCGCGGGTGTCTGACATAGCCATGGATATCAGCGAAGTCCTGATCAAGCTTGACCTGCCCGTGCCGGGTGTCAAACCGGGGCTGACGGTGGCTTATCACGCGGCCTGTTCGTTGCAACACGGCCAGCAGATCAAGGACCATCCGAAGACCTTGCTCAGGAAGGCAGGGTTCACGGTTGTTGAACCGGCAGACAGCCATTTGTGCTGTGGTAGTGCCGGCACCTACAACCTGATGCAGCCCGAGATTTCGGCCAAGCTGAAGGATCGCAAGGTGCGCACCCTTGAGGCGCGCAATCCCGATGTGATCGCGGCTGGAAATATCGGTTGCATGATGCAGATCGGATCGGGGACCGAGGTTCCCATCCTGCATACGGTGGAATTGCTGGATTGGGCCACGGGAGGGCCAGTCCCGCCTGCCATGACAGAAGAGGGCAAGCGCGCCCCTGAGGTGCCTATTCTGCGCTAAGGCGTGAAACGGCTGCGTTTGCGCCCAATTTTTGCCCCAAGCCAGAAATAGACCGTCACGTGTAGCCTTTGACGGGGTCTCCGTCGGGTAGGATCTGTGACGGAGGAAGACGTGGCGCGACTGGTCTTGGCTTTGCTGATTGGACTTTGGCCGTTCATTGCGATGGGCCAAGATTCGCGGCTGGAGACATTGGGCACGCTTGCGTCGGGCCGCCAGTGGGAAGCGGTTGGGCGTCTGGATATCGGGGGCAAGGGATTTTGCACCGGTGCATTGATTGCACCCGATCTTGTCCTGACAGCCGCCCATTGCCTGTTTGACAAGAAAACGTCTGGGCGCATTGATCATGGCCAGATCGAATTTCTGGCCGGGCTGCGCAACGGGCGTGCTTCTGCACACCGGGCTGTGCGGCGCGCGGTCGTGCATCCAGAATATGAATACGGCGCGGAAGTGTCGGCGCAGCGCGTGCGCAACGATGTGGCGCTACTTGAGCTGCAACACCCGATCCGAAACACCACGATTGAACCGTTCGTGACCGCAGCGCGTCCGCGACCCGGTGACGAGATTGGCGTGGTATCCTATGCCCATGATCGTGCAGAAGCGCCTTCGTTACAGAACGTCTGCAAGGTTTTGGCCCGGCAGGACGGGATATTGGTCACGTCGTGCAATGTTGATTTCGGATCCTCTGGCGCACCGATCTTTTCGTTTCGCAACGGCATTCCGCAGATCGTATCGGTGGTGTCGGCCAAGGCGCAGGTCGAAGGCCGCCAGGTTTCGCTTGGCACTGATCTGGATGCGCCTCTGATCCGGTTGCATGCAGAATTGGACGCAGGCAAGGGACATTACGTGTCCTCTGCCCCGGCCGTGCGCCGGTTGTCCGCAGGAAGCAGAAGCCGTGCTGGCGGTGCCAAATTCGTGCGCCCCTGAGGGGCTTGAAACCGCTGATCATCTTTCCCATCTGATCTAACGAGGGTGCCGCATGGCGGGCCTTCGCGAAAACCGCCCGTCCCTTGAGGAGGGCATAAATCTCACATCGCTCAAGTTATGAGGATATGAATCATGCGTAGTTTTGACCTTGCACCCCTGTATCGGGCCACCGTCGGTTTTGATCAGATCGCCGATATCATGGACCGGGCTCTTGCCAGCGACGTTTCGCAATCGACCTACCCCCCTTACAACATCGAGAAAACCGCCGATGACGCGTATCGGATTTCCGTGGCCGTGGCTGGATTTTCCGATGAAGATCTGAATGTGGAAGTGCGCGAGAACGCCTTGATCGTGTCGGCCAAGAAAACAGAAGATGACAGCGACCGGACCTATCTGCATCGCGGGATTGCGACACGTGCGTTCGAACGTCGCTTCCAGCTGGCAGATCACGTGCGCGTGATTGGGGCCAGCCATGAGGATGGCATGCTGCATATTGATCTCAAGCGGGAAGTGCCCGAAGCGCTGAAGCCGCGCCGGATCGAGATCGCCCGCGGAGTAGGCGCGATCGAAGGTAAAGTGAACTGACCCCATGAACGCAAGGCGCCGCCCAAAGGGGCGGCGCGCTGCAGGGGGCATTCTGTGCCCCCATTTTTTTGTTTACTGTCACGCTGTCCGATGATCAGACCGACATGCAGACGTATTTCAGTTCGAGAAAATCCTCGATCCCGTGGTGGCTGCCTTCGCGGCCAAGGCCAGATTGCTTGACCCCGCCAAAGGGAGCGACCTCGGTCGAGATGATGCCGGTGTTAACCCCGACAATCCCGTATTCCAGAGATTCGGCCACCTTGTAGACGCGGCTCAGATCCTTGGCGTAGAAATAGGCTGCAAGGCCAAAGATTGTGTCGTTGGCCATTGCGATAACATCATCCACGCTCTCGAATTTGAACAATGGTGCCAGTGGACCAAAGGTTTCTTCCTTGGCGACTTTCATGTCTTGCGTCACTCCGGTGACCACAGTGGGTTGAAAGAAGTTGCCGCCCAGATCATGCGCCGCGCCGCCGGTGAGGACTTCGCCACCCTTGGCCGTGACATCGCCGAGATGCTCCAGAACCTTGTCCACCGCGTCGCTGTTGATCAGCGGACCGGTGGTTACGCCTTCGGACAGGCCGTCACCGATGTTGAGCTTTTCCACAGCGGCTTTCAGCTTGGTTGCGAAGGCGTCATAGACACCGGCCTGAACATAGATCCGGTTGGCGCAAACGCATGTCTGGCCGTTGTTGCGGAACTTGCACATCATCGCGCCTTCGACAGCGGCATCAAGGTCGGCATCGTCAAAGACAATGAACGGCGCGTTGCCGCCCAACTCCATCGAACACTTCATGACCTGGTCAGCGGCCTGTCGCAAAAGGATGCGGCCGACTTCGGTGGATCCGGTAAAGGTTATTTTGCGAACGGCGGGGTTTTCACAGAATTCCTTGCCGATCTCGGACGATCGCGATGACGGGACCACGTTGAAGACGCCCGCCGGGATACCCGCGCGTTCGGCCAGAACGCCCATGACCAGCGCCGAAAGTGGTGTTTCGGACGCGGGACGCGCGACAAAGGAACACCCCGCAGCCAATGCCGGCGCGGCCTTGCGTGTAATCATCGCGTTGGGAAAGTTCCATGGCGTGATGGACCCCACGACACCTACTGGCTGCTTCATGACCATGATGCGCTTGTCGCGCTGGTGGCCGGGAATGGTTTCGCCGTAGATGCGTTTCGCTTCTTCACCAAAGAATTCGATGAACGACGCGCCGTAAGCGATCTCGCCCTTGGCTTCGGCGTGGGGTTTGCCCTGTTCAGCGGTCAGGATGGTGCCCAGATCATCTGCGTTTTCCATCATGAGGTCGAACCACTTGCGCAATACGGCGGCGCGTTCCTTGCCGGTCCAGGCGGCCCAGTCTTTCTGGGCGGCTTCTGCAGCGGCGATGGCCATGCTCACCTGATCGCGGCTTACATCCGCGACGTTCGCGATGACGTCACCCCGTGCCGGGTTCGTGACACCGAATGTGCCGTTGTCCCCATCGACCCACGTGCCGTTGATATAGGCGCGGGTCTCCAACAAGGATGAGTCCTTCAATAGCGATTTAAGATCGGTCGTGGCGTCAAGCATATTGTCTCCCCTCGCTTTTGACGTGCACAGGCAAACCAGTTGAGGCAGGCTTTGTCCATAGCCACATCAAGGAAGAAAATCATGGAACTGGACGATGCCTATGCCAATGCTGCTTATATTCCGGATGCGGACGCCTTTCCACCACGGTGGAGCGGAGCGGCAGCCGCGTATCGTGCGGGCTTGGGCCTCCGGGCGGAATGCGACGTTTCCTATGGGGCCTCGCCACGTCAGATCTATGATTTGTTCCGTCCTGATGGGGCGTCGCGGGGATTGTTTGTCTTTGTGCACGGTGGCTATTGGCTGAAGTTCGACAAATCATACTGGTCGCACCTCGCCGCTGGCATGGTGGATGCGGGATGGACGGTGGCCATGCCGTCCTATGATCTGTGCCCAGAGGTGCGGATATCCGACATTACCGTGCAGATTTCCCGCGCCATCACGGCATTGGCAGAGCGCGTCGAAGGGCCGATCCTGTTGGCGGGGCACTCGGCGGGGGGGCATCTGGTGGCACGCATGGTTTGTCAGGGCGTCTTGCCGCCGCAAGTGGCCGCGCGTCTTGGGCATGTGTTGCCGATATCGCCTGTGGCGGATTTGCGGCCGCTGCTCAGGACGTCGATGAATGATGCGTTCGGTATGAACGAACAGGATGCCGCCGCAGAAAGCCCAACCCTGATTTCCAACAGACACAACATTCCAGTAACCGTTTGGGTCGGGGCGGATGAAAGGCCCGTCTTTGTTGAGCAGGCGCGTGCGCTGGGGGCGGCCTGGGATGTGCCTGTTGTGATCGCGCCCGGCAAGCACCATTTCGACGTGATTGATTCGTTGACCGACCCGGACGGCGAAATGGTGCAAAAACTGACGCAAACAGTCTGAGCCGGTCGCAAACCGGTCTTGCCTGACGGGTGCATCCACGGCAGATAGAGCGCGGGCCAAGGCGATGGCGTCGCCTTCATCCCACCAGCGATCTGCCGTGCGGATGCGCGCCTCATTCTTGTCCTGAACGCCGGGATGCTCCTATTCTTTTGGAGGGCAAGAACATGACCCAACGACCCGATATGTATCGTTTTCACAACGGAGAAAAGGCCCGACTGGCGTTTTCCGATGCAGAGTATGAAGCGCGTCTGCGCGGCCTTCGACGCAGCATGTCCGAAGCTGATCTGCATGCCGTGGTGCTTACCTCGATGCACAACATCGCGTATTACTCGGGCTTTCTCTATTGCAGCTTTGGCCGGCCTTACGGAATGGTTGTGACGGCCAGCGAAGCCGTGACTATCAGTGCTGGCATCGACGCTGGTCAGCCTTGGCGGCGCAGCCACGGCGACAATATCACCTACACGGATTGGCAACGCGACAATTTCTGGCGCGCAGTCCGTTCTGTCGCCGGAACCGGCAAGGCCGTCGGCATGGAAGCGGATCATCTCACCCTGATCCAGCGCGACAAGTTGGAGGCATTTCTGGCACCCCAACGGGTGGCCGATATCGCCCCTGCCACAATGCAGCAACGCATGATGAAGTCTCCAGCCGAGTTGGATCTGATCCGGCACGGGGCGCAAGTGGCGGATGTCGGCGGGTATGCCATCCGCGATGCGGTGCGTGTCGGCGCGCGCGAAATCGACGTGGCCATGGCCGGACGGGACGCAATGGAGGCGGAGATCGCCAAACGTTTCCCGGATGCCGAATACCGCGATACCTGGGTCTGGTTTCAATCGGGGCTAAACACCGACGGCGCGCATAACCCGGTGACCGGCCGTGTTCTTGAGCGAGGCGATATTCTCAGCCTGAACACCTTTCCAATGATCTCGGGCTATTACACCGCGCTGGAGCGCACGATGTTCGTGGGTGAAGTCGACGATGCATCACTTCGCATCTGGGAGGCAAACGTCGCCGCCCATGAATACGGAATGAGCTTGTTGAAGCCCGGCGCGACCTGCGCCGAAGTCACCCATGCGATCAATGCCTTCTTCGAGGAACGCGATCTGTTGCAATATCGGACCTTTGGTTACGGTCATTCCTTTGGCGTGCTGTCGCATTTTTATGGGCGCGAGGCTGGCCTTGAGCTGCGCGAAGATATCGACACCGTGCTCGAGCCGGGGATGGTCATTTCTATGGAGCCGATGCTGACCTTGCCTGATGATGGGCCGGGTGCGGGTGGGTACCGTGAACATGACATTCTGATCATTACCGCCGATGGCAATGAGAACATCACGGGGTATCCTTATGGCCCTGCGTTCAACGTGGTTGGATAATTTCCGCTGGATATCCGACTAAATAGCTAGGATAAGACCCTGCCGGGTGATGTCATCCGGCAGGGTTTTTTCGTGCCGGAGTCGCGCCGTGACCGACAGCCACGACATTAGTGAACGCGCGCGAAAGCGCCGCCGCCGCCGGGCACAGGGCGCGCCCGCGCTGGGCGTTGTGGCCTATACCGTGGCGGCGGCGTGTTTGTTGCCCATGGTTGCGGTGCTAGTCGGGGCGCTAAGCGGCGGGACCGATACGGTTGGACACCTGCTTGCCACGGTTCTTCCGGGATATGTCGGCACCACGCTTTTGTTGGTGGTGCTGGTTGGGGTGGGCACAATGATTGTCGGGGTGGGCACGGCGTGGCTCGTCACGATGACAGTATTTCCAGCAAAGCGGCTGCTTGAGATTGCATTGGTTCTTCCTTTGGCCTTTCCGGCCTATGTGCTGGCATATGCCTATACCTTTGTTCTGGATCACCCCGGTATCGTGCAAAGCAGTCTGCGATCGGTAACAGGCTGGGGGCCGCGCGATTACTGGTTTCCGGAAATCCGGTCGCTGGGCGGTGCGGCGTTGATGCTGATCCTCGTTCTCTATCCGTATGTGTATCTGCTGGCGCGCGCGGCGTTTCTCCAACAAAGTGCCACAGCTTTCCTCGCGGCACGCGCATTGGGCAAAAACGCTTGGGTGGCATTCTGGCGGGTCAGTCTGCCGATGGCGCGCCCTGCAATTGCGGGTGGGGTTCTGCTTGCGATTATGGAAACCATCGCCGATTTCGGGACGGTAGCGTATTTCGGGGTGCAGACTTTTGCGACGGGCATTTACACCAGTTGGTTCTCTATGGCGGACCGGGCTGCAGCGGCGCAGCTTGCTGTATGCTTGTTGGCTTTTGCCCTGTTTCTCGCAATTCTCGAGCGCACGCAAAGGGGTGCCGCCAAGTATCATGACACCGGGAAACGCCAGCAACGTATGCCGCCTGACCGGTTGCGGGGTTGGCGGGCGGCCTTGGCGTTTCTGGCCTGTTTCCTGCCGGTTCTTCTGGGGTGTCTGTTGCCGGTCGCGGTTCTGCTGACCATGGGGATCGGATCAGAACAGGATCTTCTGAGCCGACGCTACACCCGGTTCATCAGCAATTCGATCACGCTGGCTGCATCGGCTGCGGTGATAACATTGCTTGCGGCGATCGCGGTAGGGTTCTTTCAGCGATTGCGCCCCGGTCGCGGCGCGCAGGTCGCAGCCTATATCGCGCGCCTCGGCTATGCCGTGCCGGGCGGGGTGATCGCAGTGGGGCTGATTGTGCCATTCGCAGCGTTCGACAATGCATTGGATTCGTGGATGCGGGCGCGGTTCGACTATTCCACCGGATTGTTGGTGACTGGATCAATCTGGTTGCTGGTCGGTGCCTATATGGTTCGGTTTTTGGCAGCGGCGCTGGGCGCATACG
The DNA here is from genome assembly GCA_030425395.1 of Alphaproteobacteria bacterium. Lineage (GTDB taxonomy): Bacteria > Pseudomonadota > Alphaproteobacteria > Rhodobacterales > Rhodobacteraceae > JAUIAS01. Next base: position 21,884 of record JAUIAS010000030.1, read on the forward strand.
AGGGCGGGCAAAGCACCATTCACGCAAATATGGACGCCGCCGCGCGATCCCTTGGCCAGACGCCTCTGGGCACTTTGCGACGGGTGCATTTGCCGATGCTGACGCCCAGCCTTTTGACAGCTTTGCTGATTGTTTTCGTCGACGTGATGAAGGAACTGCCTGCGACGCTGATCATGCGTCCGTTCAACTATGACACGCTTGCCGTCCAAGCCTACAGACTGGCCAGCGACGAACGCCTTGAGGGCGCGGCAGTGCCGTCTCTGGTGATTGTCGCGGTAGGGCTTTTGCCGGTGATCCTGATCTGTCGGCAGGTTGGTCGGCGGTCCTGAATTATCGAGCCTCCTCAGGTTCTCAGGCCGTCCACCATTTTTCAATCGCATCGTGGCTGATCCGGTCGGCGGGGCCAAGCCCCACGAGGATGGTCTTGTCCGTCTGCGCGCGTTTCGCCGATACATAACGCCCTACGACGTGGACCTCATAGCCGCCGTCATCGGTCAGAATGAACCCCTTGAGCCGATAAAGACCTTCGGGTCGGGTTTCCAGCTTTTCGCCCATTGCAGCCCGGCTTATGGGGGCATCGCTTTCGTGATCCCAGGCGGCATAGGCGGGGTGCGGCGCGCTCGCACGGCCCAGCGGGCGCGGGATCAGGCCTGACAACAGCGGGGCGAACGGCATGTCTCCGATTGCACGCGGCGTGCGCGCGCCCAATGCGCGGATGGCTTGGCCCAGATCGTCGGGCACCTCATCGGTTTTTGAGACAAGCACCATATCTCCGGCGGTGATCTGTTGGGTCACCTGTGGTCCGATTTGCGGATCGTTCATGACCTGCGATCCGTTCAGCCCGTCGACCACCGTCAGGATGCCCGCGTATGACATGTCCGGTTCGGCGATTGCGGCATTGGCAATGGCCACCGGATCGGCCACGCCGCTGGCTTCGACAATCAGGTGATCTGGGCGTGGCTGCCGGTCAAGCACATCGCCAAGCGCCATGAACAGATCGGCCCCCATCGTGCAGCAAACACAACCATTGGTCAGCGCGATGGTGTCTTCGTCCCGTGACGCCAAAAGGGCCGCATCAATGTTGATCGCGCCGAAATCGTTCACGAGCACCAAGAGCCGCATCCCGTGCGGTTCTGACAAAAGTCGGTTGATCAGCGTGGTTTTCCCCGCGCCGAGATATCCCGACACGACTGTCATGGGCAGGGGAGGGAGTGTCATATCAGATTGAGTCGTCCGCCAAATACCGTTCCAAGAACGGGTACATCCTTGAGAGCATCCGGGGCAACCTCCGTCGGGTCTTCGCCCAGCACTGCGAAATCGGCTTTCTTGCCGGTCTCAATGCTGCCGATTTCGTCATCGAGCTTCAGCGTATAGGCTGCACCAAGGGTGATGGCATAAAGCGCCTCTTGAACAGTAATGCACTGCGCGGCCCCCAGAACGCGCCCGGTCATTGTTTGCCGGTTGACGGCGCACCATGCGGTGAACAGCGGGCCCATGGGAGTGACGGGCGCATCCGAATGGATTGCCACGCGGGCACCTTCGTCCAGTGCGCTACGCACTGCGTCCATCCGTTGTGCACGGTCTTCGCCAATGGTCAGCGCGGCGTGTTGATCCCCAAAGAACCAGATGTGGTTTGAGAAAATGTTCACACACACGCCAAGTGATGCCGCCTTGCGGAACTGGTCGCTGCCCATCATCTGGCAGTGTTGCAGTACATGGCGCGCTTCGCCCCATGGATGCTTGCGGGCAGCGGCTTCAAGTGCGTCCAAAGTGACCGCGGACGCCTCGTCCCCGTTAACGTGCAAGTGCATCTGCACACCTGCGCGCTGCATTGCCTCGCAGATGTCAAAAATGGTTTCCGGCGGTGTGTTCCAGATTCCGTTGGGTTGTCCGCCGACATATCCCGGCCATTTGACCCGCGCGGTCCAGCCCTGGATTGATCCGTCCGTCATGACCTTGACCGCACCAAGGCGTAATTTGTCCGTTGATTTCGCCTTGAGGTTCAAGGCACGTTCCGCCATCTGGGTGGGATCAAACCCAACTGTGCCAAGGGCGGGTACGATTCTGACGTGGAAATCGTCGGCTCCTGTAACCTCGAGCAAGGCACCAAGGTCGGCATCTTCCATCGAGGAATATAGATCAGTGACCGTGGTGACGCCGGCGTGTTTGCACACGTCTCCGTAAGCCCGGATCGACGAGGGTTTCTGTGACAACCCGCGAAAATCTACGCCAAGCCGTCGCATGACCGGGAACATTGCGGCCATCTCCTGCAATTCACCGGTAGGGTTGCCGTCGGGCCCCTTTACAACGCCTTCCGCGTTGGTTTCGCGGGTATATCCGGCCAGTTCAAGAGCCGCAGAATTCACGCACATCAGATGAAAGTTCGAGAACATGATCGCGATGGGCCGTGTCGTGCTGATCTGATCCAGATGCTTGTGGCTCAATCGTTCGGAGCTAAGGAAAATTGGGTCGAGCCCCCAGCCAAAGATCGGCTCATCCTCTGCCAGCCCTTTTTCGAATTCTATCAGTCGCGCGATGACCGCGTCGATATCTTGCATGCCTTTATGCAGGCGGCCCTGCGGGTCGATCCGGTCATGGAACCCGCAATAGGCGTGGTCCCACATTGCGCCTGCCATCATATGTGCATGGCCTTCGACAAAACCCGGCATCAGGACCGCATGGGACAGACTGTCGTCATGGGTGACTTTTCCCCATTGGTCCGCGCAATCACGTCCACCAACTGCCAGAATGCGACCGTCGCGCACCGCGACATGGGTCGCTTCGGTCCGGGTGGGATCCATTGTGATGATCTTCTTGGCGGCGAAAACGGTGATATCGGTCATGGGCTTCTCCCTGTGCTGATCAAGCGGTAACGCAGGTTAGAAGATTGGGAAAATGGATTTACTGTGCAGTAAACATCGAAAAAATGGGTCAATTGCGCACCTAAACGTGCCCTGGCAAAGAAAACGGGCGCACCGTGCTTCCGGCGCGCCCGAGATTTACCGACCCGGGTGATTATTCCCAGCCAACCTGATCAAAGATGCGCTGGGCAGCGGGCAGGTTTTCAGCGACTTTGGCAAGGTTTACGCTGTCGGCCTTGAACTCTCCCATTGCGGCTACGGGGGCAGCCAGCGCGACGCCTTCGACGACGGGGTATTCGTCGTTACCGTCTGAGAAGTATTTTTGCGCCTGTTCAGACACCAGGTATTCAAGGAACCGGATCGCATTGTCGCGGTTCGGCGCATGGGCTGCGATGCCGCCACCGGACAGGTTCATGTGCGCGCCATGCCCGTCCTGATCCGGGAACACCCATCCGATCATATCAATATCAGAGGATACCCCGCGCACGTCTTGGCGCATTGCGCGTGCAAAGTAGTAGGTATTGGAGACGGACACTTCGCATTCACCTGACACGATTCCACGGAGCTGATCGGTGTCGCCGCCTTGAGGCGCGCGCGCCATGTTGTCGACGACTCCAGCGGCCCACGCCTTGGCACCGTCTTCTCCCATGTGTTCGATCATCGCGGCAAGAAGGGTCTGGTTATACACGTTGCTGGACGACCGGATGCAGAGCTTGTCCTTGTAGGCGGGGTCGGCGAGGTCAGCATAGGTTTGGGGCGGATTGGTCACCGTTTCCTTGTTGTAAAAGATCACGCGTGCGCGCTGCGAGAAGCCGAACCAGAAATTATCCTCGTCCTGCAGGTTGGCGGGAATGCGTGCCTCCAGCGTCGGATTCTCGATCGCCTGCAGAAGGCCCAGATCCTTGGCGCGTTTGAGGCGCGAAGTATCCACCGTCAGGAACACGTCAGCGGGGCTGTTTGCGCCTTCGGCTCGCAGTCGTGCCGCCAGTTCATCGGCCTTGCCTTCGATTCGGTTGATTGTGATCCCGGTTGCATCCTCGAAATCCGAATAGAGGCGTTCGTCGGTGTCATAATGACGGGCGGAGTAAAGATTCAGTTCGCCATCGGCAAAGGCGGGAAGGGCGACCAGTGCACCGACGGCGGTTGCGATCCATGCGGAGGGTTTCATGCGAGTATCCTTTTCCTTGTTTGAATATTCCCGACTTAAATAATCAGATAAAGAAGTCGCCGTGAATCGGCAACCCATTTCCTGACAAAATAAATCAGAAACCTTGTACTGACGGCTTACGTGCAAGAAATTGAGGGCCAAAACGCGAAAAACCGCGCCCTGGGGCGCGGTTTTCACGAATGTCGTTTCAAGTCAGGGATTAACCCTGGCGTGCCTTGAACCGGCGCTGCGTCTTGTTGATGACGTAAACGCGGCCTTTACGGCGCACAACCCGGCAGTCACGGTGCCGGTTCTTGAGCGAACGGAGCGAGTTACGGACCTTCATGGCCTTCTCCTGTGCCTGTGGCGCGGGCCAGCGCCGATTTAGCGGGTCCCCGAAGGGAAGTGAATTCATGGTGGGCGGTACTGGGATCGAACCAGTGACCCCTACGATGTCAACGTAGTGCTCTACCGCTGAGCTAACCGCCCATGAATCCCGACACGCAACCCGCACCCAATAAAAGGGGCGCGGAAATCCGCGCCGGTGAGCGGTCTATAAAAGGAGTCGCGGGAGGGATCAAGGGGTTTTGGCAAAGTGATTTTACGCGCTATGATTACCTCACCTGAGGCGGAGATATCATGAACAACCAAGCCTTTTCGACGTTCGAGCCGGCGCAGCTTGCGTCCAGCGTGGTATTTGCGTCTCCGCATAGCGGATCGGAATATACAGCAGAGTTCATGGCCCAGACGATTCTGGACCCTTTGGCGATTCGGTCGTCGGAAGATGCCTTTGTGGATCAGCTCTTTTTTTCGGCTCGGGAATTCGGAGCCCCTTTGCTGGCGGCCCGTGCGCCGCGCGCGTTTCTTGACCTCAACCGCAGCCCGGAAGAACTGGATCCGGCGCTGATCGAAGGGGTGCGCCGTCAGGGGCACAATCCCCGTGTTGCCTCGGGTTTGGGCGTGGTGCCGCGGGTGGTGTCCAATGGCCGTGCGATTTATCTGGGAAAACTGTCCATGGCAGAAGCGCGCCGCCGCATCGACGCGTATTGGCGCCCGTACCATGATGAACTTGCCCGGCTTCTGGAGTCGTCGCGCCGCCGGTTCGGGCGCGCTATTCTGGTGGATTGTCATTCCATGCCGCATGAGGCGATGGACGGTGTGTCACGCAGTGCCGCACGTCGGCCAGACATTGTGTTGGGTGACAGGTTCGGTGCTGCCGCAGGGGCGGATGTTGTCGACCGGATCGAAGCCGCGTTTGAACGGGCTGGCTTTGTCGTGGCGCGTAATGCCCCCTTTGCCGGAGCGTATATCACGCAGGCCTATGGCAGACCGTCCCGGCAGCAGCACGCTATTCAGGTTGAGATTGATCGCAGCATCTATATGGACGAACGCGCCGTTCAGCCCAACAGCCGCTTTGAAGAGGTGCGCGGCCTTCTGCGGGGTGTCGTGGCGGAAATTGCCGCCATCGGATACGAGGATCTCTCGCTCGCGGCTGAATGATTTCAGCGCAAAGCCCGGCCTTTGATGATGGCATCCTTGCCAAATTTTTGCCGGATCTCATCTGCGGCGCGTTCGGCCTGAGCGCGGCGACGCGCATCCGGATCAAGCAAATCGCCGGTCAAGTCTGCCATGCTATCTGCGCACAGGTCTGACAGCCCAACCCCCAACAGGCGAAATGGGCCTTTGCGTTGTTCGCCTCCCATCAAGTTGCGGGCATTGCGATAGATCGTATCGGCAATCTGCGTGGCGTCGCGCAGCGAGACCCGCCGCGTAATGAGCCGATGGTCGGATTGTTTGAGCTTGAGCGTTACGACCCGTCCGGCCAAGCCGCGCGCTTTGCATCTGGCCGAGACTTTTTCGGCCATGCGCCAGATGTGACCGTCCAGAATATCCGGGTCCGAGGTATCTTCATTGAATGTCGTTTCGTTTGAGATTGATTTGATCGGCTCATCCTGTGAAACACGGCGGCTGTCGCGCCCGCGCGCAAGGTCAAACAAGCGATCTCCCATGGACCCAAAGCGTTCGGCCAGCGCTTGTTTGTCCCAGCGTCTGAGGTCGCAAAATGTACGAATTCCGGCTGCCTCAAGAGAGGTTGCCGCGCTGGCCCCAACCCCCCAGATCAGATTTACGGGCTTATGTTCCAGAAACGCCTCTGTCTCTTCCTTGCCGATGACGGCAAACCCGTGCGGTTTGTCCAGATCAGAAGCGATTTTGGCAAGAAACTTGTTGTGACTTAGCCCGATTGATCCTGTGACGCCCAGTTCCGTTTTCATGCGTCTTACCAAGTGGGCCATCATCCGCGCGGGTGCGGCACCGTGCAGGCGCTGCGTGCCGGACAGATCCAGAAAGGCTTCGTCCAGTGACAAAGGCTGGATGGCAGGTGTCAGATCCTGCATCATCTGTCGTATCTGGCGGCTGACCTCGGAATATACGTCCATTCTGGGCTTCACGATCACAGCGTCGGGGCACAGTTTGAGAGCCTTGAACATTGGCATTGCGGATCGGACGCCCCGAATGCGCGCTATATAGCAGGCGGTTGATACGACGCCCCGCCTCCCGCCACCGATGATCACGGGTTTGTCCGCCAAGTCCGGGTTGTCCCGCTTTTCCACAGAGGCATAGAACGCATCACAATCCATGTGCGCGATCGTAAGGTCGAACAGTTCAGGATGCGCAACGACGCGCGGGCTGTTACACGCGGGGCACCGGCGTCCGGTTTCAAACGGTTCAAGGCAATCGCGGCACAGGGCGGGCACGGCAGGTCTTTGCTGTGAGGTCAGGGATGCATCAGTGTAACGGGCAACCGGATCCAAAGACAACGATGCAATAGACGGGCGATGCAATAGACGGGCGCATTTGGAAAAGTTGCATCCGACATAAAGGCCCCCCGCACCTGAAGGGCGGGGGGAGGTAACGAACCACAGGAAGAGAAAAGGTCCGTCGGGGAGTAACTCTCCACCAGTTTTGCCGATCCCGACTGTTTTACAAAGCGTAAATCCCAAACACTTGATACATGACTAAATGTTGTGCCTTTGCAGGCACATTCCTTCAGGTTGAGGAGATCTCTGCCTGAACAGCGCGGGCAGCGGCGGCAGGATCGTTGACCGACCAGATCGGACGCCCAACGACGATGTGATCGGCTCCGTCTGCAATTGCCTGTGCCGGTGTTGCAACGCGTTTCTGATCCCCAAGTGCGGCACCCGCTGGCCGGACCCCCGGCGTTACGATCAAACGTCCTGTCGCCTCGGGTAAGGCGCGAATGCGCGCAGCTTCTTGAGGGGAGGCGATGACGCCGTCGGCCCCTGCTTCAAAGGCCCGCCCGGCCCGTTCTGTGACCAGGTCCGCGATGTCGCCGTCGCGGATCATGGCCGCATCCAGATCGGATCGGTCGAGGGAGGTCAGGATAGTGACGGCAAGGATCTTGAGATCGCTTCCGGAAGCGCCCTGTTTGGCCGCACGCACCACATTGGGATCGCCATGAACCGTCAAAAAGTCCAGATCGAACTGGGCAAGGCCGCGCACAGCGTTTTCAACGGTGGCCCCAATGTCGAACAGCTTCATGTCCAGAAACACTCGCTTGCCCAGCTCTTGCTTGAGCTCGTTGGCGAGGGCGAGACCGCCTCCTGTCAGCATGCCGAGGCCGATTTTGTAAAAGCTGACCTCGTCCCCCAGTCGTTCAACCAGCCGCATGCCTTCAATCGCATTGGGCACATCCAGTGCCACGATCAATTGATCCTGTCCCATACTGTTCCTTTCGCTACCTGGCCGCCTGATACGTGACACCGCAAGCCCGGGCAAGGCGGGCGAATCCGATGAGAAAACAGACGCAGATTTTTGAGTGTGACACTTGCGCAACGGTTCCTGTCTCCCCATCTTGGTGATGAGGCCCGAACAGCCATGTGCCGCAAAGCGGGCGTGGCAAAAATCGGGTGCTAACGAAGGAGAAGAACGATGGACTTGAGCAAGTTCACGGAGCGGTCGCGCGGATTCATTCAGGCCGCCCAGACCATTGCGATGCGGGAAAGCCACCAAAGGCTGTCACCAGAACATATTCTGAAAGCCCTGATGGATGATGATCAGGGGCTTGCCAGCAATCTCATCAAACGTGCGGGTGGGGCCCCGGAACGGGTCGTTCAATCCCTTGATCTGGCGCTTGCCAAGTTGCCTCAGGTAACGGGCGATGCCGGACAGGTGTATCTTGATGCGTCCACTGCCAAGATTTTGGCCGAGGCCGAAACGTTGGCCAAGAAGGCCGGCGACAGCTTTGTTCCGGTCGAGCGGCTGCTCATGGCGCTGTGCATGGTGAAATCCAAGGCCAAGGATGCGCTGGATGCCGGAGCCGTTTCGGCACAGGCTTTGAATGGTGCGATCAACGATATCCGTAAAGGCAGGACCGCGGACAGCGCCAGCGCCGAAGAAGGGTATGACGCGCTCAAGAAATATGCGCGCGACCTGACCGAAGCGGCGCGCGAGGGCAAGATTGATCCGATCATCGGCCGCGACGAAGAAATCCGCAGATCCATGCAGGTTCTCAGTCGCCGGACCAAAAACAACCCGGTTCTGATCGGGGAACCCGGCGTCGGTAAAACCGCCATCGCCGAAGGCCTTGCGCTGCGCATCGTTAATGGTGATGTGCCGGAATCGCTGCGCGACAAGCGTTTGCTTGCGCTCGATATGGGCGCACTGATCGCAGGCGCAAAATATCGGGGTGAATTCGAAGAGCGGCTCAAGGCTGTCTTGACCGAAGTGACAGAGGCGGCCGGCGAAATCGTTCTGTTCATCGACGAAATGCACACTTTGGTCGGGGCGGGTAAATCGGATGGTGCCATGGATGCGGCCAACCTGATCAAACCGGCGCTTGCACGTGGCGAGTTGCATTGCATTGGGGCGACGACCCTCGATGAATATCGCAAATACGTGGAAAAGGATGCGGCGCTTGCGCGGAGGTTCCAACCGATTGTCATCGCTGAGCCAACCGTTGAGGACACGATCTCCATCCTGCGCGGCATCAAGGAAAAGTATGAACTTCACCATGGTGTTCGTATTTCCGACAGCGCTCTTGTTGCGGCGGCGACCCTTTCAAACCGCTATATCACTGATCGGTTCCTGCCAGACAAAGCCATTGATCTTGTGGACGAAGCGGCCAGCCGCCTGCGTATGGAGGTGGACAGCAAACCCGAAGAACTGGATCAACTCGACCGCCAGATTTTGCAAATGCAGATCGAGGTCGAGGCGCTGAAGCTGGAAGATGACACCGCGTCCAAGGATCGTTTGGCGACGCTGGAAAAGGAGATGTCCGGGCTTCAGGAAAAATCCGCGGGCATGACTGCCCAGTGGCAGGCCGAGCGTGACAAGCTCGCTTCTGCCCGTGATCTCAAAGAAGAGTTGGACCGTGCGCGCGCCGATCTGGACATCGCCAAGCGGGAAGGCAATCTCGCCCGTGCTGGTGAACTCTCTTATGGCGTGATCCCGCAGTTGGAAAAGCAATTGTCCGAGGCGGAAGCCCAAGAGGAAAACGGTGTGATGGTCGAAGAGGCCGTGCGCCCGGAGCAGATCGCCGGAGTGGTCGAACGCTGGACCGGAATTCCAATGGCGAAGATGCTGGAGGGGGAGCGCGAGAAACTGCTGCGGATGGAGGATCAGCTTCACAAGCGGGTGGTTGGCCAGAGCAAAGCGGTGCGCGCCCTGTCGAACGCTGTGCGTCGTGCTCGGGCGGGCCTGAACGATGAGAATCGTCCGCTGGGATCGTTCCTGTTTCTGGGGCCGACCGGCGTCGGCAAGACTGAATTGACCAAAGCGGTTGCTGAGTTCCTCTTTGATGACGACAACGCGATGGTGCGCGTGGACATGTCGGAGTTCATGGAAAAGCATGCCGTTGCGCGTCTGATCGGGGCACCTCCCGGATATGTCGGGTATGACGAAGGAGGGGTCCTGACTGAAGCGGTGCGCCGTCGTCCGTATCAGGTTGTTCTATTCGATGAGGTCGAAAAAGCCCACCCGGATGTGTTCAACGTACTGTTGCAGGTGCTTGACGATGGTGTTCTGACCGATGGTCAGGGACGCACGGTCGATTTCAAGCAAACGTTGATCATTCTGACCTCCAACCTTGGGTCGCAGGCGCTGAGCCAGTTGCCCGAAGGGGCTGACAGCGATCAGGCCAAGCGGGATGTGATGGACGCGGTACGCGCCCATTTCCGCCCCGAGTTCCTGAACCGGCTTGACGAAACGATCATCTTCGACCGCCTCAAGCGCGACGACATGAGCGGGATCGTGGACATCCAGATGGCGCGTTTGGTCAAGCGGCTGGCCACGCGTAAAATCGTGCTCGATCTCGATGAGGGCGCGAAAATCTGGCTTGCGGATGAAGGGTATGACCCGGTGTTCGGCGCGCGTCCCCTCAAACGGGTGATCCAGCGTAGCCTTCAGGATCCTCTGGCAGAAATGCTTTTGGCTGGGGACATTCTGGACGGTCAGATCGTGCCTGTTTCCGCTGGTCCCGAAGGGCTGATTATCGGTGACAGGGTGGCTGCGTCGAACCGGCCCAAACCGGACGAGGCGGTCGTTCACTAAGCGACACGTTAAAGGGCGGGGGCAACCCCGCCCTTTACCATTGCAATGTCCAAAGCGACAAAGCTCCTACGATGATCAGGCTGAGCGCCCACAGAAGATCAAGGTTGAACCAGCCCTTTGACAGGAATTTCAGCCCAAGCCAGCGATAAACACCAAAGGCGATCAGGCCGCCAGAGGCCGTCATGGCCAAGGTGTGCGTTACTGCCACAGCGACCGCGATTCCGGCGTTGCCACCCATCAGGGTAAAGACGGCAGCATGCCCGGCATCGGTGTCGATCGTCCGGCAAATACCCAGATACACCGGCACCAGCATAAGCCCGGCCCCATGCGCCATGGCGGCAAGGAACGACCACAGCGCCAGCCGGTGCGGTGGCACTCGACTGAGAAACCGGGGATGGCGCCGGTTGATCACAAGATAAACACCGAGGCTGATCAACAGCACCGAGGCTGCAAACTGGATTTCACGCTGCCATTCCACAAGGAAAAGCAGGGCCGAGAACGGGAACAGTATTGCAGCCATCGCCAACAGATGCCCCAAAGAAAGGCTCGTCAGCGCGCGCAGCATGCTGCTTGGTTTTCGCTCCATAAGGGCGGCAGACACGGCAAGAGGCCAACCCATGCCAGGATTGACACCGTGGTAGACACCCGAAAAAACGACGGCCCACCAAAGGGCCGCCGTTGTTGTATCTGGATCCATGCGTCAGACGGACGGGTAGCAGAAGCTGTCAGTAGAACAATCGCCGCCTTCCAGGCGGATCTGATGGCTTCTGTAACCTTCCGGGAAATCCACCCAGAAATTTTCGTCGAGAGTCAGCCCGCCGTTTTCGCCCACATTGGCCATGACCATGGCGGCCCCACGCTCTCCGGGATAGAATTGGTTGTCCCATGTCGAATAGAGCGAATTGGTCCAGTAGACCCGTTTGCCATCGCGGCTGATCTCGACCATTTGCGGCCCGTATCCAAAGGTCTTGCCGTTGGGGTGCGGCGTTTTCTTTACGATACCGCCGATTTCGACCTTGCCGGCGAGCACCGGGTTCATCGGGTCCGACACATCGTATTGGTGCATTTCCCCCAGACCCCAGCAGGCGACATAGAGGTATTTGTCATCCAGCGACAGGTCGATGTCCGTCACCAGTGGCGGGCAGGCTCCAAAGCCCTTGAGCAGTTCGGGCAGATCATCTGCATCCGCTGGGACGGGGTCGATGGTGATGGTTTTCTTTGCTTCAAAGGTTCCGTCGTCCTTTTGCCACCATGTAAAGATCGCGCCTTGAAGATTGGTGGTGTCCACCACCACACCGCAAAAGCCGTAGTCTTTTGACGGATCATGAGCAGGACGGATTTCAAGCGCCATCTGGTGGTTGGCACCAAGATCAATGGTTTGCACGTTCTTGCGGTCGCGCAGTTTCCAGAAGTGGATCTTGTGACCGTATTTGTTGGACAATAAATCCTCGGGCACGATGCCGTTTTCGTATTGTGGCGGCAGGCCCCATTCGGAGCTTACCATGTAGTCGCGCGGCAGGTTCCACCAGAAATCATAATGTTTGGTCTGCTCGCCGCGGTCCATTTCGTAGCGGCCCAGAATTTCAAAGGTTTCACAATCCAGGATGAAGATTCCCGGAGGTCCGTCTGTGCCGTCTTTGCCGCCGCCACCAAGGGTGCTGACATAGATTCCTTCGGGGCCACAGTGGATCGTGTGGGGCCTGGAATAGCCGGTCTTGGCGAACACCTCTTCGGGTTCGATGATCTTGTGGATCTTGGCCTTGAGCGGCTCCTTGACGTCGACGATGTAAATCCGCGACGACCGGATGCCCGGAATGATCAGATAGCGCCGTTCCAGAAAGGCATGTCCGCTGAGCGGCGACAGAGCAGAGGAACAGGCGTTCCAGCCGAAATGGTGAAACTCATCGCCTTTGTTGGGCATGATCACCTGATGCACGATTTGGCCGTAGGTGTCGGAACCGGGGTCCACATCGACCACGGCAAGCCCGTCGGGTTGTGATCCGTCGGGGCTTAGCATCAAAGTAAAGGCAAGCGTTTCTGGCGGTGCTTCCATCGCCAGTTTCGGCGTTGCGTGGAACGTTGGATCTGGTCTCAAATTCAATTTCACATCCTCCCTATGCGGTTCGCGGCAATATACTTTTGCCGCTTGGGCAAAAACGTCTCACGGAAGGAGGAATCCGGCAATGATTCTCGGAAGCCGGGAATTTTCGACAGCGCCGAAGCTAGGGTTGTCCGACTGCGGCGCGGGCGATTGAGTCAAGCAGAGCCTCGACTTCCTTCATCGGCCCGTCTGGGTAGACTTCGAAGCCGACGGTAACCTGATCCGGGTTGTCAGGCATGATCGCGACAAAGATGTCATAGGGGCAAAACCGAATGTTTGTCGGATCGGCTTCCATCACCTTGCGCGACAAGGCAGCGGAACAGAAGCTGTAGACATCCGCTTGCGGGTAGAGATCGACCTCAGAGCCGACGTCTTCTTTGGTGCGTGCCAGCATCTCGCCAACGTGGCTAAGGCCGTCGATCACCAGCCCGGCATCAAGAATGGCGTTCTCAAGGCCGAAAACCACGTCGTCAAAGCTGTCGTCGGTGGTGTAGGTAATCATGCCCTCGGCGCTGACTGGCCCTGCCATGATCGCGATAAAGGCCAGATTTCCAATAAAATTGCGCATTTTTTCCTGCTCCCTTTTCATTCGGCTTGCATGGTGCCGGGCATACCCCTCAGTCTGGACCATAATTGGCGGGCTGCAATTGAGATATATCAACACATCGGGGAAATAGCATGGGTTTTACGGGCAATATCTTCGAATTCATGGCGATGGCATTCGTCTTTCTATTGGGTTGCGCGGTTCTGGTGATCGCCGTCCTGTTCGTGATCGACCGCAATCAAGGGGAAGATGCCATTCGCCGGAACTATCCGGTCATCGGGCGGTTTCGAGGGTTGTTTTCGTCGCTGGGCGAGTTTTTTCGCCAGTATTTCTTTGCCATGGATCGCGAAGAGATGCCCTTTAACAGGGCGCAAAGAAACTGGATTTATGATGCCTCAGCCGGGCATGACAACACCGAGGCGTTTGGCTCTACCCGAAACCTTCAAGTGCCGGGAACGCCAATTTTCATGCCCGCCGCATTTCCCCCGCTGGACGATCAATATGCCGCGACAGAGCCATTGGTGATTGGGCCCACAGCCCGCGAACCGTTTGCCGCGCCGTCCATCTTTAACATTTCAGGCATGTCTTACGGTGCGTTATCGCGCCCCGCAGTGCGTGCCCTGAGCCGTGGCGCTGCCAAGGCGGGCGTGTGGATGAACACCGGCGAAGGAGGGCTGTCGCAATGGCATCTTGAGGGAGGATGCGACGTGGTGTTCCAGATCGGCACGGCCAAATACGGCGTTCGCGATCTTGATGGGAACCTGAGCGACGAAAAGCTGCGCGCGGTCGCCGCCCATGCGCAGGTGAAGATGTTTGAAATCAAGCTGAGCCAAGGTGCCAAGCCGGGCAAAGGCGGAATCCTTCCTGGTGAGAAGGTGTCGGCTGAAATTGCCGAGGTTCGCGGAATCCCACAAGGAAAGCCCAGTATTTCACCTAACCGTCATCACGATGTGAACGACTGGGGTGAATTGTTGGACCTGATCCACCACATCCGGGACGTGACGGGCAAGCCTGTTGGCTTCAAGACATGTATCGGGTCGGCCGATCCGTGGTTTGATTTCTTCCGGTTGCTCAAACAACGTGGCACCGATTACGCACCGGACTTCATCACAGTTGATGGTGGTGAGGGTGGGACGGGGGCCGCCCCCATGCCGCTTATGGATCTGGTTGGCATGCCGCTGCGCGAAGCGCTGGTGCGGATGGTCGATTTGCGGGATCTGGCGGGCATGCATGACCGTATCCGCATCATAGCGAGCGGCAAGCTGGTCAATCCCGGCGATGTGGCATGGGCAATTTGCGCGGGCGCTGATCTGGTGACGTCGGCACGCGGTTTCATGTTCTCGCTCGGCTGTATTCAGGCGCTCAAATGTAATCGCAACACCTGCCCGACCGGCATCACCACCCATGACCGCCATTTGCAAAAGGGACTGGTCGTTGAGGAGAAGGACAAGCGCGTCGCCTTGTATGCCAAGTCTCTTATAAAGGAAGTGGAAACAATCGCCCATTCCGTCGGAGTTGCCGAACCGCGCCTGATGGGGCGCCATCACGTGAGATTGGTCACTGAGGCGGGCTCTTCGGTGCAGATGAACGAACTTTATCCTGCGGTGCGTCGTGAGGGTGATCCGACGGGGGGGCACCCGGTTTTTGTTGATGCGTTGCGCCGGATGACCGTTTGAGGCGATTGTTACAAGACACCAACGCGAAGGTGACACTACGTTTATTGGCGGGACGGGCGATGGGTTCTATTTACATTGGCATGTAGGAGGCACTCATGGCTTATCGTTGGAAGAACACCTTTACGAGGGCGGACGCAACGCCCGAGGCACATTTTCTGAACAGGCGCGCATTTGTCGGCGCGATAGCGGCGGGTGTCGGACTGGGCATGGCAGGTTCGCGCGCCTCTGCTCAAGATACGCTGAAGCCGAACGATTGGGACGAGATTACCAATTATTGCAATTTTTACGAATTCGGCACAGGCAAGGAAGATCCGCCTCGCTATGCCAAGGCACTGACAACATCGCCATGGAGCATTGAAGTCGACGGTATGGTTGATCGCCCCGGGGCCTATGACGTCAACGACATCATGTCCGAAATGACCATCGAAGAGCGCATCTATCGGTTCCGCTGCGTTGAGGCATGGTCAATGATCATTCCGTGGAACGGTTTTGAATTGGCCGATCTTCTGGCTATGGCGGGTGTGCAGGACGGCGCAAAATATGTGGCGTTCGAAACGCTCTACCGACCTGAAGAAATGATCGGCCAACGGTATCCGGTGCTGGACTGGCCCTATGTCGAAGGTTTGCGCTTGGATGAAGCGTTGCACCCTCTTACGATCATGGCGACGGGAATTTACGGCAAACCCATGCCAAAACAGAATGGTGCACCGATGCGCCTGGTCGTTCCGTGGAAATATGGGTTCAAATCCATCAAGTCCGTCGTTCGCATCACGCTGACGGACAAAGAGCCGCCGACCAGCTGGAACCGCGCGGGCCCTCAGGAATACGGCTTCTATTCGAACGTGAACCCGAATGTGGACCACCCCCGCTGGAGCCAGGCCACGGAACGGGTGATCGGCAGTGGCCTGTTCGCGAGCAGGCAGCCGACGCTGATGTTCAATGGCTATCAGGAAGAGGTCGCTTCGCTTTATGAAGGTATGGACCTTGCCAAGCATTTTTGACGGGGTCCACCTTGGGCATTGTTGACAGGGTCAATCTGTTTGCGCGGCGCATTCCGGTTTGGCTCGTGTATGGTCTGGTGGCGCTGCCCGCGCCTTACCTGTTCTATCTGGCGGCCACCGGTGGTCTGGGGGTGGAACCCATTTCGGCGCTGGAGCACGAATACGGGGAACTGGCCCTCAAGCTATTGATCGCAGGCTTGTGCATAACGCCCCTTCGGCGATTCCTTGGGGTGAACCTTATGAAATTTCGCCGGGCAATCGGAGTGATGGCCTTTGCCTATGTTTTTGCCCATCTGGGCGTATGGTTGTTTCTGGATGTGCAGGATTGGGGCCGTATCTGGGCGGATATCGTCAAGCGGCCCTACATCACGATAGGCATGGTGGGATTTGTCTTGCTGGTTCCCCTGGCCGTCACATCCAATAATCTTAGCCTACGCTGGCTGGGGCCACTTTGGCGCAAGTTGCACCTTCTGGTGTTTCCGGCAGCAATACTGGCGGGGTTGCATTTCGTAATGCTGCGCAAAGGTGTGCAGATCGAACCCTTGCTCTATCTAGGGACGATACTCGCCCTGGTGGGCATTCGGTTCCGTCTGCGTGACGGTAAGATCGTCCGCGCCTGATCTGAAAATCAGAAGATCGTGCGATTCCCGGCCTGATTCAGCCGATTCAGGGGATAACCCTGTGGATAAGTTGGCGCTAACGAGACCTTGGATCGCTAGGGTCATCATAAGGCCATGCTGACGCGCGTGCTTTGACCCGAAGGTCGATCATTTTCCCCTTCCAATTTCTTTATAGTCTATTGAATTTGTTTATTTTTCAGTAATTTTTGTATTTTTTTTGTGGTTGTTGGTGATTTTGTTGTTGCGGGTGTTTGCGAGTTTGCTTAGAAGCCCCTTCACCGGCGGCGCTGATGCGGTGCTGGTGGGGAACGGAGGGTGATGCGATTTGC
>JAUIAS010000031.1 GCA_030425395.1 Alphaproteobacteria bacterium
TCCAGATCCGCGTCGCGGTGCTCAACCGCTACACCGCTCTCGGCATACCCGTCACGGTGCCCGTAGGATAGGTCTGTCCGGGGAAAGGGAAAGTCCGGTCGCAATCCGATTTGTGCAACAAAGCCATCCTGGATGCGTTCCGCGGAGGCACCAAGGGCCGCTGCTCCGTTGATTGCGGCTTGCAGAAAGGTTTCAATTTCCCCAAGCGCAGTTGCCGCCGTGGCGGTATCGGTGATCGCTGTGAGATTGGACACGAGGTCGATATTCGCCTCAAAATCAACAGTAGCCACAGAAATTGTTGCGGCGGTTGGTGCCCCGGCACCGACCCGGTTCAATGAGGACACGATCGAAACGCTGGTTGCGCCGTTACCATCCACATCTGTGGCCAGCAGGTTTGCGCCATTGAATTGCGCGGCCGCAACGATGGATCCGACTTGGGCTGCGCGTTCGGCGATGTCATTCTGAATTTTGCCAAAATCCACATTTTCCGAGTTTGCCGAAATTGCCAGCTGCTTGATTTCCTGAAGAACGTCAACCACTTGTTCAGCACCGGCAGAAGCAACCGCCACGGTTGATTCACCCAAGGACAGAGCATCCGATACGGCCTGGAACCCTGAGACATCGGACTCCATTACTTTCGAGATCGCCCAGACTGCCGAAGCGTCCTTTGCGGTCGCAACATCCTTACCGGTGGAGATTGCGTTCTGGGTCTTGGCCAAATCGGAGTTGATGGTCTTGAGTGTTTGCAGTGCGACCATGGCACTGTTGTTTGTGAGAATACTCGACATTCATGCATTCCTTTTGTCGAAGAGCGCTTTACGCCCGTTTCATCCCGCCCCCATGGACGGACCAAAACGTCTTTCTGACAGATACGGATGACGAGGCGGTCGTCCGTGCCACCGGTTTCCAAGTGCAGGGGAAAGGTGACATTTCAGACCTTAAGACTTTGCTAAATTGCCCGAGCAACTCTCAACAATTCGAATAAAAGTAATCATGCTCTTCGCTCAAGAAGGTGCGATATCCGTGTTCCCAATGTGATCCGGTCTCCTGCGGGACCGTAGGTTTCTAATCCGCGCTGAGCCGCGTTTATCTCGACCACGCGCGCTTGGGCGGCCTTCAGCCCCTGGGTTGCCATCGTCAGCAATGCGGCATTGCGTGATGCCATTTTCCTAATGCTTTCAGGAGCTGAGGTGCCATCTGAGGACAAAAGCGGGGTGAGTTGATCGAGTATGCCTTCCTTCCGGGCTGATATCGACGCGATTTGGGACAAGTCACCCCGCAACAACGCAGCGCGTTCGTTTTCAAAGACATCTTCCAGTTCGTCCCAAAGCCGATTTGCTGTTTCTGTCATTTGATCTGAGCCCGCAGGGAGTGTGCAATGGCGTCTGCCAATCCGAACCCGCCCTTTTCAACGATCCTGTCGGCATATGCACCAAGAAGGAAGGAGCGGAATTCATCCTGATTGTCTTTGCCCATTTTACCAAGGTCGGTCGCGGTCAACATTTCCTTTATAAAGCTGGACTCAACGGCCTTGGCCGCTTTGATGATGGCGCGTGGTTCGTTCGCTTGCCGGATTTCGGATGAGATAGCGTTAGCCATTGTGATCCCCTCATTATGTTCAATTTTCTTGATACTCAGGCGAACACGTTAAGAACCGGTAAGCCATTTGCTGCGAGATTGTTCGAACAACATGTCGGAGGACGGATGACTCTCAGAGTTTCATTGCATTTGGGGCAGCAACCGACAGAAACGCCAGCAGTGGCTTGCACTCCGGCGGTTCAATCTACCTGTGATTTTGCTGAGATCTTGGGCGTCGCGCAAACGGGTGCTTTGGCGTTGGCAGGGGGAAAGGTTCAACCAGACACTGCGCGCGTCGCTGCGGAGGCAGTGCTTCTTTCGGCGAAAGAAAATCAAACTGCGCAAGCAGATGAATTTGATCAAGCAGATGAATTTGATGACGAAAGCTCCTTACTTGAGGGTGAGATAGCAAAGCAAGATCTGGCTACATCGCGCAAATTGGGTGACCACGCAGACGTCCCGTTGCTGTCGCCCGTTTCATTTGTTGACGCGCGCGCCATACCGAAAAAACATACAGCCTTGGCGGATCAGAATCGTTCCAAAGGAAAGGAAAGTTTCGCCCGGGAACGGATTTTTCCTGATGCCGATCCGCGTATGCAAATCGCTGCATCTGGACCGCATCGAGCCGATGTTCTAGCGGGCCGGAATGACGCGAATTCAGATAAAAATCTGAGGCCTGAAACCTCAATTCGTTCCCCGTTCTCTTGGTTTTCCCCCGAAGCTGAAACGGATATTCAGGTTGTCGCCCGGAATCCCGAAAGTTCTGGCAATCATCTGATCGAACAGATCGAACCAGAAATCCCAGTATTGATGCAGCAGGAACTGGGTCTTTTGCGCCCGAAGGTTGCAAGAGGGGTCGGTGGAGAGAAGTATTGGGCCAAAGTCCCGGTTGAGGTGGTTATGGAAAGCCCGTCCGTAAGGAAGGATCCGTTTCCAACGGATGGAACGGATTTACGAAAGTCTTTCGTGCCGCACCATTTCGTGGATATGACTGGCAAGGCGCATGCGAGTGGCGTTCCGCAAATTCAATCAAATCCCCTGACGCCTCCAATACACGATCCCTTTTCGGCGTCCTTGGTGCCGGGGGAGCCTGCTTTGGCGGGAGGAGGTGATGGAATTTGGGAAACCCGGGCACCCACAGCGTTTGATGTGCGGCCAACCCCACCGCAGGTTGGGGGGACTGTCGCGCAGCAAGTCTTGGCGCAGGCGCAAATTGTTCTTCAAAAAGAGGCGCAGAATGTCGAACTTCGCCTGAATCCGGCTGAGCTTGGTCGTGTGCGGATGACAATGCATCAAAGTGATGGGGCCATGGGGCTCATCTTGACAGTAGAACGGCCAGAAACGTTGGATTTACTTCGGCGGCATAGTGAAATGCTGACGTCCGAGTTCCATGACGCTGGTTTCACAAACTTGTCTTTGGAGTTCCGACAGGAGCAAGGTTCGGCACCGCAAACCGTCCCGCAACAAGACAGCGACGCCAACGAAGAGACACTGAACATTCCGTTGGAAGAGCACAGCTCTCGCGCGGGCCGGGTCTCATATGGGACCGCTCTGGACATAATGATTTAGGAGATATGCATGCTGTCACCCGTGACAACGCAGCCTCAAGCCGTTAATAGTCAGGCAGCGGGAAAAAAATCGTCCGGTGCATTGGCGTCGGATTTTGAGACGTTTCTCAAGATGTTGACTGCGCAAGCCCGCTATCAGGATCCTCTGCAACCTCTCGATTCCGCTCAGTATGCCTCCCAGCTTGCGCAATTTTCGATGGTTGAACAGCAGGTTCAAACAAACAATATGTTGTCCGCTCTATCCGGCTCTGGCGGCGGAACGGGGTCTCTTGGCGGGTGGTTGGATATGGATGTGCGGGTCGACACTCAGATATCGTATTCCGGGCAGACGATTACCATAGAAGGAGACCCAAACCCTTTGGCAGATAACCACATCCTTGTCACGAGGGATGGAGAAGGGAGCGAAGTCGGACGTCAGATTCTACCCGATTTTGCCGGGCGCGCCATCTGGAACAAGATGGATGACGAGGGGAAAGAACTGCCTGAAGGGCTGTATTCCTTTGAGATCATTGCCTTGTTGAACGGTCGGGAAATGGCGCGCCAACCCGCCGGGTCTTTCACGGCGGTGACTGAGGCCCGGATTGACGAAGGCCAGATCACTCTTGTGTTGAGTGATGGCCGCCGGGTGCCAACATCGAATGTTGTTGCGGTGCGCCAGTCTGAAGTAGCCAATTCCACCTGATTGCTTGCGGAGTGGCCGCTGGTAACCTTGTCCTTCACCGGTCTGCCAAGGCGAGCGCCCAATAAATCGGCGGCATGATCGCCCGCCGGAACCGCCCCAACGGCCAACGTGGCGTGTCGGAGCAGACCGGTTCTGGAATATCGTCCCCTGCTGTTTGACCAGACATCAGCTGGCCAAGCCTGTGGCCCAGGAAGCTACCCATTGCGACGCCGTTTCCGTGGTAAGCAAAAGCAGTCCAAAGTCCTGAATTTCCGGGAATTGGCCCGCAATAGGGAAGTGCTTTGCTTGTCAGGCAGACCATGCCAGACCAAGAATGTTCGCTTTCCACATGGCTCCAGAACGGAAACATGCGCTCGAAATCCTTGCGCGCCGCGCGTCTTGCGCGCCCTTCGGCGGATGGCGACGAAAATAGCCCACCCCGCAGTCCAAAAAGAAACCGGCGATCCGGCATCAATCGAAAATAGTGGAGCAGGTTGCGGCTATCATAGGCCATCTGATCCGATGTCCAGCCTTGAGCATCCAGTTCGGTTTGGGTCAGTGGGCGGGTCACAAGAACAGTAGACTGTGCTGGCATGTATCGTGCTCGAAGCCACCTATTCAGCCCTTCATCGGCGTATCCGTTCAATCCCAAAACGACATTAGGCGCGTGAACTTCACCACCCGGACCGGTGTGCACAATATGGTGTGCGCCGGTCTTCGTGATTTTGAAGGCGGGGCTCTGCGCAAAGATCTGGACCCCTGCATCCAGTGCGGCAGTGATCAGCCCATCAACATATTTACGCGGGTTCAGCCCAAAACCGATAGGGATGGTAAGGCCGCCATGGAAATCGCCACCCATCCCGATCGCGCGCAGCGCGGTGGTGTCATGTAGGTTGGGTTCGCAGCCATAAAGGCGTTCTATATCGCGGGCAGACGCTTCGAGCTGGCACATGGCGCGGTTAGAGTGGGCCAAGACGGTTTCGCCTTTTGAATGTCTGTCGACATCCCAGCCAAACCTTTCGATCAAGTCGCTCACATGGGTCACGGCGGATACTTCGGCTTCACGGTAGGCCATGGCCGCTTTGAGTCCGAAGCGCCGCTCCAGTTGATCTTGGGTTATCTTGGATCCACCGATGCAGCAAAATCCACCGTTCCGCCCAGACGCGCCCCATCCGGGGTATCGTGCATCAATGACCACCACAGTCGCGCCGCATTCGGCAAGGGTCAGCGCCGCGTTCAAACCGGTATACCCTGCCCCGATAACACAGACGTCAGCTTTTATCGTGTCGCTGGTCTTGGGAAAGCTCTGCGGC
This sequence comes from Alphaproteobacteria bacterium, assembly GCA_030425395.1. Classification (GTDB taxonomy): domain Bacteria; phylum Pseudomonadota; class Alphaproteobacteria; order Rhodobacterales; family Rhodobacteraceae; genus JAUIAS01. Next base: position 5,121 of record JAUIAS010000031.1, read on the forward strand.
TGGGCAGAGTGATCCCACCAGCATCCATCGCGCGGGCCTTCGCCATAAGCATAATCGCCGAAGATGCGCCTCATGCCGTTCTGGCGGCTGTCTGTTCATCGCGCTGTTGTCTGACCGCGTTTTGCTTGGAGATCAGCGATGCAGTGATGACGCCTACAGTGACAATGGCAATCATGATTGTGGACAGAGCGTTTATTTCCGGGCTGACGCCCAGGCGGACGGCAGAGAAAATCTTGATCGGAAGGGTCGTCGCCGACGGACCGGCTGCAAAGGACGCAATAACCAGATCGTCCAGGGACAAGGTAAAGGCAAGTAACCAGCCCGATATCACCGCAGGCGCGATGATTGGCAACGTGACCAGACGGAATGCTTCAAACGGAGAACATCCCAGATCAAGGGCGGCCTCTTCAAGAGAGCGATCAAACGTCATCAGGCGCGAGGAGACAACCACAGACACATAGCACATGGCAAAGGTCGTGTGCGCCAGAACAATGGTCATGACTCCACGATCCAGCCCGATCCCGATGAACAAAAGCAAGAGTGACAAGCCGGTGATCACTTCGGGCATGACCAGCGGCGCATAAATCATTCCGGAAAACAGGGTGCGCCCGGGAAACCTGCGTCCGCGCACCAGTACATACGCGGCCATGGTCCCCAGAACGGTCGCGAGAGTAGAGGAGAAAACCGCGACCTTCAAAGTCACCCAGGCCGCGTCAAGAAACGCCTCGTTGCCGAGCAGCTCACCATACCATTTGGTCGAAAACCCCGCCCAGACAGTAACAAGACGGCTTTCGTTAAAGCTGAAGATCACAAGAATGACCATTGGCAGATATAAGAAGGCAAACCCTAGGGTCAGCGAGGTGACATTGAACCAGCTTAAACGGGTCATGATTCTTCCTCAGACTGTTTTTGCTGATTGCGCTGGAAAAGGACGATCGGGATAATCAGGATCAGAAGCAGGACAACTGCCACCGCCGAGGCGACAGGCCAATCACGGTTGTTGAAAAACTCTTCCCAAAGAACCTTACCGATCATCAGTGTTCCCGATCCGCCCAGAAGCGAGGGGATCACAAATTCACCCAAGGCCGGAATGAACACGAGAAAGCTGCCCGCAATAATCCCGTTTTTGGAAAGCGGTATGGTGACGAGCCAAAAGGCCTGAAGCCGCGAGCAGCCCAAATCTTCAGCGGCCTCGATCAGGGAGGCGTCAAGGCGATCCAGCGCGGCATAGATCGGAAGGATCATGAAGGGCAGATAAGTATAGACGATGCCGATATAGACGGCTGAGTTGGTGTTTAGGATGGTGAGCGGTTCAGAAATGGCACCGATACCCAGAAGAAATTGGTTAAGGAAACCTTCATTGCTCAGAATTCCCATCCACGAATAGACGCGGATCAGGAATGAGGTCCAGAAGGGCAGGATGACCAACATCATCAACGTAGGGCGCCATTCCTGCGGTGCGCGGGCCATTCCATAGGCAATGGGATAAGCCACGAACAAGGTGATCACAGTCGACGTCAGGGCAATTTTGAGAGAACTGAGATAAGCCTTCCAATACAGATCGTCGGACGCGAGGAAAGTGAAATTCTCTAGATCAAGTTGCGACAAGAAATCCCAAACGCCGTCAGCCCATGAAAATTGCGGCATATACGGGGGGCGTGCGAGGGCGATATCGGACAGGGAAATCTTGAACACAATCAAGAATGGCACAAGAAAAAGAGCCAGAAGCCAAATGTAGGGAACCGCAATCAGGGCGAAACGGCGCATTGCGACCCCCTATCCATCCAGAAGGATACCGGCGGTATCCGACCATGATAGCCAGACGGTATCCTCCCACGTAAAACTGCGGTTGGAGATCCGGCGGGTATTGGCAATCTGCGCCTTGATCTGTGTGCCGTTGGCCAGTTCGACAATATAGGTCGAAATATTGCCCAGATAGGCGATATCGAGAACAGTGCCTTGCACCGTGTTTGCGGCCTCATCGGGTTTCTGGGCCGAAATTTGAACCTTTTCCGGACGAATGGCGAGGTAACACTCCGCGCCTTCGGAGAAGGGTTTGTCAGACATGGCGACAAAGGGTGCCTGATCTTCTCTCCAGGCAATCTTGTATCGACCGGGCCCGGTTGACGATGCAATGCCCGCAATAATGTTCACGTCACCGATGAAATCGGCGACATAGACGGAATTGGGTGCCTCATAGATGGCATCAGGCGTTGCAACTTGAATAAGGCGGCCTTCGTCCATGACCGCCACACGAGAGGCAACGGTCATGGCCTCTTCTTGATCATGGGTGACGATAACGAAAGTGGTGCCGGTTTTTTCCTGAATATCCATCAATTCGAACTGCGTATCCTGACGCAGTTTCTTGTCCAGCGCGCCCAGCGGTTCATCCAGCAGGAGCAGCTTTGGTGCCTTGGCAAGCGACCGCGCGAGCGCGACGCGTTGACGTTGACCGCCTGAAATCTGATGTGGCTTGCGACGGGCGAATTTTTCAAGCCGCGTAAGCTTGAGCATTTCTTCCACCCGGTCGGCGATATCCAGCTTGGGGCGTTTGTCGCGGCGTAGGCCAAAGGCGATGTTGTCCCAGATCGTCAAATGCGGAAACAGCGCATATGATTGGAACATCATGTTCACGGCACGTTTGTTCGGAGGGACAGACACAATGTCCTGTCCGGCCAGTTCAATGGAGCCATCCGACGGGCTTTCAAACCCTGCCAACATGCGCATCATTGTGGTTTTTCCACAACCGGACGGCCCGAGAAGGGCAAAGAATTCCCGCTCAAATATGTCCAGCGACAGATCGTCAATCGCGGTGAAATCACCAAAACGCTTGGTCACGTTTCGAAACCGGATCAGCGGTTTTTCAGAGGGGTCGTTCCATGGGGCAAAGACGCTTGCGGGCAAGGGGAAACCTCTTGGAAAATGAAAAGGGCGGGCCAATGCGACCCGCCCCGAAAAGCCGGCTCAGGTGCCGGACTTGATTTTGGTCCACAGGCGGGTCAGCGTCCGCTGCTCGCTTGGTGGGAATGGCGTCACCGTATAGAGGTTTTCGAGGGCTGCGGCATCGGGATAGATCGCTGTGTCACCGATGACATCTTCAACGAGGAACTCTTGTGATGCCTTGTTGCCGTTGGCGTAGTAGACATAGTTCGACGCAGCGGCCATGTTCTGTGCGTCCATGATGAAATCGAGGAACTTGTGCGCGCCTTCCGGGTTGGGGGCATCCACTGGAACCGCCATTTGGTCAAACCACATCAGCGCACCCTCGGATGGGGCGTTATAGGCGATTTCCACGCCGTTTTCTGCCTCGGCGGCGCGGTCGCGCGCTTGCAGGATGTCCCCGGACCAACCGAATGCGACACAGATATCGCCATTGGCCAGAGCGTTGATGTATTCTGAACTGTGGAACTTCTGGATATGGGGGCGCACGGCCATCAACACTTCTTCGGCCTTGGCCATGGAGTCGGCGTCTTTGCCATCGGGGTCCATGCCGGCATAGGCCAGCGCGGCCGGGACCATTTCGGTCGGTGCGTCAAGGAAATGCACACCGCATTCGCTCAGCTTTTCCATGTTGGCCGGATCAAAGATCAGTGCAAGCGATCCGACAGGTGCGTTTTCGCCCAATACCTCGGCCACCTTTCCCAGGTTCACCCCAATGCCAGTTGTGCCCCACATATAGTTGATCGAATATTCGTTTCCGGGGTCATAGGATGCGGTCCGTTTTTCGATGACGTCCCACATATTTCCGAGGTTGGACAGTTTCGATTTGTCCAGCTTCTGGAAGGCACCAATCTGGATTTGGCGTTGCAGGAACGTGCCGGTAGGCACGACCACGTCATAGCCTGATCCGCCAGCCAGCATCTTGGTTTCCAGTACTTCGTTGCTGTCAAAAACATCATAGATCAGTTCGATACCCGTTTCGGCTTCGAACTTCTCAAGCAGCGCTTCGTCGATATAGTCGGACCAGTTGTAAACCCGGACCTCTTCGGCGACTGCGGCTGACGTAGCCAGAGCCACGGTTGCGGTCAGCGTGAGCAGTTTTTTCTGCATTGTTATCTCCCCTGTTGTCGAACCGAGTTTAAACGGCTCATTGTATTTTGATCAAGTTTTGCCTCTTTGGGCGACATAAGCTATGTTTCCACGCGCTGGGCTATGGCGCAAGAGAGCATCGGCAAGGAGGGAGAGCGGATGGTAGATGTGCTGAAAAAGCGGGCTGAAACGGATATGGGAAATGCCGTTCGTATACCCGCTCATGCCCTCGTTTATGAACAACTGCGCGGCCTGATCCTCAGCGGTGACCTTGCTCCGGGGCAGGCGGTAACGATTCAGGGCCTGACAGAGATTCTGGGCGCTGGAATGACCCCGGTTCGGGAGGCGATACGCCGCCTCATTTCAGAGGATGCGCTGGTCTTTCAGGGCAATCGGCGTGTCACCGTGCCAAGCCTTGGGGCGGCTGATCTGAAGGAGCTGATTTTCATAAGAAAATCAATAGAATCTGAGTTGGCGGCGCGCGCCGCTCCGCGCATTGACCCGGCAGGGATTGAGAGGCTCGAACAGATTGATGCCCAACTTGACGCGGCCATCATGTCAGGTGACATCAAGGGATACCTGACCCGCAATCATGCTTTTCATTCCGCTCTGTATGCCTGGGCCGACGCGCCGATCATGACGGGGATCGCCGAACGGCTGTGGCTGCGCTTCGGGCCATCCCTTCGGGTGGTCTGCGGGCGCTTCGGGACCGAAAACCTGCCGGACATGCACAAGGATATCCTAACTGCCTTGCGAGCGGGTGATCAGGATGCCGCCGCGCGCTCCATGGCGCGGGATGTTGTGCAGGGTATGGATCAGATCGCGCGGGCAATGAATCAAAGAGAACAGCTCTAACTGATTCGATTGACAAGAAATAATTTGATCATATCCTTTTGAAAACTGCTGAGGAGAAGCCAGATGGGCGCGATCACCAATCACCTGCCGACGGCCGAGCTTCAGGCGCTGGATTCGGCGCATCACATGCATCCGTTTACTGCCGGAGACGAGCTCGCCCGGAAAGGGCCGCGCGTCATTACAAGGGCCAAGGGAGTGTGGCTCAACGATAGCGAGGGCACCCGCATATTGGATGCGATGGCCGGGCTATGGTGCGTGAACATCGGATATGGCCGTGATGAACTGGCCGAGGTTGCCGCCCGTCAGATGCGCGATTTGCCGTATTACAACACCTTCTTTCAAACGACCCACGTGCCGGCCATCGCGCTGGCAAGCAAGATCGCGGAATTGGCACCGGGGGATTTGAACCACGTTTTCTTTGCCGGATCCGGGTCGGAGGCGAACGATACCAATATCCGCCTTGTGCGCACCTATTGGCAGATGAAAGGCAAGCCGGGTAAATCGGTTATCATCAGTCGCAAGAATGCCTATCATGGATCATCCGTCGGCAGCGGCAGTCTTGGTGGAATGTCGGGAATGCACGCCCAAGGGGGTATGCCAATCCCGGACATTCACCATATCAACCAGCCCGATTGGTGGTCCGAAGGCGGCGACATGACCCCGGAGGAATTCGGATTGGCCCGCGCGGCAGAGTTGGAGGAGGCGATCCTTGAACTGGGAGAGGACCGTATCGCCGCCTTCATCGCCGAACCTGTGCAGGGCGCGGGTGGAGTTATTGTCGCGCCGGACACCTATTGGCCAGAGGTGCAGCGCATTTGCGACAAGTACGAAATCCTGCTGATCGCGGATGAAGTGATTTGCGGTTTCGGCCGGACCGGAAATTGGTTCGGTAGCCAGACCGTCGGTATCCGCCCCCATATCATGACGATCGCCAAGGGGCTGTCTTCGGGATATCAGCCAATCGGTGGATCAGTGATTTGCGACGAGATCGCCGAGACTATTGGCGGTGGCGAATTCAACCATGGTTATACCTATTCTGGGCACCCGGTTGCGTCCGCGGTGGCGCTGGAAAATATACGCATTCTTGAAGAAGAGAATGTAATCGGCCATGTGCGTGACGTGGCGGCCCCATACCTGAAGGAAAAGTGGGAAAGCCTGATTGATCATCCAATGGTTGGTGAGGCGCGGATTGTTGGCATGATGGGCTCGATCGCCCTGACCCCTGACAAGGATAAACGTGCCAAGTTCGCATCCGAACCGGGGACTGTTGGGTATATCTGTCGCGAAAGGTGTTTTTCGAACGAACTGATCATGCGCCACGTGGGCGACAGGATGATCATTTCGCCGCCACTGGTCATCTCACGCGATGAGATTGATATCCTGATTACCCGTGCATGTACCGCACTTGATGAAGCTTACGCCAAGGTCAGGGAAGACGGCCTGTGGAAGGCCGCACCCTGAGCATCACATCATCTTGCGGCCAAGCGCGTCCAGAAGATCGAGGCAAGCCGCCAACTGATCGCGTGTAACGAATTCATCCGGTTTGTGGGCCTGTGCAATGCTGCCGGGCCCGCAAACGATCACCGACAGTCCCCAGTCCTGAAACAACCCCGCTTCGGTTCCAAATGGCACAACATCCGCGCCGTTCGATCCGGTCAACCCCATAACGATATCGCGGATGGCGTTCTCGGGGCGCGGCTCAAGGCCTGCGACCTCGCCGATGATTTCGGTCTCGATGCTCGCTTCGGGATGCACGGCGCGCATTCGGGGCAAGAGATCCTGCTGCACATAGGTGTTGATGTTATCCCTGACGAATACGGCATCATCAAAGCGCACTGGGCGCATTTCCCAGTCAACTTCGGCTTTGCCAGCGATCACATTATGGGCGACACCACCGTGCACCTTGCCAATGTTGATTGTGGTATAAGGCGGAGCAAAGCGGCTGTTTTCCGGCGCCCGGGCCTCGAGATCCGACCGCAGGCTCAGCAAGCGACTGACATACATGACGGCGTATTCGGCGGCATTCACGCCTGCGTCAGGGTCAGAACCATGGCCTTCGAGCCCTGTGAACCGGGCTGTGTATTCGCAGCATCCTTTGTGGCCTTCGATCACGCGCATTTCTGTCGGCTCACCGACAAGGGCCATTGCAGGCCGAAGAGTGCGCGCGCGAAGATGCGGCACCAGTGCCCGTGCGCCGATGCAGCCGGTTTCTTCATCATGGGTAAAGGCGAAGTGAATGGGCCGCGACAGGGGAAGCGAAGCGTAATGTTCGGCCATGATCACAGCGGCCGCGATAAAACCCTTCATATCGCAGGTGCCACGCCCGATCAGGCGACCATCCCGTTCGGTCAGCTCAAACGGATCACTGGACCAGTCCTGATCTTCAACAGGCACCACATCTGTATGTCCAGACAGCACCAGACCACCATCTACTTCGGGCCCGATGGTGGCCCAGAGGTTTGCCTTTTCTCCGGTGTCATCCGGCATGATTTCGACCCGTGCGCCCGCCTGCGTGAGCAACAGTCCCAGATGGCGGATCAGTTCGAAATTTCCGTCGGTGGACACGGTGGGAAAGGCAACCAGTTCCCCAAGCAATTCAACGGTTCGATCAAGGCGTGTCATGGTTTCACGAAAAGTTCTCGGGGCCGGTGACAGAAGGTTTCGGCCGCAGCACCATCGCGAATCAGGACGCTTTCGGTGATTTCCAACCCCCAATCCTGAAGCCACAGGCCCGGCATGAAGTGGAATGTCATTCCCGCTTCGAGGATCGTTTCGTCTTCTGGTCTCAGCGAAATGGTGCGTTCGCCCCAATCCGGGGGATAGCTTAAACCGATGGGATAGCCACAACGCGCCCCGCGTTCGATCCCGGCGCGCTCCAGTGGTGCGCCGAGAGCGTTGGCCACATCGCAGGCCCGGTTGCCAGCCCTTGCGGCGTCCAACCCGGCCTCCAGCCCTTCGACAAGGGCCGCTTCGGCGCGGCGAACGTGGTCAGGCGGTTCACCAAGAAAAAGCGTTCGGCAAAACGGCGCGTGATAGCGACGATAGCACCCGGATATTTCAAAGAACGTGGCCTCGCCTTTCTTGAACGGGCGCCCGTCCCAAGTCAGGTGCGGGGCTGCGGCGTCCGATCCGGACGGCAGCAGCGGAACGATTGCGGCGTAATCGCCCCAGGCGCCATCGACACCACGAATCGAATCGCGGAAAATTTCGGCCACGATTTCATTTTTCGGTATGCCGGGCTCGACCCGTTCGACAAGTCCGTCGATGATCTTTTCCGATATTTGCGCAGCCTTGCGCATAAATGCGATTTCGGCGTCTGATTTCACCATCCTTTGCCAGTTCACAAGGGCGGTCGCATCTACGAAATGCGCCTTGGGAAGTTCCTTGCGGAGCACCTCCATCGCCTTGGCAGAGAAGTAGTAATTGTCCATCTCGACGCCGATTCGCGCCTGTTCATATCCCAGTGCCTTGAGCCGTTCGGCCAAGTCTTCCATCGGGTGGCAGACCGTGGATTGAACGAAATGGTCGGCATATCCCAGAATTCTGTCACCGCTCATCCAGCAGGTTCTGAGTGCGCCATTTGCGTCCTGATTTCGCCCCCACCACATCGGATCATCATCAACGGGCTGGATAACGCCTTGATGCACATAGAAGGACCAACCGTCATAGGCCGTTAACCAAGCTTGGTTGGATGGATCGGTGATGAAAAGAACGTCTAAGCCACGCGCGGCCATCTCTTTTTGCGTCTTTTCCTGGCGAGTGCGAAACTCAGCTTGGCTAAAGGGAAGATCAGTGGGGGTCATGACTGGCGCATACCTTGGCTGTGTTCGTTTCTCTGACGTTCAACCGGTAAAATGCGCAATTGCAAGTGCCGTGTTCATTCTTTGCTCAGCAGTCGAAAAAAAAGGCAGTTATACCTGCGTGTGCAATCAGTTTGGTTGCAACTTGGTCCGTGTTTATGTTTAGCTAAGGTCAGAAGTGCAGAAAACTGCCGAAGTCCAAGGGGAGCCGTTTTGGCAAAAACGAGTAACAGCGATGCGTTCGTTGAATTCGAACGTGTGCAGAAAAGTTACGACGGGGAGAACCTCGTTGTTAAAGATCTCAACCTCATCATGCCGAAGGGCGAGTTCCTTACGATGCTCGGGCCGTCGGGATCTGGCAAGACGACTTGCCTGATGATGCTCGCCGGTTTCGAAACTGCGACGCATGGCGATATCCGGCTTGATGGCACCAGCATCAACAATATTCCCCCGCACAAGCGCGGCATCGGCATGGTGTTTCAGAACTATGCCTTGTTCCCGCATATGACGGTTGCGGAAAACCTCGCGTTCCCGCTGGAAGTCCGCAAGATGGGCAAGTCCGAGCGTGAAGCAAAGGTGAAGCGTGCACTGGACATGGTCCAGATGGGTGCATTTGGGGGGCGGCGCCCTGCCCAGCTTTCGGGGGGCCAGCAGCAGCGGATCGCTCTGGCGCGGGCTCTTGTATTCGAAGCCGAGCTTGTGCTTATGGACGAACCTCTCGGTGCGCTCGACAAACAGTTGCGCGAGCATATGCAGTTCGAGATCAAGCGGATTGCTGACAATCTGGGCATTACGGTGGTCTATGTGACCCACGATCAGACCGAAGCTTTGACCATGTCAGACCGCGTCGCGGTGTTCGACGATGGGCGCATTCAGCAACTCGCGCCGCCGGACCAGCTTTATGAAGAGCCAGAAAACAGCTTTGTTGCCCAGTTCATCGGCGAAAACAACACGCTTGAGGGTGTGATCAAGGGGATCAACAACGGCGTCGCAGTCGTGGAACTGGACGACGGGGAATTGATCGACTGCAAGCCGATCAACGTGAGCAAGGCAGGTGAGCGCACCCGTGTTTCCATTCGTCCCGAGCGGGTGGAATATAACAAGTCCCGCCTGCAAGAGGGTGCACATACTCTCAAGGCGGAAGTTCTGGAATTCATCTACATGGGTGATATTTTCCGCACTCGTCTCCGAGTGGCCGGGAATGACGAATTCATCATCAAGACGCGTAACGCGCCCGATCAAGAGCGCCTACAGCCGGGTCAGCAGATCGAAATCGGCTGGATGCCCGAAGATTGCCGGGCGTTGGACGCGACCTGAGGACCGAATCCTGTCGCACGGGGCGTGTTGCCCCGGTGGCAGTCAAGGGCCGGTTTTCAAAGCCCGTATCCGGCCCTTACCTGAATAAACGGGTAACTAGGGAGTAATCCGATGAAACTACACAAGACACTTCTGGCGTCTACGGCTCTGACCGTTGCCGCTGCTACGGGTGCACATGCTGCGGGCCATGGAATGGCAGACAGCATGACATTGGTAAGTTGGGGCGGTGCCTATCAGGCGTCGCAGCAAAACGCATATGTCGCGCCTTACCTTGAGATGAACGACGGCGTGTCCGCCGCATGGGACGAATCCTCGGCGGAAGCCGTGGCCAAACTGCGTGCGATGAACGAGGCGGGCAATGTGACGTGGGATCTCGTCGATGTTGTTGCTGCCGATGCGATCCGTCTGTGCGACGAAGGTCTGGCGATGGAAATCGACCACGACGAAGTTCTGGCCGCTGCGCCTGATGGAACGTCCGCGTCCGACGACTTTGGCGATCTGATCGTGTCCGACTGCTTTATCCCGCAGATCGTGTATTCCACGACCTTTGGCTACCGCACCGATCTCGTGCCTGAGGGCGTCGCACCTCCGTCAAAGATCTGTGACGTGTTCGACCTTGAGACCTATCCGGGCAAGCGCGCCTTGGAAAAGCGTCCGATCAACAACATGGAGTGGGCGCTTCTGTGTGACGGTGTTGCCAAGGAAGACGTTTACGACGTTCTCGAAACACCCGAAGGTCAAGAGAAGGCACTTGCCAAGCTCGACACCATCAAAGACAGCGTGATCTGGTGGTCTGCCGGTGCGGACACGCCGCAGCTTCTCGCCGACGGTGAAATCTTTATCGGGTCGACCTATAACGGCCGTCTGTTCAGCGTGATCGAAGAACAGGGCCAGCCGGTTGGCATGATGTGGGACGCGCAGGTGTTTGACCTTGACGGCTGGATTGTTCCCGCCGGTCTGCCCGATGATCGCAAGGCCCGTGTGATGGACTTCCTGAAGTTCGCGACCGACACGCAGCGTCTTGCCGATCAGGCCAAGTACATCTCTTACGGCCCGGCGCGTGGATCTTCGGCATCTTTGGTCGGCCAGCACGCCGATTTGGGTATCGACATGGCACCACACATGCCGACCGATCCCAAGAACGCCGCGAACACGTTCCTCTATAACTACGAGTTCTGGGCTGACTACCGCGACGACATCGACGCCAAATTCCAGGCGTGGCTCGCGAAGTAAACCGACCCCAGCAAGGGGCACACTTTGTGCCCCTTGCACTCCAAGCCGCAAAGGCACACGACAGGGACACAATCTTCATGAGCGATACAACCAACTCTGGCCCCATGCTCGCCGCCGACGGGACGCCCCTCAAGCGGAGCTTGGCAAGGGCCCTGAGACGACAGAAAATCCGGGCTTTGGCCCTGATTGCACCTCTGCTGATCTTTGTTCTCGTGACCTTTATCGCTCCTATCGCGGACATGTTGTTCCGATCGGTTGAAAACCAAATCGTTTCCGAAACCTTGCCCGAAACCGTAGAGGCGCTGGCTGATTGGGACTCGGACAGCGGCGAAATTCCCCCGGACAAGGTTTTCGAAGCGCTCTACATCGACCTTGTCATCGCCGAGGCTGAGAAGAAGCATACGCGCCTTGGCACTCGCTTGAACTATGAAAAAACCGGTGTTTCTTCTCTATTCCGCAAGTCCGGTCGCCGTGTTGGCCGATTTGATACCGATGAATATACTGACGCACTGACCGAACAGAACCCTGATCTCGGTGCGCCTGCGACATGGGCCGCGATGATGGAGGACAGTTCCGTTCGTTCCTCTTTGCCCCTGACCACCCGAACGTGGGATCGCTGGGCTGCTTATCTGATTTCCGATGGCGAAAATCCGGCCGAAGAAAAGCTGGAAGACGTTCTTTTTGCAGCGCTGTATTTTGACTTGCGCGACGGGGCCTCACCGTCTGACCCGCGTCTTTCATCGCTGGATGTGTCCAATATCGAACCTGTCGATTTGCCCGCCTCGTTTGCGGATGCCGACAAGGACTGGCTTGACCCGTCGGTCTGGAAAACAATTCAGGTATATTCGCCGAATTACACCTCGGGTTACTTTCTGAACGCCGTGGACATGCAAAAGGGCCCGGATGGGGCAGAGGCGCGTCCCGAAAACCAGCAAATTTACATCATGTTGTTCCAGCGAACCTTGTTCATGTCGCTGGTTATAACGGTGAGCTGTATCGCTCTGGGCTATCCAGTGGCCTGGCTGTTGGCAAATCTTCCGGCCCGTACGGCAAATATGCTGATGATCCTTGTGTTGTTGCCGTTCTGGACATCGCTTCTGGTGCGGACATCGGCATGGAAGGTGATGTTGCAACAGCAAGGGGTGATCAACGACACTCTGGTATGGCTGGGACTTGTTGCCGATGACTCGCGACTTGTGATGATCAACAACCAATTCGGCACGATTGTTGCGATGACGCATATCTTGCTGCCGTTCATGATCCTTCCGCTCTACTCGGTTATGCAAACCATTCCTGAAACCTACTTGCGTGCGGCCAAATCTCTTGGCGCGACCAACTGGACAGCCTTTTGGCGGGTTTATTTCCCGCAATCTGTGCCCGGTATCGGGGCCGGTTCGATCCTCGTTTTCATTCTGTCCATCGGTTACTACATCACGCCCGAGATCGTTGGCGGCACTACAGGAACGTTCATCTCGAACCGGATTGCCTATCACATCTCCTCCAGTCTTAACTGGGGACTTGCGGCGGCGCTTGGGTCGATCCTGCTGGCTGTCGTTTTGTTGCTCTACTGGTGCTATGACCGAATTGTCGGCATCGACAACGTCAAGCTGGGGGGCTGAGCCATGGCGACCTTTACTATCGTCTCCAGAACGCCCGTGACTTTTTATGCGCCGGTGTGCGCGGCCTTCGGGGCCTTTGCTGGCCTCTTTGTCGGCACCGCGCAGGGTTCTGGTTTGCTTGGTGTTATCGGCGGTGCTGTGTTGATGGCCCTCGCGGCAATCGTCATGACCCGCATGATGTCTAATGAAAAGGCGGCGCGCTGGGGCCTTGTCGTGGTTCTATTGGTTGCTGGCTATCTTATGGGCGGTATTCCTGGTGGATTGATCGGGCTGCTCTTTGGTTGGTTTTTTGGCTGGCTGACCTTCTGGACATTCGAAGGACGGTACCGGGCCAAGCTGCCGCCGTATTTGACCTCGGGTCAGGTGCTTTGGCATTTTACCTTCCGCGTGATTGCGGGGGCTATCTTGGTGTTCCTGATCACACCGATCCTTGTTGTGATGCCGCTCAGCTTTAACGCCGAAGACTTCTTTACCTTTACATCCAAGATGCTGGCCTTTGATCCCGAAGGCTATTCTCTCAAGCATTACCGGGACTTCCTGACCAACACGGAATGGACGAGCGCGGTCAAGAACTCCCTGACCATCGCACCGGTGGCAACGCTGATATCCGTCAGTCTTGGGACTTTGGCCGCCATCGGTTTGAGCCAGTCGCATGTGCCCGGCAAACAGGCCATCATGGCGATCCTGATTTCACCGATGATTGTTCCGCTGATCATTTCAGCGACAGGGATGTATTTCTTCTACTCCAAGATCGGGATCGTAGGCACCTACTGGGGGGTCGTCTTGGCGCACGCAGTCTTGGGTATACCCTTTGTGATCATTACGGTTACCGCGACCCTGGTCGGCTTTGACAAGTCTCTCGTGCGGGCGGCGGCGAATATGGGCGCGAATCCGGTTACAACCTTCTTCCGGGTGCAGATGCCTTTGATCCTTCCCGGTGTAATCTCAGGCGGTTTGTTTGCCTTTATCACGTCATTTGACGAAGTGGTGGTGGTTCTCTTCATCGGTTCTGCCGAACTGCAGACCCTGCCTTGGCAGATGTTTACCGGCTTGCGCGAACAGATTTCACCGACGATCCTCGCCGCTGCGACGATCCTTGTGGGGATTTCGATCCTGTTGCTGGCTTTGGTCGAGGCCCTGCGCCGCCGGTCCGAACGCCTTCGGGGTATGTCGCCGAGCTGACCCGCCTCAAGTTGATAAGAAAAAGGCCACCGTTTTCGGTGGCCTTTTTGTTTATCTCAGTCGTTTGAGAAGCGTGAGCGAAGCATACCCATCTGGTGTCAGACCGTTGGCCTTTTGAAACGCACGCACGGCCGCGATCGTCTTGGGTCCGATGCGCCCGTCTACACCTTGGGTGTTAAAACCGCTTCTGGTCAGCCGCCGCTGCATTTCCTTGCGTTCCTTGAACGTCAAAGCACGGTCGCCGCGGGGCCACTTGGCTTGAATGGCCGGTCCGCCCTTGATCCGGTCGCTAAGATGTCCGACCCCGATCACATAGGCATCGGCGGTGTTGTAGCGTTCAATCACTTCGAAGTTCTTGAAAATCATAAATGCCGCGCCATTCCCACCAGCGGGCAACAGAACAGAGGCAGTCCCGAAATCGCGGACCGGACGGCCCTTCATGTCGACGACACCGATTTGTGCCCATTGGCTTGGCCGTTTCTTGATGGCCCGATCCGCAAGCGTAAAGTCAAAGCCCTTTGGTAGCTGAACTTCAACGCCCCACGGCTGACCCTGAACCCAGCCGAACCGCTTGAGATACGCAGCCGTGGACGCCAGCGCATCCGTAGGATCGTCTGACCAGATGTCGCGCCGTCCGTCACCCGTGAAATCGACCGCATAGGACAGATAGGACGTCGGGATAAATTGGGTATGGCCCATGGCGCCTGCCCAGCTTCCCGTCATGTTCCTTGGGGTTGTATCCCCGTTTTGCAGAATTTTCAGCGCGGCGATCAACTGCGCTTCGAAGAAGGCTCCGCGTCGGCCGTCATGGGCCAGTGTGGCCAATGACCGAACCACATCGTTCTTGCCCCGGAAAGTTCCATAAGCGCTTTCAAGCCCCCAAACGGCGACAACAACTTCCTTGTCCACACCATATCGTTGTTCAATGGCATTCAGGGCGCGCGCGTGTTCGCGCAAAGCGGCCTTTCCATTTTGGATGCGGGTGTCAGAGGCGGCACTGTCAAGGTAATCCCAGATCGTCTTGGTAAATTCAGATTGGTTCCTGTCACGCTTGATGACGTCGCTGTCATAGGTGACGCCGCGAAAGGCATCTTGCAGAACCTTGTCGGATATTCCTGCCGCGCGGGCCCGTTGTTTGAAGCCGTCGATCCAGTTTTGAAACGCCCGTTCGCTGGACGTTGATACCTGTGCCACCTGCACCTCTTGGCCAACAAAAGCTGTTGGACGGCTCGATGGCCGGAGGGAGCGGTGGATATTGCCGGAGGCAAGCACAGCCTCGATGGTTTTGTCGATGGTAGACGTGCTGCGAATTTGCGGCCGCAGCGATGTTTCGACGGCGGTTGCCCCCGCAGCGCCGCCTGCAACCGCAAGAACGGACGCCAAAAGACCTGTTAAACGCATTGTTGACCCCAATGTCTGCTCTGCTTCATGTTATCGCGAAGCTGGTTGTTCACAACCATCTCTATAGACAGTCTCTTACGATTAGCTGGTTAACGCCGACGTCGTTCGACCTTTCGCTTCGTTTTTGCTGCTTTGCGTTTTGATTGGGACAGTTTGCGTTTGGGCCCGCCTTTACGCGACCGATGCGGCGCACGCGTGATGGTTTCGTCCTCTATGGACAAAAGGTCCAAGGCAATGCCGCCGGTCACCGGTGACGCTTCGGCCAGACGGACGGTCACACGCTGGCCGATTGCGATCTCCATGCCGGTGTCCGATCCTGTCAGGGTGCCGGCCTCGCGATCAAAGTGAAAGAACTCCCGACCCAGAGACCGTATCGGAATCAACCCGTCCGCGCCGGTTTCGTCCAGTTTTGCAAAGGCCCCAAAGCGGGCTACGCCGCTGATCCTGCCCGAGAATTCGTTGCCGACCCGTTCGCTCATGTAGGCAGCAAGATACCGATCGGTCGTGTCGCGTTCAGCGATCATGGACCGCCGTTCCGCATCTGAGATCGCTTGGGCCGTGCGGTCCAGCCGGTCGATATCCTCTGGGCTTAGCCCATCGTTGCCCCAACCATGTGCAGCGATCAAAGACCGGTGCACGATCAGGTCGGCATAACGCCGGATTGGAGATGTGAAATGCGCATAGTTCTTGAGAGCAAGCCCGAAATGACCAAAGTTCTCGGGGCTGTAATAGGCCTGCGCCATCGACCTCAGCGTGGAAATATTGATCAGTTCGGCATCGTCAGTCCCTGCGGCTGCATTGAGCAGGGCATTCAGATGCCGGGTCTGCAATACCTGTCCTTTGGCGAGGGTCAGGCCAGCAGCGCCTGCTGTTTCGCGTAGAGCGTCCAGCTTTTCCGGGCTGGGCTCTTCGTGAACCCGAAACAGAAGCGGTGATCGTTTCGCGATCAGGGTCTCGGCGGCTGCAACGTTGGCCAGCACCATGAACTCCTCAATCAGCTTGTGCGCTTCCAGTCGGTCGCGGAAATCAACCGAAGCAACATGACCGGTATCATCAAGAACGATGCGGCGTTCCGGAAGATCAAGCGCCAGCGGCTGGCGGCGTTGCCGGGCCTTTTCCAGCGCCTTGTAAGCCCCGAACAAAGGGCGGATTACTGGGTCTACAAGCGGCCCAGTCCGGTCGTTTGGAGACCCGTCAATAGCCGCTTGCGCTTCTTGGTAGGACAACGACGCCACGGATTTCATCATCACCCGGTCAAAGCTGTGAGAGAGCTTGTTGCCCTCAGCGTCGATGACCATGCGCACGGTCATTGCCGCGCGGGGCACACCTTCGTGCAGCGAACATAGATCACCCGACAGCCGATCTGGCAGCATCGGCACAACCCGGTCCGGGAAATAGCTGGAATTGCCACGTTTGCGCGCCTCGCGATCCAGTGCGCTGCCCGGGGTGACATAGGCGGCCACATCGGCAATCGCGACCCAGATGATAAAGCCGCCGGGATTGCTGTTGCTTTCATCAATTTCGACAAAACACGCATCGTCATGATCCCGCGCATCCGCGGGATCAATCGTGACAAAGGGCATATCCCGCAGGTCCGTGCGGCTGCCGAGGCCGAGAGGTTTCGCCTTGTCCGCTTCCGCAATCGCGGCATCGGGGAAGTCGTCGGGAATTCCATGTTGATGGATTGCGATCAGGGATACTGCGCGCGGCGCGCTAGGGTCGCCCAACCGTTCGATGATACGCGCCTTGGGAAGTCCCATGCGCGCCTTGGGGCCGGATTGCTCAGCTTCGACCAGTTCGCCATCTTTTGCCCCGTGGCGGGCACCCTCAGGAACGATCCATTCGTTTTGCCCGGCCTTTTCGATCGGCAGGATGCGTCCGCCCTCTGCTGTCTTGCGGAAAATCCCGACAATCTTGCGTGGGGCGGCACCGATCTTGCGGATCAGCCGCGCCTCATAATTGTGGTCTTGCTCATGGACCACGGTCAGACGTGCCAGAACACGGTCACCTTCGCCAATCGCGGGGTCACTGTTGCGCAACACCATGAGAATCGCAGGTTCTACGCCTTCGCCGTGCCATTCAAGGGCGCGTGCGAACAGATCGCCGTTGTCGTCCGGGGCTTTGATCTGCAAGACGCTGACTGGAGGCAGGCGATCGGGATCCCGATACGTCTTCTTGCGCTTTTCCAGATGGCCTTCTTCCTCAAGTTCCTTGAGGACACGTTTCAGATCAATGCGCGCAGCACCCTTGATCCCGAACGCCTTGGCGATGTCACGCTTGGCGGTCAGGGTTGGGTTTGCGGCGATCCAGTCGAGGATTTCTTCTTTGGTGGGGAGTTTGTTCATGTCCCCGCCCTATCACGCTCCTTGCGGGGCGTCATTTGGAAATACGTTCCGTATCAAACGAAGTAATTCTTCAGGATACGTGCGTAAACGGCCTTGAGTTGTTCGATTTGCGCAGCCTCGACACACTCGTCCACCTGATGCATGGTCTTGCCGACCAGACCGAATTCCACGACGGGACAGTGATCCTTGATGAACCGCGCGTCCGAGGTGCCCCCGGATGTGGACAAAACCGGTGAACGGCCCGTTTCCTGCTGCACTGCATGTGCCACCAGTTCCGACAGCGCGCCCGGCGGTGTCAGAAAACTCTCACCCGAAACGCGGATGTGGGTGTCGATCTCGATCCCGGTTTCTGCGCTCACCTTGGCAGCGTGTTCATTGAGCCATGCGCTCAGTGATGCGCCGGAATGCAGATCATTGAAGCGTATGTTGACCGTCGCAGTGGACTTGGCGGGAATGACATTGGTTGCAGGGTTGCCAGTGTCCATGGTGACAACTGCCAGTGTTGAGGGGTCAAAGTGATCCGTTCCCTGATCCAGTGAATGGCTTGCGAGCCGGTCCATAAGCCGCGCCATCGCGGGCAGTGGGTTCTTGGCCCGGTGGGGGTAGGCGGAATGCCCCTGCACACCTGAAAACGTGAACCATGCTGTCATTGAGCCACGGCGCCCGATCTTCATCATCTCGCCCATCTCTGTGGGGCAGGTCGGTTCGCCGACCAGACACACGCTCATCTTCTCGGCCTCGGCGTCCATGTAATCCAGAAGAGCACGTGTGCCGTCTTGTGCGGGGCCTTCTTCGTCACCCGTGATGGCAAGGATGATTGCGCCATCTGGTGGCGTGTTTGTAACGAAATCAATTGCAGCAGCGGCAAAGGCAGCCACGCCGGATTTCATATCGGTTGCGCCGCGCCCATAAAGGATGCCGTCACGGATTTCCCCGCCAAATGGGTCCACCGTCCACGCTGCACGGTCTCCGACGGGAACGACGTCGGTGTGTCCGTTGAACCCAAAGGTCCGTTTGTGCCCTTTGGAACCCCACCTCGCGAACAGGTTCGATACCTCGCCGCGATCTACACGGGTACAGACAAAGCCTGCTTTGGTCAGGCGCTCATCCAGCACATCAAGCGCGCCGCCCTCGTCCGGTGTAACCGATGCGCAGCGCACAAGATCAACGGTCAGCTGGATGGCGTCGGTGTGGGTCATTGGTGGCTCTCCTGGGCGAAATCGGCGTTTTTTGGCAACAAGATATGGGTTTGGGCGCGACAAGATCTGGGAATCCGCGACAGTGGGTTATCATGGGTCGGCCTTGCGTGGTAGGCTTGCCAACAGGATTTGGTCTGCGCAGGCAGGCGTCTGGTGATTGGTTGAATTTTTGCAGAGGCTCCGCCAGCTATGGCGGTGAAATGGGCGGTCGGGCATGGCCTGGATTGGGCTGCGGGACAGAAAGCAAACCCTATTTGATGCGCGTGGGCTGGGGCCGGATCGCGACCGTGCCGTCATTGACGAACGGCGCGGCCTGACGCGTGGAACCTTGATCATAGAAACCGAAACCTCCGCATCCTCGCGCCCGCTGCCGCTGCTTCGCTTTCAGGGGGCCGGTGGTTTGGGATTGCATCTTCATGCGATGCCGGGCGGTGGGTTGGTGTTTGTCTTGGCACAGGGGCATTCGGTTCAGCATTGTGCCTTTGATACAGCCCAGGAGGGACGTTCTGACAAGCTGTTCTTGTCGTTCTCATGGGACATCGAAGAAGGCATTGGCCGTTTTCTTGTCGAACAGGAAGAACGCAGTGGTTTGCAAAGCGCCACATTGAACCCCGAAGTGCCCCTGAGCCTTGTTGATCTGTCCGCCTTGTTTTCCGATGGCGGCGATGTGGTCATGTCCGAAGACGTGGTTTTTGCTGCACTATCTGACCGGGTAGAGCCCATTGGGCCAATGCCCACTCTTGCAGGCCTGGTTCCTGTGCGCACGCCGGACGGCTATAAACCTGTGGGCAGTCTAAAACGTGGGGATCTGGTATCGACCGTTGATGGCCATATCGTGCCCGTGTTGCATCGCGTCACGCGCACGGTTCCTGCGGTTGGACGGTTTGCGCCGGTCAGGTTGCGCGCGCCCTTCTTTGGCTTGAAGGGGGATCTGGTGACAGGCTCTGACCAGCGTCTCGTTATCCGGGGAAGCGAGGTGGAATACCTCTTTGGTCACGAAGCGGTTCTGGTGCCTGCGCGGCATCTGGCTTCGGCCCCGGTTGGGCATCCTCTGGCTCTGCCGGATCTGGTAACCTATTCGCAGATACTTCTTCCAGATCATGAAGTGATCGACGCGGTTGGAACCGCAATCGAAAGCCTGTTCATCGGACGCATTCGCCGCAAGCCAAAACTCCTGAAAATGAGCGCCCTAGCCGATTTTGAACGCGCGACGCTGCCCGATCATGCGCGCAAGGTTTACCCGGTGCTTGGCGCATTTGATGCGATGGTCCTCGCCGAACATCGCGCGGCTTAGCTCCCGGTGTTGCCCTCGTCACCATAGAACGGTGTAACCTGTGCAACGATGACCGCATTTTCATCTAGGGCGCGCTGCATCAGAGTGCGTTCATCCGCCCCAATGTCGTGGCCCAATTCCTCGCGTTCTTCGGTCGTACCATATCCGGTTACATCCAGCGGTGCCATGTCCGCCTGTTTGAGGATCGCCACAGTTTCCCGCACGGCCTCGGCTTCGTCTACGCCGCTTGCATAGATCATCAGGCCAGCACCGGTGCAACCCTTGGGCAGCCCGTCCCCTGACTTGCGGCCTACCTGAACCAGCAGCGTGTAAACCCTTTGCGGGCGTTTTTCTTTTTTGTCCGACATGGCACGCTGCTAACGCGGGGCTGGGGGCGCGTCAATCTTTCGAGACGGTCGCCCAATACTTTTGCCTTGGTAACGGCCTGTAAATTTGCACGCCTTATGACCGTTATTGTTTTCGATACGGCAAGTAAAAGGCGAACACCCGATGGCAACAGCGGCGCAATTGGATATCAATACGGCAGTCACCGCAGAAGATATGTTCAATGAAATCTTCGGGGATTCCATTTCGCTTGTCTCGGCCACATATACCGGGGCAACCGCATCGTCGGGTACGTATTCCGGCGGGGACGCAACGTCGGCGGAACTGACCCCCGCCGATACTGGCGTCATTCTCTCCACAGGTTTGGCAACCAGCGTGACCAATGCGTCCGGCGATGTGAATTCATCAGCATCCACCACCGGGATCATGAACACTCAGGGCGATTCTGATCTGGATCAGGTTGCGGGAAGCAGCACATATGACGCCGCGGTGCTTGAAGCCGTATTTGTGCCTGACGGATCGGTATTGACCCTCCAGGTCGTGTTTTCTTCCGAGGAATATCTTGAGTATGTGAATTCCGGTTTCAACGATGCTGTGGGCGTGTTCGTGAATGGCGAAAAGGCCCAGCTGACCGTCGGGGATGGCGACATTACCATCGACAACATCAACGATGTCAGTAACGAAAACCTCTATATCGACAACAGCAGTGCTGATGACACTTACAACACTGAAATGGATGGCTTTACCGTCACCCTGACCCTCAAAGCCAATGTGAACCCGGGCGAGGAAAACACGATCAAGATCGGCGTCGCCGATACCGGTGACCGCAGCTATGACAGCAATCTTTTGATCGCGGGCGGGTCGGTCCAGACCGCGTTGGTTGCTGGAGATGACGCCATTTCAGTGCATGGGGTGGCACCGGGCACCTTGGATGTTCTTGCCAATGATGTCAGTAGCGCGAGTTCAACCCTGACCATCACTGCTATCAATGGTAATCCGGTTGTGGCCGGCGACAGCGTCACCCTGCCGTCGGGTGAGGTGATCACCCTGAACGCCGACGGCACGTTTACTGTCGTGTCTGACGCGGATGATGAATCCACGGTGTTTTCCTATACCGTTGAAGACAATGCCGGGAATACCGATGTCGGGTTCGTTACGGTCACCACTACCCCTTGTTTCGTCGAGGGCACCTGTCTCCAGACATCGACCGGCCTGCGAACCGTTGAAACACTGAAACCCGGCGATCGGATCAAGACCCGCGATAATGGCTTCCAACCTGTGCGTTGGGTGGGCTTTGCCGATCGCCCGGCACGTGATGCCCATGCCCCGATTGCCATATCGGCGAACCGGTTCGGTCGTCATGGTGGGCTGCTGGTATCGCCCCAGCACCGGATTGTGTTGCGGTCCTCGCGGGCCCAGTTGTTGTTCGGCACCGATGAGGTTCTGGTCAAGGCCAAGGATCTGGTTGATACCGTTGCGGTTCACCGCATCGAAGATGACACGACCGTGCGCTATTTCCACGTGCTGTTTGACAGCCATCAAATCGTTTATGCCAACGGTCTGGAAACCGAAAGCTATCACCCCGGTGACGTCAGCCTTGGCGCATTTGACCGCGATACCCGTGATGAAATCCTTGAGATCATGCAAGGGTTTCCGCAAGGCTACGGACCTTCTGCGCGCCCGTCGTTGCGCAGCTATGAAGCCGGATTGATTACCGCATGAAAAAGGGCCGGTGCTATGCCCCGGCCCTTTTGTTAATTCTTACTAGGGGGCCAAGCCCCCTAGATTGTTTGTGGAATGAACGCGTCCACGCCCATTCCTACAGGATCAGTCGCGCAGAAGTTCGTTGATTCCGGTTTTGGAGCGGGTCTTTTCGTCAACGCGCTTCACGATGACCGCGCAATAGAGATGGATGCCGTTTGTCGATGGCATAGATCCCGCGACCACCACGGAGTAGGGCGGCACCTCCCCATACATGACCTCGCCAGTGGCGCGGTCCACGATTTTGGTGGACTGGCCGAGAAAGACCCCCATTCCAAGAACCGACCCTTCGCGTACGATCACACCTTCGACGACCTCGGAGCGCGCGCCGATGAAACAATTGTCTTCGATGATGGTCGGGCCTGCCTGCATCGGTTCAAGCACACCGCCGATGCCCACGCCGCCCGACAGGTGCACATTCTTGCCGATCTGGGCGCAGGATCCAACGGTCGCCCAAGTATCCACCATGGTGCCGCTATCGACATAGGCCCCAAGGTTCACGAAGGACGGCATCAACACGACACCGGGTGCGATGAACGCGGATTTGCGCACAATACAGTTCGGCACCGCGCGGAAACCCGCGTCTTTCCACTGGGCGTCGTTCCAGCCCTTGAACTTGCTGTCGACCTTGTCCCACCAGCCGCCGCTTTGCGGCCCACCGTCATGGACTTCCATGTCCTTGATACGGAATCCCAGAAGGACGGCTTTCTTGGCCCATTGATTGACATGCCATGTGCCGTCATCCCCGCGCTCGGCCACGCGCAGTTGTCCGCTGTCCAGCGCGTTCAGAGTGTCCTCGATCGCCTCTCGGGTTTCGCCGGTGGTGGCGGGCGTAATGTTGTCTCGGGTTTCCCACGCGGATTCGATGGCCGCTTCAAGCTGTTCGTTTGACACTGTGTTTATCTCCACTCGGGGCGTTGCAGGTTCCCCGCGCCTATAAGCGGTCAGGGCCTAAGGCGCAACGAAAACGCTCAGACAAACGGGTCCGGGGCGAGGTTTGCGCCACATATCAGGATGGCCAGCCGTTCATCCTCCTCTGGCACATAGGCACCGGACATCACCGCCGCCAGCGCCGCTGCCCCTGCCGGTTCCACCAGTTGGCGCAAAGACTGCCACAACCACTTTTGCGCGGCAGTGATCTCCTTGTCATCGACAAGGGTCACTTGTGTTCCGGTTTTCTGAGCAAGATCGAAACAGATCTGACCGATGCGTCGGGCACCCAGCGCATTTGCTGCAACGCCGGACACATCCACATCCACCGGTGTGCCAGCGTCCTGCGCGGCATGCAACGCGCAGCTATCGCGCGGTTCCACTCCGACGATCCGGCCGCGGTCGCCCATCCACGCCATTGCGCCGGCGATCAACCCTCCGCCGCCTACGGCGATAAGCACCGTGTCACAGTCCAGACCCTGATCTTCCCATTCCAGCGCAAGGCTGCCCTGACCTGCCACCGTTGCCGGGGCATCATAGGCATGAACCTGCATCGCACCGGTTTCTGCTTCAAAGGTCTGTGCGGCCTCCAGCGCATTTGCATAGGCACCGGGAACGATATGAAGGTCTGCACCGGCCCGGCGGATCAGATCAATCTTGGCGGGGCCAGCCATTTCCGGGACAAAGATGTTCGCGCGGTGGCCGAGTTGCGATGCGGCAAAGGCGACCGCCGCGCCATGATTGCCACCGCTTGCAGCCACGACACCAGCCTTTGGAACGGGATGTGCCAAAAGAGTATTGAAGGCCCCGCGCGCCTTGAAGCTGCCGGTGTGTTGCATCTGTTCGAATTTCAGGCTGACCGGATTTCGCAACCCGATATCAATGCCGGTGATCATGGGTGTGCGTCTGATGAAGGGTTGGATACGTGAGGCCGCTGCGTGGATATCGGACATCCAGTCCATGTTTTCTTGTTCCTGCGATGGTTTCTTGCGCGATGAGCCTATAGCTGGGAAGTTGACGGAAACAAGGATGATGCATCATGCAAGACGATAGACATAGCCGGTTCAGGGATGCCCGTTCGGACCGGCGCACCGCGCGCGATGTTCCGAAGACACCGCAGACGGAATCGTCGGCCTACAAGCTGGCTTTCGCGGATGAGGATTTCATGTGCCGCGAGGAGTTGCGGCCGGTTCGGCTGCAACTGGAGTTGCTGAAACCGGAAATGATGCTGGATGAGGCGGGCATCGACAGCACGGTTGTTCTTTTTGGCGGCGCACGCATCCCTGAGCCGTCGCAAAAGGACAAGGCGCGCACACAGACGCTGGCTGACCTGTCACGCTTTTACGACGAGGCGCACGAGTTTTCCCGGTTGGTTACCGAACGGTCCCTCAAGAGGGGGGGGCGCGACCTGGTGGTGACGACGGGCGGTGGGCCCGGCGTTATGGAAGCAGGAAACCGAGGCGCCGCGGATGCAGGGGGGCGATCCATCGGATTGAACATTGTGTTGCCGCATGAACAGGCCCCGAACGAATACGTCACGCCGGAACTCAGCTTCAACTTTCATTACTTCGCCATCCGCAAGATGCACTTCCTGATGCGCGCGCGGGCGATCTGTGTGTTCCCTGGCGGCTTTGGAACGCTGGACGAATTGTTCGAATCCCTGACCCTGATCCAGACCGGCCGAATGGAACGCGTGCCCTTTCTTTTGTTTGGGCGCGACTTCTGGAATCGGATCGTCAATTGGCAGGCCTTGGCCGATGCCGGGACGATCTCGGACGAAGATCTGGCCCTGTTCCGGTTTGTCGAAACAGCGCAGGAGGCCATCGACATTCTGGATGCCGAGATGCCTCAACCCAAACGGGAAACAATTCCTGGGCGCTGAACGAGCGAACTGGTCAGGCGTAGAAACTGTCGGGCATACATCCGAGCGATGTTCCCGTCGCGATCTTGGTCACCACTCGCGTGCCATTTTCGTCGCGGATGCCATATCCGTAACCGGCGATGCGGAATTTCCATTCGCGTGTTGAAAGGGAAATTGCCCGTTCGCGTGCCAGAACGTCAAAAACTGCGGGATCGATCATCGGGGTTGATGTTTCAATCTGTGCCATTTCTAGTCCTCACTGGTTTGGTTGATGAGTCGATCCTGTCGGGCAAAAGCGGCACGATTGGTTCTGGATTGTGATTAAAACTGGACATTCAGTCTTTTTGTTTCAGTTTCATACCTAGTGTTGGGTGCTTTTCGCCCAGCCGATAGTCAGTTTGTCGGTTTCGGACGTTGAACAAGGCAGGGCGCACGCGTCCTGACTCTTAAAGTTTTTGATACTTGGCGGGCGCGCAGGCCTGGCTTGGACTATTATTGAGGAGGCTATCCCTCATGCGCCAACATTTGCGATTCACTCTGGCTCTTTTGCTGACCGTTAGCGTCTCCTTGGCAGCCTTCAGCATGTTTCAAGCGGCGGTCTTGGACGGTGTGAGGGCGTATGTCAAAGGTGAGGGTCTCTACTCCAAGGCGCAAAAAGACGCGGTTTTCCAGTTACAGCTTTTCAAGGACACCGGTGATCGACAACATTTCAGAGCGGCGATCGCCCATCTGGACGTTCCACTGGGCGACCGGCAGGCGCGGCTGGCACTTTTGGCTGATCCGGTTGATCGGTCCGCTGCCTATGCCGGTTTCAAGCGTGGTTTGAACCATCCCGAAGATATTCGGACGATGATCTGGTTCTTTGTCAGTTTTCAGAACTTTCCTTACGTTAAGGAAGCGATCGAAATTTGGGGTGAATCTGACGATCTAGTCATGCAAATTCGGGAACGCGCGCTTGACCTGCGCGCTGCCTACGAGGCCAACGATGCTGCGGCTGTTGCTGCACTGACGTTTGAGATTGCCGATCTCAACACGAGGGCAGCCTCAAAGCAGATCGAATTTTCCGCTGTGCTGAGCGAAGGTGCAAGGGTTGGCAAGGCGATCTTGATGTCCGGTGGCCTTATTGTGATGGCCCTAACCCTTTTGGGGGCATGGCTTGGGATTCGGCGGATTTTCAAGGAAATCGAAGGGCAGGAAAGGGAGCGGGAGGCGAACCGAGAACAACTGCGAAAGAGCGAAGAACGGTTTGATCTGGCGATGAACGCCGCAAATAGCGATGGGCTGTGGGATTGGGATTTGCAGGCCAATTCGGTCTATTATTCGCCTCTATGGAAATCCATGCTTGGCTATGAGGCACACGAACTGCCTGATACATTTGAGATTTGGGAAAGCCTTGTAGATGAGGAAGGCCGTGCCCAAGTCCACACGTTGATCGATGATTGCACGACTGGAAAAGCAAACGGGTTTTCAGCTGAAGTCAAGATGCGGCACAAGGATGGCCATTGGGTTGATATCCTGACGCGCTCTGTTGTGATGCGGGATGAAAACAACCGGGCCTACCGCATGGTTGGCACCCATACCGACATCACCGACGTGAAACGCCAACAGACGGAGTTACGCCAACTCAACACGAATTTGAACGAACAGGTTCGCGCCCAGACAAAAGATCTACTGGCTGCCAAGGATTCAGCTGAATCCGCCAGTCGCGCCAAGAGCGCGTTTCTCGCGAACATGAGCCACGAAATCCGCACCCCGATGAACGGCATTCTGGGCATGGTCGAACTCATCACCAAGACCGACCTGTCCACCGATCAGCGCAAGATGTTGTCAACCGTGCAAGCGTCTTCGGAGACTCTGCTACGCATCATCGACGATATTCTCGATATTTCCAAAATCGAGGCAGGCAAGCTGTCGTTGGCACCGACTCGCACTGTGGTGCGCGATATGTGCGAGGATGTCCTGCTGACACTGCGCCCCATTGCCACCGCGCGAAACGTCAAACTTCGCTTCATCCATATGGAAACACCGTTTGCCATTCAGGCGGACGAAATGCGGTTGCGGCAAATCCTGATGAACCTGCTGAACAATGCAATTAAGTTTTCCGATGCCGAGCAAACCGGGCGAAACGGTTATGTCGATCTGCATGTAGAGACCGTGAATGATGATATGCTTCGTATGACCATTACGGACAACGGGATCGGGATTGACAAAGCCGTTCTGACGAAACTGTTCCAGCCGTTTACCCAGGCCGAGGCGGAAACCACACGGTCTTTCGGGGGGACGGGTCTTGGTTTGTCGATTTGCCAGTCTCTGGTCGATATGATGGGCGGCCGCATTAAAGTGGCAAGTGCGCTGGGTGCAGGTAGTACGTTTACCGTTGAAATCCCTGTTTCACAGCTTGAGCGATCAGGCGTGACCCAGCAACTGGCGGATGAGCATGTTCTGGCATTTGTATCCGAAGCCACAACGGTAGAGGTCGTGTCGTCTTGCCTGGGTCATATGGGAGCCACAGTGCAAGCGTTTTCGACGCGTGAAGAGTTGCTGGAGATTTTGCGCAATCGCCCTGAGACATTCAACCCGGTCGTCTTGCTGGGGATGGATGGGCGGACCCGAACAGAAAAGCTCTATCAAGATATTCTTAGCGAATTCGGTGAATTGCGATATATCCTTCTGACTTCTGATACGGTCTCCCAAGAACTGCTCAACGCCGAGAACACGGTCAAGATTTACCGGTACCCGATTCTCCCGTCCTATCTTGAGAACGGGATGTTGCGGCTGAGCAATTCCGCGCCCGATCAGGTTGCGGGGACGACGCGGCAATCCTCTCAGAATGTCACGGCTTTCGATCAATGTTCGCTGCTGCTGGTCGAAGACAATGTCGTGAACCAACAGGTCATCACCGCCCAGCTCAAGCGATTGGGGGCAAGTGTGGATGTGGCTTCAAACGGGGTGGATGGGTTCAAACGATGGCTGGAAGGCAGCTATGATTTGGTCCTGACCGATTGCCACATGCCGGAAATGGACGGGTTTGAAATGGTCGGTCAAATCCGATCGGTAGAAGCGTCCACGGGTCGCGATGCGTCGGCTGTTGTTGCGATTACGGCAAATGCCCTCTCGGGAGAGGCCGAGAAATGTATTGCTGCCGGAATGGATGATTACCTGTCCAAGCCGGTCAAACTGGCGGATTTGCAAGCCTGTTTGCAGCGCTGGTTGATCGACGGGCCGTCATCCGCCCCATCCTGACACCGCATAAGGTCTATTCGCTGATGCCGGCATCAGCCGCGATCTGTTTGCGCGACTTGCGCGCGCGCTCGGTCGCGGATTTCAACTGGCCACAAGCGGCTAGAATATCTTCGCCGCGCGGGGTGCGGATCGGTGAAGCATACCCGGCCTTGTAGATGATATCGGCAAAGGCGCGGATACGGTTGTTTGACGACCGCTTGTATGGGGCGCCGGGCCATTCATTGAACGGGATCAGGTTGACCTTGGCGGGAATCCCTTCGATCAGCTTGATCAGACGGCGCGCGTCTTCGTCGGAGTCATTCACCCCGTTCAGCATCACATATTCAAAGGTAATTCTCTCGGAGTTTGTCAGCCTGGGGTAGGCGCGCAACGCCTCCAGAAGGGTTTCAAGGTTCCATCGCTTGTTGATCGGGACCAGCTTGTCCCGGACCTCATCCGTGGTGGCGTGAAAACTGATCGCCAGAAGGCACCCGATTTCTTCGGCGGTACGCGCAATTTCAGGCACAACGCCCGACGTGGACAATGTGATGCGCCGCCGCGACAGGGAAATGCCTTCGGGGTCCATTGCGATCTTCATCGCGTCGCGCACGTTTTCAAAGTTGTACAGCGGCTCGCCCATGCCCATCAAAACGATGTTCGACAACAGGCGGGTTTCGTCTTTTGGGGCACCGGGCACCGGCCATTCGTCCAGATCGTCGCGCGCCATCATGATCTGACCCACGATTTCAGACGCCGTCAGATTGCGGACCAGCTTTTGCGTCCCTGTGTGGCAAAACGAACAGGTCAGGGTGCAGCCAACCTGTGACGAAACGCAGAGCGTGCCGCGGTTTTCCTCGGGGATGTAGACAACTTCGACTTCGTGGCCGCCCGCTATCCGCACAAGGTATTTTCGTGTGCCGTCAGTGCTGACCTGCTTGCTGACGACCTCGGGAATTTCGATCACGAAGTGTTCGGCCAATTGCGCCCGATAGGCTTTGGCGAGGTTCGTCATCAAGGCAAAATCCCGCACACCCCATTGATAGATCCATTGCCAGATCTGACCGACGCGCATCTTTGCCTGCTTTTCCGGCGTGCCGTGGGCGATCAGAACTTCGCGCATCTGGTCGCGGGTCAGCCCGACAAGGTTCACCGGCCCCTCCGGCAGCTTGCGGGGTAGGGTCATGACATCTTGTGTGATTGGTGTGGTTGCGGTCATCGGTGTGCCTCTCGGGACAGGTGCAGCCTTGCGATATACAGCGAATTGACGCGCTTTCAAACCCCCGCCAAAAACCGGGCGCTTCTACCCGCAGCGCAGGTGCTTGTCATTATGCCTATCAGGTGCGCGCAGCGATAATCAGGTCGGCACCAAAAATTGTATCCGCGTAGTCGCGCAAATAGATCTTGAGCCATG
This sequence comes from Alphaproteobacteria bacterium, assembly GCA_030425395.1. Lineage (GTDB taxonomy): Bacteria > Pseudomonadota > Alphaproteobacteria > Rhodobacterales > Rhodobacteraceae > JAUIAS01. The sequence goes on from JAUIAS010000031.1 coordinate 34,904, forward strand.
GCGTAAACCGATCAGGGTGTCGCGCGACCTCGGCCAGTAGGTCATGATAGTCGACCCATCGGGTGTCCATCACCTCGGCGGGGTTCGAGGTTACCACGATATTGCGCGGCGCGCGGGCCAGAAAAACATCAACCACTTCGTGTTCGATCAAACCGTGGCCAACATCTGCGCGATACTCCAGCTTGTGTCGGTATTCTGGATAAATGCCGGTTATACCCAGTTCTTCGTTCAGGCGCCGGACCGCACAGGTGCTTGCCGCTTCTGACCATAAAGGATGCGTGCAACAGGTATTCGCCCACAGGCCGGGCGTGTGATATTTGTTCATCGCCCGCCGCTGCATCAGGATTTCGGTTCCGCGGATGACAAAAACCGACACTGCTTTGTGGCGCAGGCCCCGTTGATGCGCGTCCAGTTTTTCAACCGGAGTCAGGGTGCCATCCACCCAGGCAGGTATCATGATCGTCATACGTGGTCCTGGGTCCCTGGGCCGAAAATCGGCCTGTTCTGTGTTGACCGGCACGAAAAAGTGCGGTTTTGCGCAAGCGCCGAAAGACCATTCGAACAGGCTCTATTCAGTGTTTTTGCGCAGGTGTGATGCGTTAAATTCTTTCGTTCCGTCCAATATAGGGTGATCTTTTGAACCTGTGCAGGCGACGGATGGCCACGGCGCGAAGTGTCGCAGAACCCTTGGCGCGAATCTGCCTGTTCGGACAATCTGTAGCCGAAGGTCGCAGGTGCTGACGGTTGACTCTCGTGCGCCCGCGTTACTTATTCGCATTGATGAATAAAAGGAGACCACGCCTATGAAACGTATGATCGCAGTCGCAATCGCCGGGCTTCTGGCCGCACCTGCATTCGCCGCAGGTGATGCCGACAAGGGTGAAAATTCCTTCAAGAAGTGCAAGTCCTGCCACATGATCGTGTCCGATGACGGCGAAACGATCATGAAGGGCGGCAAGACCGGGCCGAACCTCTATGGCCTTCCCGGTCGCACGGCCGGCTCTGCTGATTTCCGCTATGGCAATGATATCGTTGCCGCAGGCGAAGCCGGGCTTGTCTGGGACGAAGCCTCTTTCACCGGATATGTCGCAGACCCACGCGCCTATCTGAGCGAATATCTGGGAACCAAGGCGAAATCGAAAATGTCCTACAGGCTCAAGAAAGCATCCGAAGCCGCAGACGTTTGGGCCTATCTGGAAAGTGTGTCGGCCAACTGACATCAGCTACGCCAACAGAACACAAAACCGGGGCTGTAACGCTCCGGTTTTTTTATGTGCCTCGCTGCAATTCAGCCAAGTTCGGGATTAGGTTGGGTGCCGTTTGGTAAAGGCCAATACCCGGTCACACACTTCTTGCGGTGCGTCCCAGTGCAGGGAATGCCCTGCGTCGTCGATGCGCGATTGCTCAACGCCGGGGATTGCGGAAAACGCGGCACGACCCTCTTCTTCGGGAATCAACAGGTCATGGCCTGCGAAAACTGTCTGGGTCGGGCAGGCGATATCGGCCAGCCGGGTCCGGGGGCGGAAACTGCGCAGTGCTTCGATCTGGTGCAGCATCGCCGCGCGGGTTTGCGCATAAGGATAAGCCAGTGTGGCCGCCAATGCAGCCTGCGCATTGGCCGGATCGTTAAAGAATGATGGACGGAACAACCAAGGATACAACGCCTTGAGCCAAAGCGTTTCGCCACCTTCGACGCCACGCAACTCGGCCACCGTATCAAACACCGCCATGGTGCGCGGAACCCGCACCGGAGCAGACGCAAGGATTGAAAGGCTCGCCACCCGCTCTCCGGCCAGTCCGGCAAGCTCCATGCCCATCAGGCCACCCATCGAATGGCCAACAATATGGAACCGGTCCACCTGAAGGTGATTCAGAAGCCCAAGCGCATCTTCGGCCATTTGTCCGACGGAAATAGGCGCATCCCACGGGGTGGTGCGTCCCGTGGTGCGGTTGTCGGGCCGGATGACCCGATGCGCACCGGCCAGCGTCGGCACCACCGGGCCCCAGCTTGCGCTGTCTGACAACATGCCCGCCAACATGATGACGGGCTCTCCTGTGCCGTCGTCTTCATAGTGCAGTCGGATGTCGTTGAGATCGAGATCAGGCATTGAGATTACTCCAGCAAGGCAGAATGTCACCCGGTTCGGGGCGGGCTTGATAAATCGCGCGCGCGATGGCGCGGGCAAGGCAGAGTGACGCCGCGTGTCCGATCACGCTCAGTGCACGTTCGCCCGATACAGCGCGGGCCCCCGTGCTCAGGGCAAAGACAAGATCACCGTCACCGGGGCTATGGGCAGGTACACAGGCACGACCGATGCCATCATGTGCGGCGGTGGCCACGCGCTGGCATTGCGCCTTGGTCAGGGTGGCATCGGTGGCGACGATGGCAATGGTGGTGTTTGCGCGCGATTGATCCATCCCGAGCATCGTGCGCAGCTTGCGGCTATCCAGATCGCGGCCAAGGCCCGGTCGGGGGTCAGGCCCCATTGCGCCGAATTCGCCGTCTATCTCGAACGGCGCGGCCCAGAAATGCCGGTCACCGGGAGTTGTGACGCTGCCCATCGGGTTGGCCGCGACCAGTGCGCCAACAGTGGTGCCGTCTTCAAGAACCAAAGATGCGGACCCAAGCCCGCCCTTGGTCATCGCGGTCAGGGCACCTGTGCCCGCACCTTCGCTGCCGATGTCGAAGTCAGGGGAAGCGGCCTCGAACGCGGTGCGGCCCAACGCGGCATAGGGGTTGTCGTCCCAATCCTTTTCCCCACCGTTCAGCAGATCAAAGATGATCGCACCGGGGACAAGCGGGATGACAGCCGGTCCGATACGAAACCCGCGCCCACGCGCCCGCAATCCCGACACCACCCCGGAACAGGCATCCAGCCCATAGGCCGATCCGCCCGACAGACATAGCGCGTCTATCGCCTCGACGGATTTGTCCGGGGCCAGAAGGTCGGTTTCCCGCGTGCCCGGCGCGCCGCCCATGACCGCGACCGAGGCCACGAACGGTGCTTCGGCGGTCAGGACGGTGGTGCCGGATTTGAGCGCATCATCGCGTGCGTTTCCAACCAGGAGGCCAGGAACATCTGTAATCAGGTTGCGTGCACCCGGTTTCATTGGTCGCCTCCTCAGATACAGCGGCCGCCGTCTACCTCCATCGCGACGCCGGTGATCATCCCGGCTTCGTCAGAGCACAGAAAGCATGCAGCATTTCCCATGTCTTCGGGCTGCGAAAAGCGGCCCAGCGGGATCGTCGACAGGAACTTGGCGCGCACTTCGGGCGTGTCCTCGCCCATAAAGGATTTCAGCAGAGGTGTTTCGCCTGCCACCGGATTGATCGCATTGACGCGCACGCCTTCGGGGGCAAGCTCCACGGCCATCGTTTTGGTCGCGGTAATCATCCACCCCTTGGAAGCGTTGTACCAGTTCAGGCGCGGGCGCGGCGACACGCCTGCCGTTGAGGCCACGTTCAGGATCGCGCCTGTCTTGCGAGCCTTCATATGCGGAACAAGTGCCTGCGCGGTCAGATAGACGGATTTCATGTTCACGTTGAACACCCGGTCGAAATCTGCCTCGCTGACATCTTCCAGCGGGGTGGGCAGGTGCGTGACACCGGCATTGTTGACAAGGATATCCACATGTCCGAATGCGGCAATTGCG
>JAUIAS010000032.1 GCA_030425395.1 Alphaproteobacteria bacterium
CGCGCGCCAGAATCTGCGGCACGATGGCGTTGCGCCGCAACTCTGACAGCAGGTTCCCGGAATAGAGCGCAAGCCGCAGTTCGGCGCGGGTGCGGGTGGCCTCGGTAAACCTGTCCGTCATCAGGCTTTGGGTCACCCAAACGGTCACCCCCGCCACGAGCAGCAATACCGCGAGCGCCGCGCGCACGCGCCAGCTGGTCGGTGCCACGCGCGCCGCGCGCGCCCTTATGGCAACTTCATTTCCCATGACCCGACGCTAAGCCGCGCCGCGCGCATTCTCAAGTCACGCCGTGGCGAGACTGTCTGCCAATGCGCGGAACATGGCCGCCCCATCGGTGCCGCCATGGCCCGCATCCGCCGCCCGTTCGGGATGCGGCATCATCCCCAGAACCCGGCGGTTCTCGGACAGGATACCGGCGATGTCGGCAACCGAGCCGTTCGGATTTTCGACATACCGGAACGCCACGCGGCCCTCGCCCTCAAGCCGCGCGACGGTTTCGGCATCGGCATAGTAGTTTCCGTCATGATGGGCGATGGGAATCGCGATCTGCGCGCCCTCGCCATATCCAGAGGTAAAGACGCTGTCGGCGGTCGCGACGTTCAGGCCGACGGTCTTACAGATGTATTTCAAACCCGCATTGCGCAACAACGCACCGGGCAACATCTGGGTTTCCGTCAACACCTGGAACCCGTTGCAGATGCCGATGACAAACCCGCCCCGCGCGGCGTGCTCCCGGACCGCGCCACACACCGGCGACTGCGCCGCGATGGCCCCGCAACGCAGGTAATCGCCATAGGAAAACCCGCCGGGTACACCCACGATATCCACGCCCTCTGGCAGGGCGTCGTCCTTGTGCCAGACCATGCTGACCTTGGCCCCGGCCTCACGGAACGCAACCGCCAGATCGCGGTCACAGTTCGAGCCGGGAAAAACGATGACGGCTACATGCATCGGCCTTGTCCTCTTCTGGGGCGCAGCACCGCGCGCCGTTGGTTAGTTCGCGCAAAGCGGCTCAGGCCATTTCGATGGCATAGCTTTCGATGACCGTATTGGCCAAGAGCTTCTCGCACATCTCGGTGACATCGGCATAGGTCACGCCATCGGCCAGATCCAGTTCGATGATCTTACCCTGACGCACCCCTTCGATACCGCCGAACCCCATGGCTCCCAGGGCATGACGCACCGCCTCGCCCTGCGGATCAAGAACCCCATCCTTCAGCATCACCTGCACACGTGCCTTCATCTGGCTCTCCTTGCGCTTGCCGGGCACCGCGGCCCTGCTTCTTTCTCGTTCCAAATACCCATCTGCCCCGCCTTGCCGCCGGGGCGACGGTCTCAGTTTATCAGCGTGGGCTTGGCCATCGCGGTCGCGCCCTTGGGCATGACCCCCAAACGCTTTGCCACCTCGGTATAGGCGTCTGTCAGGCTGCCCAGATCGCGGCGGAACACGTCCTTGTCCAGCTTCTGACCGGTCTCGATATCCCACAAACGGCAACTGTCAGGGCTGATCTCGTCGGCGACGACAAGCCGCTGGAAATCACCGTCGTAGACACGCCCGATCTCAATCTTGAAATCCACCAGCTTGATACCGACACCATACATGACCCCGGACAGGAAATCATTCACCCGCAAGGCAAGGCTCAGGATATCGTCCATGTCCTGCTGGGTGGCCCAGTTGAACGCGGCGATGTGCTCTTCGGTCACCAGCGGGTCGCCAAGGCTGTCATCCTTGTAGCAATATTCAACCACCGGGCGCGGCAACTGCGTGCCTTCCTCGATGCCCAGCCGCTTGGACATTGTGCCCGCGGCATAGTTGCGCACGATCACTTCCAGCGGAATGATCTCGCAGGCGCGCACCAATTGTTCGCGCATGTTCAGCCGCCGCAGGAAATGGGTGGGCACACCGATCGACCCCAGCCCGGTCATGAAATACTCCGACAACCGGTTGTTGAGAACGCCCTTGCCCTCGATCACATCGCGTTTTTCGGCGTTAAAGGCGGTGGCATCATCCTTGAAATACTGCACGATGGTGCCCGGCTCAGGGCCTTCATACAGAATTTTTGCCTTGCCTTCGTAAATTTTCTTGCGGCGGGCCATGGGATGCCTTTCATCTAAATAAAGCACGGGATCAGGGCGGACTCATCAAAGACTCGCTTCCGGCGTTGCGCCCTCATAGAACAAGGGCACTGATGTCGCAAGCAGCCCGCGCCCCCTTGCGCCCCGTGCCTCGGGAAGGCATATCCTGAAACAACGACCAAGCACAGGGAAACAGCCCCATGACCACCTTCGACGATCGCGAAAACGCCTTTGAGGCAAAATTTGCCCATGACGCCGACCTCCAGTTCAAGGCGGACGCTCGCCGCAACAAGCTTCTGGGCCTCTGGGCCGCGGACCTGATGGGCAAGACCGGCGACGACGCCATCGCCTACGCTCAGGAAGTGGTGAAATCCGACTTTGAAGAAGCCGGCCACGAAGACGTCTATCGCAAGGTTTCAGGCGATCTCGGCGACAAGGCCGACGAAATCACCATCCGCAGCAAGATGGACGAACTGATGGCCGAAGCCCGCCGTCAGGTGCTGACCGAAACCGAATAGGCACAAACCCGGGAGGAAGCCGTGGCCCTTGGCGATGAAGACCCGAGGGCCATCCGCCACGCGGGCCGCATCTGGCGCTTCTTCTGGCTTAAAATACTCCGGGGGGAGGCCCGGAACGGGCCCGGGGGGCAGAGCCCCCCGCCACGATACGTCTCCGGGCGGTGCCCAAGCTACTCCAAATCTCGACCGGCAATCCCAACGGCCATTCTCGGGCAAAGCCCGCGACACCGTTCGATTAACGGTTGCACAGATTTCTTGGCGGCTGCATGAACATCATGAAGACAATCCATTTGCGCGGCGCGCCCGCCCATGTCATCTGATCAGAACGGGTGCCCGGACGCGCGCCCAGACAAACGCCCGCCGACGCGCAATGCACTGGCTCTGGCACCACCAAGGAGACACCCGATGGGCAATGCATTCAAGGCCATGCTCGATACCTATGACGTGATTCTGGCCGACGGTGCCACGGGCACCAATCTGTTCAACATGGGCCTGATGTCCGGTGACGCGCCGGAGATGTGGAACACGGAACACCCGGACCGTATCCGCAAACTGTATTCCATGGCCGTCAACGCGGGCAGCGACCTGTTCCTGACAAATTCCTTTGGCGGCAACGCCTCCCGGCTGAAACTGCACGACGCGCAAGGACGGGTGCGTGAACTCAACCGGGTTGCGGCTGAACTGGGTCGTGACGTGGCCGACACCGCCGGGCGCAAGGTCGTGGTGGCAGGCTCCGTCGGCCCGACCGGCGACATCATGATGCCGGTAGGCACGCTCAGCCATGAACTGGCAGTGGAGATATTCCACGAACAGGCCGACGGGCTGAAAGAAGGCGGTGCCGATGTGCTCTGGCTCGAGACGATCTCGGCGCCCGAAGAATACCGCGCCGCCGCCGAAGCCTTTGCACTGGCGGACATGCCATGGGTCGGCACGATGAGCTTTGACACTGCGGGCCGCACCATGATGGGCATGACCTCTGCCGACATGGTCAAGATGGTCGAGGACATCCCGACCCCACCCTTGGCCTTTGGGGCAAACTGCGGCACCGGCAGCTCGGATCTTTTGCGCACGGTATTGGGATTTGCCGCCCAAGGCACCGAACGCCCCATCGTGGCCAAGGGCAACGCGGGAATTCCGAAATACGTGGACGGGCATATTCACTATGACGGCACACCCGACTTGATGGGCGATTATGCCGTGATGGCGCGTGATTGCGGTGCCAAGATCGTGGGCGGATGCTGTGGCACCATGCCCGAGCATCTGGAAAAGATGCGCGAGGCGCTGGACACGCGCCCTCGCGGCGACCGCCCGACTTTGGAAGAAATCGTGGCCAAGCTCGGCGCGTTTTCATCGGCCTCCGATGGGACCGGCGACGACGCGGATGCGCCCGTGCGCGAACGCCGTGGCCGTCGGCGGCGGTGAGCCCGCGGGCTGAGGCGGCCTAATCAGCAACAATATCACGGGTTGCGCCGGCTTCGCCGTCGCGCAGGCGAGGGGCTCTGCCCCTCGCGCTCCCCGGGATATTTTCAGCAAGAGAAAAGGGTCAGGTCGGTTTTTGTGCGACAAAGTCGATCAGCGCGGCGCGTCCCGTGTGACCTGAACCAGAGGCCTGATCCGCGTCGTAGTCTGCCGCATGCTGAACCGGCCAGTCTGCAAAAGCCCTGCGCAGCATGTCCAGCGTATACATATGATCCCGGTTGCCCGGGCCACCGGTGCCATAATCCACCTGCCGCGGTGCAAAACCGTGCAAAAGGATCAAGCCCCCCGGCCGCACGGCATTGGCCATCCGCTCGAACACTTTGACGCGCTCGGCGGGTGGCGAGAACTGGATGAAAATGCCCGCGACAACATCGTAGGGCGTTGACCAGTCCCAGTCCTCGATCCCCGCGACATGGGTGTCGAGCGTGACGCCGGTGCGGCGCGCCAGTTCTCTGGCCCGCTCAACGGCGACGGGTGCCGGATCAAAGCCCGTCACGGTATGGCCGAGGCTGGCCAGATAGACCGAGTTTCGGCCCTCTCCGTCTGCCACGCAGAGCACGCGCGAACGGGGCGGCAGAAGATCCGCCATGGCCACCAATCCCGCGGACGGGGCTTCGCCAAAAAGATATCCGTCGCTATTGGCGTATCGGTCGTTCCAGAACATCGTGATCTCCCGCGTATTTGCCTGCCACGATGCCGCGCTGCAGTGTCAAACACAACCCGTCAGAACAGCGACAACTGATCCCCCGGTCCCGGTGGCACGGCAAAGAGATCACAGCTTAGCGGGGATTCGGTTGCGGTGTATCCCAGTCGTTTGACCATCAGCCGAAAGCGTTGCGCAATCAGGTCCGCATAGGCCCCTTGTCCCGACATCCTGTGCCCGAACCTGGGGTCATAATCGCGCCCGCCGTGCATATCACGCAGGCGCGCCATCACCCCCGGCGCGCGGTCCGGATAGTGTTCGGTGAGCCAGCCACGCCAGAGCTCCGCCACCTCGCGCGGCAGGCGCAGAAGGATGCGGCTCGCCGATGTGGCACCGGCCGCGCGCGCCTTTGTCAGGATCGCCTCGATCTCGGTATCGGTCAGCCCGGGGATCACCGGCGCGACCATCACCCGGACAGGCACCCCCGCCTGTGTCAGACACGACACACAGCGCAGCCGACGTTCCGGCGCAGGTGCGCGCGGTTCCATACGCCGTGAGAGCTCCGCATCCAGCGTGGTGATCGACACCCCCACCCGCAACAGCCCCCGTTTCGCCATAGGCGCAATCAGGTCAATGTCCCGTTCGATCATACAGCCCTTGGTCACGATCGTGACAGGATGATTGAACCGCGACAGCACCTCGAGCACCTGGCGGGTCAGACCTGCTGTGGCCTCTATGGGTTGATAGGGGTCTGTATTGGTGCCCATGGCAATCGGTGCAACCTTGTAGGACGGACGCCGCAACTCGGTCTCAAGCACCTGCGCGATATTGGGGCGCATGATCAGCCGGGTTTCAAAATCCAGGCCGGGCGACATTCCCAGAAACCCGTGGCTGGGCCGGGCAAAGCAATAGATGCAGCCGTGTTCGCACCCGCGATAAACATTCACCGAGCGGTCAAACGGCAGGTCCGGCGACGTGTTGCGGGTAATCGCGCTTTGCGCGGTTTCACGGCGCACTTCGGTCACCACCCGGGGCGGGGTTTCGTCACCATCGCCGTCCCAGCCATCGGCAACCGCCTCGCGCATCAGATCGAACCGTCCCGGCCGGTTCATACCGGTGCTCCGCCCCTTGGGCACGGGCGCGGAATCAGGTCTGGGGGCGGCGGGATCTGACAACATGCCCGCAAACTGGAACAAAAAGAGAACAATTGCAACAAGCCCATCATCTCCATGCGCATTTCTCATTATCCTTTTGCCGGGCCCGGGGGTAAAGGTCGGTCCAAGGGCGAGTGATGTCGCAAAAAGCCGAGTGATCGGGACCATTTCCCGCCAAACAAGCACTGGAAACGATGCCGCGCGGCGCGCGGAACAGCCAAGGAATCTGCATATGTCGGAAGAAGAAGACGACATCATCCTGTCCGAACTGGACGATGAAGAACTGGTCCAGCAGATGTTCGACGATCTCTACGACGGTCTCAAGGAAGAGATCGAAGAGGCGGTGAACATCCTGCTAGAACGCGGCTGGGCCCCTTACAGGATCCTGACCGAGGCGCTCGTCGGCGGCATGACGATCGTCGGCAACGACTTCCGTGATGGCATTCTCTTTGTGCCCGAAGTGCTGCTGTCTGCAAACGCCATGAAGGGGGGGATGTTCATCCTCAAGCCCCTGCTGGCCGAAACCGGCGCACCCCGTGTGGGCAAGATGGTCATCGGCACCGTCAAGGGCGATATCCACGACATCGGCAAGAACCTCGTCGCGATGATGATGGAAGGCGCTGGATTTGAAGTGGTCGATCTGGGCATCAACAACCCGGTCGAAAACTACCTCGAAGCGCTGGAACGCGAACAGCCCGATATTCTGGGCATGTCCGCCCTTCTGACGACCACGATGCCCTACATGAAGGTCGTGATCGACACGATGGTCGAACAGGGCCTGCGCGAAGATTACATCGTGCTGGTCGGCGGCGCACCGCTGAACGAAGAGTTCGGCAAAGCCATCGGCGCAGATGCATATTGCCGTGACGCAGCCGTCGCGGTGGAAACAGCCAAGACCTTTGTGTCGCGCAAGCACAACCAGATGGCTGCCAGCTGACAATGGCGCGCGGGGGCGCATGCCCCCGCATCCCGGGCTGAAAAGGCGGCGTCGAAATGACCGACACCACAACCCTGACCCATGACGGCCTGCCGCTGCACGGACGTGGACAGGTTCTGATCATCGGCTGCGGCGCGATTGCGCGGGAAATCATCGCACTGCGCGACCGCAACGGCTGGGATCACATCGCGCTCACCTGCCTGCCCGCGATCCTGCACAACCACCCCGACAGGATTACCGGCGCGGTCCGCGAGGCCGTTGCAAAACACCGCGACAGCTATGCCAACATCTTTGTGGCCTACGCCGATTGCGGCACCGGTGGCCAACTGGCCGCCGCCTGCGCAGACCTGGGGGTAGAGATGATCGCCGGCCCCCATTGCTATAGCTTCTTCGAAGGCAACGCCGCCTTTGCGGCCCGGGCCAGCGACGAAATCACCGCCTTCTACCTGACCGATTTTCTCGTCCGCCAATTCGACGCCTTCGTGATCGAACCGCTGGGCCTCGACCGGCACCCGCAACTGCGCGATATGTATTTCGGTCACTACGAAAAACTGGTCTATCAGGCCCAGACTGATGATCCCGTGCTAACCGAAAAAGCCCGCGCCTGCGCGGACCGGCTCGGGCTCGCCTTTGAACGCCGCCTGACGGGCTACGGCGATCTTGAAACCGCGCTGTCCCGGCTCTGATCCCTCGTTTCTCTTGCTGGAAATATCCCGGGGAGCGCGAGGGGCAGAGCCCCTCGCCCGCGCGACGGCAAAGCCGGCGCAACCTGGCCTATACCGCTTCTGACGCCACCAGACGGATCCGCTCGATCATCGCCCGCAGCCCGTTCGACCGTTGCGCAGACAAATGATCATTCAGCCCCAGCCGCGCGAGCTCCGCGCGCGCATCCACCTGAGCAACCGCGCCCACCGGCAAATCATTGTACAAACACCGCAGCACCGCGATCAGTCCGCGCACGATCATCGCATCGCTTTCGCCGTCAAAGCGGAACACGCCGTTCTCGATCACCGGATGCAGCCAGACCTGACTGGCGCACCCATCAACCTTGGTCGCAGGCACTCTCAGCGCCTCGTCCAGCGGCTCCATCGCCTTGCCCATCTCGATAACGTGGCGATACCGGTCCTCCCAGTCCTCCAGAAACTCGAAATCCTCGACAATCTCCTCAAAAGCGGAACTGGCCATCTGCGATCCTCAATTCTTGGCGATACGGTTGCGTTTGACCTAAGCCGGCGCGCCTATGCTGTCCAGTCCTGCCTTGGCGCTTTTCAACCGCGCGTGGATGGGTTACCCACTTGGGGTGTAAACACGACAGGCGGGCAATTCCGATGCACAAACCTCTATGCGCGATTCTCCTCTCGGGGCTTATGGTCTCGGCCTGCGGCTTCCGCGAATCCCGGATCAACCCGTTCAACTGGTTCGGCAAAAGCGAAGAGACCGTGATAACCGAACGCGACACCGGACCGGTCAACCCGCTGTTGCCCGACACCGGCCGCAGGAACGGGATGTTTTCCCGCCCCGATGCCGTTTATCAGGGCGCGCTCATCGGTCAGGTCTCCGATCTGGCGATCGAACGCACGGATGACGGTGCGATTATCCGTGTGACCGGCCTTGCCGACCGTCAAGGGCCGCATGACGTGCGCCTTGTGCCCAAGACCGCCGACGGCAAGCCTGACGAAAAAGGCGTGCTTGCCTATGAGTTTCGGGTTGTCTATCCGCGCTATTCCACGCCCGTCGGCCCCGAGCGCGCGCGCCGCGTGACCGCGGCGGTATCCTTGGGCAATCGTGCTTTGTCAAAGGTGCGCGTGGTGCGTGTCGAAGCCGCCCAGAACGCCCGCGAATCGCGCCGACGCTAACAGGGCGGCAGGCCAAACGCGGCCCACGCTTCTGGCGCGGCCCACCCTGTGGTGCGCCATTCGATCAGTGTCTATGGATAACGGCGCGTAAAATATGCTCCGCCCCACCCGGCCACGGCCACGGCCAGAAACAAACCTGTCAGAGATCGACGATCTTGACCGCTTGCCCGGACACCGCCAGCGCGACCTCACCATTGCACAGGCGCAGGGCATCCGCGCCGAACACCTCCTTGCGCCAGCCCTTGAGGGCCTGCACATCCCGCACCCCTGCGGCCAGCGCATCCAGATCGGCGCTTGACGCGATCAGTTTGGCGGCCACACCGGATGCGTCGGTCTTGGCCTTGAGAAGCACCCGAAGCAGATCGGCCAACGCCGGGTTCACCTGCAATTTGTCGCGCGACATGTCAGGGCGGGGGAGATCCGCATCGTCACAGGCCAATCCCCGTGCAACGGCCGCGATAATTCCTTCGGCGATCTCGCCTTTGCGGGCCTCGCGCATCACCAGCCGGGATTGCCCCAGATCGCCGATACTTTTGGGCTTGGTCGAGGCCATTTCGACAAGCGAATCATCCTTGAAGATGCGGTTACGCGGCACGTTGTTGCGTTGGGCGTGGGCCTCACGAAAGGCCGCAAGTTCGCGCACGATGGCCAGAAAACGCGGCGAACTGCTGCGTGTCTTGACGCGCTGCCACGCCTCTTGGGGCGGGCTGTCATAGGTGTCGGGGGAAGTGAGGATCGACAACTCCTCCTCGACCCAATGCGCGCGCTTGGTCTTCTCAAGTTGCTGGGCCAGAAATTCGTAGATGCGGCGCAAATGGGTGACATCGGCCAAGGCGTATTTCTTTTGGGCATCGCTCAGCGGGCGGCGCGACCAATCGGTAAAGCGCGAACTCTTGTCCAGCCCCTGCCGCACGATCTTGCGGACCAGTGTTTCATAGCCCACCTGTTCGCCAAAACCGCAAACCATCGCAGCCACCTGTGTGTCGAACAGCGGCGTCGGGAACACCCCGGCATCCACATGAAAGATCTCGAGATCCTGACGCGCGGCGTGGAACACCTTGACCACCGAGGTGTCTCGAAACAGGTCGTAGAGCGGTTCAAGCGACAGGCCCTCGGCCAGCGGATCAACCAGAACAGCGCTGTCGTCGCCGTCTTCCGGGATCGCCATCTGGATCAGACACAGCTTGGAGTAATACGTGCGTTCACGCAGGAACTCGGTATCGAGCGTCACATAGGGGTGGGCAGCGGCACGGGCACAGAATGCGGCAAGAGCCTCGGTCGTGGTAAGAGTTTGGGGCAAGGGGTTGCCTTCCTTCTGGATCGGGTTGAGCGGCTCATCCGCCAATCCGGCCCTCTTAGGCCAGCCTGTCAAAAAAGAAAAGGCGGGTTGGCTGCCGCTCTGCGGCTGCGGGCCACAGCAGACTTGGCCAACCGGTCTCAGCCGATCAGGACCGGCGTCCGGTCGCCTTGGGCAAAGCGTCGCAAGACCGCCGGGTAAAGCTGATGTTCCAGCTTGAGAACCCGCGCGGCGAGGCTCTGGGCGGTGTCGCCCTGTTCCACGTCAAGCCGCGCCTGCCCGAGGATCGGGCCATCGTCCAGCGCCGCCGTGACCTCATGCACCGAACAGCCATGCTGACGGTCCCCCGCCGCCAGCGCGCGGGCGTGGGTGTCCAAGCCCTTGTATTTGGGCAAAAGCGAAGGGTGAATATTGATCATGCGCCCGGCAAAGCGGTTCACGAAATCGCCGGTCAGGACCCGCATGAAACCGGCAAGACACACGATATCGGGTTCTGCGGCTTCCAGCGGTTCGAGAAGCTTTTGTTCAAAGGCGGTGCGGTCCCCGCGAAACGGCCTATGGTCCACAGCCGCGGTCGGAACCCCCTGCCCCGCAGCATAGGTCAATCCTGCTGCATGCGGGTCATTTGACAACACCAGACAGGCGCGCGCGGGATGATCTGCGGTCATGCTCTCGACGAGGGCGCGCATGTTCGACCCGCCCCCCGAGATCAGGATCGCCACCCGTTTCACAGAAGCGCGCCCGTGTATCGGACGTCTGGTCCCGCCTCGATGACACCGATGCGGGCAACGCTGTGGCCCTCGGCTTCGAACGTGGCCCGCGCGGCATCGGCCTGATCTGCCGGAACAACCGCAACCATGCCAATGCCGGAATTGAACGTCTTGAGCATCTCCGCCTCGGCCAGACCGCCCTCTTGCGCCAGCCAATCAAAGACCGGTGGCAAGTCCCACGTGCCCAGATCAACCCGTGCGCCCAAACCTTCGGGCAGGACGCGCGGCAGGTTTTCAGTCAGCCCGCCACCGGTGATATGGGCCAGCGCACGCACCTGACCGGCGCGCACCGCCGCCACCGCACCGCGCACATAAAGCCGCGTTGGTGTCAAAAGCGCAGCGCCAAGCGTTCCTTCGCCCCACGGGCAGTCATCCGCCCAGCCAAGGCCGGACCGTTCGACGATGCGCCGCACCAGCGAATACCCGTTGGAATGCACCCCGTCCGACGCCAGTCCAAGCAGGACATCCCCCTCGGATACCTCGCGCGGCAGCTCGCCACCGCGTTCCATCGCCCCGACCGCGAAACCGGCAAGGTCGAAATCCCCCTCCGGATACATGCCGGGCATTTCCGCCGTCTCACCACCGATCAACGCGCAATTGGAGGCCGCACAGCCTTCCGCAATGCCTTCGATGATCCGGGCCGCCGCGTCCACCGACAGCTTGCCCGTGGCAAAATAGTCCAGAAAGAAAAGCGGCTCGGCCCCCTGACAGACCAGATCGTTCACGCACATCGCGACAAGGTCGATACCCACGGTATCCACATTGCCGGTGTCGATGGCGATGCGCAATTTGGTGCCGACCCCGTCCGTGGCCGCGACGAGCACCGGGTCGGTATATCCCGCGCCCTTGAGATCAAAAAGCGCACCGAAGCCGCCCAGACCCGCCATTACCCCGGGCCGCGCGGTGCGTTTGGCGGCGGGTTTGATCCCTTCGACCAGAGCGTTGCCCGCGTCAATATCCACGCCGGCTTCGGCGTAGGTGATTCCGTTCTTGCCTGCTGTCATGTCCGGCCCTCCGATGATTGCAGCGGGGGTTAGAGCATTGCGCGCGCGGGCGCAACGGTCCGGTGGGCCGCGCGGCGGCGCGCACATGTCGCAGCCACGGCATATGCGGCAGGCCGCGGACGCCTCCGGCGGGAGTATTGATGGCCAGAAGAAGCGGGGGCAGGCACCGCCGCCGTCAGGATCACCCCAGAGACGTGACCCAGAGGATAGAGGCGTCCTCGTCGCTGACCGAGATCACGTTATGACCCATCGTGGCATCGTAGTAGGCGCTGTCGCCACGGCGCATTTCAACCGGTTCGTAGAATTCGGTATAGAGCGTGATCACGCCGGTCAGCACATAGAGGAATTCCTCGCCGTCGTGGCGCACCCAGCCGTCGAATTCATCCATTGACCGCGCCCGCACCCGCGCACGATAGGGCAACATGCGCTTTTTGCTGAGCGTCTCGGCAAGCAAGTCGTGTTCATAGGTGGCGGTTGCATAGGCCGCGCCATCGTTGCTGCGGGTCACGGCCATGCGCCCGTTGATCTTTTCGGCCTGTGGCGGCGTAAAAAGCTGCGGAATGGAGATTTCCAGACCCACCGCCAGTTTCTTGAGCGCCTCATAGGTGGGCGACATCTGGCCGTTTTCGATCTTGGAAAGCGTCGAGCGGGCCAGACCGGCCTGCCCTGCGGCCTGTTCCAGCGTCCAGTCGCGCGCCTTGCGCAATTCGCGCACCCGTGCGCCAAGGTCCAACGGTTCGGCCATCGTGTCATTGCCGTTTTCTCGGGCAATCGAGATAAGCGCCTTGGGATCAGAAGTTTTCATGGCCCGGATATATGAGGCTCCAGAGATGCTTGCAACAGTGTCTCGCACAGGGTAGCCCGCGCGGTATGCTGTCCATCTTTGATATCGGCCCTCCGCCGCCCTGCCCATCGCCCTTCAATCTTGCAGCCCATGTTCTGGCGCAGGCGGACAAGGTGCCGGACAAACCCGCCCTTGAGGTTCTGGGGCGCGACGGCGGCGCGGCGCGACGCTGGAGCTATGCGCAACTGCGCACTGCGGTTCTGGCGACGGCGCAAGGGCTGCTGGACCGCGGCCTTGCGCCCGGCGACATCGTATTGATGCGGCTGGGCAATACGGTGGATTTTCCGATTGCTTATCTGGGGGCCATTGCCGCCGGATTGGTGCCGGTGCCGACCTCGACGCAACTGACCGAGGCGGAAACCCGTGCGATGGTCGGCATCCTGTCGCCCGCCGCGATCCTGCACGATCCGGTCGTGGCCAGCACCGCCCACAAGCGCACCATCGTCATCGACGATCTGCGCGCCATGCGGGAGGGACCAGCGGCCACGGGCTATCACATGGGCGACCCGGACCGACCCGGCTATATCGTGTTCACCTCGGGCACATCGGGCCAGCCGCGCGCCGTGGTCCACGCCCATCGCGCAATCTGGGCGCGGCAGATGATGATGCAGGGCTGGTATGGCATCGGCCCGCAGGATCGCGTTTTGCACGCCGGGGCGTTCAACTGGACCTACACGCTCGGCACGGGGCTGATGGACCCATGGACCGCCGGAGCCACAGCGCTGATCCCGGAGCCGGGGACCGAAATCGCCGATATCCCCGATCTTTTGGCCGCCCATGCGGCCACGATCTTTGCCGCGGCACCCGGTGTCTATCGCAAGATCCTGAATGCCGGGACGGCGGCACGCGTGTCTGGGTTGCGTCACGGCTTGACCGCCGGAGAAAAGCTGTCGCCCGATCTGGCAGCCCGCTGGTCGCAGACGACAGGAACCGCGCTTTACGAAGCATACGGCATGTCGGAGGTGTCGACCTTTATCTCCTCAAGCCCCGCCCACCCCGCCACCGACGGGGCGCTGGGGCGGCCCCAATCGGGGCGGCGGGTCGCAATCATTGATGCGCAGGGCGATCCGGTGCCATTGAACACACCCGGCGTGATTGCCGTGTCGCGGCGCGATCCCGGCCTTATGCTGGGGTATCATGGCCAACCCGAAGAAACTCGCGCCCGCATGATCGGTGAATGGTTTGTCACCGGCGACATGGGGGCGATGTCGGAAGACGGGCAGATCGCCTATTTCGGACGCAACGACGATATGATGAATGCGGGCGGCTACCGGGTCTCTCCGCTTGAGGTCGAAGCGGCGCTGGCGGGATATGACGGTCTTGGGCAGGTCGCCGTGACAGATGTCGAAATCAAACCCGGCATTCACGTGATCGCCGCCTTTTACACGGCACCCGCGCCTCTGGATCACGACGCCCTGCATGCATTTGCGCAATCGCGACTGGCGCGCTACAAGCAACCGCGTCTGTTTGTGCATCTCGATGCATTGCCGACGGGCGCCAACGGCAAGCTGACGCGTCGCGCGCTCAAACCGCTTGCCCCGAAAAGACAAGAGACATGACCCCATGACCGAGCTCAAGCACGTCAAACTCGATATCCTGTCCGATCCGATCTGCCCGTGGTGCTATATCGGCAAGGCCAACCTTGACCGCGCCCTTGCTGCCATACCGGGCCATCCGATTGTCATCGAATGGCATCCGTTTCAGCTCAATCCCGACATGCCCCGCGAAGGGGTCGACCGCCGGGCGTATCTCGAGAACAAGTTCGGCGGCAAGGAAGGGGCCGTGCGCGCCTATGCGCCGGTTGTCGAACACGCCGAAAAAGCAGGGTTGACCATCAATTTTGATGCCATGGAGCGCACCCCAAACACGCTGGATGCACACCGCCTGATCCATTGGTCGGGGATCGAGGGACGCCAGACAGCCGCGGTTTCTGCGCTGTTTCGGGCGTATTTCAAAGATGGGCGCGACATCGGCAACGCCGAGGTTCTGGCCGATATCGCCGATGAAATCGGCATGGACGCTTCGGTTATCCTGCGCCTGTTGAAGAGCGATGAGGATGCCGACCTGATCCGCGAACGCGACACCCACAGCCGCGAGATGGGCGTGAACTCGGTCCCGACTTTCATCGTCGCCAACAAGCACGCAGTGGCCGGTGCCCAATCCACCGAACTGTGGACCAAGGTGATCACCGAAATCATGGAGCAGCTTGCCGCGTGAAATCTTCACTGCCGCTCCTGTTCTCGACGCTGCTGGGGATCATCCTTGGCGGCACGGTGTTTTACCGCGTCGTCGAAGGCTGGAGCTGGATCGACGCCTATTTCTTTACCGTCGTGACGCTGTCCACTGTGGGCTATGGCAACCTTGTGCCCGCGACGGCCATAGGCAAGATCGGCACGACCGTGCTGATCTTTGCCGGGCTTGGCGTGTTTGCCATCGCGATCCAACAGCTTGGCAATCTGGCGATCCTGCAGCGCAAGAAACGTCTGGCCGAACGGCGCAGGCAACTGGAAGACACCCAGTCCGAGGATGACTGACCCAGACGGTGCAAATGGCTGCATGTCATGACGTCGCGGCCTCTGATCTCGCCTTCCGTTTTCGCCTGTGATAGCGATTCTGGGTAACCGGAAAGGATGCCCGTCATGCGCCGGCCTGCTCCCATGGGTCAAACCGAATTCATCGCCCTGATTGCGATGATGTTTGCCACGATCGCGTTCTCGATGGATGCGATGTTGCCGGCTTTGCCCGAGATCGGCGTAGAACTCACACCCGATCTGCCCAATCGGGCGCAATTGATCCTCACCTCTTTCGTTCTGGGGATCGGTCTGGGAACCTTTGTGACCGGGCCGATTTCCGATGCGCTGGGGCGCAAACGGGTGATCGTGGGAGGGGCAGCGATCTATATCGCAGCGTCGGGCGTGGCGTGGGCGTCTTCCTCGCTCGAGGTGGTTCTGGCCGCGCGCGTGGTTCAGGGGTTGGGAGCCGCCTTTCCCCGGATCGTGTCGCTGGCGGTTGTGCGCGATCTGTATTCGGGCCGTGAAATGGCGCGCATCGTCTCCATCGCGATGATCATCTTTACCATATTCCCGGCGTTCGCACCCTTGATGGGCGAAGGCATCATCGCGCTGAGCAACTGGCGCGGCATCTTTCTGGCCTTTGTGCTGTTTTCGATCATTTCGGTGGGGTGGATGCATTTGCGCCTGCCGGAATCCCTGCCGGTGGAAAAGCGCCGCCCGATCCGGCCCCGCCTGCTGCATCAAGCCGTAAAGGAAGTGCTTGGCAATCCCATCGTGCGAATGTCCATCGCGGTTCAGACGTTGTGTCTTGGGACGTTGTTTACCATGCTGTCGATGGTGCAGCCGGTCTACGACAGTGTATTTGATCGCGGTGACAGCTTTGCCAACTGGTTCGCGATCGTGGCGCTGTTCTCTGGTTCGGCCAGTCTGCTGAACGCGGCGTTGGTGGTGCGCGTCGGAATGCGCAGGATGATAACGTGGTCACTGGCCGCTCAGGTGATGCTGAGCGGGGTCATGATCGCGACATTGGCCGTGGGTATGCCACCTGACACCGGGTTCTACCTGTTTGTCGTGTGGCAAAGCACCGTGTTCTTCATGGCTGGCACAACGCTGGGCAATCTGAATGCCCTTGCGATGGAACCGATGGGCCATATCGCAGGCACCGCGGCCTCTACCATCAGCAGCATTTCGACCGTATGCGCCGCCGCCATTGCCGCGCCCATCGGGTTGACCTTTGACGGATCGCTGTGGCCGCTGACCATCGGAATTTTCGGGCTGTGCTTTATCGGCTTGTTGCTTATGCTGATGATGGGTCGCAGAGAGGACGGGATCACCCCGCCGCAAAACCCCGGCCCCTGATCGGAGGCCCTGCCGTGCAGACAGACGATTACCCCTATGATCTGGGCACGCATAGCTGTCCGGTCAGCACCGCGAACCCGTCGGCGCAACGCTGGTTCGACCGGGGCCTGATCTGGACCTATGGGTTCAACCACGAAGAAGCCGTCGTCTGTTTTCGCCGCGCGCTGGACCACGACCCGGATTGCGCGATGGCATGGTGGGGCATCGCCTATGCGTCAGGACCGAACTATAACATGCCGTGGGAGCTATATGACGATGCAGGCCGCGCCGAGGCGCTGGCCACAGCCTATGATGCCGCGCAAGAGGCGTTGGCACGCCGCGACGGGCTGAGCGCCGCCGAAACCGTTCTGATCAACGCGCTGGCCGCGCGCTATCCTCAGCGCGACCTTGCGTCGGATATGAACCGCTGGGACCACGACTTTGCCGATGCCATGCGCGCGGGTCTTGCCGCCTGCCCGGATCACCCGGACCTCAGATCGGTTTTCGTGGAATCCCTGCTCGACCTGACACCCTGGCAAATGTGGGATCTGAAAACGGGCCAGCCCGCCGACGGCGCGGCCACGCGGGAGGCGCAGGACGCGCTGGAAGATGCCTTTGCCAACGATCCTCGTGCGATGCGGCACCCCGGTCTGCTGCATCTCTATGTCCACCTCATGGAAATGTCGCCCACCCCGGAACGCGCCCTGCCACAGGCCGATGTCCTGCGCACGCTGGTGCCGGATGCGGGCCATCTGGTGCATATGCCGACCCATATCGACGTGCTGTGCGGCGATTACTACAACGTGGTTCTGTGGAACCAGAAGGCGGTCGAGGCCGATCTGAAATATTACGCCCGCGAAGGCGCGTTCAACATCTATTCAGGCTACCGCCAGCACAACTATCATTTCGTGATCTACGGAGCGCTGTTCCTGGGACAGCTCGCCCCGGCGCGCGCCGCGCTGGAGGGGCTGCGCGAGACCACACCCGAAAAACTGCTGCGCATAACCTCACCGCCAATGGCCGACTATTTTGAAAGCTTCATGGCGATGGAACCGCATCTGCTGGTGCGCTTTGGCCTGTGGCAGGAGGCGATCGCGCTGCCCCTGCCCGATGACCCGGAGCTCTATTGCACGTTGACCGCCTTTACCCGCTATGCCCGTGCGCTTGGACACGCGGCCACTGGCGACGTGCCCGCCGCGCTGGAGGAAGAACGCGCCTTTATCGCCGCCTGCCAGCGCGTGCCCGAAACGCGGCTGATGCACAACAACCGGGTGGTGGACCTGCTGGCGATTGCCGCCGAAATGCTGCGCGGCGAGGTCCTCTATAGAACCGGCGACTACGAGGCCGCGTTTGCGCACCTGCGCCGCTCGGTTATGCTGGACGACACTCTGCCCTATGACGAACCATGGGGCTGGATGCAGCCCGCGCGCCACGCGCTTGGGGCCCTTTTGTTCGAACAAGGGCGCACGCAAGAGGCCGAAGCCGTCTACCGCGCGGATCTCGGGCTTGGCGGTGATCTGCCGCGCGCCTGCGTGCACCCCGACAATGTCTGGAGCCTCAAGGGCCTGCACGATTGTCTCAAGGCGCGCGGGGAAACAGCGGAAATCATTCAGGTGCGCCAAAAACTGGACCATGCCCTGGCCCGTGCGGACAGACGCGTGGCCGCGTCATGCTTTTGCGCTCAGGCCGCGATGGGCGGCTGAAGCAACGGCGCCGCGCGATGCGCGGCATTCCTTGTTGTTTGCGCCGTGCTGCGCACGTCGGGTTTATACGTTTTGCGCCGTGCTGCGCACGTCGCGGGGCGCCTCCGGCGGGGGTATTTGAAACGAGAAAGACGCCACACAGCTTGCCCTGTCCCCGGTGCACGATATTCCGGCACGGCGCGCGCGTGGGTCCGCGCCCTCTCTTATCTCAACTGCGGGCTTTTTCGGCGAGATCGCGGGCGATGGCGAAGGCCCCCTTGATCTTGTCCGCGTCGCTTTTCCAGTCCCGGCGCACCACGATCTTGTTGTCGCGGATCTTGGCAAGTCCCTTCTGAGCCTGCACGAATTCAACAAGGCCCTTCGGGCTGGCAAACTTGTCGTTGTGGAACTGGATCGTAGCGCCCTTGGGACCGCCGTCGAGTTTCGCGATGCCTGCGCGTTTGCACATGGCCTTGATCCGCACCACCAGCAGCAGGGTGTTGACCTCGCGCGGCAACGGGCCGAACCGGTCGATCAGTTCTGCGGCGAAACCTTCGAGCTCCACCTTGGTCGTCAATCCCGACAAGCGGCGATAGAGGCCAAGCCGCACGTCGAGGTCAGGCACATAGGTATCCGGGATCAGAACCGGCACGCCAAGATTGATTTGGGGAGCCCATTGATCATCGGCCTCGCTCAGCCCCTCCATTTCGCCGGACCTGATCTTGGCGATCGCCTCTTCCAGCATGGATTGGTAGAGTTCATAGCCCACATCCCGCATCTGGCCGGATTGTTCTTCGCCAAGAAGATTGCCCGCGCCGCGAATGTCGAGGTCCTGGCTGGCCAGCGTGAAGCCCGCCCCCAGCGTATCGAGCGATCCCAGAACGCGCAGCCGCTTTTCTGCCGCCGGGGTGAGTTTGGCGCGGGGTTTGGTGGTCAGATAGGCATAGGCGCGGGTCTTGGACCGGCCCACGCGACCCCTGATCTGATAGAGCTGCGACAGGCCGAACATATCGGCCCGGTGCACGATCATGGTGTTGGCGGTGGGGATATCGAGGCCGGATTCCACGATCGTCGTGGCCAGCAGGACATCGAATTTGCCGTCATAAAACGCATTCATCCGATCATCGAGTTCCCCAGCGGCAAGCTGGCCGTGGGCCGTGATCACGCTGACCTCGGGCACGTGTTCGCGCAGGAATTCCTCGATCTCGGGCAGGTCTGATACACGCGGCACCACATAGAAGCTTTGTCCGCCCCTGTAATGTTCGCGCAGCAGCGCCTCGCGGATGGTGACCGCGTCAAAGCTGCTGACGTAGGTGCGTATGGCCAGCCGGTCCACCGGCGGCGTGCCGATGATCGACAGATCCCGCACCCCCGACAGCGACAATTGCAGCGTGCGCGGGATCGGCGTTGCGGTCAGGGTCAGCACGTGGATATCGCTGCGCAACTGTTTGAGCCGCTCCTTGTGGGCCACGCCGAAATGTTGCTCTTCGTCGATGATCAGCAGGCCAAGGTTCTGAAACCGCACGCCCTTGGCCAAGAGCGCATGGGTGCCGATCACGATATCCACGGTGCCGCGCGCCATGCCGTCACGGGTGGCGGCGGCGTCCTTGGCCGACACAAAGCGGCTGAGTTGGCGCACCTCGAGCGGGAAACCCCGGAACCGGTCGCGGAAAGACGCGAAGTGTTGCCGCGCCAGAAGCGTGGTGGGGGCGATCACGGCGACCTGCACACCGGACATCGCCGCGATGAAGGCCGCGCGCATCGCGACTTCGGTCTTGCCAAAGCCCACGTCGCCACAAATCAGACGGTCCATCGGGGTGCCACTGTCAAGATCGCCTGTCACGTCGGAGATCGCGCGCAACTGATCGTCGGTTTCCTCATAGGGAAAACGGGCGCAGAATTCTTCCCAGGCATGGGGCGGCGGATCGAGCACAGGTGCCCTCCGCAACGCCCGTTCCGCGGCCACGCGGATCAGCTTGTCGGCCATCTCGCGGATGCGTTCCTTGAGACGGGCCTTCTTGGCCTGCCACGCGCCACCGCCGAGCCGGTCCAGCAGGCCTTCTTCGTGGCCGTATTTCGACAGCAGTTCGATGTTTTCGACCGGCAGATACAGCCGCGCGCCTTCGGCATATTCCAGCGAAAGACATTCATGCGCGGCCCCGGCCGCGGTGATCACTTCCATGCCCTGATAGCGCCCGATGCCGTGATCGACATGAACCACCAGATCACCGGGGCTCAGCGATTGGGTTTCGGTCAGGAAATTCTCGGCCTTGCGCCGTCGGGCGGGGGATCGGATCAGCCGGTCGCCCAGAACGTCCTGTTCGGAAATCACCGTTATGTCGGGGGCTTGGAACCCATGTTCCAGCGCCCAGACCGCAAGGTGCAACCCGCGTTTGCCCAACCCTGTGCCGTTGTCGATCAGGATGGTTTCGGCAAGGCCTTCGTCTTCGATCAACCCGGCAAGCCGTTCGCGCGCGCCTGCCGAATACGAAGCAATCAGAACCGGGCCTTCGGTCAGCTTGGTGCGCACGTGATCGGCCAGCGCCGCGAACAGGCTGATGTGTTCTTGCTGACGTTCGGGCGAAAAGTTTCGGCCGATACGCCCGCCTGCGTCGATCACACCGGGGCCGGAGGCCTGCGCCAACGGATGAAAGCTCAACACCCGACGCCCGGCAATCGCCGCGTCCCAGCCCGTATCATCCAGATACAGGAGACCGGGCGGGGCCGGCTTGTAAACGCTGTCCAGCCGGGCCTTCTGATCCATCGCGATCTTGCGGGTTTCGTATTGGTCCGCGATGCTTTCCCACCGGGCCAAACGCGCGGCATCACATTGATGATCCAAACAAATCGTGGCCTCGGGCAGATAATCGAACAGCGTCTCGAGCCGGTCATGAAAGAACGGCAGCCAGTGTTCCATACCCTGATGTTTGCGCCCTGCCGACACCGCCTCATAGAGTGGATCGTCCAGCCCTGCCGCTCCGAATTCGATGCGGTAATTCTGCCTGAAGCGGGTGGTGGCCGCCTCGTCGAGGATAATCTCGGACACCGGGGCAAGCTCAATCCGGTCAAGGGTTTCGGTGGTCCGCTGGGTAGCGGGATCAAACCTGCGAACCCCGTCGAGCACATCCCCAAACAGATCGAGCCGCACCGGCCCCCCGTCTCCGGGCGGGAAAACGTCGATGATTCCGCCGCGAATGGCGTAATCGCCCGGTTCCATCACTGTCGAGGTCTGGGAAAACCCCATGCGCACCAGAAAATCGCGCAGGCCGGCTTCGTTGATCCGCTGGCCCACTTGCGCGGAAAATGCCGATCCGCGCAGCACCTCGCGCGCCGGAACCCGTTGGGTCGCAGCGTTCAGCGTGGTCAGCAGAACAAATGGCCCTGACAACCCCTGCACCAGCGTGGCGAGCGCCGCCATCCGCGCCGAAGAAATATCCGCATTCGGCGAAATCCGGTCATAGGGCAGGCAATCCCAGGCCGGAAACCGCAGCACCGCCGCGTCGGGCGCGAAAAAGCGCACCGCCGCCTCCATCGCGGCCATGCCCTTGTCATCGCGTGCGACGTGAACAACTGGCGTGCCCCTGTCGCGCATTTCCTTGAGGACAAGACGGGCGTCAAAGCCCTCCGGGGCACCGCCGACGGTGATATGCTGATCGTATGTCATAGGCTTCGGGAATTGTCCCTTTCGCGGCAAAGGTCAACCGCCCAGAACACCAATCGAGAAGTTCTGATACATTCCCCACAGCGCCGTGCAAAAGATCGACACCGTCCCGATCAACTGGGTATAGAGCCGGTGACGCGCCAGGCGGCGGCACAGGGCCTCGCCCTCGGGCTGCTCGGTTTCGATCAAGCGCGCGGTCGACAGGCTCAGCAAGCCCACCATCGTCAGTGGAAAGGCCAGCAGAACCAAGGCCTGCGCGAACTCCACCCGGTAGACGAACCCCAGCACCACCAACGCCGTGAGGCCAAAGCTGGACAAGCCCAACAACAGATACCCCGCCGTGCGCCCGATATAGAGCAAACGGTTCACGTTGATCCGCACGATATCATGCAGGTCGTCCCAGGCGCTGCCACCCAAACGCCGCGCCCGTGTGACCATGTCAAAGGGAACGCCCAGAACCCAGTGGGATGCGGACGACCAGACAACGGCCAAGGCGATCCAGAACCAAAGGTTCGAAAAGGACCGCATGTCGATCAGTTCAAAAATCTTCTGGTACAATTCCAACGCGGGGGCCTTCCTGTCCTTCTCAGGTCCGGTCACGGACCCCGCAAAATCGGCGGGGCCTCTTGTGACCGGCGGTTTTCCATGCCACCCAATGGAAAAGTTTGCAAGGAGTCCGCCCATGAAACCCGTTGCCGCACCGTTTCCAAAGGCCCGTTTCCGTCGTGTCCGCAGAACTCCTGCGCTGCGGTCCCTTGTGCGCGAAAGCGCATTGAGCGTCGAAGACCTGATCTGGCCGGTGTTCGTGCGCGACGGCGAAGGCGTCGAAGAACCGGTCATCTCGATGCCCGGCGTGGTGCGGCGCAGCGTTGACAAAGTGGCCGAAGCCGCGCGTGAAGCCGCCGATCTGGGGATCCCCGCCATCTGCCTGTTTCCGTATACCGACCCATCGCTCAAGACCGCCGATTGCGCCGAGGCGTGGAACCCTGACAACCTGTCCAATCGCGCCACCCGCGCGATCAAGGCGGCCGCCCCGGATATCGCGATCATGACCGACGTGGCCCTTGATCCTTACAACAGCATGGGCCACGACGGTTTTGTTGTGAACGGCGAAGTGGTCAACGATGAAACCGTTGCAGCCCTCGTCAAGCAAACGCTCAGCCAGGCCGAAGCCGGTGCCGATATCATCGGCCCCTCGGACATGATGGACGGACGCATCGGTGCCATGCGCGACGCCCTTGAGACCGCGGGCCACAGCAACGTGACGATCATGTCTTACGCGGCCAAATATGCCTCGGCGTTCTATGGGCCGTTCCGCGATGCGGTTGGGGCGTCCGGTGCGCTCAAGGGCGACAAGAAAACCTACCAGATGGATCCGGGAAACTCGGATGAAGCCCTGCGCCTGGTGGCGCGCGATCTGGCCGAAGGGGCCGATATGGTCATGGTCAAACCGGGCATGCCCTATCTGGATATCTGCCGCCGGGTGAAGGACGGGTTCGGGGTGCCGACCTTTGCCTATCAGGTGTCGGGCGAATACGCGATGATCCAGGCCGCCGCCCAGAACGGCTGGATCGACGGAGACAAGGCCATGCTGGAAAGCCTGCTGGCCTTCAAGCGGGCCGGCTGCGACGGGATTTTGACCTATTTCGCCCCCACCGTGGCCCGCGCCCTGTCATAGAAGGCCCAAAAGGCGGTTTCCCGCGCGCCGCGCGCGGCAACGCGTGACAGTATCCCGAAAGACGCGTATATTCTGCGCCAAGCGCCCCGAAAAACAGGGGCGCGTCGCAACAACGTATCGGGCCATTGGGGATCCGGTCGCTTTACAGGCAGTTGAACAGGCGAATGACAATGAGCACCACGACTTCACCGCGCATGCCACGGGGCATGTCCCGGCGCAGCTTTACCCTCATGGCGCTGGCTGGCGCGGGCATGACCGCCGCGTGCGGCAATGGCATCGGCAGCCGCGGACCTGCCACCATCGACGCCCGCGTGGACGCGACGCTGGAGGAAATGTATCGCAGCTTTCCCAACACAGTAACGCTGGCCGAAAAGGCTGACGGCATCCTCGTGATGCCGCTGGTCACCGAAGCCGGGCTTGGCTTTGGCGGTGCCTATGGCCGCGGTGCCTTGCGCGTCGGTGGCGGAACGGTGGATTACTATTCGGTCACCAAGGCATCGGGCGGGCTGCAAATCGGGGCGCAGCAATACGCGCATGTGTTGTTCTTCATGACCGAAGACGCGCTGTTCAGCTTCCGGTCCTCTGCGGGCTGGGCCGCTGGCGCGGATCTCGAATACGTGGTCAACACCAACGGCCAGATGCTGGCGGCGGACACCAACACAACCACGTCGCCGGTTCTGGCTGCGGTGTTCGGTCAGGCGGGCCTGCGCGTGGGGGCCACGCTGGAAGGCACCAAATACACCCGTATCATTCCCTGACCGGTGACAGGGGGGCTCTGCCCCCCGACGCCTTTGGCGCCTCCCCCCGGAGTATTTTTGGCCAGAAGAAAAGGCTCAGGCACTGGGCGGGGCCTGTCGCTGTGACCCGCGCCTTGGCCGTTTTTTTTTGAAAACCCCCGTTCCGGCAACGGGCACCAGACATGCGCCGCTGACCGGTGCCGGTTTCGGGATTGATGAATGCGGCAGGAAGTCTATTTTCCCCGACAGGAAGATAGATGCGGAGCGATCGCATGCCATATAACTGGGTCTCAAGAGACGAAACCGCGGGTCGGGGAGAGCTTCACCTCTGGCCGCATCAGTCCCTGCCGCCCAAAGGATTTGCCGCGTTTATCGGCGGCACATTCGTTCTGTTGCTGATCCCGCTTTTCCCGCTGCTCGGCTCCGTGGTGCTGTGGGGCTTGTTGCCGTTCATGCTGGCCGCGCTGGCGGCGATCTGGGTGGCCTTGCAGCGCAGCCATCGCAATGCGCAAATCCTGGAGGTTCTCACCCTGTCGGATGACCACGCGCGCCTTGTGCGCCGCAATCCATCCGGTGACGTGCAGGAATGGGACTGCAACCGCTATTGGGTGCGCACCGCGCTGCACGAACGCAACGGACCCGTTCCCAACTATGTCACCCTTTCGGGAAACGGTCGCGAAGTGGAAATCGGCGCGTTCCTGAGCGAGGAGGAACGCCGGGCGCTGTTCGATCAATTGTCGCGCGCGTTCCGCCGCTAAGGCTCAGCCCGCGCACAGACGCGATTTGACCATTGGCCCCACCGCTCCGAAATCCATCTGGCCGGTATACTGCGCCTTGAGCGCGCCCATAACCTTGCCCATGTCGCGAATCGACCCGGCACCGGTTTCAGTCACGGCAATGTCCACCGCCTTGGCGACCTCGTCCTCGGACAATTGCCGCGGCAGAAATTCCTCGATGATGGCGATTTCCGACAGTTCGCGTTCGGCAAGGTCAAGCCGCCCGCCTTCTTCGTAGGCGCGCGCGCTTTCCTGACGCTGCTTGGTCAT
Source organism: Alphaproteobacteria bacterium (assembly GCA_030425395.1). Classification (GTDB taxonomy): domain Bacteria; phylum Pseudomonadota; class Alphaproteobacteria; order Rhodobacterales; family Rhodobacteraceae; genus JAUIAS01. Next base: position 25,235 of record JAUIAS010000032.1, read on the forward strand.
TTTCCCAAGGATTGCCAGCACTTCGCCATCACCGACACCGCCAGCCTCGGCCGCATCCGTGCCCCGAAGCGAGATGTCCTTGTCCTTGATCGCCGCGTTGATCAGGCGCAGGGTAGACAACCGCGTTGTCGCCTTGTCCTTCATCGCCTGTTTCAGGGCCGTATTGACCTTTTGACGCAAATCCATCTCTCACCCCATCGGTGGTTTTTGCAAAGCCCGACAATAGGTGAAGAAAAAGACGGGATCAACCATATCGAAAAGGCGCTAAGCGCCTGATTTTGTTCATTCGATCAAAATTTCATCGGGGTTGACGCGATCCGGCACTTCCCTTAGTGATCCGTCGATTTAACCCCGCAGGAGCGCGCGCCATGCCCAATTCCGCCCAGAAACTTCCCACTGCGTGCCTGGTTCTGGCGGATGGAACCGTGTTTTACGGAACCGGGTTCGGGGCGGTCGGTCAAACCACGGCCGAGCTGTGTTTCAACACGGCGATGACGGGATATCAGGAAATCATGACGGATCCGTCTTATGCCGGACAGATCGTGACCTTTACCTTCCCCCATATCGGGAATGTCGGCGTGAACCCCGATGACGACGAAACCGGCGATCCGGTGGCTGACGGCATGGTGGTCAAATGGAACCCGACAGAATCGTCGAACTGGCGCGCCACCGAGGAACTGACCACGTGGCTGGCGCGGCGCGGCCGGATTGCGATTGGCGGTGTGGACACCCGTCGCCTGACCCGCGCCATTCGCCAGCAGGGCGCGCCCCATGTGGCGCTGGCCCATGATCCCGAAGGCAAATTCGATCTGGAAAAGCTGGTTGCCGCGGCGCGGGGCTTTGCCGGGCTCGAAGGCATGGATCTGGCCAAGGAAGTGACCTGCGCACAATCCTATCGCTGGGACGAAATGCGGTGGGCGTGGCCTGACGGCTATACCCGTCAGGAGGCCCCCCGGCACAAGGTCGTCGCGCTGGATTTCGGGGCAAAGCGCAACATTCTGCGTTGCCTTGCCTCTGCGGGATGTGACGTCACGGTCATGCCAGCCACCGCAACCGCGGATGAAATTCTGGCCCATGAGCCTGATGGCGTTTTCCTGTCCAATGGCCCCGGCGATCCGGCGGCCACAGGCGATTACGCCGTGCCAATGATCCGCCACGTTCTGGACCGGACCGATTTGCCGGTGTTCGGCATCTGTCTCGGCCACCAGATGCTGGCGCTGGCGCTGGGGGCGAAAACGGTCAAGATGAACCACGGCCACCACGGAGCCAACCACCCGGTCAAGGATCTTGAAACCGGCAAGGTTGAAATCACCTCCATGAACCACGGGTTTGCGGTGGATGGTCAGACCCTTCCCGACGGCGTGGTGGAAACCCACCGGTCGCTGTTTGACGGGTCCAACTGCGGTATCCGCATGACCGATCGGCCGGTGTATTCGGTTCAGTATCACCCCGAAGCAAGCCCCGGCCCACAGGACAGCTTCTATCTGTTCGAACGGTTCTCCGAGGCGATGTCCGCGCGCAAGGCAGTTGCCGCAGGCTGACGGCCCCGCGCCTGCGTTAACCGGGTATTAACCATCGGCACGTCACACCGGTCAGGGACCGGAGAGGGGCGCGTCGATGGGCGAGAGATTCTTGCAAAATCACGATGCGGGTGGAAGCCTGCTCAATGGGTTGCTGGCCCGGTCCGATGCGCGCGACCGGCTGGGGGCGTTGCAACGCCCACCAATGCCGGCCCCTGTCCAGCTTGACCGCGATCCTCCGGACCCGGCGCTCTTGCGGGACCAACCGCCACGCTTGTGGCTGCGCGCAGGCGGGCTGCCGTGGCGACGCGAGGCGGACGGCATCACCTATGTCGCGGCGGACCCGGCCCGGTTTGCACAGTTTGCGCGCAGCCTTCCCGCAGGGATGCGCCCTGCCCGCATATTGCGCGCCGACCGCGAGACGATCCGCGCCGCCATCGCCCGATGCTGCCGGGCATCTCTCAGCGCCGCCGCGGAAAGGCGCGTGCCCGCCCTGTTCAGTTGCCGCCATCTTGGCGGACCGGGCATCGGCTGGCGCGTCGGGCTGATCGCAGTGTCAGCGGCGGTGGGATCACTGGCCGCGTTCGGGCCGGGCACGGTTCTGGCGCTGGTGTGTCTTGTTGCGCTTGTCATGATGTCGGGGATCACGTTTCTCAAGCTCGCCGGGTTGATCGCCGAAATGACATCGCGGCCCGTTTCCGACTCCGTGCGATCGCGCACCCACAGCCTGCCGATCATTTCGGTGCTGGTCCCGCTCTATGATGAACCGGCCATCGCCACGCGCCTGCTGTCGCGCTTGCAACGCATCCGTTACCCGCGCGACCGGCTGGATATCGTTCTGGTGCTGGAAGAGGACGACGCCCGCACCCATTCAGCCCTCGAAGGAACGCGCCTGCCGCCGTGGATCCGCGTTGTCGATGTGCCCGCCATCGGAACGCTGCGCACCAAGCCGCGCGCGCTCAACTATGCGCTGGATTTCTGCGAGGGCGAAATCATCGGCATCTGGGATGCCGAGGACGCGCCGGAACCGGATCAGCTAATGCGGGTGGCCGAACGCTTTGCCACGGCTCCACCGGATGTGGCCTGCGTTCAGGGTGTCCTCGACTACTACAACGCGCGCGCCAACTGGATGGCGCGATGTTTCACCATCGAATACGCGGGCTGGTTTCGGGTGATCCTGCCGGGGCTGGCGCGTATGGGGCTTGTCATTCCGCTGGGCGGCACCACGCTGTTCATGCGGCGCGGCGCGCTTGAGGAAATGGGCGGATGGGATGCCCATAACGTGACCGAGGACGCCGATCTCGGGGTGCGGATCGCGCGGTTCGGCTATCGGACGGTGGTGATATCAAGCACCACTTTCGAAGAGGCAAACTGCCGCCCGTGGCCATGGGTCAAGCAACGGTCGCGGTGGCTCAAGGGGTTCATGACAACCTATATCGTGCACATGCGCGCGCCGGTTCGGTTGCTGCGCGAACTTGGCTGGCTGCGGTTTCTGGGGGTGCAGGCGTTCTTTGCCGGAACCCTGTCGCAATTCCTGTTCGCCCCGATACTCTGGACATATTGGGCGGTTCTGCTGGGGTATGGCCACCCGCTTGGCAGCCTGCTGCCCGGCTGGGCAATGGCGGGTGTCACGGGATTGTTTCTGCTGTCTGAGCTGGTGAACCTGAGCCTTGGGGTCATCGCCGCGCGGCGTTGCGGGCGGGTCTCTCTGACGCCTTGGGTTCTCACCCTGCCGTTCTATTACCCGCTGGGCGTGATCGCAGCCTACAAGGCCGCGTGGGAATTGCTGCGCGCCCCTTTCTATTGGGACAAGACCCGGCACGGCGTCTCGCCCGAGGATGAATCCCCGACGTCAGCCTGATTTCTCGCGACGGCCCGCGTCTTGTTTCAGGCGCGTCATGAAGGCGATGGAGATGTGATCGCGCAACGCCTTTTCGGCCGCCTCCTCGTCACGGGATTCAATCGCCGCGACGATACCGTCATGTTCGCTCTGGGCGATCTGCCCGCGCCCCTGTGCGGCCAGCGACGTGGTGGCCATCAACGCCATCGTCCGATGCACAAGATTAAGCTGCTGCACCAGATACCGGTTGTGCGAGGCCAGATGAATTTGTTCGTGGAACCGCCGGTTCGCCCGTGACAAGGCGGTGGGATCATCCACCAGATCGTTATCATCGCTGACCATTTCGCGCAGCACCCGGATTTCCTCTTCTGTCGCATGGCGCGCAGCCAGACGCGCGGCCAGCCCTTCCAGTTCGCGGCGCACGACGTAAAGCTCGGCCATCTGGTTGTGATCCAGCGACGCCACAATCAGCGATCTCCCGTCACGTTCGAGCAGCGATTGCGTCTCAAGACGCTGCAAGGCTTCGCGGATCGGGGTGCGCGACACCCCAAAGCGGTCCGCAAGATCGCTTTCGACCAACCGGTCGCCGGGCTTGTAGACACCCACATCAATCGCCTCAAGGATCAGGCTGTAGGCATCGTTCGGGGTCTGGCGGGTCTGGGTCATGGAACTCTTCATCTGTTTGGGATGCGCCAGCCTACAGTCGGCCGCCGCGAAGGATCAAGCCCACCATTGCAAACCCGACGCCAAGGGCCTAGCACTTGGCCATGGTTCGCGACGCTTTTACCCACGTCACCCATTGGGTGTTCGATCTTGACAACACGCTGTATCCTCCGCAGGCGCGGCTCTTCGACCAGATCGAGGTGCGCATGACCAATTGGGTCATGTCCGCCCTGAAGGTCGACCGCGCCGAGGCGGACCGGTTGCGCACCCACTACTGGCACAGTTACGGCACCACGCTGGCCGGGCTGATGCGCGAACATGACGTGGATCCGGCCCCCTATCTGGAAGACGTCCACGACATATCGCTGGATCATCTGGAACTGGATGCGCAATTGGCGCGCGCAATCCGCGCCCTGCCGGGCCGCCGCATCGTCTATACCAACGGCACCGCGCCCTATGCCGAACGGGTGCTTGCGGCGCGCGGATTGTCAGGGATTTTCGACGCGGTCTATGGGGTGGAACACGCCGAATTTCTGCCCAAACCCGAACGCGCCGCCTTTGAGACGGTGTTTGCCCGTGACGGCGTGCGCCCCGAACGCGCCGCGATGTTCGAAGACGATCCGCGCAACCTTGCCGCCCCCCATGACATGGGCATGCGGACCGTGCACGTCGCCCCCGATCCGGTGCCCCACGACCACATCCACCACCATACCGACGATCTGGGTGCCTTTCTGGATCGGCTGACCTGAACCGGACATCGTGTCGCTTGGTCATTGGCGGGGGTGCGCCCTAGCTTTGCCCCAAGCGCCGGACCACCGTGTCTGCCCCCCGGACAATGCCCCCGGATCTCGGGTCGTAAAAGGATCGCAGGATGACAGAGCAATTCGATATCGTTGTATCAGGTGGCGGGATCGCCGGACTGACCGCCGCAGCCGTGTTTGCAGACAGCGGATTTTCGGTGCTCTGCGTCGATCCCACGCCCCCCGTGACGGAACGGGACGCCACCGGCGCGGACCTGCGCACAACGGCGATCCTGCAACCGGCACGGGCGTTGCTGGATCGGTCAGGGGTGTGGGATCTGCTTGCCCCCCATGCCGCACCGCTGCAAACCATGCGGATCGTGGATGCAGGCGGCGCGGTGCCGGAACCCCGCGTGGAACGGGAATTTCACGCCAGCGAAATATCGGACGATCCATTCGGGTGGAACTTGCCCAACTGGCTGTTGCGGAGGGAGCTTCTGGCGCGCCTCTCAGCACTGCCCAATGTCGATTTTCGTCCCGGCACCGCCACCACAACGCTGTTCACCCGGCAGGCGCAGGCCCGCGTCGGGCTGAGCGACGGCACCCGCGTGACCTGCCGTCTGGTGGTGGCGTGCGACGGGCGTGCCTCCCCGATGCGCGAAGCTGCGGGCATCGGCGTCACAACCCACCGCTATGGCCAGAAGGCATTGGCCTTTGCCGTGACCCACCCGATCCCGCATGACAATGTATCCACCGAAGTTCACCGCACCGGCGGGCCGTTTACCCTTGTGCCGTTGCCCGATTGGCAGGGAAAACCGTCCTCGGCGGTGGTATGGATGGAAACCGGCCCCAATGCGCAACGACTGCTGACACTGGATACGGCGAGTTTCGAAGCCGAGATGACAACCCGATCCTGCGGTTTGTTCGGGCCGCTGTCGCTGGCCTCGCAACGGACGATCTGGCCAATCATCACCCAGCACGCGGACCGGATGAGCGGCGAACGGATCGCTCTGATGGCCGAAGCCGCGCATGTCGTGCCGCCGATCGGCGCACAGGGGCTGAACATGTCGCTGTCCGATCTGCGCACCTTGCTTGATCTGGCCGAAGCCCACCCCGAAACACTGGGGGATGCGCACATGCTCGAGACATATCACCGGAACCGGATCGGGGATATCCGCCTGCGGGTGCAGGGGATTGATATTCTCAACCGGGCCTCGATGATGGCCACCCAACCCCTGCGCGACGCCCGCGCGGCGGGGCTGAGCGCGCTTTACGCGCTGGCACCGGTGCGGCGCAACCTGATGCAAATGGGCTTGGGCGTGCGGTAATTTCGCCCCGAAGGCGTGCTGATCCCGCATCCCGGTAGGATGCGCATAAAAAGAAGCGGGGGGCGCTGCCCCCCGCACCCCCCGGGATATTTTCAGCAAGAGAAAAAGGAAAAGGCGCGCCCGGCTGGTGACCGGGCGCGCCATCTTTTCCCTGCGAACAGAGACTTAGTTCTTGGATTTGTCGACCATCTTGCCTGCGGAAATCCAGGGCATCATGCCGCGCAGGGTCTCGCCGGTGGCTTCGATCTGGTGTTCGTCGTTGATACGGCGCGTCGCCTTGAACGACGGCTGACCAACAGCGTTTTCGAGCATGAAGTCGCGGACGAACTTGCCCGACTGAATGTCGTTCAGAACAGCCTTCATCCGTGCCTTGGTTTCGTCATAGGGCAGAATGCGCGGGCCGGAGACGTATTCGCCATACTCAGCCGTGTTCGAGATCGAGTAGTTCATGTTCGCGATGCCGCCTTCGTAGATCAGGTCCACGATCAGCTTCACTTCGTGCAGACACTCGAAATAGGCCATCTCGGGGGCGTAGCCCGCTTCGACGAGGGTTTCAAAGCCCATGCGGATCAGCTCGACAAGGCCGCCACACAGAACCGCCTGTTCGCCGAACAGGTCGGTTTCACACTCTTCACGGAAGTTGGTTTCGATGATGCCCGAACGGCCGCCACCGATGGCCGAGCAATAGGACAGGCCGATTTCCAACGCCTTGCCCGAGGCATCCTGATGAACCGCCACAAGGCAGGGTACGCCGCCGCCTTTGGTGTATTCGCCACGCACGGTGTGGCCGGGGCCTTTGGGGGCCATCATGATCACGTCCACGCCTTCGGGCGCTTCGATCAGGCCGAAATGCACGTTCAGGCCGTGGGCAAACGCGATTGCGGAACCCGGGCGCAGGTTGTCGCGCACGTGCTTCTTGTAGGTTTCCGCCTGAAGTTCATCGGGCATTGTGAACATGATCAGGTCGCACCATGCCGCGGCTTCTGCGATCCCCATGACCTTGAGGCCTTCGCCTTCGGCTTTCTGGGCACTGGGGGAGCCGTCACGCAATGCCACGACGACATTCTTTGCACCGCTGTCGCGCAGGTTCAGCGCGTGGGCGTGGCCCTGCGAACCATAGCCGAGAATGGCGACTTTCTTGTCCTTGATCAGGTTGATATCGCAATCGCGATCATAATAAACGCGCATGACGTTCTCCTTTGTGGGTTGTCTGTCGAGGCTTTTACGCGCGTCGCGCCGGAATTTGAATTGCATATCCGGCGATAATCGCGCAAAATTCGGTGATAACATGCGTCATTTACAAATTTTTCGGATTTTTCATGCTTAACGAAGAAGATCGGCGCATTCTGCGATACCTGCAGGAAGACCCGACACTCAGCCAATCCGAGCTTGCCGAACGTGCGCGCCTTTCACCGTCGATGGTGGCCCGGCGCCTGACCCGAATGGAGGAACGCGGCATCATCACCGGCACCGTTGCGGTCATCGACTGGCAGGCGTTGGGATACGCGGTCGAAGTATCGCTGCGATTTACCCTCGACAAGACATTGCCGCGCGCCTTCGATGAATTCCTGACCGCCGCGCGCGCCGTGCCAGAGGTTCTGGAAATCCAGACCTTTCTGGGCCGGGTGGATGTGCGCCTGTCGGTGATCGCCCGCGACATGGCCCATTATCAGGAGGTCTACCGGAGCCGCATCCTGACCCTGCCCCATATCGCCGAAATCGAAGCGTTGATGCATGTCGCCCGCATCAAGTGGCAAGAAAGCCTGCCAGTATGATCGCGCTGGACGACACGGACCACGCCATACTGCGCGCACTGGTGGCCGATGCGGGGCAAGGGGCCGGCGCGCTGGGGCGCAAACTGGGCCTGTCCCAGCCCGCCACGTGGCGGCGGATCAGGCGGCTCGAAGAGGCACGCGTGCTGCGCGGGCGGCGGTTGATGCTGGACGCGGCCGCGGTGGGCTTTGGCGTGACGGTGTTTCTGGGCGTCAAGCTCGCCACCAAGGGCCGCGTGAGCCTTGAGGATTTCGAACGCGCCGTCAGCGCCATCCCCGAAGTGCAGACCGTCGAACACGTGCTGGGTCTTTATGATTACCGCCTGCGCATCGTGGCCCGCGACCTGCCCGACTTCGAACGCATCCTGCGCCGCCGGATCATGACCCTGCCCGGCGCGGGCGACGTGGAGGCCAACGTTCTCTTGTCCGAGGAACGGCTGGCGGGGCCGATCTGACGGGGGTTTATTGCCGCGACACCTGCGTCAGATATTGGCAGGACGGCACATGCCCAAGATCGCAGTTGCGTGCCCAAACATCGGTTGCCGCCGCAAGATCGCCTTCACCCTGTCGGAAATCTATGTATTTTCTCTCAGCCAATTTACCGCACGCATCTAGATGCCCAAGATCGCATCCCTTGTTTAACCAACCCTGTTTTCCATGATCTGCAAGGCTGGCCAACGCGAAACAGGATGTGGCGTAGCCCTCGCCACAAGATTGGCGCAATCCGCCTATCTTCTCTTTCAACATCTCCTCGGCGGAATAGAGTTCACCAAACACATGCAAGCATATCGGATCGTCCGACGACAGGCATGCGTTGAAAACGTGCGCATAAAGAACCCTGTCTGACGTCGAGAGCCGAGGGATATCTGTAACCAGCTTTCTGGCCAATTCCACACAATCCGCGTTTGAACCGGATCGACACGCCGCACCATGGAGTGACTTGGTGGAATTACGGACCGCCGCGCGCCGCTCACGTGATTGTGCCAACCCTCGAAACCCTCCTTGGGTATTACATGCGGCGACATAGCCCTGATCACACAACAGCATTCTGGCCGCATAAAGCCGCACGCCAATGTCTTGGTTATTTGCATTCCTGTTGAAGGACAACGCCGTGTTGCACGCGACGACATCGCCACCCTGACAGGCCCTCAGCGCATGGGGAAGGCCTTCGCTTCGATAGCGTTGGGCGATTGCAGTATCCTGCGGCACTGGCGGGATTCCATTTTCATAGCGTTCCGCCAAGCGAAAACACCAATCATAGCGTCCGCAAGTTTCGCCGGCACTGGCCGCGCCCGTCAGTATCAGCAGGAAAAACAAACAGCGTATCATGTGTCCTCCAAAGCGCTGGATACCTGAAATCTTGTTATCGTGTATGTTGGCGCGCAAATACAGGCCAAAGGTATTGCCCGCCAGCGCACCGACATTCAGCCGCTGTGGAAGGTTTGAAAACACCAAGATGGCCGCCCTCGACGGTATACCGCAGTAGGCTTTGCTTTTGCCCGCGACCGGCGCTAGCAAAGGGAAAACACGTGAAAAGGAAACACCATGGCCGCGCTGCTCGATAGCATTGACCCGAACGGGCTCGAAGAATTCTCGGTGGTCTTCACCGACCGCTCCCTCAATCATATGTCCGCGGCCTTCCAGCAGGTCATGCGCGATATCTCGGAGATGCTGCGCGAGGTTTACGGCGCGGATGGGGTCGCGGTGATCCCCGGTGGCGGCACCTACGGAATGGAGGCGGTCGCCCGCCAGTTCGCCCGCGACGCCAAGGTTCTGGTCGTGCGCAACGGCTGGTTCTCCTATCGCTGGAGCCAGATTTTCGAAGCCGGGTCCCTCACTGCGGAAACACAGGTGCTCAAGGCACGCCGCGCAGGCAATGCCAGCCAGACCCCGTTTGCCCCCGCACCGATCGAAGAGGTCACCGCCGCAATCCGCGACATGCGCCCCGATATCGTCTTTGCGCCCCATGTGGAAACCAGCGCGGGCGTTATCCTGCCCGACGACTATATCGCGGCGATGGCGGCGGCGGCGCATGAGGTCGGCGCACTGATGGTTCTGGATTGCATCGCATCGGGCTGCGTCTGGGTCGACATGCGCGCCTCGGGTGTCGACGTGCTGATTTCGGCCCCCCAGAAAGGCTGGAGCGCGCAACCCTGCGCCGGTCTCGTCATGCTCTCGGATCGGGCCGAGACGCGGCTTGCCGAAACCACCTCGGACAGCTTTGCCATCGACCTCAGGAAATGGCGCGACATCATGAAAGCCTACGAGGGCGGCGGGCACGCCTACCACGCCACCATGCCCACGGACGCGCTGCGCGCTTTCCGCGACACCATGCTCGAAACCCGCGACTACGGGTTCGACCGGCTCAAATCGGCGCAATGGGCATTGGGCAACGGCGTCCGGGCCATGCTTGCCGAAAAAGGCGTCACCTCGGTCGCGGCAGAAGGCTTCGGTGCCCCCGGCGTCGTGGTCAGCTACACCGATGATCCGGCGATCCAGAACGGGTCCAGATTTGCCGCTCTGGGCATGCAGATCGCGGCAGGCGTGCCGCTGCAATGCGACGAACCGGACGATTTCCGCACCTTCCGTCTCGGCCTTTTTGGCCTGGACAAACTCTACGACGTGGACGCAACGCTGACCCGCCTGCGCCGCGTCATCGACCAGGTGCTCTGACCCCACCCACCTTTTTCTCTTGCTGAAAATATCCCGGGGGGGTGCGGGGG
>JAUIAS010000071.1 GCA_030425395.1 Alphaproteobacteria bacterium
CGAGAGTGGGTCTGGCAAATCGACAGTGGCCCGATGCATCGTGCGTCTGAACGATGCAGAGGCTGGCGAAATCCTGCTTGGCGATACAGATTTGCGTCCTCTGGGACGCGCCGCGATGCGTCCGCACCGCTCAAAGATCCAGATGGTGTTTCAGGACCCGTTTGCATCGCTCAACCCGCGTACCCGGATCGGAAAGATCATCGCGCAAGGCCCAATCATGTATGGCGCACGTCCTGAGGATGCCAAAAAACGGACTTTGGACTTGCTGGAAATCGTGGGTCTCGATCCCCGTTCCTATGACCGTTTTCCGCACGAATTCTCGGGCGGACAGCGGCAGCGGATCGGTATCGCCCGTGCGCTTGCGCTCGAGCCGGATATCCTTGTTGCGGACGAACCTGTCTCGGCCCTTGATGTATCGATTCAGGCGCAGATCCTGAATCTCCTGGACGAGATCCGGGACCGGATGAATCTCTCCATGATCTTCATTACCCACGATCTTCGTGTGGCAGCGCAGGTTTGCGACAGGATTGCAGTGATGCAGCGTGGCGAGATGATTGAGATCGGGCCGACCTCGACTCTCTTTGCATCACCAAAAGAGACTTATACCCGTGAATTGCTGGCGGCTGTTCCGGGAAAAGACTGGTTCCTCGAGGGGGCAAGCGCACAGGTTCTTGCCACGTAAACCCGTCACTTGCACGTGTTGCAGCTGGCGTACTGCTGTAATTTGAAACACCTGAGTATCAGGACATAAGCACACAAGCGCGGGATACCCAGATGATGCTTGATCCACAGGATCCCTTTCTGTCGCTGACGGATTTTTCTGACGCCTATCGTTCGGGTTCTGTTAAACCCAGCCAGGTGATCCGTGCGCACCTTGACCGTATTGAGCGCGTTGATCCAATGATTGGCGCGTTTCAAGTGGTGTACGCGGAAGATGCCATGATGGCGGCCGAAGCTGCCGACAGGATGTTCGCATCCGGCAGCCGGCTTGGACCGTTTCACGGAATCCCATTCGGGCTGAAGGATATTTGCGACGTCGAAGGCCGCATCACAACCGGCGGCTCCAAGGCGATGCAAGATCGGGTGTCGCCGGTGACCGGCACGCTCGCGCATCGCTTGTTTGACGCTGGTGGGATCATGCTTGGCAAGACCAAGACGGTCGAATGCGCGCTTGGCGGCTGGGGCACCAACCAGAAGATGGGTACACCACGCAACCCCTGGGACATGCAGGCGCATCGCGTGCCGGGTGGGTCGTCTTCCGGCACCGCGACGAGTGTTGCTGCGGGTATGGCGGTCTGCGGCGTCGGCACGGACACCGGGGGGTCTGTGCGCCTTCCTGCGGGGTTCTGCGGGTTGGCGGGTTTGAAGGTGACTGAGAAACGCTTGCCCACTGATGGTATTCTGCCTTTGTCCCATACTTTGGACACACCGGGTCCGCTAGCGAGATCGGTGGAGGATACCGCATTGATGTTTCTTGCCATGGATGGTGTCGCGGGATGGTCCGTGGACCGGGATCGGCAAGAGGGCCGGGGTCTTTTTGACAGTCTTCGTGCTGGCGTTAAGGGGCTGCGCCTTGGCGTTCTGGACGAGCAGGAACGCGCTGAATGCACACCGGATGTGATCGAAGGGTACGATGCCGCGCTGGACGTTTTACGGCATCTGGGTGCCGAATTGGTGCCGTTCTCCGCGTCTAAACCCTATGCTGAACTGACCGCAGCCTGCGGAGCTCTCATTGCCGCTGAGGGATATTACCACCATGGACATCTCTACGACCAAAGCGACTTGCCTATGGATGAGGACGTACGTTTCCGTATGCTTGGCGGACGGGACATGTTGGCTTCAGAATACATGCGGTTGTTGACCGACCGGGAAGAGGGCCGGGACCTCTACATCAGCCTGATGCACGGGCTTGACGCGGTTCTGACCCCAACGATGACAACAACGGCATTGCGGCTAGATGAGGTGGATCAGGCAGTGTCGCCCGGACATTTCTCCCGCCATGTGAACTACTTTGGTATGTGTGCCCTTTCTGTGCCAACAGGAGTTTCTGATGGGGGTTTACCGACAAGTCTGCAGGTGATTGGCCGACCCAATGACGAAGCCATGACCCTTCGGGTTGGCGCTGCCTATGAGGCGGTTCGCGATCCGCTCTCCTATCCGGATCTGGCCTTATATCTGATGGGGTTTGAGACGAAATGATTGCTGTTCAAATCGCGTAACCCGATTAATCATAGAAGAAAGCAACGCACAGTCGCTAAGCCAACTGGGAGGTTCTCATGGCCGATGGTTCCAATCGACAGACACGGATCACGTCCAGCCACTGGGGAGCATTCGAGGTCGATGTAGAAAACGACCACATCGTGGCGACACGTCCCTTCTTATGCGATCCTGATCCAAATGGTATTCCCGACATTCTTCCAGCTGCGGTCCATCATCGGAGCCGTGTGGCACGTCCGTCCATTCGTTGTGGCTGGCTAGAGCAGAGAGATCCGACCGGGCGAGGGACGGATGACTTTGTCGAGTTGCCCTGGGACGAGGCCTTTGACATCGCCTCGCAAGAGATCGAACGTATCCGCCAAGCCTACGGAAACGAAGCGATCTATGGCGGATCATACGGCTGGGCATCGGCCGGGCGGTTTCACCATGCGCAAAGCCAGGTGCATCGCTTTCTGAACTGCATTGGCGGCTATGTGGCATCATTTGGCAGTTATTCCACCGGCTGTGCGCAGGCGATCATGCCCCATGTCTTCGGCGTCAATTTCCTGACGTATTGTTATGAGCATCAGGACGGCTGGCAAACGATCCATGACAACACAGAAACGCTTGTCATGTTCGGCGGGATCAATCCGAAGAACTCCAAGGTAAGCATGGGCGGGGTGACAGAGCATGAAACGGCTGGATGGCTTAACCGGTTCGTCGCCAATGAAATGCACTGCATTAATATCGGGCCACAACGCACGGACGCCCCGGACTGTTGTGACTGGCTTCCGGCGCGCCCGGGCTCTGACACCGCACTGATGCTCGCGTTGGCCTATGTGCTTCAGATCGAGGGTCTGAGCGATACCGATTTCCTTGATCGGTACACTGTTGGGTTTGACCGCTTCTTGCCGTATCTGATGGGGTACAGCGATGGCCAGCCCAAGTCGCCGGACTGGGCCGCGGCAATCTGTGGTGTGGCTCCCGAAAAGATCTTTGAGTTGGCCCGCCGTATGGCGAAGACCCGCACACTCATTACGGTTGCCTGGTCGTTGCAGCGGGCAGAGCACGGCGAACAACCCTATTGGATGTCGGCCGTTCTGGCCGCGATGCTGGGTCAGATCGGCTTGCCGGGCTGTGGTGTGGGTTATGGCTATGGCGCAATTGGTGGTGTTGGAAAGTCATTGATCGGACTTCGGGGCATGACCTTTTCCCAAGGTGAAAACCCTGTTCAAGCTGTCATTCCGGTCGCCCGGATAGGAGATATGCTGCGCTATCCCGGTCAGACCTATGATTTCAATGGCAAACGTAACACGTACCCAGACATCCGGCTGATCTATTGGGCGGGGGGCAATCCGTATCACCATCATCAGGACCTGAACGCGCTGCATGACGCCTGGCAAAAACCGGACACGATTATCGTCAACGAACCGTGGTGGACATCAACCGCCAAGCGGGCGGATATCGTCTTTCCGGCGACAACACCCTATGAGCGCGAGGATATCGGGCGATCGAACCTTGACGATTATCTGTTCCACATGCCGCAACTGATCCCACCCGTCGGTGAGGCACGAGACGACTATTCCATTTTCGCGGGCCTGGCGGAACGTATGGGCGTCGCGCCAGACTTTACTGAAGGCAAAAGCGCCGAGGACTGGATTGGAACGCTGTACGAGGAATTTAGGGCGCTTGCCGAAGACAAAGGCATTGAGGTGCCTGACCTCCCGACGCTCAAATCCGAAAATTGGGTGCGTCTGCCAATTTTGGCAAATGGGCCAAACCGAACCTTTCTTGCGTCCTTTCGCGTTGATCCCGAGCGGTCCCCGTTGCCGACCCCTTCGGGGAAGATCGAGATATTTTCCGACACCATCCACAGCTTTGGATATGACGATTGCCTTGGTCACCCGGCTTGGCTGCCGCCCTCCGAATGGTTCGGTAGCGCGAATGAAAAATTTCCTTTGCATCTCGTATCACCACAGCCGGGCGACAAGCTGCACAGTCAGTTTGAAAGTGCGCTTGCGGATGTCGCAGGAGCGCGGCCCGAAACACTTGTCATGTCTCCGGATAACGCGGCGGCGCGCGGCCTCAGCACTGGTGATCTGGTGCGTGTCTTCAACGCGCGCGGATCTTGCCGGGCGCGGTTATCCGTGTCTGACGAGATTCAATCTGGCGTCGTTGCATTGCCCACCGGCGCGTGGTTCGGGGATCCCGGTGGAAATATCGACCAGGACGGAAATCCGAATGTCCTGACCCGCGATGTTGGAACGTCCCGGCTTGGTCAAGGATGCAGCGCACACACCGCGCTGGTAGAGGTGAGCAAGTTGGAAGGGTGATGCCAATGGCATCGCCGCCCAATTGGTCCCGAGGGAATTGTCAAAGCAAGTCAGTTTGAGACAGGCAGGTAAGATTTTTTGTGTCTTGAGACGACCGAACCAGGGTTTTGTCGCAAAGTTTCCCGCTGGATTCAGAAGGGCCTTCGCTGGACGCACCTATGCTGCGAGATGTAAGCGGTGTCTGAAGGGCACTTGGGTTTCAGCTTGACGGCTGGAAGTTCCAGGGGATGTCCCGGCCGGTGTTGAAACTTTGAAAAAGGGTGGCGTTGCTTCCCCTGAGCCATAGGCTCGGGGTGTTCAAACCAAGAAAGGAGGGACTATCCTGAATTTTGTGCGCTGACGTGGTAACTGCTCGAAGAGGAGACCCACGTATGAGCATCGACAAAGACATTTTGGACCGATTGATGGAAGGCCGCGCGCCTGGTGATTTGTTTG
>JAUIAS010000072.1 GCA_030425395.1 Alphaproteobacteria bacterium
CATCCAGGCGAACAACATACTTCACAGCGGGTCCACATTTGCCCATTTCAGCCTCCTCTGAAAGATATCCCAGAGTGATTCAGAAAATCTCAACGCTGTCAAATCCCGTGACACACGGGACTAGTCTGTGGCATCTCTTGCGGATCACAACACACCTGTTTCGTCCGAAGGAGCCAACAGGTTGCTCTGGCTTGATGCCAGCCGCACAGTGGCCTTGTTGGCGATGGTCGTGTTCCATTTTGCCCGTGACCTTGAGATCTTTGGCGTCTTGCCAAATGGATTTACAATGACCGGAGGCTGGGCGGTGTTCGCGCGCGTCATCGCCGGCTCTTTCCTGTTTTTGTCGGGCGTCAGCCTGATTGTGGCCCACGGGGCTGGCCTGCGGTTCCATGCGTGGGCCAAACGGCTGGCGATGCTTGTGCTGGCGGCACTTTTGGTCAGCGTGGGAACCTATTTCGCCTTCCCAGAGAGCTACGTCTATTTCGGCATCTTGCACGTTATTGCCGCCTGTAGCCTTATCGGCGTCCTCGTGATCGCGGCGCCGGCATGGGCGTTGATAGTATCAGCCTGTCTTGTATTGGTCGCGGATGCATATCTGGGCCGACAGGTCTTCGGGTCGCCTTGGCTGGCTTGGACAGGGCTTGGCAGCACTGTGCGCCCCTCTCTGGATTTCCTGCCCTTGGTGCCTTGGCTCGCACCGTTTCTGATGGGAATGGCATTTGCCAAGCTGGTGCCGATGCGCGGCGTCGTCGGGACCATGCAGACCACGCGGCTGGTAACCGCGATGACCTGGCCAGGGCGGCACAGCTTGGCAGTTTACCTATGTCACCAGCCTGTTTTGCTTGCGACCATTTGGGTCGGCACGCGGATCATTTGACTTTGGACAACATGATGACGCCCGATAAGATCGATCATGATCAACATCTCTCCCGCACCGGATGCGCATGTGGGAAATGACCCACGGGCGAGCGCACTTTGCTCAACGAAAGGAATACATCAAAATGCTGAGACTGGTTCTGGGCCTTGCGCTCGCAATTGTAGCGTTGCCCGCGTTTGCCGATGTCACAAGCCGCGATGGCGGTCCGTCGAAATCCGAAATGCTTGCGCGGTCAAACCCGGGCGCGCCTGACGGTGCTGCTTTCTTCCGCCCCGTGCTCAGTGGTGTCTTGTATCGCGGTGGCTTTTCCGGGGGCGACAAGAACCGCACCGGCATGTCATCAGCACAACGCCAATCGCTCTGCTCGGAAGGATTTTCGCGTGGTTTCTACGCTGATTTCGGCAAGAACACAGAGTACGGAGTCACATCCTGCGGCGGGGGTAGTTTCGATTATCAGTCCGCGCGCTCATCGCGTCCGGCCAATGTGATGAAGGCTATTCATGACACCATCCAAGGCAACAAAGGCCCGGTTTACGTTCACTGCATGTGGGGCGTGCATTCGTCCGGTGCGCTGTCCGCGATGGCCTTGGTCCAGTTCTGCGGCTGGTCGGAAAGCCGCGCAAAGGCGTATTGGAACGATGCCCGAAATGGGGCGCCCTGTTCTGGTGGGTGTGACGCATGGATCGACCGCAAGTTCGAAGGATTTTCCGTAAACCCAGCGCTATCGATCAGTGATGCACAGCGTGCCGCAATTTGTCCGAAGGGGTGACATGAAACATCTTGGTATTCTTCTGGCAGCACTGGTTGCCCTTCCGGCCTACGCGAGTGACGCCGTACAAGGCACCGAAACAAACTTTGCCAGCCCAAATGGCCTGACAGAGCGCTGTGTGCGGATCGCGCAAATTCCTGGTGGCACCTACGCTTCTGATGATCTGGAGGAAGAGGCCGCGTATTGCGCCATCGATCTTTATGCCAACGCTGTTGCACTGTGCCCAAAAACCTGGAGCACAAGCCCGGGCATGATGGTCTACGACATTTCGACCGGACCTTACGCCAACGATCGCACCGCATTCATGCGCAACGCCTGCCCAGAGGGCAAGGCAGCCAAGGACCTGGCTGAAGATGATCTGGCCAAATTCAAGGTCACGATGAACGCGAAAGGCACCAGTGGAACTTTTGCGACCAGTTCCCTGCTATACTACCATTTCTCGCGGTATTTCGACATGACGGTCAAAGTGCCTGTCGCTGTGTGGCGCACCATTGATGCCGCAGCCCATGCCGATGAGGTTGCCCGTCCGGGGTTGTCGCTTTCGGGAAAAACCGGGCGCATGAACCATGAAGGCTGGCGGCATCTTCTGGATGCCGAGGAAAACCCGGCCTCCTATTCCCCGACAGACGAGGTCTTCACGTCCGATCGCACGCAAATCCACGGCGTACTCCTGTCCAGCCCCGGCCACCGCTACGGGTCGGAAGTCAACGGAACGCGGAAGTCGGGATGGGGCAAGGGCCAAAACCTGGACTTTCAGGAAACACCGGCCTTCCTGGCCCTGCGGTCGGAACTCGCGCTGGATGAAGCCATCGCAAGGGGGTTGCAGCAAGCGCGGCGCGACAGTCAGATAAACCGCGACCTCGGCCCCGATGTTCCGGCGGAACAGGTGGCCTACTGGATGCGGGAAGTGTCCGAGATCGTCCTTCTGGATTTCATCTTCAGTCAGCAGGACCGCATCGGGAATATCGACTTCACGCCGTATTACTACTGGCTCGAAAGTGGGGAACAAAAGCACAAGAAAGCCAAGCACCACGAACCCGGTGATGCTGATGTGCCGGCGGACGCCATCCTGTTGCGCCGGACCAACCTGAACGACAACGATGCAGGCGGGCGCGTGGCTTATGCGAATTTTACCAAGACCACCCAGATGCTAGAAAAGCTTCGGCATTTCGATGCAGGTGTCTACAGAAAGCTGGTGGCGCTGGATATGGACCTGCAATCTCGCGGGCCTGTGTTCCAATGGCTGGACAGCAGCCTTGGCCTGAGCGACCGGCAGGTGAAGCAAGTGGTCGATAACACTGCTTTGGCGGCCGGTATTCTGCTCGACAGCTGCAATCGTGGCGATCTTCGGTTTGATCTGAACCCGAAACGGTTCTTCGAAACCGGCGACATCACCCCGGAAACGGTCTCCTGTGACGGGACTTAAGCTCGGAACGCTCTGTTGTGCGCTGTGGTTTTGCTTTACCACGGTGGCAATGTCGGCGTCGCTACGTGTGGCCGTGATTTCCGACCTGAACGGAAGCTACGGGTCGACCGACTATACGCCGTCCGTTTCGGCGGCGATCAACCGAATCATCGCGATTAACCCCGATCTCGTCATCTCAACCGGCGATATGGTCGCCGGTCAGCGGCGTCCACACTTGTCCGAAGCAGATCTCCGCGCCATGTGGCGCGCTTTTCATCGAACCGTCACCGAGCCGTTGCACGAGGCGGGGATAGCGCTGGCCGTGACCCCGGGAAACCACGACGCGTCGGCCTATCCCGGATTTGAGCTTGAACGCCGAGTCTATGACGACGAATGGCGAGGTCGCCAACCCACATCGCGCCTTGTGGCCGGCAGCAACTACCCGTTTTTCTATGCCTTCGATCTCGGCCCGGCCCGGTTCGTTTCCATGGATGTGACAACTGTGGGCGAATTGAGTGCCAGCCAGATGGAATGGTTGCGAAAGGCAACGCAGGGTGGTGACGCGCAAATCGTGTTCAGTCACCTGCCGCTCTGGCCCTTCGCGATTGGGCGCGAAACCGAAGTGATCGGAGACCGAGACCTCGAACGTCTGTTTCTGGACATGGGCGTCGATCTGCACTTGTCGGGACACCACCATGCCTTCTACCCCGGTGTCGTGGAGGGGCTTTCGGTCGTGTCGCAAGCGTGTTTGGGGTCAGGTCCGCGCAGGCTTATCGGAAGCAGCCGCAAAAGCGACTTGGCCATCACTCTTCTGGAAATCACATCCGATGGCGCAATACTGGTATCCGCTGTCAAAGGACCACGCTTTTCCGATCCGGTGACCCTGTCCGACCTGCCTGAAAGCATCCGGTCATCGCTGCGCGTCATTGAGCGGCTGGATATTTCGCCGACCGAAACGGTAATGTGGCAGAATAGTCTTCGCGCAACGTCTGAATAGGACCGAACAAACAAAATGGGTCATAAACGCTTTAACCTTTGCCTCCTGGCTGTCGCCGCAGCTGCGTTATTTTTCGTGACGCTTACAGCCTCAACCGCATTTGCACAGATCGCCGACAGCTCGCTCGTCATTCCGGCTGATGTCGAGGTGCGGGGACGCGGATGGAGCCAGATTAGCAACCTTGCCGAGATGCTGGACTTCGCGTTGACCGTCTTTGAAACGACGGTTCTGACGGCCTTTCTCGTTTTCCATCCGATGCACATGAAGCAGAACCGTGCTGCATCGAATGTCGATATGCGCAAAGGCATGTTCCTGTTCTCGTTCATCGGGATGCTCACCGGATTCCTCGTTCTGCATCATGGCTACCTGATTGGCTTCGTGATCTTTGGCATCGGCGGGCTGTTTCGCTTTCGGATGGAATCCAGTTCCATCGCCGACACCGCTAAACTGGTCATCGTTTCGTTGATTGGCCTTGCGGCTGGACTGGACTTGCCAGTTATGTCTTTGGTCGCAGCCGTTGCGGCGTGGATCGTGATTTGGGTCTTTGGCGGTTCCGAAAAGCTGACGCTCGAAGTCAAGTTCGACGAACAGGCTGAACCGCAATTGGCGATGCTTCGCCTTCAAGATCATCTGGTGCAAAGCGGTTTCTCTGTTGGTGCGGTCTCCAAGACAAAGTTCAAACCAACCGCGCAATATGTTCTCGGTGCGCGCAAATCGGACGACCAGTCGCGCCTGATCCGCGAAATGGCGGAGGTTCGGAGTCAACCGGGCAGTGGCGTGGTGGATTGGCAGGGAGATATGCCCATAAGTTGGTGACGGCCTTCATCAGGCGGCGTTTTGAAGTTGCTTGATCCCGTCCTTGAACTCAACCCCCTGAATGACCTCGGG
>JAUIAS010000033.1 GCA_030425395.1 Alphaproteobacteria bacterium
TCACCGGTGCTGGCGTCGCTGCGCGTCGGGGCCGAACCGGAAGAGAACATCTCGACCGCGTCACCGGTGCTGGCGTCGCTGCGGGTCGGGGCCGAACCGGAAGAGAACATGTGGACCCCGTCACCAAGCACGGTCTCCGAGCGCATCATTGGGGCAGATCCCGAGGAAAACGCCTCAACCGCGTCGCCACCGGTCATGTCAGAGCGCACAGGTGCCGAACCGGACGAGAACAAAAGCGTCGCATCGCCTTCGTGCATTCCGGAAAACGCACGTGGGGCTGATCCCGAGGAAAACAGGCTTGTTTCATCACCATCAAACAGGCTGGTCGCTTCGCGGGTTTGTGCAAAGCCTTCAATGCAGTAAGATTTTTTCTGAGCGTTCATCGTTTCGTCTCCTTGCTGGGTTGATTGATTGCCCATTCACGGTTGCACGCAAAACGGGAAACGCAAACGTAAAATTCTACCCTTGGGTGTATTTTTCATGGGGTAAAAACTTTAGCTTCGGCTTGCAAAGGGCTGACACAATTCTGATTCATACCGACGCGAAACTGACCAAAAAAACTTATCCACAGGCACGTTTCCGGGCAGATCCGACGATGAATCCGATCACTTCTGTCGCGAATCGATGACGGAATCAGCGTTCAAAATCCCGCTGTGGGCGCGGCGTCGATTCGTCCCGAAAGCCGCCCTCTTGCCCCTCGGCTGGGGATGGGCGATAGGTGTTGGACAACATCACAGGCGCGGGGACGGCCATGAAACTGGCAAGCTTCAATATCAACGGGATCAAAGCCCGCATCGCAGCCTTGCCCGAATGGCTGGATGAGGCCCAACCCGACGTGGTCGTCCTGCAAGAGATCAAATCAGTCGACGAAAACTTCCCCCGCGACCTGTTCGAAGATCGCGGATACAACGTGGAAACGCACGGCCAGAAAAGCTTTAACGGGGTGGCCATCCTGTCCAAGCTGCCACTTGAGGACGTCACACGCGGCCTGCCCGGCGATGACAGCGACGAACAAGCCCGCTGGATCGAAGCCACTGTCGTCGGAGACCGCAACGCGATGCGGGTCTGCGGGCTTTACCTGCCCAACGGCAACCCGGCCCCCGGCCCGAAATACGATTACAAGCTGGCTTGGATGAAACGGCTTGAGGCACGTGCCCGCGATCTGCTGGCCGCAGAAGAACCTGCAGTCATGGCTGGCGACTACAATGTGATCCCGCAGGACGAAGACGCCGCGCGCCCCGAGGCCTGGACCAAGGATGCGCTGGCCATGCCGGAAACACGCGCGGCCTATCGCCGGATCGTCAATCTGGGCTTTACCGACGCTTTTCGCGCACGCACGCAGGGACCGGGGCAGTATTCCTTCTGGGATTATCAGGCAGGGGCCTGGAACCGAAACGACGGTATTCGCATCGACCACCTTCTGTTGACACCGCAAGCCGCTGATCTGATGCGCGATTGCCGGATCGACAAGGAAATCCGGGCCCGCGAAAAGCCCTCGGACCATGTTCCAATCTGGGCTGAGTTCGACCTTTGAGGTGTCAGGCGGTCACGTCGTGACCATAGAGCCAGTCAAACTGGGATACCATCCGCGAGGGTGCCAACCGCCCCGCAACGCCCAAGGCCAAATGTGCCACATGGCGCACCGGCCCGCGCAGGTGATATTTCCAGGCATTTGAATTGGCCGCCGCGATCACGCGGGTCACGCGGCTGTGGCGCGCGGCCTGATAAGCGGCGAGAGCCTGCGCCATCGTCGCCGTCCGATCATCCAGACACCGCGCCAGAACAAAGGCATCCTCAAGCGCCATATTGGCCCCCTGCGCAAGGAACGGCAACGTCGGATGCGCCGCGTCCCCGACCATTGCGCAAGCCCGCCCGTGCCAGTGCTGCGCCACCGGATGGCGAAACAAGCCCCAGAGATGAACGGTTTCCACTGCGTTCAGAAGTTCACGGGCCGGGCCGCGCACATCCGCAAATATATGACGCAATTCATCCGGATCGCCGCGATGATGCCAGCCTTCGTCAGCCCACAGGTCCCGTTCTTCGACCGCGACAAGATTGACCATCGCGCCATCACGCAACGGATAACTGACGATATGACGCCCCGGCGCCATCGTCACACGCGCCTCGGCGGGAAGGTTCCAGCGGTTGGGCACCAGCGCGCGCCACGCCACCTGACCAGTAAAGAACGGCTCGGCCTGGGTGTTCAGCATGGGGCGCATCACCGAATGCAAGCCATCCGCCCCGATCACCAGATCGGCGCGCAAACGCGCACCGGATCGCATGTGCACGCAGGCCCCATCATCTGCATCTTCGACCCGCTCTACCTGCTGCAAGAGGCGCACCTGCACCCCCTTCGCCCGCGCCGCCGCGGCGAGCACATCGATCAGATCACTGCGATGGACCAGAAGATACGGACGCTCATCGCCCTCGGGCAGGGTCAGGCGCAGCACCTCGCCCTTGCGGATATAGTCGCACAATACCACCGCCCGTGCGCGCATCGAACGGGCTTCCAGCGCATCGGCCACGCCCAATGCGCGCAGCACGGCCATTCCGTTCGGGCTGATCTGAAGGCCGGCGCCGACTTCGCTGATTTCCGGTGCCTGTTCCAGTACGGTAACGTCCGCACCGCGCGCGCGCAGCGCCAAAGCCACCGCAAGACCGCCGATCCCGGCACCGGACACAATCACTTTTAGACCGTGGCAGGTCATTCCGCGCGCCTTGCCCTGCCCGGAACGAAACAACGCCGGGGAGCAAACCCCGGCGCGGTCAATTTATTCTTGTCTTGAGACATTCGGATTACTCGTCGCGGTGGACTTTCTCGCGCCGCTCGTGGCGCTCCTGAGCCTCAAGCGTCATCGTGGCGATGGGCCGGGCATCCAACCGCTTGAGCGAGATCGGCTCGCCGGTCACCAGACAGTACCCGAATTCACCTTCTTCGATTCGACGCAGCGCCGCGTCGATCTTGGACACCAGCTTGCGTTGACGGTCCCGCGTGCGAAGTTCAAGCGCCCGGTCAGTCTCTTCGCTGGCGCGATCGGCGACATCCGGGATGTTGCGGGTGTTGTCCTGAAGACCTTCGATCGTATCGCGGCTTCCGGCCAGCAATTCGGCTTTCCAGTTCAGCAGCTTTCTTCGAAAATACTCGACCTGACGGTCGTTCATGAACGGTTCATCTTCGACCGGACGGTAATCGTCGGGCAGAAAAACTTCCTGCTTCATTTGGGCTCCCTCAAGCTGGCCAACATTGTCTATTTGCATACCTTCAGACACTTGGCTCCTCCTTGTGAGGGCTCGTCTAAACCAAGGTTCCGGGATTGTCACTACACAAAACGTTTTGTTTGCCTGCCCACAAATTCACCCGCCATCGCGGTTGGACGCGGGGTCGCATTGCGCGCGGACTTGCCAAACATGGCCCCGCAGACTACCCCGTTTTGACAATCTGACAGATCAGCACGCGCGGAGGAAAAACATGACGGCACGGTTCGAAGGAACGGACAACTATGTGGCGACCGAAGACCTGACCATTGCGGTCAACGCGGCGGTCACGCTGGAACGCCCGCTTCTGGTCAAGGGGGAACCCGGCACCGGCAAGACCGAACTGGCCCGCCAGGTCAGCAGCGCGCTCGGCCTGCGCATGATCGAATGGAACATCAAATCCACCACCCGCGCGCAACAGGGTCTTTATGAATATGACGCCGTCAGCCGCCTGCGCGACAGCCAATTGGGCGAAGAACGGGTGCATGACGTCAAGAATTACATCAAGAAGGGCAAGCTTTGGGAGGCCTTCGAGGCCGATGAGCGTGTCGTTCTGTTGATCGACGAAATCGACAAGGCCGATATCGAATTCCCCAACGATCTGTTGCAAGAGCTCGATCGGATGGAATTCTACGTCTACGAGACCGGCGAAACCATTCAAGCGCGTCAGCGCCCCATCGTGATCATCACTTCGAACAACGAAAAGGAACTGCCCGACGCGTTCCTGCGGCGGTGCTTTTTTCACTATATCCGCTTCCCGGACGAATCCACCATGCGCCGCATCGTCGAAGTGCACCATCCCGGCATCAAGGAGGGGCTTCTGACCACCGCCCTGACCCAGTTCTACGAAGTCCGCGAGACGGCTGGTCTCAAGAAAAAGCCTTCCACGTCCGAGGTTCTGGATTGGCTCAAACTGCTGCTGGCCGAGGACCTGACCGCCGAAGATCTCAAGCGAGATGGTGTGAACGCCCTGCCCAAGCTGCATGGCGCGCTGCTCAAGAACGAACAGGACGTGCATCTTTTTGAACGGCTGGCCTTTATGGCGCGGGCCAAGAAACGCTGACGATTGATGGTTGCGGCGCGTCAGACATGCGCCGCAACCGTGTTTCGAGTGCCCGTTCCAGCGTGAAAAATGGGCCGCATTACACGCGCATATATACGTGCGCGCTGCGCAAAAATTCCTCCTGCCCCCCTGCAAGATTGCCCGCGCCGCAAGAATGCCCCATTTTTTCCCTTGTCGCGACGCGCTAGGCTCGGACAAGGTGGGCCAAGAATATCAGGCAGGCACGACACATGAGCGCAAAGACCATCGTGATAAGGCGATTGACGCCGCAGGACCGCGACCAGTGGGCTGAAATGTGGTGTGATTACCTCGCCTTTTACGAAACAACCGTACCCGATGACATCTATGACAGCGGCTTTGCACGGCTTTTGGGTGACGATCCCCGCGACTTTGAAGGGTTTATCGCCGAACAGGACGGGCGCGCGATCGGGCTTGTGCATTTCCTGTTTCACCGCCACGGCTGGAAGGTGGAAGACGTCTGCTACCTGCAAGATCTGTATGCCCGCCCGGAAACCCGTGGTACCGGCGTGGGCCGCGCGCTGATCGAGGCGGTCTATGCCGAGGCCGATGCCCGTGGTGCACCATCTGTCTATTGGCTGACGCAGGATTTCAACACGACTGCCCGGCATCTGTATGACCGGATTGCCACACTGACACCCTTTATCAAATACCAGAGGCCCTGATGCGCAGATTGATTGCCGCCAGTTCACTGATCGCGCTGGGTGCGTGTTCCGGTATCCCGCTTGAGGATACCACCACGCGCAGCGCCGTTCTGGCGGAAACCACCCTGCCTCCGATGAAGACCTTTGCCGCGTCTCCTCCGGTGCCGCCGCAGCGATCGAATGCCAATATCGCGGCGGACTTTCTGGACCTGCATTTTCAACTGGAGAGCGGGCGCAATCTGCCGGTGTTCACCCGGTTCGAAGGGACCATCACCGTAAAGGTCACGGGTCAACCGTCGGAAACGCTGGGCATGGACCTGCGCGCATTGATTGCGCGGCTGCAATCCGAAGCGGGTATAAACATCGTCCAGATCGCCAAGGGCGAGGCCAATATCACCATCGAAGCGGTCAGCCGCGCCGAAATTCGCCGCACCCTGCCCCAGGCCGCCTGTTTCGTGGTGCCCAACGTATCAAGCCTGCAAGAATTCCGCCGCAGCCGACGCAGCCCGCACACCAGTTGGGCCAACCTGCGGGACCGGTCCAAGATGGCGATCTTCATCCCCAACGACGCCGACCCGCAAGAAGTTCGCGATTGCCTGCACGAAGAATTGGCCCAGTCGATCGGCCCTCTCAACGATATGTATCGGCTCCGCGATTCCGTGTTCAACGACGATAACATCCATACCGTCCTGACCAGCTTTGACATGCTGATTCTGCGCGCCACCTATGCGTCCGAATTGCGTTCGGGCATGACGCGGGACGCGGTCGCAGCGCGCCTGCCCGCCATTCTTGCGCGTCTTAATCCCGGCGGTGGGGCTTTCTCACCAGAAGCGATCAGACCGACGCCGCGTGCATGGATCGAAGCGGTGCAAACCGCGCTGGGTCCGGGATCGGACCCGCAGGCCCGGCGCATCGCCGTCAACACCGCGCTGGAAATCGCCCGGCGCGAAGACTGGACCGATCACCGTCGCGGCTTTAGCCACTATATTGCAGGCCGTTTGCTGCAATCGCAGGATGCGGATGGCGCACAGACCCACTACGCCGCCGCTCTTGCCGCTTATGATGCCACGCCGGGCACAAACCTGCACCGCGCCTATGTGGTCACGCAGATGGCCGCCTATTCTCTCAATCGCGGGGACTGGAACCGCGCTCTGACGCAGATCGAACCGGCGCTGGTCACCGCAGAGATTCACCAGAACGCCACGCTCAAGGCAACGCTGATGCTTCTCAAGGCAGAGGCGCTTGACCTTGCGGGACGCCCCGAAACCGCACGCGCCGTCAGACTGGACAGTCTGGGGTGGGCGCGATACGGATTTGGCGCGGATTGGGCGGTGCGCGCAAAGATGCGTGAAATCGCGCTGCTCTCTCCGCGAGGAGCAATCTGAGAGGGCAAAACCCATGATCGTCATCGCAGGCGCGCTGTTGGGCGCGATACTCGGTCTGATGCTCGCGCGCAAACGCGGCGGCAACAAACTCGACATGGCGCAATACGCGGCAAGCAGCGCGATTGCCTTTTCCCTGATCGGGTTGATCGCCACCGTCATCATTCACCGAATGTCTGTCTGACGCGATGTTTCTGCCGTTCTTTGAAACACTCCGCAAATCCGGTATCCCGGTCAGCCTGCGCGAATACCTGACCTTTCTCGAAGGGATGAAGGTCGGGCTTGTGACCTATGATATCGAAGGGTTCTA
This sequence comes from Alphaproteobacteria bacterium, assembly GCA_030425395.1. Taxonomy (GTDB): domain Bacteria; phylum Pseudomonadota; class Alphaproteobacteria; order Rhodobacterales; family Rhodobacteraceae; genus JAUIAS01. The sequence goes on from JAUIAS010000033.1 coordinate 6,673, forward strand.
TTACCTTGCCCGCACCGCAATGGTGAAGGATGAACGCAATATCGACCGGTTCGACCGCGCCTTTGCGACCGCCTTCAAGGGACTGGAGGAGATCGGCTTTGAACAGGTTCTCGAAGCCGTGGACATCCCTGCCCAATGGCTTGAGAAAATGGCCGAAAAACACCTGAGCGACGAGGAAAAGGCCGAAATCGAAGCCATGGGTGGCTTTGAAAAACTGATGGAAACGCTGAAGAAGCGGCTCGAAGAGCAGAAGGACCGCCATCAAGGTGGCAACAAATGGATCGGCACCGCCGGGACATCGCCTTTCGGGGCCTATGGATACAACCCCGAAGGCGTGCGCATCGGTCAAAAGGAAAGCCGCAACCGCAGCGCGGTCAAGGTTTGGGACAAACGCGAATTTCGCAATCTTGACGACACTGTCGAACTGGGCACCCGCAACATCAAGGTGGCATTGAAACGGCTGCGCCGCTGGGCACGCGACGGGGCCGCGGACGAATTGGATCTGGACGGCACCATCCGCGCCACCGCCGAACACGGCTATCTGGATGTTAAGACCCGCCCCGAACGTCGCAATGCCGTCAAAGTATTGCTGTTTCTGGATGTGGGCGGGTCGATGGATCCGCATATCAAACTGGTCGAAGAGCTGTTTTCCGCCGCCCGCGCCGAATTCAAGCATCTGGAATATTTCTATTTCCACAACTGCCTTTACGAAGGCGTGTGGCGCGACAACCGCAGACGCTGGGATGCCCAGACCCCGACCCATGAAGTGCTGCGCACCTATGGGCCGGATTACAAATGCATCTTTGTGGGCGACGCCTCGATGAGCCCTTACGAAATCGCCTATCCCGGTGGCGCGAACGAACACTGGAACCCCGAATCCGGTCAGACATGGCTGCAACGCGCGCGTGAACAGTGGCCGAACCATCTCTGGCTCAACCCGGTGCCGGAAAAATACTGGGCCTATACCCATTCCATCGGCATGATCAGCGAAATATTCGAGGACCGCATGGTTCCGATGACGCTTCAGGGACTGGAACGCGGCATGCGCGAGTTGTCGCGCTGATTTAACGCTTGGCTTGGGCTTGGGGGCTGGCTAGCCTGCTGTCCATGTCCAACGCACCTGTTTATGATATCGACCCCGCCGCGTTTCACGCCGATCCCTATCCCGATCTTGCGCGGATGCGGGCGGACTGCCCCATCGCCTATGTGCCGCAGTTCGACGCCACCCTGATCACCCGTCGGGATACCATCCATCAACAGGAAAAGCGGATCGAGGTGTTTTCCTCGGAACAGCCCGGCGGCCTGATGACGGTGCTGATGGGCGAAAACATGATGCGCAAGGACGGTGCCCCCCACCAGGCCGAACGCCGCGCCCTGTTTCCCGCGATCAGCCCGCGCACGGTGAACACACATTGGCGGGCACTTTTTGCCGACCGGGCCCGCGACGTGATCGCCCGGCTTGCCCCCAAGGGGCATTGTGATCTGGTCACCGAATACGCCATGCCGGTTTCGGCCGAGGCGCTCAAGCTGATAACCGGGCTGCGCCACATGAGCGCCGAAGACATGGACGGCTGTAGTCAGGCAATGCTGGACGGGTGCGCCAACTACATCGGCGATCTCGAGATCGAAGCGCGCTGCCACGCGGGGACCGCCCTGATCGACGACCATATCGACCGCACGATTGCCGACGCCGATCCGCATTCCGCGCTGGCGGTGTTACGCGACGCTGGCGCACCGATGGACCAGATCCGCGCCAATATCAAATTGGTCATCTCGGGCGGGCAGAACGAACCCCGCGACGCCATCGCAGGCACCGCATGGGCGGTTCTGAGCCACCCCGATCAACGCGCCCTGATCGAAACCGGTGCCAGCAGTTGGGGCGACGCCTTTTCGGAATATGCCCGTTGGATGAGCCCGGTCGGCATGTCCCCGCGCCGCGTGGCACGCACCGACACCGTCGATGACGTCAGGTTCGACGCCGAAGAACGGGTATTTCTCATGTTCAGCTCTGCCAACCGCGACGAGGCCCACTTCTCGGATCCCGACCGGTTCGATGTCACCCGCGATACCGGGGCGGCGATCCCCTTTGGCGCTGGCCCGCATTTCTGCGCGGGCGCGGCCGCCTCGCGCTGCCTGATCACCGATATCGCGCTGCCCATGCTGTTCCAGTCCTTCCCCGGATTGCGTCTGGACGGTGAGGCAACCTATGCAGGATGGGCGTTTCGCGGGCCACGCAGCGTTCCGGTGCGGTGGGACGTTTGACGCCCTTGCCGCCCGCACCCAAACGCCCCATATCCTGAACATGTTGAAATTCACCCCGATCCTGATCGCGCTGCTCTATGCCTTTGGGCTGTATCACTTCTCGGCGTGGCGAACCCGGCGGGAACTGGACGCGCGATCCAGCGAATTGGCCGATCCGGCGCTGCAACCAATGCTGAGCCGCATGGCACGCGCGTTGGATATCCCGCGTATCCGGGTGCATATCTACGAAATAGACCCCGTGAACGGGCTGGCCGCACCAGACGGGCGCATTTTTATCACCCGTGGGTTCTACAACCGCTTTCGCAGCGGCGACGTCACCGCCGAAGAACTGGCCAGCGTGATCGCCCATGAATTGGGCCATGTCGCGCTGGGACATACCCGACGCCGCATGATCGATTTTTCCGGCCAGAACGCGCTGCGCACCGCGCTGGCCATGGTTCTGTCGCGCTTTCTGCCGGGGATCGGCGCGTGGATCGCCAATATGCTGACCACCCTTCTTGCGGCGCGTCTGTCGCGCGGCGACGAATACGAGGCCGACGCCTATGCGGCCGCCTTGCTGACCAAGGCCGGCCTTGGAACCGCGCCACAGATTTCCCTGTTCCAGAAACTCGAAGCGTTGACCCAATCCAACAATGGGGCCATGCCCGCGTGGCTGATGAGCCACCCCAAAACCGACCAGCGCATCGCGGCCTTGGAAAAGCTCACCGCCCGTTGGCAGGCCTGATCCGGGTCACCACCAACGTTCGGTCCCGGCTTTTGTCTATTGCGAAGATCGGAACGCAATGTGCGATGCCCAGCCCGCCAGAAACTTGCCCAGCCTTGGCAAGCGTGCCTTTTTCAGCAAGGCGCGCATTTCCCAAGCGTCACCTGAGAGCGCCCGCGCCTGCGCCAGAACACGGTCCCCGACCCGCGCCATAAGTTCAGGGCTCGCTTGGGCAAATCCCAACAGGAACCCGTCAGGATCATTCCGGCTCAGGCCCTCATCGGCCAACAGATGACGCGGAAAATCCCGGGCGTTCATGGTTACGATGCCCTCGGCGGATCCTGAAATCGCCGTGGCAAGAACGTGCAGATCGCCGCTGTCGGGCAGCCACAACCGGGCCTCAAGCCCCGGCGCGGGCGGCAGCTCGGCATTCGGCCAAGCCGCGCGCAGCAGAGCGATTTCGCCGCGCGCCTGTGCTTCCTGTGCAGAGCTGTGGCGCGCCGCCGCGCGGGCCCATTCCTCAAGCAACCGCGCCGACCAGAGCGGTTGAAAGAACCCCTCAGCCGCTGCCCCGATCAACATTTCGCGCATGACAGTGGGATAGAGCACGCACGCATCGAGGACGAATTTCATAGCCGAAAAAACAACGCCTTGAGATATCCGCTTTCCGCCAGTTGCGGCAAAAGCGGGTGATCCGGCCCGGCAAAACCGGTGTGGATCAGTTGCGGTGCACGCCCTGCCCGTCCGATGCCACGCGCGCAAGCGGTGCGAAACCGCGCGAGGTCGGCGGCATGTGAACATGAACACAGCCCCAGATACCCGCCATCGGCCACCAGTTGCGCGGCCAGACGGGCAATCCGTTCATAAGCGCGCAGTCCCGGCTCAAGCGCCTGTTTTGACGGCGCGAACGCCGGTGGATCGCAAATCACCACGTCGAACTGCGCGCCCTCGGCAACCAGCGTCTCCAGTTGCTCAAACGCATCGCCCTGACGCGTTTCGAACCGGTCTGACAAACCGCTGCGGTCGGCCCCGTCCCGGGCCAGTTCCAACGCGGGTGCCGAACCATCAATGGCCAACGCGGATGCCGCCCCGGCCGCAAGGGCCGCCAACGCAAAACCGCCCACATGGGAAAACACATCCAGCACCCGTGTCTGCGGCCCCGCAAGGCGCGCGGCAAAAGCGTGGTTGGGCCGCTGATCAAAGAACAGCCCGGTTTTCTGCCCGCCTGCCAGATCGGCCATATAGGTGGCACCGTTCATTGGCACGGGGACCGGCGCATCAGGGGCGGTGCCTGCCAGCGTGGTGTTGACGTCGTCCAGCCCTTCCAGCGATCGCGCCCGGCCACTGGCGTTCTTGATCACACAGTTGACGCCAGTCACCTCTTGCAGTGCGGCTGCGATCGCGGGGGCCAGAGCCTCGGCCCAGGCTGCATTGGGCTGAAACACCGCCACATCGCCAAACCTGTCGATCACCACACCGGGCAGGCCGTCGGCCTCGGCGTGAACAAGCCGGTAAAACGGCGCATCGAACAGGCGCGTGCGCATGGCCAGCGCGCGATCCAGCCGCTTGGCAATCCAGGCCTGATCAATGACCGCCTGCGGGTCACGATCCAGCATCCGGCAAAAAATCTTGGACAGCGGATTGACCGCCACCGTTCCCATCGGGGTCCGCGCTTCATCCTCCAGCATGGCGATGGTGCCGGGCGGCAGGGCGCGCGTGCGCCGGTCGGTGACGATTTCATTGGCATATACCCAAGGAAACCCGTGCCGGATGGCGCGGGCGTTGGCCTTGGGTTTCAGCCGGACGACGGGCGGGTCGATAAACGAAGAGGGCGCTGTCATAGCGCCCTCCTAATCTGTTTTGTTCTTTCGCGAAAGCCCGCTTGGACCGGTGATCGGTCAGGACTTGGAGAAGATCGACATGATCCCCATCTTGCGCGCCACATATCCATTCGGGCTGGACAGTTCCTGACGCAGAACCTCGGCCAAATGTCCGGTAATGCGCACCTTCTGGGTGATGCCGCGACGTTCGGCCATGATGGCGGGCTTGCCACCCAGTGCCTCAAGATCTGCCTTGATCCGCTTGGTGGGGCGCACCACTTCGCCGGTGGTGGCATCGCGCACGGTCAGGTCAAAGACGATGTTATGCACACCGCCAGCGGCATAGCGGGCCTTTTCCGTCAGCGCATGAAAGCGGAGCACGGTAATCTCAAGGTTGACAGGGCGTTGTCCGGTGACCTGAGCCGCACCGCGCAACATGGCATTCTGCACGATGGTCTGAACCTGCGCGTGGCGGTTGCCCAGAGGATCTTCGCGCCAGACAATATCGCCACCGGGGAAATAGCTGTTGGCCTCCGATACCTTGAGAGATTGCGGCACATGCACGGTCAGCGCGTTCACACGATACGGCGAGGGCGTCAACGCCGGAGCCGGTGTGGCGATCGGGGCGGTCTGTTGCACCATTGGGGCGGCGGTTGCGACCGCGACTGGAGCGGCCAGCGGCGCGGGGGTCACCGCATCGAACGCGGTGTCCTGCCGCGCGGCAAAATCAGGAAGGGTCGACACGGCCCGCATTCCGGACGGGGCCTCAACCGAGGACATGACCGGCGGCAGCGCTTCGAACGGCGCGTTCCGCGTCGGCACATCAACTGCGGCACAGGCTGAAACAGACAGACCCAGACCAAGAAGGGCAATCACACGAAACGCTTTCATATCTCATTCTCCAAATCGAAGGACAGGTATCCTTGGATACGCTTTGGATACCTTTTCCCCCTGAAATCGGGCGAGATTGCGACAGGATCGGGACAATTCGCGGAAAAATGGGGCAATGCAGGGTCGCGTTTCCCTTGGAATCGCGCGCTCGCACCTTACTCTGTCGCCCCGGAATCACCGTTGCGTGCCGGAAATTCTGTTTAGTTTCTGGGACGTGACCGCCAGCCACCGCGCCGCCGGGGGGTCGCCATTCCGCCCAGCCCTTCGCGCAGGATGGACATCATCGGATGATCGCCTTTGTCTTCATACATGGCGAGCAATCCGCGAATCGCACCAGCAGTGTCCGTCGAAGATGGCAGGCTCAGCGCCCAATCCAGAAAGATTGTGCGGCATTGCGACGGGGTTATGCCGTCGATTCTGAAGGATTCGTAAATCAATCCTTTTGGGTCCAGCACCGGGTCACCCTTCATCGCCGCTTTCCTCTTTGTCCTGTCCAATGGCCGCATCGACCAACGCCGCTGAGCGCAGGTAGGCCGCCTCAAGCCGTTCGGCAAGCTCGGACGCGGTTTCGACATTGGCGGCCCGGCACAGCATGTCCGTTGCGGCCTCGCCCAGATCGCCGAGCTGCGGCGTCTGCGGTGACAGCAATCGCGAGGCCGTCTGGATGGAATGAAACATCGCATAAAACCGCTCCAATGTGCGCGCCGCTCCGGGCTTTAACAGCCCACGCGCCACGGCACCCGCCAATCCCGCCGGCACATCCCGCGACACCTGCCCCGCCAGCAAGGCCCCGGCCTGAGCCAGCAATTCGATGTCCATCATCCGGCCCCGACCGGTCTTTGCATCCAGAATACCGGCAGAATGTTTGGCTTGTGCGACGCGGCGGCGCATATCGCGCACCTCAGACAGAACCGCCGCCGTTTCGCGGGGCTGGCCAATCAGCTCACTGCGAAAGGTCTCGATGTCTGCGGCCAGCGCGCCATTCCCGGTCACCACCCGCGCGCGGGTCAGTGCCAGATGTTCCCAAACCCACGCTTCATTGAGTTGATAATCCCGAAAGCTCTTGAGGCTGGTTGCGACGGGCCCCTGATTGCCGGATGGGCGCAAACGCATGTCCACCTCGTAAAGGCGACCCTCAGCCATTGGCGCGGTGATCGCGGTGATCATCGCCTGCGTCAGACGCGCATAGTATTGCCGCGACGCCAGCGGGCGGCGACCGTCGGACATTTCCACGTCCTGCGGATCATAGATCACGATCATATCCAGATCAGATTGCGCCGAAAGCTGCCCCGCTCCCAGCGACCCCATCCCGACAATGACAGCCCCGCGCCCCGGCGGCGGGCCGTGACGGCGGGAAAACTGATCCACCACAACGGGCCAGAGCGCCGCCAATACGGCATCTGCCAGATCGGTATAGTGCTGTCCCGCAGTGGCCCCGTCCACGAGCCCGCGCAAGTGATGCACACCGATGCGGAAATGCCAGTCCTTGGCCCAGCGGCGGGCGGCATCCAATTGACGTTCGTAATCCTCCTCGCCTTCAAGGCGGGCGGTCAATTGCGCGGTCAACACCGCGTGTCCCGGCCAGTCGGCAAAGAAATCTCCGCCGATCACCGCATCAAGAACCGAGGAATTGCGCCCCAGATAGGCCGCAAGCGCCGAAGAGGTGCCGACGATGTCAATCAACAGGTCAATCAATTGCGGATTGGCCTGAAACAGCGAAAACAGCTGAACCCCCGCAGGCAGGCCCGCAAGAAACGAATCCAGCGCTGAAAGGGCTTCTTCCGGCTTTGCGCTTTTGGCCAGACATTCGGCGATCTGGGGGCGCAGGCGCTCGAATATCTGCAAAGCGCGCGGCGACCGGAGCGCTGGATAGGTCTGCCACCTTTCGAGCATCTCAGCGGGGATTTCCACGGCATCCTCGTTGGCAGGACGCGCAGGCCGCGATCCGGCGGCAAAAAAACCTTCGGTCAATTCGTGCACCTCTTCGAGGCGCTTGCGAACCTCGGCCTGAAGCGTTTCGGCATCGGTCCCCATGAGACAAGCGATGCGGTCGATGCCTTCGGCGCTGGCGGGCATCTTGTGAGTCTGTGCATCGTGGATCATCTGAATACGGTGCTCTACCTCGCGGTGCGCACGATAGTGACAGGTCAGGCTTTGGGCCACATCGTCCGGCACCCACCCCTTGGCGGCGAGCGCCTGCAATCCCTCGACCGTGCCGCGCACCCGCAAATCCGGGTCGCGACCGCCTGCAATGATCTGGCGCGTCTGCGTGAAAAACTCGATCTCGCGGATGCCGCCACGCCCCAGTTTCATGTCATGACCCGGCACCGTCATCGGCCCGCCCAGACCCTTGTGATCGCGAATACGCAGGCGCATGTCATGGGCGTCCTCAATCGCGGCAAAATCCAGATGCCGTCGCCACACAAACGGGCGCAATGTCTCAAGGAACCGTTCGCCCGCGGCGATATCTCCCGCCGCTGGGCGTGCCTTAATATAAGCGGCACGCTCCCATGTGCGCCCAAGGCTTTCATAATACCGCTCCGCGGCCTCCATCGCGATACAAACGGGCGTCACCGCCGGATCAGGGCGCAAGCGGAGATCCGTGCGGAACACATAGCCATCCCCGGTCCGGTCATTGAGCATTGTGCTCATCTGGCGGGTCGCCTTCACAAAAGAGGTGCGCGCCTCAAAGTAATCGTCGGGATCGAACCTTTGTTCGTCAAAGAGGCAGATCAGGTCAATGTCCGAGGAATAGTTCAGCTCGCCCGCGCCCAACTTGCCCATGGCCAGCACGGTCAACCCGGCTGCCGTGGCCAGATCATCTTGGGTCTGGCCGGGCAGTTTGCCCCGTCGCAGCAGCGGCGCGATGGCATGACGCAACGCCACATCGCAAGCGGTATCGGCCAAATCGGTTAACAGACCCGTCACCCGCTCAAGCGGCCAGGCGCCCCCCAGATCGGCCAGCGCCGTCAACAAGGCAAGCCGCGCCTTGGCCTGACGCAATGCCGGCCCCGGTCCCGATGTCGAAATCAACGCCGGATCGCGCAAATCGGCCAGCACCTGCCGCGCAACACCGTCAGGATCAGCCAGCGCGACCTCCAGCCATTCGGCATGGGACATGATCAGCCCTTTGAGAAACGGGCTGGTGCCCGCCGCCCCTTCGATCAATGTGGCGATATCCCCCTGCGCCCAACCACAGGCGTGGCGCGCTTCGGCGGCAAGGTCGGGATCATACGGGCGCGGCAAGCGCGATAACTGCGATGCAAATGTCATGGACGCACGATTGCCCCATCGCGCGACCGCGTCAATCACCCCCTTGATCGCGGTGCCAATCGTCTCCAGAAATACGCCATGAGCAAAAGCATGAAACGCGTGCGCGCCGCTCTTGATGCGGCGGGCGAACCGATCAACATCACCGAAACGGCCCTTGCCCGAACCGCGCGCGATGCGGCACAGGCGGTTGGCTGTGACGTCGACCAGATCGCCAAGTCCATCATCTTTCAGGGCGCGCAAAGCGGCGGGTTGTTCCTGTTTCTGACTGCGGGCGGGCGCACGGTTGATCCGGAGCGTGCCGAAGCTCTGGCGGGCGAGCCGCTGAACCGCGCCGACGCCGGTGCCGTGCGCGCGCGCACCGGGTTTGCCATCGGTGGCGTGTCACCTGTTGGTCATCTCGAAGCCCCGCGCGCCTTTCTGGATGAAATCTTGCTGACCTTTGATACGGTTTGGGCTGCCGCGGGCACACCTCACCATGTTTTCAGCATCGCCCCGGCGCGGCTTTGCGAAATTTCTTCTGCGCAAGCTGCTGATTTTTCATCACAATAACGAAAATGTAAAAAACATTCACATAGACCCTTGCAAACCGGCATCATTGCTCCGATCTATTGTAATGTGAAAAGGCTTCACATCAACGCAACCCGATCCGGAGTAACCTTAATGACCACGCTTTCAACCGAACCCGCCACGCTTCAGCACATGGGCTGGTTTTCCAAAGGCGAGGCATGGCTGGACAGCAGGGGCAAAGGCGCATGGATAGCCGCCATGGTTCTTGGCTTTGTCTTCTTCTGGCCCGTTGGCCTTGCCCTTCTCGCTTACATGATCTGGAGCAAACGCATGTTCTCTTCTTCTTGCCGCAAACAATCCCGCAAACACTTTGCCAGCAGCGCCCTGCGCGCCTCGCGACCCAGCGGCAACAGCGCGTTTGACGCCTACAAGTCCGACACGCTGCGCCGCCTTGAACAGGAACAGCAGGATTTCGAAGCGTTCCTCGAACGTCTGCGCGACGCCAAGGACAAAGCCGAATTCGACCAGTTCATGGATGACCGCTCACGCAAGGCTGGCGACGACGCCGCCGCCTGATCTCCTGACCAACCGCGCGACCCCGCAAGGGGCGCGCCTCCTTTCATGCGGACCCGACCAATGGCCCACCTGCCCGACCCAGACACCCAGCCCGGCTTTTACGATTCTGTTCCGACCAAGCGCCTGTTGGCGTGGTTGGTTGACACGGTCCTGATTGCGATCGTTTCCCTGATCGTGGTGCCGTTCACCGCGTTTACGGGATTGTTCTTCTTTCCCTTCCTCATGTTCGTCACCGGTTTCTTCTATCGCTGGTTCACTCTGGCGGGGGGGTCGGCAACATGGGGCATGCGCCTGATGGCAATCGAACTGCGCGGCCCGACCGGTGCCCGCTTTGATGGTGGCACGGCATTCCTGCATACTCTGGGCTATACGGTCAGTTGGGCCTTCCCGCTGCTGCAATTGGCTTCGGTGGTGATGATGGCCACAGGCGCGCGCGGCCAGGGACTGACAGATATGGTGCTGGGCACGGTTGCGCTCAACCGCCGATCGCTTTAACCGCAGCATCCCAAGGGTCTTGGCCTCCGGCGCGGGCATTGTTATGCTCGCGCCGTTAAGGTCTGAAAGCGGCATGCGACACACACTTCCCATAGCGCCCCAGTTCTACGTGACGGCCCCCCAGCCCTGCCCCTACCTTGAGGGCCGGATGGAAAGAAAGCTGTTCACCGCCCTGCAAGGGGAAAACGCTGAACAACTCAACAACGCGCTGTCCCAACAGGGGTTCCGCCGCTCGCAGAACGTGCTCTATCGGCCATCCTGCTCGGATTGTTCGGCCTGCCTGTCGGCGCGCATCAGGGTCGCTGATTTTGCGCCCAGCAAAAGCCAGCGTCGCAGTTGGAAACGCAACGCGATCCTCAAGCGCCGCTCGACCTCGCCCTGGGCCACCGAAGACCAATACGCGCTGTTTCGGGACTATCTCGATGCCCGCCACGCTGACGGCGGCATGGCCGATATGGATGTCTTTGAATTCGCCGCCATGATCGAGGAAACCCCGATCCGGTCGCGGGTGGTGGAGTATGTGGACACCGCCACATCCGATCTGATCGCCGTGAGCCTGACCGACGTCATCGAAGACGGGCTCAGCATGGTCTACAGCTTCTACACCCCGGACCGCAGCCGCGACGGTCTGGGCACCTACATGATTCTCGACCACATCGAAATCGCGCGGGAAAACAACCTGCCCTACGTCTATCTGGGCTATTGGGTGCCCGGCAGCCCCAAGATGGGCTACAAGGCGCGCTTTTCCGGTCTCGAAGTCTACATCGGCGGCGAATGGCAGCCGATGACTGACCCTGACGCCTTCGAAAGCGAGCTGCATCCGCTCTCAACCGATCCGATTGCCGAACAGGTGGCCAATATCCACCTGCCCGACCGCAGAGCGACACCGGGATCAAACTCCGGCTCCAATACCGGCTGACGCCACCCGGCTCCTGTTTCTTTCTCGTTCAAAATACCCGCGGGGGTGCGGGGGCAGCCGCCCCCGCTCCTGTCCCGACGCGTCTCGCCCTCTGACTGTTTGCAAACGCGCCGGCAAACAGGAAAGGGCCCCGAAGGGCCCTTCCGCAGCAGTCTCGGGAATGCCGGCTCAGCCGCCCAGAATATCCGGGATAATGGTCACGATACCGGGGAAGAACCACAAGATCGCAAGACCTATCACCTGGATTCCCACGAACGGAATAATCCCGCGATAGATGTGCCGCGTGGTGACCGACTTCGGGGCCACCCCACGCAGGTAGAACAGCGCAAACCCGAAAGGTGGGGTCAGGAACGATGTCTGCAAGTTCACCGCGACCATGATGGTGACCCATTTCGGATCAAAGCTGCCTCCGTAGATCACCGGCCCGACAATCGGGATCACGATGTAGATGATCTCAAGGAAATCCAGAACAAACCCCAGAACGAACAGTACCAGCATGACGATCAGGAAAACCTTGAATTCGTTGTCAAAGCTCTGCAGCCACTGCTGAATGTAATGTTCACCACCGAACGAGATCACCACAAGGTTCAGGATCTGCGATCCGATCAGGATGGTGAACACCATCGACGTCACCTTGGCCGTTTCGCGCACCACCGGTGTCAGAACGCCATTGGTGAACAGGACCCAGCAGCTGAACAGCAACCCGAACAGCGCATAAAGATACGCGCCATAGGCCACGATAAAGGCGATCCAGCTTTCGACCGAGATATCGCCCTGATTTACGCGCAGGTCAAAGTTCACCCCCACAAGGATACAGATCACGATGGCCAGTGTGGACCAGATGATTACCTTGGGGCTGCGGTCCAGATCGGTCAGCTTGCGATAGGCCGCCAGCATGATGGCCCCGCCCGCACCCAGTGCCGCAGCGGGTGTCGGGTTGGTAATCCCTCCAAGGATCGACCCAAGCACCGCAACAATCAGGACCAGAGGCGGGAACACCACCCGGATCAGCTCGTTTCCGGCGCACATCTTGACCCCATGGACCGCCCCATAGATCAACATTGCAAAGGGGAGCGCCAACAGGATCACCGTCGCGCCCGAGCTGGTATCGGCCGAAACCAGCACGATATCACCCAGCAGCACCAGAACCGCCCCGACGCCCCCGATCAACAACGGGCGCGGATCCGACGACGGCGACACGCCGCGCGCCGTGGTCAGCACCAGACCCAGCAGGATGACCAGGATCGTGACACCGGTCCCGATCGGAGCCGCGTCGGCGATCTTGGCCGCGCGGGCCGCGGCCAATTCGTCCTCGGTCAACCGCTCGGATTGCTGCACACCGCCATCGGCCTCGATCGCGGCTGTCTCGGCGACGGCCGCATCCCATGCTTCCTGCCCGTGCAGGTCGATCATCGACGCCTGACACTGTTCGCTGACATTGGTCCGCAGGCTTGCGCCCTCACCAATGTCCGAAAAGCTTGACACGGTGATGTTCTGCGATCCGATCAGGCCCGCGCTGGTCAACAGCATCGCCCCCGCAATCATGCCCACCGGCGCACCAAGGAACCAGGTGAATGCTTCTCCACGGGTGATCGGTTCGGCGTTGGTCGCACCCATTTCCACAGCCGGAGCCTTCGATGGGTTCAGCAACGCATACCCGAATGCGAACAAGGCATACAACAAGGCCAGCATGATACCGGGCAGCAAGGCCGCCTGAAATAACGTGCCCACCGACAGAACCGCGGGTTCCCCCAGATAGGTGAGCGCATCCGTGCACCCGGCCGTCTGCGCCCGCGCTTCCTGAGCGCCCGAATACAGATCACCGGCCAGCGTGCCCAGCAGAACGATCACGATCGAGGGCGGGATGATCTGCCCCAGCGTGCCCGACGCCGCGATCACCCCGGTGGCCAGTTCCGGCGAATAGTTGTTGCGCAACATGGTCGGCAACGCCAGCAAGCCCATCGTCACCACGGTGGCACCCACGATACCCGTGGAAGCCGCGAGGAAAGCACCCACCACGACGATGGACACGGCCAGACCGCCGGGCAGTGGGCCAAAGACCCGTGCCATCGTGGTCAGCAGATCGTTGGCGATCTTGGAGCGTTCCAGCGTGATGCCCATCAGGACGAACATCAGAACCGCAAGCAGCGTTTCGATGGATTGTCCCGCCAGAACCCGTTCGTTGATCCGGTTCACGATAAAGGACACGTTGCGGTCCATCGCGTGTTCCCATCCACGCGGGAACACCGGTTCTGCCATCTGCGGCAGTTCGGGGTATCGGAAGATTGAGATCGTATTGGGGTGGACCCCGCTGTGCACCAGATCCTTATAGGCCTGGCTGCCTGTATCAATCGCCTGGTGGATCAACAGACCGGCGCTGTCGAGACCGGCAATGATACCGAATGAAATGACACCGGCCCCACCGATGGCGAACGCCACCGGAAAGCCCGAAAGAATGCCCCCGAAGAGACAGATAAACACGATGATCAGGCCGATTTCGACGCCGTCAAGACCGAATAGCATTGGTTTCCGTCCCTTGCCTTAGTGAGTGCCTTCGTAGGCTTCTTCGCCCTCGCCCAGCGTATCGCGGTCGAGGTATTTGCCTTCGCTCTCCGGTCCTTCCTTCCATTCAAGGTAGGACCGCCAGAAGAAGGCCATCGCATGCAGAAAGACCAGACCGGCGAATGCCACCAGAAGGATCTTGAACAGGAAGTATGCGGTAAAGCCGTTCGGGCTGAACCCGATGGTTTCCACGTTCCAGCGCAACGCACGTGCCTTGAGCAACAACCGGTCAAGCGTGTCGGACGCCGACGGCTTTGGCACGATCAGAGAGCGCCACAAGAAGAACCAGCCATACATCCAAACCAGAACTGCGCCAGTCATCATGAAGAACAGCGATCCGAACATGTCGATCACCCGTTTGGCGCGATGGCCGACGGCGGAATAGATCAGGTCAACCCGCACATGCCCGCCCTGTACAAACGCGTAAGTGACGCAGAGCGAAACCACCAACGCATTGTAGAGCTTGAGCTCTTCGGCAAACCACGAAATGTCGAACTGAAGCGGAATGCCGAACCCGATCGAAATGTCGGGCCGGGTAAAAATCCGCTGCATGAACACGATGATGATCTGTTGCAGAACCATCAAAAGCCCGGCCCAGGCAAACAGCCGTCCGACGCCATTGGCCATCGCTTCGAGCCCACGCACACATCCCCACAGGAAGGTATTGCGCCACATGCCGACCGCAGTCAGCACAACGAACGCGGTAAAGACGACAAAGAAGAACTCAACCGACCCGCCATAATAGACAAATCGCATGATGGCCTGCTTGTCGCTCCAGTCGAGCCAGAGTTGCGGATGGGTCAGCGCATAACCGAAATTGTAAAACGCCAGCGCGATGTTCTGCAGCACCCAAACGATGCCATTGCCCAGATTGGCTATGGCTTCGCCAAATGTGATCGTTTCCTGGACTGCCATGGTTCTCCCTCGTCAGGTTCGGACGGATGGTCCGCCGCGGGCCCTGTCCCGGCCCCGGTGTTACTGTTCCGGTAAGTGTGGCCCCGAATGCTCAGGATCCCTGATTTGCCAAAAGGGCCCCGTTCGCACAGGGCCCTTCCGATATCCGGATATCAACGGGATCAGCCGCCCAGAACGCGCACGCGCTGTTCGACATAATAGCCGTCCGACTTCTGAATCCACGCCGCCGAGTTGGCCAACGAAGCTTCGAAGGAGGTGCGGATCTTGGCAAACAGTTCGTCGCCCATGTTTTCGTCCATGACTTCGGCAGAAGCCCGGCCAAACGCATCCCACACATCGTCGGAGAATTGCAGCGTCTTCACGCCCTGTGCCTGCAGACGGGCCAGCGCGGCACCGTTGTTGGCCAGAGTTTCGGACAGCTGGAAGTGCGTTGTCGCCATGGAGGCGTAGCGCAGGATCGCCTTGTGCTGGTCGCTCAGCTCGTTCCAGACGTCAAGGTTGACGTTTGCCGACAGCGCCGAACCCGGCTCGTGGAAACCAGCGGTGTAGTAGACCTTGGCCACTTCCTGGAAACCGGCGCGTTCGTCAGCCATGGGGCCAACCCACTCCAGACCGTCCAGAGCACCGGAGGACAGCGCCTGATACAGTTCGCCGCCGGGGATGTTCTGCACGGAGGCACCCAGCTTGCCCAGCACCTTGCCGCCCAGACCGGGCATACGGAACTTGAGGCCGTTGAAGTCGTTAGCCGAGTTGATCTCGTTGCGGAACCAGCCGCCGGACTGCGACCCGGAGTTACCGGCCAGCAGGCCTTTTAGGTTGAAGATCGAGCCCAGCTCGTCGTGCAGCTCTTCGCCGCCGCCGTGGTAGTACCAGTTGGTCACTTCCTGCGCGGTGCCGCCGAATGGCACGGCGGTGAAGTAGGCATAGCCCGGATGCTGACCGATAAAGTAGTAGTCCGCCGAGTGATACATGTCCGCCTGCCCCGAGGACACGGCGTCAAACACTTCAAGCGCACCAACCAGTTCGCCCGGTGCCTTCTTTTCGATGACGAGGCTGCCATCGGACATCTCGCGCACCATGTTTTCCAGATACGTCGCCGCATCGTCGAGAACGGCAAAGCCGCGTGGCCACGACGTCACCATGGTCAGGGTGCGCGTGCTTTGTGCCAGTGCCGGTGCCGCCAGCGATGTCGCGGCTGCGGCTGTTCCGCCCAGAGCGGTATTCTTTAGAAATGAACGACGGTCCATTGAGTTACTCCTCCCGTGAAGCTGCCCCGCAAGTGGTGCGAAGCGGATCGTTACAGTGGCGCCACCCTAACAATGCAATGCCGTAATGGAATACCTACAACTACGTAGGCGGTATATTTTTTTAACCAATTGCCGGATTTCCACCGACGACAACCGCAGCCTTTTACCTGTTTATGGCCTGTCTCGCCCTGCAAAACCGGCCAATTCCGTCAAAATCGTCCCGATTTGCCTTGGGGCATCGGTTTGGTGTTTGACTGCACATGCAAACTCAACAACGATTCGCCATGCCGCTGCTGACCCGCCCGTTCCGGTTCGACTATGCCCAGAAGCTGTCGCTTCTGGCGACTGTGCCATTGATCGTGGCGGTGTCCGCGATTGCGGTTCTGGTGGCGGTCCAGTCGCGCAACCTCGCGGAACGCGAGATCAAGGCCCTTGAACACCAGTTGCTCGAAGCCAAGAAGGACGAATTGCGCAACTATGTCACCCAGGCGCGCAACGGCTTCTACTTTATTTATGGCTCTGCCGCTCCCGACGATCAGGAGGCCAAAGATCAAGTCGCCCAGATCCTCTCTGCGATGATCTACGGCGAAGAAGGGTTCTTCTTTGTCTATGAATATGACGGCACCAATCTGGTCAGCCCGCGTCAGACAGGGATGATCAACCGCAATTGGGCCGGGCTGACCGACAGCGCCGGAACGCCCGTTGTCGATGAACTGATCCGGCTCGCCCGCGAAGGGGCTGGCTATCACACCTTCTTGTGGCCCAAGCCTTCTACAGGGGAAGAAGCGCTCATGGTGGCCTATGTGACCGGCTTCCAAAGCTGGCGTTGGGCCGTCGGCACCGGCGTTTTCATCGACGACGTTCTGGCCTCAGTCGCTGCCTCCCGCGCCGAGGTGGAAACCCGCGTGCGCCGAACCTTTCTCTATATCGGGGGCATCACCCTGATGGCGCTGGCCTTTGTCTTTGGTTCGGGGCTCGTGTTGAACGTGCGCGAACGCAGATTGGCGGACGCCAAGCTCAAACGTCTGACCCAGCGCGTGTTTGACGCACAGGAAGAAGAGCGCGGCCGCGTCGCGCGCGAATTGCACGACGGCATCAGTCAGATCCTCGTGGGCATCCGATATGCGATCGATACTGCCCGCCGCAAACTCGAACGGCAGGACGATACCGCGCGGGCTTCTCTTGATCGTGGGGCCGATGCGCTGCGTCTTGCGATCAGCGAAGTCCGACGGATCAGCCGCGACCTGCGCCCCGGCGTTCTTGACGATCTCGGGCTTGGTCCCGCGATCCGCGCCCTGTGCGAGGACTTCACCGAACGCACCGGCATCGAAACGGATTTCTCGACCGTTGTCTTCCGAAACCGGCTGGACCAGAACGCCAAGATCGCCCTCTACCGCATCGCGCAGGAGGCGCTCACAAATATTGAACGCCACGCCGGTGCAACCCAGGTCAGGGTCGACCTGCGCGGCCACAAGACCGGGGCGACCCTGTGGATCATGGACAATGGGCGCGGGCTTGCGATGCCACGCGACGCCGCCCGCGCGTCCTCCGGGCTGGGCCTGCGCAACATGCAGGAACGTATCGAACAGCTCGACGGCAGCCTCATCCTGCGCACACCCCGTGCCGCCGAAGGCCCACACGGCACCGTCATCGAAGCACATGTGCCCCTCACGCACCTGCTTTCCCCCGCCGACGACACCCCGCCCCCGGACCCGTCGCAAGACACCTCGCAAAACACCCGCCGCGAAAAGGACCCCGCCGCATGACGGAAAAGCCCATGACGGAGAAACCACAGCCCATCCGCGTGCTGATCGTGGATGATCACCCCATGGTCGCCGAAGGCATCGAATCCATTCTCGAATCCTATCCCGACATTGCCGTGGTCGGCATCGCGGGCAATGGGCGCGACGCGCTTGACATGGCCGCCAGACTCGCCCCGGACGTGGTGCTCATGGATCTGAACATGCCCGGAATGGGCGGCCTGACAGCCACCGAAATCCTGCTCGAACGGTTCCCTGCCACCAAGGTTCTGATCCTGTCGATGCACGATACGCCGGAATATATTTCAACCGCGCTCGATCACGGGGCAATGGGCTATGTGCTCAAGGACGTGCCCACCGACGAAATCCGCCTTGCCATCGACGCCGTGATGCGCGGGCAGCGTTACCTGTGCACCGGAGCCAAGGGCTCGCTCGCTCCCAAGACTTCCCACGACGGGCGCGAGGCGCTCACTGGTCGCGAACAGACGATCCTGTTGCAACTGGCGCAGGGAAAATCCAACAAGGCCGTCGCCCAGTCGCTGGATATCTCGGTGCGCACCGTGGAAACCCACCGCAAGAACATCAAACGCAAACTGGGCATTTCCTCTACCGCCGGGTTGACGCGTTACGCGCTTGAACACGGAGTGCTGCAAGGCACGGGTGCCAGTTTCTGA
Organism: Alphaproteobacteria bacterium; assembly: GCA_030425395.1. Classification (GTDB taxonomy): domain Bacteria; phylum Pseudomonadota; class Alphaproteobacteria; order Rhodobacterales; family Rhodobacteraceae; genus JAUIAS01. The sequence goes on from JAUIAS010000033.1 coordinate 25,277, forward strand.
GCCTTGAGCGCGCCCTGAGAACCAAAATCGCGCCCCGCGCCTTCTTCTGGCCCGAAATACTCCGGGGGGAGGCGCGCAAAGCGCGACGGGGGGCAGCGCCCCCCTCTTTCGCGCGGACCTTGCGAAAACGACCCGCTTTTAACAGCCGAATTTTCATCTTGATGCGCGCGGCCCCGCATTTACGCAACAAGTGGAAAGAAAAACCGACCCGTGCGACACTTTTTTCGCCGCTTTGGCGGTTGACGCCCTGTTTCGGTGCGCATAATGTCCCGATCAATCGAAAGCAGGGGTATCAACCGTGACCACTCTAATCGTAGTCGTAGGAAACAAGCGCATGGGCCGGTAACGGACGTCCATATGACACCCCATGCGCCTCCGAAAATTCGGGGGCTTTTTTTTTGGCACACACGCTTTTGACACCGCCGCTTTTTGGCACCCACAATTGAACGACCCGCATGTCGCAATCGGAGCAAGACAGATGAGCAAGGAAATGACCGGCGCAAAAATGGTGGTCCAGGCCCTCAAGGATCAGGGCGTGGATACGGTATTCGGCTACCCCGGTGGTGCGGTCCTTCCGATCTATGACGAAGTATTCCAGCAAAACGATATCCGCCACATTCTGGTGCGCCACGAACAGGGCGCTGTGCATGCCGCCGAAGGCTATGCACGTTCGACCGGCAAACCCGGTGTGGCACTGGTGACATCCGGTCCCGGTGCCACCAACGCGGTGACCGGCCTGACGGATGCGCTGATGGATTCGATCCCGATCATCGTTCTCACCGGCCAGGTGCCCACCTTCATGATCGGCTCCGACGCCTTTCAGGAGGCCGATACCGTCGGCATCACCCGCCCCTGCACCAAGCATAACTGGCTGGTCAAGGAAACCGACGCCTTGTCGGGGATCATGCACGAAGCGTTCCACGTCGCGACCTCGGGCCGCCCCGGCCCTGTGCTGGTCGACATCCCCAAGGACGTTCAGTTCGCGACCGGCAAATATACCGGCCCCAAGGCAATGCAGTCCCATTACCAACCACAGGTCAAAGGCGATCTTGAAGAGATTACCGAACTGGTCGCCGCCATGGAAAAGGCCAAGCGCCCGGTGTTCTATACCGGTGGTGGCGTGATCAATTCCGGCCCCGCGGCCAGCCAGCTGTTGCGCGAACTGGTGGATGCCACAGGCTTCCCGATCACCTCGACCCTGATGGGATTGGGCGCGTATCCCGCATCGGGCAAGAACTGGCTTGGGATGCTGGGCATGCACGGTCTCTACGAGGCCAACCTCGCCATGCATGACTGCGATCTGATGATCAACATCGGCGCGCGCTTCGATGACCGCATCACCGGCCGCATCGACGCCTTCAGCCCCAAATCGACCAAGGCCCATATTGATATCGATCCTTCGTCGATCAACAAGGTGGTCAAGACCGATATCCCGATCGTTGGGGACGTCGCGCATGTCCTTGAGGATATCCTCAAGGTCTGGAAATCCCGCGGGCGCAAGACCAACGCAGACGCGGTGGCCAAGTGGCACGGCCAGATCAACGAATGGCGCAAGGTCAACTGCCTTGCCTATACCAACAGCGAAACCACCATCAAACCGCAATACGCCCTGCAACGGCTCGAAGAACTGACCCGCGATCACCCCTCGCGCTATATCTGCACCGAGGTGGGCCAGCACCAGATGTGGGCCGCGCAATACCTTGGCTTTGAAGACCCCAATCGCTGGATGACATCCGGCGGGCTGGGCACCATGGGCTATGGCACGCCCGCCTCGATCGGCGTTCAGATCGCCCACCCCGACGCCCTGGTCATCAACGTGGCCGGTGAAGCGTCATGGCTGATGAACATGCAGGAAATGGGCACCGCCGTGCAATACCGCGCTCCGGTCAAGCAATTCATTCTCAACAACGAACGGCTTGGCATGGTCCGCCAGTGGCAGGAATTGCTTCATGGCGAACGGTATTCCAACTCCTGGTCCGAGGCGCTGCCCGATTTCGTCAAGCTCGCCGAGGCATTCGGTGCCAAGGGGATCTATTGCGACAATCCCGCCGATCTTGATGACGCGATCCGCGAAATGCTCGCCTATGACGGGCCGGTGATCTTCGATTGCGTGGTGGAAAAGCACGAAAACTGCTTCCCCATGATCCCGTCGGGCAAGGCTCACAACGAAATGCTTCTGGGCGAAGCTGAAACACAGGGCGTGATTGATGCCAAGGGATCGGTGCTGGTCTGACAACGCCAGCGCCCCCCCCTTGTCCATCCATTTCCCAGTTTGAACGTCCCTTTGCGACGGAAAGGAACACCATGTCTGCCCTAAAGATCAAGAAAGGCTCAAACAGCCATTCCGCCTATAACCTGCGCCCCACGTTCTCGGATGTGGTGGAACGCCATACTCTGGCCGTTCTGGTCGAAAACGAACCGGGCGTGCTGGCCCGCGTGATCGGCCTCTTCTCCGGCCGCGGCTATAATATCGAGAGCCTGACCGTGGCCGAGGTGGACCATACCGGCCATTTGTCGCGCATCACGATCGTGACGACCGGCACGCCGCAGGTCATCGTCCAGATCAAGGCCCAGCTGGGCCGGATCGTTTCGGTGCACGAAGTTCACGACCTCACGGTCGAAGGTGCGTCGGTCGAACGCGAGCTTGCCATCATGAAGGTCGTCGGAACCGGCGACAAACGCGTCGAAGCCCTGCGGCTGGCCGATATCTTCCGCGCCAATGTCGTGGACAGCACGCTCGAAAGCTTCATCTTTGAAATCACCGGCGCGCCCGAGAAGGTCGATGCCTTTGCCGATCTGATGCGCCCGCTTGGCCTAGTTGAAATGGCGCGCACCGGCGTTGCCGCCCTTTTGCGCGGCGACTGAAATCGCGGATTCAGATCACACGAAACAAGAGACGGGCGGCGGTGGAAAACTGCCGCCCGTAAACGTTCAGACAGCCTCAAGACTTGCCTTGCTGCGCGGTGTTCTTTCCCGTCCCAAACCTTGGGAAATCGGAATGATCTGCGCCGATCGCGGCACCGGATTAGGTCGAAGGTAATCGCGCTGACACTCGGCCTGGTCGTCGCAGTTTTCCGCGTCATGGTCCGTGCCCCCAGCATCGCCCGCTTCATCCTTGAGCGTCGCATCCAGCCCGCTATAGGCGTGCTCTGACACAAGACGCGGATTATGAACGCGGCGCAGATCGCGTTCCGTGGTCATCTCGAAATCGACAAGATCCCCCGCATCCAGATCTATTTCCCCCAGCAGCGCGGATTCATCGTTGAAATAGGCCAAATCGCCGTGATCCTCGCACCAGATGACGGCTTTTCGTTCCTGTGGATTGCTCCAGATAACAACTCCCAGCATGATCAGTCCCCTTATTGCCCTGAGGTCAAGTGTGCGAGAAACAGCTGAGTCCAAACATGGTAAACTCTGCACCGATTGCTTGCATTTTGTGTCCACAAGGCTAGGGTCGGGTTCATAATCGCGTCAGACGTGACACAAAACAGCGTCACTTTCAAAATTCGCTGGGTCCGATCCGGTCACAGCGGGGCAATCGAGCCTGAACCAGTCAGAAAAAGATCAAAAATCGCGCCGCATGACCTATTCATCCCGATCCCCGTCAGAAATCCGCAGCATGTTTGGCCGGAATCTGCGCAGCCTGTCTCAAGACTATCCCTCGATTTCCGAATTATCGCGTCAATTGGGAATCAATCGGACACAGTTCAACCGATACCTGTCGGGTGAAAGCTTTCCACGCCCCGACGTGCTGGCCCGGATTTGTGCTTTCTTCGGCGTAGACGCGCGGATTCTTCTGGAACCGGTTGAGGTCCTCACCTCGCGCGCGGACGCCTTGTCGAGCGATTTTCTGGCGGACTTCATCGCTCCGGGCGCGCGGGATGTGCCGGAATCCGATTTCCCCAACGGGTTCTACCGGTTTTCACGGCGGTCCTTTGTCAGCGAAACCCAGTTCGTGGTTGGTCTTGTCTATGTATTCCGCCGCGACGGCGTGACCTATATCCGCGGCTTCGAAGCCAAGGAGGCGATGCGCCAGCAGGGCCTGCCGACCAATCCGCAGGCGCGCGAATTCCGCGGTCTCGTCCTGCGACAGGAAGATGGCATAACCGCGCTGATTTCCCGCCGAAATACGATGACGTCTTCATTCAACTATCTGGCCCGTGTTCCCTCAATGGAGAACAACTTCTGGGCGGGTTACGTTACCCGCACGGTGCGTGATTCCGGCGAGGCCAGCCGCGCGGAACGGATGGTCTATGAACATCTCGGGTCGCGTAGCAAAGAGGTGTTCGACGCCGCGCGTGGTGTCGGGCTGATCCCGGAAGATGCACTTTTGCCCTATCACAAGCGCCTGTTGCGGCCCGATCAACCCTTTACCTGACCGCCTTTGCGCCATCCGCGCGTGTCGCCGGGAGGAAAATCACGTCGCTATCCGGTCGGACCCGCGCGCCACAGCCTTGTAACATCGGCCCGTAGCCAATGCCGGAGCGCGCCGATGACTTCTTCATCTGATCTGTCCAATGTCCGCCGCCCGATCGCCTCGGCGAACGGGTTGCCGAATGCTCATTACATCGACCCCGCTATGCACGAAGAGGAAAAGCACGCGCTGCTTTTCGGCACATGGAGCGGTCTTGCCACCGCGTCGGATGTGCCGGAACCGGGCGATGCGGTGCCGATGACCTTTCTCGGCCTGCCCTTGTTGCTGCTGCGCGACCGCAACGGTCAGGTGCGCGTGTTCCAGAACATCTGCCGCCATCGTGGCATGATCCTTGTCGAAGAACCCCGCAAGATCGAAGGCGCAATCCGTTGTCCCTATCATAGCTGGTGCTATTCCACCGAAGGTCGCCTTGTCAGCACGCCCCATGTCGGCGGTCCCGGCCGCAACACCCACGAGGGGTTGCAGCGGTCCGAGCTGGGGCTTTTCGAGGTGCGCAGCCATGTCTGGCGCGACATCGTGTGGATCAACGTGGATGGCAAGGCCCCGGAATTCGAAGACGCCTTTGCCCACGTCATCAGCCGCTGGGCCGAATTCGAACAACCACTCTTTCACGGTGGCGAAGACAGCCGGTTCACCCTTGAGGTCGCCTGCAACTGGAAACTGGCGGTGGAAAACTATTGCGAAAGCTATCACCTGCCATGGGTGCATCCCGGCCTGAACAGCTATTCCCGGCTGGAAGACCATTACCACATCGAAGAACCGGGCGCGTTTTCCGGTCAGGGCACCTTGGTCTATCGTCAACTTGAGGATGACGATGGCACCCGCTTTGACGATTTCAAAGGTCTGAGCAGCAAATGGGACACCGCAGCCGAATATATCTCGGCCTATCCCAACGTGTTGCTGGGGGTTCATCGCGATCATGCCTTTGCGATCATCCTGCAACCGGTGGCACAGGACCGGACGGTGGAACACATCCACCTGTATTATGCCACGCCCGAAAGCGACGACGCCCTGCGCAAGCGCAACACCGAGCTTTGGAAAGAGGTGTTTGCCGAAGACGTGTTTGTTGTCGAAGGGATGCAACGCGGCCGCCACGCCACCGAATTTGATGGCGGGCGGTTTTCACCGGCGATGGACGGGCCGACCCACCTGTTTCACGACTGGGTGGCAGAACGGTTGATGGCACAGCGGGAACTGGGCCGGGCGGCTGCGGAATGACAAAGGTGGCGCTGGACGCGGCCCTTCTTGATGCGCATCAGCGTCATGACGGGGCCGCGCTTGTGGCCCTTTACGCTCAGGCCGCAGACGCCGCCGAAGATCTGGACGCCGCGTGCTTCTACCTCACCCATGCTTATGTTTTTGCCCTGGACACCGGCGACACACGCGCCGGGGATTTGCGCGCGCGGCTTGTCGCGCATGGGCGGGAGGAATAGCGCAGACCTCTGAAAATGTCAGGACGCGCCCGGATCAGGCGCGGTGAGCAAGCGGTAAAGATGCCAGCTTGAATGTCCCAATAGCGGCAGCACGATCAACAACCCCAGAAACCACGGCAGCATTGCAACAAAGGTCAGCACCGCGATCATCGCCCCCCACCCCAGCATGACGACGGGATTGGCCAGCACATACTGAAACGACGTGATCATCGCGGTGACAAAATCCACCTCGCGGTCCAGCAACAGCGGCAGGGACAGCACCGTGATCATATACAGCAACAGCGCAAAGGCCGCGCCCACCACCGTGCCCACGGCCAACATGGTCAGACCGTTCCCCGTCAGGAAGACCTCAAAGGAACTGGACACATTGGTCATGGTCGACAAGCCCAGAAACAGGGCAAAGATCATGTGCCCCAGAAAGAACCAGAACAGGAACACCACAACGATGATCGCGCAGATCGACGGCAATTGCCGACGGCTTTGATGCAGGACCACGCCCATCACATCGGCCCAATGCACCGGGTTTTCCGTCTCAAGCCTGCGCGACACCTCATAGAGACCAACCGCGAGAAACGGGCCGATCAACGGAAAGCCGATCGCGGCAAGCACCAGCCAGAAGGTCGTTCCGGTGGCAGCGGTCACCCAGGTCATTGCGATGCCCGCCAGCGCGTAAACCGATGAAAAGAACAAGCCAAACAGCGGCGCGCGGCGCATGTCCTGCCACCCCAGCGCCAAGGCCTGTTTCAGTGTGGTAAAATCAACTGCGCGCATTTCGGGCACGCCGAATTCGGGCGCGTTTGCAGGATCGTGCATTGTGTCCTCCCTTGGGCGGTCCTGTCGTCATTTTCGGTTCGCGCGACACCCAGCCTAGCACCGCTGTGATTGCCGTGTCGCGGGAAAAAACGGCTCCGAAGGCCCGTGGGCACCCCTTTCGCAGCCCTCGACACACGCATAGGGCGATTTCCCCGCGGGGAAATGCGTAATCCTATATTCATCTTTATGAACAGGGTGTTAACCACCCAACCCGTGGCGTGTCAGGCGGGTGGATGTTCCTGCGGCCAGCGTGTCGCGGCATGATAAGCGGCACCGATCTCAAACAGGCGCGCGTCGGTTCCGTGCGCCCCGATCATCTGCACCCCCATGGGCAGCCCCCCTGCCCCAAAGCCCGAAGGTGCCGCAAGAACCGGAAGCCCGATCAGCCCTGCGGGCACCACCACCTGCATCCAGCGGTGATAGGTGTCCATTTCGGTGCCGGCCACTTCGGTTGGATAGTCCATCGTCACGTCAAACGGCCACATCTGGGCCGACGGCAGGATCAGCATGTCATACTCTTGAAACAGCTCAGCCGCGCGCAGGAACCATTGCGACCGGATCACGCTGAGCCGATGCACATCCAAAGCGGACATTTCCCGACCGCGCGCCACCTCCCATTGGGCCGTATCCTTGGTCTGGGTGATCTTGTCCCCCATCGCATCAAGCGACCCCGCCACCGCCGCGGAGCGAAGCCCGATCCACGCGGTCCAGATCGTCTCAAGATCGAACGGCGGCTCCACATCCTTGACCACGGCACCAAGGGCGCGCAACACGTCCAGTGTGGCGCAGCAAGTATCCAGCACACCGTCTTCCATCGGCAAGGCACCGCCCCAATCACCCAGCCAACCGACCCGCAACCCTGTCAGGTCCGCCGCTTGCACGGGTGAGATCGGTTGCCACGGGCGGCCATGGGGCACGCGCGGGTCGGGGCCCGCGATTACATCCAGCAGGATCGCCATGTCTTCGGGGCTGCGGGCCATTGGGCCAAGGGTGGCCAGTTGGCCCATGAACATTTCGCCGCGCGGATCCGGCGGGACCAGTCCCCAAGTCGGGCGAAACCCATAGACGTTGTTCCACGCCGCCGGGTTGCGCAGGCTGCCCATCATGTCAGACCCATCGGCAAGCGCGACCATGCCTGCAGCCAGTGCCGCCGCCGCCCCGCCAGACGATCCCCCCGCGCTGCGACCCAGAGCATAGGGATTGCGGGTGGCACTATAGACCGGGTTGAACGTATGCGATCCAAGGCCGAATTCCGGCACGTTGGTCTTGCCGATCAGGATCGCCCCCGCTGCCCGCAATCGCGCGGCCAGGATATCATCCACCTGCGGCACGAAATCGGCCAGGACCGGCGAGCCCATCGTGGTTGTGATCCCCTTGGTATGGACCAGATCCTTGACCGCGATGGGTAAACCATGCAGCGGGCCACGCGCACCTGAGGCGGCATCGGCGGCGCGGGCTTCGGCCATCAGGGCATCCCTGTCGCGAAGTGCGACGATGGCATTGAGATCGCCGTTGGTTTCGGCGATGCGATCCAGCGTGCGCGTCATCAGTGTTTCGGCGCTGAGGCTGTCACCGCGCAACGCGGCCAGCAAATCGGCAGCCGAGGGTGGAACAATATCCATGATCACGCCTCGACCGTGCGACCGCGCAGGGCCGGAAGGCCCACGCCGGTGCTGTCAAAACCGCCATCCGAAGCAATCACCTGTCCGGTGACATAGCTTGCCTCGGGCGAACACAGAAACACGATTACCGAGGCGATTTCATCTTCGGAGCCATACCGGTTAAGCGGCACGGCGTCGTGATACGCGGCAATGATCTCGGGCGAATGCACCGCCATGGCCAGCTTGGTGCGCACCGGGCCGGGGGCCACGCAGTTGGCGCGCACGCCATATTCGCCCAGTTCTGCGGCCTGCTGTTTGGTCAGTTGGATCACCCCCGCCTTTGAGGTGCCGTAGGCCACCCGCAGGGTCGAGGCCCGCAGACCGGAAATGCTTGCGATATTGACGATGCAGCCCTTGGTGTCCTTGAGCGGCGCAATCGCGGCCTGAGAACAAAGGAACACCCCGTCAAGATTGGTCGCCATCACGGTGCGCCAGCGTTCAAAGCTGGTTTCTTCGATGGGGCCGAAGTCAGCCACGCCCGCATTATTGACGAGCGCATCTATTCGACCGAACGCGGCAAGCGTTTCCGCGACCATCCGTTCGGCGTCTTCCGGGATCGAAACATCGGCATCGACCACAAGGACATTGTCCAGCCCATCCGCGGCCTTGGCCAGCTCGGCGCTGTCGCGATCGACCATGGCGACGCGCGCGCCCTTGGCCAGAAGCTGTTTCGTCGTGGCAAGCCCGATCCCACGCGCCGCGCCGGTTACAATGACACATTTCCCGTCCATGGTTTCCTCCCCCGTCTCAGACGCGCAAAGAAAACCCGATCAGAGCGGGGAAGGCCAGCGAGAAACCTTCGAAGTCACCCAAGAAAATAAGCTACCAAAACAACTTGAGAAGTTAGCATGAAAAGCTTTACAACCCAAAGGGGCTTTGTTGCACAAATCGGATTGCGACCGGACTTTCCCTTTCCCCGGACAGACCTATCCTACGGGCACCGTGACGGGTATGCCGAGAGCGGTGTAGCGGTTGAGCACCGCGACGCGGATCTGGAT
>JAUIAS010000034.1 GCA_030425395.1 Alphaproteobacteria bacterium
CGTGGGACGGGCGCAGCGTGGTTGCGATGTGCGACGCCCTGCCTGAGCGGGAAATCGCGTCTGTTCGTCCGCTGTAGCGCCGCACCAGCGGATTCCGCGCTTGTCAAGGCCGGGAAACATCATTACATGAGCCACTCTGGACCAGAATAGACATTTGGAGCATATCCCATGGCCCGCGTGACGGTAGAAGATTGCGTTGACAAGGTTCCCAACCGCTTTGAGTTGGTAATGCTGGCGGCGCACCGCGCCCGTGAGATCGCTTCGGGTGCCGCGCTGACCGTGGATCGCGACAACGACAAGAACCCCGTTGTCAGCCTGCGCGAGATTGCCGACGAAACCCAGGGCGCCGACGAACTGCGCGAGCGTCTGATCGAAAGCAACCAGAACCAGATCGAGGTGGACGAACCCGAAGAAGACAGCATGGCGCTGTTGATGGGTGCCGAGCCTGATCAGCCCGCCGATGACGACATGTCGGAAGAAAAACTGCTTCGCGCGCTGATGGAGGCGCAAGGGCAGGGCTAAGCCTCGCACTTAGGCACGGATACGGACCAGAATGATTGCCTGCGAAGATCTGATTGCGCTGGTCCGCAACTACAACCCCAAGACCAATGTCGCCCGTCTGACCGAGGCCTATGAATTCGGCTTTGCGATGCATGACGGGCAACTGCGGCATTCGGGCGAACCCTATTTTTCGCATCCGGTTGCCGTTGCCGCCATCCTGACAGAACAGCATCTGGACGACGCGACGCTGATCACGGCGCTTTTGCATGACACCATCGAGGACACCAAGGCGTCCTACGGCGAGGTCGCAGAGCGATTCGGCGAAGAGGTCGCGATGCTGGTGGATGGGGTCACCAAGCTGACCAATCTGCAATTGTCGAGCCGCGAGACCAAGCAGGCCGAAAACTTCCGCAAGCTGTTCATGGCCATGTCCAAGGATCTTCGGGTGATCTTGGTCAAACTGGCGGACCGTCTGCACAACATGCGCACGATCAAGGCGATGCGCCCTGACAAGCAGCTTCAGAAAGCGCGCGAGACGATGGATATCTATGCCCCGCTGGCCGGGCGCATGGGTATGCAGTGGATGCGCGAAGAACTGGAAGACCTGGCCTTTCGCGTGCTCAACCCCGAAGGCAGGCAATCCATCATTCGCCGGTTCATAACGCTGCAAAAGGAAACGGGCGATGTGATCCACCGCATCACCGGGGACATGCGGACCGAACTGGAAAAGGCAAAGATCGACGCGCAGGTGTTCGGACGGGCCAAGAAACCCTATTCGATCTGGCGCAAGATGCAGCAAAAGGAACAAGGGTTTTCCCGTCTGTCCGATATCTACGGATTTCGGATCATCACCGGGTCCGAAGCCGATTGTTATGCCGCGCTGGGCGTGATCCACCAACGCTGGCGCGCAGTGCCGGGGCGGTTCAAGGATTACATCAGTCAGCCCAAGTCCAACGGATACCGATCGATTCATACGACGGTTTCGGGGCGCGATGGCAAGCGGGTAGAGGTGCAGATTCGCACGCAGGCGATGCATGATGTGGCCGAAACAGGGGTCGCGGCGCATTGGTCCTATCGGGATGGCGTGCGCACACAGAACCCGTTTGCAGTTGATCCAGCGCGCTGGATTTCCAGCCTCACGGAACAGTTCGATGGCGAAGACGACCACGACGAGTTTCTCGAGGCGGTCAAGCTCGAGATGTATTCCGATCAGGTCTTTTGCTTTACCCCCAAAGGCGACGTGGTGAAATTGCCGCGCGGGGCGACACCGATCGACTTTGCCTATGCCATTCACACGCGGATCGGGTCTGCCTGTGTCGGGGCCAAGATTGATGGCATTCGTGTGCCGCTCTGGACCCGGATCAAGAACGGCCAGTCCGTAGAAGTGATCACCGCCGAAGGCCAGACGCCACAGGTCAGCTGGCTTGAGATCGCGACCACGGGCAAGGCGCGCACCGCGATCCGCCGCGCCCTGCGCGAGGTGGACCGCGAACGCTTTATCAAGCTGGGGCATGAACTGGCGCGGTCGGCATTTGAACATGTCGGGCGCAAGGCAACCGACAAGGTTCTGGATACGGCGGCCAAACATCTGTTGTTGCCCGACCGCAATGCCCTTTTGGCCAGATTGGGCAGTGCCGAGCTGACCGGTCATGACGTGGTGCAGGCAATATACCCCGATCTGGCGCGGGACGACGGCGATGCGATCTCACCGCGCCGCGCGGTTATCGGGCTTGAACCGGGTCAAAGCTTTGAACGCGGGCCATGCTGTCAGCCGCTGCCCGGCGAACGCATTGTCGGCATTACGTTCCGAGGCAAGGGCGTGGTCGTCCACAGCATTGATTGCGAGCGGCTGGGCGAATACGAGGATCAGCCAAACCGGTGGGTCGATCTGCATTGGCACAGCGGCACCCATCCCGCAGCCTATGCGGTGACGCTGGACCTGACCATCGGCAACGACTCTGGCGTACTGGGACGGATTTGCACATTGATCGGCGAAAAGAAGGCCAATATCAGCAATCTTGAATTCGTGGATCGTAAACCAGATTTCTACAGGTTGAAGATCGATGTCGAATTGCGCGATGTTGAACAGCTTCATTCGCTGATGCTGGCCATGGAGGCGGAAAGCGACGTTGCCGCGATAGATCGCATGAGAGACAAGACCCGGTTTATCGCCGGATCGTCATAACGGAACACGGACGACACGAAGGGCAACAGGTGGTATTCAAGCGACGGGATCGCCGGTCAATCTTGCGCGTCATCGTGGATTTCTTGTATCCGCGCGGCGGCTGGACCCGTGCCTTTCACTATGTCAAACACCGGGTGCGCCGCCTGCCCGACAGCCCGGAACGCATCGCGCGGGGCATATGGGCGGGGGTCTTTACCACCTTCACCCCGTTTTATGGTCTTCATTTCATCGTGGCGCTGATGATCGCGCGGGTGATGCAGGGAAATTACCTTGCCTCGCTGATGGCGACGTTCTTTGGCAATCCTTTGACATATGTGCCGATCGGGGTTGTTTCGCTCAAGACCGGGCACTTTCTGTTGGGAACAGAGTTCGAAGACCACCACCACCGGTCCTTTGCGGGCAAGTTCATTGATGCAGGTGACGCGCTCAAGGATAACTTCTGCGCGCTGTTCACCGGTAGCGAGATGGATTGGCACGGGTTGCGCATCTTTTTCGACGAGGTGTTCTATCCCTACATGGTCGGCGGGGTGATCCCCGGCATCGTAACCGCGACAATCTGCTATTATCTCTCTGTGCCGATCCTCAAGGCCTATCAGAAACGCCGCAAGGGCGTGATCAAGGCCAAGCTTGAGGCGCTCAAGAAAAAAGCGGCAGCCAAGGCTGACGCGGCGCGCAAAGCAGACTAGGTCTTGGGCACGGCCAACCGCTCAGGAGATTCGCCATGTCAGCATCCGCCAAACTGCGCCTTGGGGTGAACATCGACCACGTCGCGACCGTGCGGAACGCACGCGGCGGCGACACACCTGATCCGCTTCGGGCCGCCAAATTGGCCGAAGAGGCGGGTGCCGACGGGATCACCGCGCATCTGCGCGAGGATCGTCGCCACATTTCGGATTCTGATATCGAACGACTGATGGAGACGCTGACGGTCCCTCTCAACTTTGAGATGGCCGCCACTCAGGAGATGCAGGACATCGCCCTGCGTCATAAGCCGCACGCGGTCTGCATCGTTCCCGAAAAGCGCGAGGAACGCACCACCGAAGGCGGGCTCGAAGTCGCGCGCGAGGAAAACAGGCTGGCCCATTTCATTGCGCCGCTGCGTGACGCGGGGTGCCGTGTGTCGATCTTTATCGCGGCCGATATCCGGCAGATCGACGCCGCGCACCGGATCGGTGCGCAGGTGATCGAATTGCATTCAGGGGCCTATTGTGACGCCCATCACGAGGGCCGTTTTGAGGATCGCGACCGCGAACTCGAAGCAATGCGTGCTATGTCGGCCCATGCCCATTCGCTTGGGCTTGAGGTGCATGTGGGTCATGGGCTGACCTATGAAACCGTCCAGCCGGTTGCCGCCTTCCCGGAGGTTCGCGAGCTCAACATCGGGCATTTTCTGATCGGTGAAGCCATCTTTCGTGGGATCGGGCCCGCGATTGCCGAAATGCGCCGTCTCATGGATGAGGCGCGGGGATGATCCTTGGGATTGGCACCGACCTTGCCAATATTGACCGCATTCAGGGCACGCTGGACCGTTTCGGCGACCGGTTTCGCAACCGGGTTTTTACCGAAGTTGAACAGCGCAAGGCCGAACGGCGCAAGGATGTGGCGGGCACCTATGCCAAGCGATGGGCCGCCAAGGAGGCCTGCTCCAAGGCGCTGGGCACCGGTTTGCGCATGGGTATTGCCTGGAAAGACATGGCCGTCAGCAATCTGCGGACCGGCCAGCCGGTGATGGCGGTCACCGGTTGGGCCGCCGCGCGCCTGCAAGAGATGACCCCAGAAGGCCACGAGGCGATAATCCACGTTACCCTGACCGACGATCACCCATGGGCGCAGGCCTTTGTCGTCATCGAGGCCGTGCCCATCGCGGCATCGGCGCGCGGGTCGGGCGACACCGGCGAACAGCCGCCAACCGCGCCTTGACTTACCGCGCGCCCACACGCATGTAGCGGCGGATTATTCCCACCCTGATCCTATCCAGCAAACGGAGAGCCGCATGGCCGCCCCGGCAAAGAAACAAAATCCGATTGTCGAAACCATCAAGACGATCGTTTACGCGCTGCTGATTGCCGGTGTGTTCCGCACCTTGTTCTTTCAACCGTTCTGGATTCCGTCAGGGTCGATGAAGGAAACCCTGCTGATCGGGGATTTCCTGTTCGTGAACAAGATGGCCTATGGCTATTCCTATGCGTCGTGTCCAAGCATCAAGATCCCTGCCGTGGGCCTTGATATCGACGCCGAGGATCTCTGCGGTGTGCTGGACGGTGCCAACACGCGGATTTGGGGGGCCGAGCCGGAACGTGGCGATGTGGTGGTATTCCGGCATCCCAGAACGGGCCGCGACTTCATCAAGCGGGTGATTGGCCTGCCCGGTGACCGTGTGCAGATGAAGGACAGCCGTCTTTACATCAACGACGAATTGGTCGGATTGGTTCCCGCCGGTGAGTTCCAGGAACGCAAAGACCCGCAAGGCCCGGAGCGGGTGTTGCCCAAATGCGAAAACGCCCCTGTGGGCCGTGGCGGTATCTGCACCAAGTCGCGGTTCATTGAAACCCTTCCGGGGGGGCGCAAACACACCGTTCTCAATATCGGGTTCCGCGTGGATGTGGATCAGACCGGTGTGTTCACCGTGTCCGAGGGGCATTATTTCTTTATGGGAGACAACCGGGACAATTCGACCGACAGCCGTGTGCCGCAGATCACCGGCGGCGTTGGTGAAGTTCCGTTTGAAAACCTTGTCGGGCGGGCTGATCGCATCCTGTTCTCTGCCGGGGGATCATCGCTGTTCTTCTTCTGGGACTGGCGCGGTGATCGCTTTTTCAAGGCGATCGAATAGTCCGGGCGCGCGCGATGAAGCTGTCTGCGGATATCACGGAATTCGAGGGGCGGATCGGTCACAGGTTCGAAGACCCTGCATTGCTCTTGCGTGCGCTGACTCATTCTTCGCGATCCTCGGCCAATCGTGGCGACAACCAGCGGCTTGAATTTCTGGGTGACCGGGTTCTTGGCCTTGTGATGGCCGAAACGCTTCTGGCCGAAGACAAGGTGGCCCGCGAAGGGCAACTTGCGCCACGCTTCAATGCATTGGTGCGCAAGGAAGCTTGCGCTGACGTCGCCCGTGATGTTGATCTTGGCGCGGTGCTCAAGCTGGGCCGATCCGAAATGATTTCGGGCGGGCGACGCAAACAGGCCCTCTTGGGCGATGCGATGGAGGCGGTGATTGCGGCCGTCTATCTGGATGCGGGTATCGACGCGGCACGCGATATGATCCTGCGGCTGTGGGGCGACCGGATCGGCGCGGTCGAAGAAGACGCCCGCGACGCCAAGACAGCCTTGCAGGAATGGGCGCAGGCGCGGGCCATGACCCCGCCGAAATACGCCGAAGTGGGCCGGTCCGGCCCCGACCATGCACCGATTTTCGAGATCGAAGTGCGTCTGCAATCAGGTGAAACCGCCACCGCCAGCGCCGGGTCCAAGCGGCAGGCCGAACAGGCCGCAGCACAAGCGCTTCTGGAGCGGCTGGAACGGGAATAAGCCGCCCGACGCTCTTGGCTCCAAAGCTGTTTCCCCGGTCTTTTTTGCAGGAAGAAGAATTCCAGCGAAACCCGGAAGGTGCCGAAAGAATCCTTGGATAGTTTGCGGCGTCATTGGATTGACGGCGTTGAATAAGATACTTTGATTGTTTTTTATCAAATGTTTACCAGTTTTTGGGCTTGGCGGCGCACCGTCGCCTGTTGGCTGATGCGCGGTTTTCAGCCGTGACCGTGCATTGGATGGACAGAACATAACAGGATCTTGCTGCAGAAGGTGCCCCGAAGAAAAAGAAGCCCTGCAAGGCCCCAAAGCTTGTCGTCATTGGCTCAACTAGCCGAGTCCCTGACGCTCATAGCGGTGGTGGCCATTTTGCTTTCCCGGCGATTGCCACAGGGAATCCCTGATAGGACCCGGACAGGATGAATGCGACGCGGTACAGTGTGCGGTAGTCCCCGCGAGCCGCTTCGCTATCATCCTTTGCGCCCCGCGACCACCTGTTCCTGCCGCGTCGCGGGGCGTTTTTTCGGCCTTGGCGGGATCGCCCAAAAGGATTTGACGGGGTTCCTTGCCAAGACTCCAGACGCCGCGTGATTGGGTGCCTCCGATCCGGCTTGACCCGTCGCGTCGGGCGGAGGACAGTGCCGCTTCCCAAACCTGAGTGAAGCCGCATCATGTCTGACAATCTCCGAGGCAGTCTGTTCATGATTGTCGCCATGATCGGCTTTGGAATCGAGGACGCGTTCTTTAAGGCGGCCACAGCCACCGGCGGTGTGAGCGCCGGAATGGGCACGGTGCAGTTCGGGGCCACCGCGATGGTGATCTATGCGATCTACGCGCGGGCGCGGGGTGTGCCGATCTGGACCTCGGCTTACCTGCGGCGCGGGCTTCTGGTGCGCACGGGGTTCGAGATCACGGGGCGGCTGTTCTTCGCGCTGTCGCTGGCCTATACGCCGCTGTCGACCACATCGGCCATTCTTCAGGCCGCGCCGCTTGTTGTGATGCTGGGGGCGGCGCTGGTGCTGGGAGAGCGCATCGGGGCACGCCGTTGGGCTGCGATGGCGGTGGGATTCGTCGGTGTGCTGATGATCGTGCGTCCGTCGCCCGACGGGATCGAGGCGAACGCCATTCTGGCGCTGTTGGGCATGATCGGTTTTGCCGGGCGCGATCTGGCGACGCGGGCGGCTCCGGCGGCGGTCCATACCGCGCAACTGGGTGTGTTGGGCTTTGCCGTGGTCACGGCGGCGGGAGGCGTGATCCTGGCCTTTGAACCGGGCGCGCCACGCCTGCCCGAGAGCGGGGCTGCGATCCTGCTGATCGGCACGGCGCTGTGCGGGGTGGTTGGATATACCGCCATGACCTTTGCCATGCGCACCGGTGAGGTCGGCGTTGTGGCCCCGTTTCGTTATTTCCGGCTGATCGTTGCGCTGCTGCTGGCCTATACCGTATTCGGGGAACGCCCCGACATGATGACCCTTGCCGGGGCTGCGTTGATCGTTGCGGCGGGCATCTATTCACTGCTCAGGGATGGCAGGGCTGGCGCGGCGCGCCGTTCCGCGTTACACGCGCGCGATAAACCCTGAGGACCACCATGACCACACGCGCCGGATTCGTTGCCCTGATCGGAGAGCCCAACGCGGGCAAGTCCACCCTGACCAACCGTATGGTCGGGGCCAAGGTGAGCATTGTCACCCACAAGGTTCAGACCACGCGCGCCCGTATCCGCGGCGTTGCGATGGAGGGCGACAGCCAGCTTGTCTTTGTCGACACACCGGGTTTGTTCAAGCCGCGCCGCAGGCTCGATCGTGCCATGGTCGCCGCCGCATGGGGCGGGGCGGCGGATGCCGATGTTGTGGTCTTGCTGATCGAGGCCCATCGCGGGATCACCGATGGTGTGGGCACCATCCTTGAAGGGTTGGAGCAGATCGGGCAAGGCCGCAAGGTCGCCCTTGCCATCAACAAGATCGACCGCGTGCAATCCGAAACGCTCTTGGCGCTGACACAGGAGATGAACGCGCGTTACCCGTTTGTGGAAACCTTCATGATTTCAGCCGAAAAGGGACATGGGGTTGCCGCGCTGCGCGGTTGGCTGGCGGGTGTCGTGCCCGAGGGGCCGTGGCTTTATCCCGAAGATCAGATTGCCGATCTGCCCATGCGCATGATCGCCGCAGAGATGACCCGCGAAAAGCTGACCCTGCGTCTGCACCAGGAATTGCCGTATCAGTTGACTGTGGAAACCGAAAGCTGGAACGAACGCAAGGACGGCAGTGCCCGGATTGACCAGATCGTTTATGTGATGCGGGACGGGCACAAGGGGATCGTTCTGGGCCATAAGGGCGAGACGATCAAATCCGTGGGCAAGGCCGCGCGCGAGGAACTGGAAGAGTTCCTTGGCCGCAAAGTGCATTTGTTCCTTCAGGTCAAGGTGCGCCCCAACTGGCTGGAAGAGGCCGAGCGTTATTCCGAAATGGGTCTGGATTTCAAAGACGGAAACGCATGACACGGCTGACGGCCGAGTTTTGGGTGCATGCCTATCTGGCGCGGTTGCGGCTGTCGGATATTCCGGCCTTTGTCGTGGCCCATGGGGATGACACGGCCGGGGCCGTTGCGATCAAGCTCAATACACTCGACGGGAATGCGGCGCTGTTTGTGCGGGGTTTTGATCTGATGACCGGCGCGCGGCGCTGGGATCGTTTGTCGGATGGCCCTGAGGCAGATGTGGACGCGGCGTTGGCCCGGCAACGCCGGATGGACCCCGACCTGTGGGTGATCGAGGTCGAAGACCGTCAGGGGCGGCACCTTCTGGATGAACCGGGGCTGACTTAGAGGGCGCAAGGTTATCCGATCGTGGCCCCGTCATCGCGCCAGATCGCGATGATCGAGGACCGGGGCCGGCCCACCCCGTCGGGCCATGATCCGCCGGGATGTTGCACACCGACAAAGGCCACGGTGCGATCCGAGGACCAGCACAGGCCGGTCACTTCGGCCCCGCGCGGCGCGGTCATGAACCGTGCGATGTCACCGGTGGCCGGATCGCCAACAAGCATCTGATTGTTACCCATGCCTGCGAAATCACCGGTATTGCTGTCGTTGCCATCCGTCTGTATCCAAAGCAGCCCGTCAGAAGAGAAGGCCATTCCATCCGGTGAGTTGAACATGTTGCCGGGGGTCACGTTGGGCGATCCTGCATAGGCATCATCGTGCACGGTGGGATTGCCCGCCATCACATAGAGATCCCAGGAAAACCCGTCCGCACCATGATCGCCGCCATCCGGGTGCCACCGCAGGATCTGGCCATAGAGGTTGGCCGCGCGCGGGTTGGGGCCGTTGGGTGAGGTATCGTCGCCGCCTGCGTTTGGTTTCAGGCCGCGATTCCGGTTGTTGGTCAGGGCGCAATAGGCTTCTGCCTTGGTCGGGTGGCAGGCCACCCACTCGGGGCGGTCCATGGTGGTTGCGCCGACTGCGGATGCGGCGATACGGGAAAAACACAGGATTTCGGCCTGTGTCATTCCGGTGGCATCGGGGGTCAGGGCCACCCATTCCCCGGTCAGATCATCGTTGAAGCGCGCCACATAAAGCTGCCCGCGATCAAGAAGATCGCCGCCGGGCTGCCCCGGTTGCCACACGGCGTCAGAGATATAGCGATAGAGAAACTCGCCCCGTTCATCATCCCCCATATAGACAACGACTCGCCCGTCAGCGGCCTGAACCATCTCTGCGTTCTCGTGCTTGAAGCGCCCCAGAGCGGTGCGTTTGACGGGTGGCGCGGATGGGTTCAGCGGATCAATTTCAGTCACGAACCCATGGCGGTGCGGTTCGTTGGGATTTTCCGACATGTCAAAACGCGGGTCGAACCATTCATAGCCGTTGCGGCCTTTCTTGCGCAGGCCATAGCGCGCGTATCCGGCACCTTCCGGCACTTCGGATGAGGCACCGAAGTAGCCGTTGAAGTTCTCTTCGCAAGTCAGATAGGTGCCCCAGAGCGTCTGACCTGCGCCGCAGTTGTTCATCGTGCCCAGCACCCGGTTTCCGGACGGATCGGACGCGGTGCGCAGCAGTTCATGCCCGGCCAGCGGTCCTGCTATGCGGCATTCGGTATTGTGGGTGATACGGCGGTTGAAGTGGCTGTCGGTCACCACCCGATACCCATCAGTATCGCGGGCGATTTCCATCACTGTGACGCCCTGCAGGTTTT
This sequence comes from Alphaproteobacteria bacterium, assembly GCA_030425395.1. Taxonomy (GTDB): domain Bacteria; phylum Pseudomonadota; class Alphaproteobacteria; order Rhodobacterales; family Rhodobacteraceae; genus JAUIAS01. The sequence goes on from JAUIAS010000034.1 coordinate 10,410, forward strand.
GCAACAAGCGCACATCGTCAGCAGAGCGCGGCACGCCCTGCGATGCGCTGGGCAAGTTGACGCGCAGACGGGCGAATTCGGAATTCACGGCAATGACTTCGCGCCCGTCCGCGGCAAAGAGCTCCATACCGTCGGTGCATTCTCCGAATACCCGGTCTGATTGGGCCAGCGGCACGCCTTCGTCCGGGGAAAAGGCGGCGTTTGCGTCCGACCATAGCGGATCGCCCCAGCGCACCAGAACCTTGTGGGAAAACCCCGGAGGCAGTTGCACCGCGCGGTCCGTGGCGATGCCCACGGGCTCGAACTCAAAGCGCGAGGCGGCGCGGGCTGGCGACGCAAATCCGGTTTCGAACACCGCCGCACCTGAGCCGATCGCCAGAACACCGCCCAGAAAGCCGCGCCGCGAGATGGCGCGCTCTACCACCATGTCAAAGCCGCACGGGCCTGGGCGGGGATCATGATATTCGTCAAAGTCGTCTGGCGACAAGTTGGTCAATTCGTGGTCGGTCATTGCGTTTTTCCGTTTGCCGCGTGCCGGTGTTGCACAAGGGTCATGAAGCGGTGCCGCGCGTCTGGCACGGGGCGGTGACCCATCGCTGGGGCGAGTTTGTGTTGCAGGAAATAGCCCGTCACCTCCAATGCGGCCAGCACGTCCTCATCCGTGCCCGGCCCCTGACCACGCAGAATCGGGGGCAGGGGCAGCAAGCGCGCGGCCCATTCGCCGGCCCCGGCCCCGGACACCGCACGACCGGTTTTCGGCGATACATATCGCAGGTCGTCTTGGCCCCCGGTCACGGCGCACCGGTCCAGATCCAGCGCGAAACCGGTAACTTCGAGAAGGTTTTTCTCCCACCGCAGGTATGCCAGCGGCCACAAGTCGTCCTGCCCCAGAAGATCCAGAAGCTGCGTGGTCTTGTGATAGAGTAGCGGGACGGGATCACGTTCCGGCAGGCTGAACATGACCAGAGACACCACCGCATTCAATCCCGCAAGCGCCATACGTCCCCCCATCGCCTGCGCCGAGCGGCTGCGAAGGGGTTCGACTGTAAAGGCACCGATGTGGTCCTCAAGCCGCGCGCGCCACGCCACGTCAAGCTGCGCCCCCGGTTGCAACACCGGGGCCAGCTTGCGCGATGCACCGCCACGCACCACGCCCGCGTGGCGGCCGTGGTGTTCGGTGAGCACGTCTATGATGGCCGAGCTTTCGCCGTGCCTCCGGGTGCTGAGAAGAATGCCTTGGTCACGCCAGTCCATGTATCCAACTTGGCCAGACAGGCGGAAAAGGCAAGGCGGGACGCGAGGTGGCCGCCACCCAGATCGCACGCTCGGTCATATGGATCACGATCAGCGATCCAAGCGCGCGGAATTCATGTGATTTTTGTGTGCCGCAAGCCCTGAAATGGCCCGGACGCGCACCGTCAAATCTGTGGAACGCTTTGGATAGGTGAAAAGAAAAAAGACCCCTGCGCGGCGCACAGGGGTCTTGACGTGGTGGAGGGACGCGATCAGCCCAGAAGGCGGCGGGCGATGACCTGTGCCTGAATTTCGGCGGCACCCTCAAAGATGTTGAGGATGCGCGCATCGCACAGAACGCGGCTGATCTTGTATTCCAGCGCAAAGCCGTTGCCACCGTGGATCTGGAGGCCGTTGTCGGCCGCGGCCCATGCCACGCGGGCACCAAGCAGTTTCGCCATCCCCGCTTCGAGGTCGCAGCGGCGTCCGTGGTCTTTTTCCCATGCTGAGAAATAGGTGAGCTGTCGCGCGATCATCACTTCGACCGCCATCATTGCCAGCTTGGAGGCGACGCGGGGAAAGGCGATCAACGGTTTGCCGAACTGCTTGCGATCCTCGGCGTATTGCATCGCGATATCCAGCGCGCATTGCGCAACGCCGATGGCGCGTGCGGCGGTCTGGATACGGGCGGATTCGAACGTCTCCATGAGCTGTTTGAAGCCTTTGCCCTCTTCCCCGCCCAAAAGGTTTTCGCCTTTGACGTGGAAATTGTCGAACCCGAGCTCGTATTCCTTCATGCCGCGATAACCCAGAACTTCGATTTCGCCGCCGGTCATGCCTTCGGTCGGGAAGGGGGCTTCATCGGTGCCTGGGGTCTTTTCGGCAAGGAACATCGACAGGCCACGATAATCGGTGGTGTCGGGGTCTGTCCGCGCCAGCAGGGTCATCACATGAGTGCGGGCGGCGTGGGTGATCCACGTCTTGTTCCCGGTGATCTTGTAATCGCCATTGTCATCCTTGACGGCGCGGGTGCGCAGCGACCCGAGGTCCGAGCCGGTGTTCGGTTCGGTAAACACGGCGGTGGGCAGGATTTCTGCCGATGCGATGCGCGGAAGCCAGCTTTGCTTTTGTTCGTCGGTGCCGCCTGCGATGATCAGTTCGGCGGCAATCTCGGACCGGGTGCCCAGAGATCCAACGCCGATATACCCGCGCGACAGTTCTTCGGAGACGACGCACATCGACGCCTTGGACATGCCAAAGCCGCCAAATTCTTCGGGGATGGTCAGGCCGAATACGCCCATTTCCGCCAATTCTTCGATGATTTCCATCGGAATCAGGTCGTCATTCAGGTGCCATTCGTGGGCGTAGGGTTCCACCTTGTCCTTGGCATAACGGAAGAACTGTTCGCGAATCATCTCAAGTTCTTCATCAAGGCCAGATGTGCCGAACATCACGTTGGCCTTCTGTTCCTGCATCAGGGCCACAAGGCGGAGCCGCGCGGCCTGGGTATTGCCGCCCTGGGTCAATGCGACCACGGCATCGGTCATCAAGCCAACCTGATCGCTGGCGGTCAGGCCCAGATCCTGAAGGCGCACGATTTCGCCCTGGTTCATCTGGATTCCGCCGTGAATCTGCCAGAGGTATTCGCCAAAGGCGATCTGGTGAAGAAGCTGGTCGATTTCGCCGAACTTTCCGTCGCCCTGAAGGGTTTCGGCCCATTTCTGCATCTGGCGCAGGGATTCGACGTACGTCGCCAGCCAAGCAAGCCCGTGCGCGGCTGTCTGGTTTGCCTCAATCAGGCCAGCAGAGACGCGGCCGTCCTTGCTGACCAGATCACGGACGCGGGTGCGGGCGATGTCGAGAATGGCTTCGGCGGGCGGCACAGCGGCTGCGGTGAGTGAAAGAAGATCGGGAAGTATGACTGTTTGTGTCATCGTCATGTCCTGTCCATCATGGGCCATGGGTTTCATCCTTTCGCAGGGGTTCGGGGGTGCATATCCATTTCGCAGGTGCAGCGCAATAAAAATACCGACTTTTGATGCTGTTGGTATTAAAGTTGCGCGCCAATCCTGTGGATTGCAGGGTGATTTTTGCAGTGCAGCATGGCGTGGCACGGGGTAAGAAGGGCTATGTTCAACGTGTTTTCCTTTCTCGACCCGGTCACCTTTGCGGCGGCTTTGGGCATTGCGGTGATCGCAGGCACGATCAAGGGGTTGGTCGGCTTTGCGATGCCGATGGTTCTGATTTCCGGTCTTGGAACCTTCCTGAGCCCCGATATCGCGCTGGCAGGCCTGATCCTGCCCACGGTCGTTACAAACGTGGTTCAGGCACTGGGCCAGGGGTGGCGCGCGGCACGGGATTCCATCGCCAGATTTTCTACGTTTCTGATCATAGGTCTGATCTTTTTGTTGGCCAGCGCGCAGACGTTGCGTTTTCTGTCGCGTGATATCCTGTTCCTTGTAATCGGGGTGCCGATCGTCTTTTTTGCGATCTTGCAACTGGTTGGGTGGCAACTGCGTCTGCGCGGCCAGTCGCGTCGGGCGGATATGATCCTGGGGGCCATTGCCGGGGCAACTGGCGGTGTTTCAGGCATTTGGGGTCCGCCTACGGTTGCCTACCTGACCGCGCTGAATACGGAAAAGTCCGAGCAAATGCGGGTGCAGGGTGTGGTTTATGGGTTGGGGGCCGTGGCGCTTGTGGTGGCGCATCTCGGGTCCGGTATCCTGACGGCGCAGACGGCGCAGTTTTCGGCCATTCTGGTGGTGCCTGCCGTGCTGGGCATGTGGATCGGATCGCGAATCCGTGGCGGTATTGATCAGGCCGCGTTTCGGCGCGCGACACTGGTTGTCCTGCTGGTGGCGGGGCTGAACCTGATCCGGCGTGGCCTTGGATTCTGAAACGGCATCGGGCCTGAAAAGAAAACGCCGGTGGGATGACCACCGGCGTTTCTTGTTTTCGGGTCTTCCGAGGACGGATCAGCCGATTGCGGCGGCTTTCACATCTTCGTCGATGTAGGGCACATACTGTTCGAAATTGTCGGCAAACATCTGAACCAGCTTGGCGGCCTGCGCATCGTAGGCGGCCTTGTCGTCCCATGTGCGGCGCGGATCAAGCAGAAGCTCGGGCACGCCGGGCACATTCACCGGCACTTCAAAGCCGAAGTTTGCATCCTTGCGGAATTCGGCATCGGCGAGGGATCCGTCAAGCGCCGCGGTCAGAAGGGCGCGGGTGGCCTTGATCGGCATACGATTGCCGGTGCCGTAGGCCCCGCCGGTCCAGCCGGTGTTGACCAGCCAGCAGGTCGCGCCATGCTGGGCGATCTTGTCACGCAAGAGGTTGCCATAGGCTTCGGGGCGGCGCGGCATGAAGGGGGCACCGAAGCAGGTCGAGAACGTCGGCTCTGGTTCGGTCACGCCGCGTTCCGTTCCTGCGACCTTGGAGGTGAAGCCGGACAGGAAATGATACATCGCCTGCGCCGGTGTCAGCCGCGCGATGGGGGGCAGCACGCCGAACGCATCGCATGTGAGCATGATGACGTTCTTGGGGTGCCCGCCAAGGGCAGTCTTGGACGCGTTCGAGATATACTCAAGCGGATAGGCACAGCGCATGTTGGCCGTGAGGCTGTCATCTTCGAAATCAAGGTCAAAGGTTTCGTCGTCGAAGATCATGTTTTCGATGATGGTGCCGAACTTGGAGGTCGTCGCATAGATTTCCGGCTCGGCCTCGGCGCTGAGCGAAATGGTCTTTGCATAGCACCCGCCTTCGAAGTTGAAGGTGCCGCGATCGGACCAGCCGTGTTCGTCGTCGCCAATCAAGGTGCGCGCGGGATCGGCGGACAGGGTCGTTTTGCCGGTGCCCGAAAGGCCAAAGAAAACAGCGGTGTCTACGGGGTTGCCGGTGGCATGGTTGGCGGAACAGTGCATCGGCATGATGCCTTTTTCCGGCAGCAGGTAGTTCAGCAACGTGAACACCGATTTCTTGTTCTCACCAGCGTATTCGGTGCCGCCGATCAGGATCATCTTGCGATCAAAGTTCAGCGCGATGACGGTTTCGCTGCGGCAGCCGTGCTTGGCCGGGTCTGCCTGAAAGCTGGGGCAATTGATAACGGTGAAGTCGGAAACGAAATCGTCCAGTTCGGCGCGTTCGGGGCGGCGCAGAAGGTGGCGGATGAACAGGCCGTGCCAGGCAAGCTCTGTCACCATGCGCACGTTGATCGCGTGGCTGGGATCAGCGCCGCCAACCAGATCCTGAACAAAGTAATCGCGGCCTTTCATGTGGGCGACCATGTCGGTGTACAGCGCGTCGAACCCGTCGGGCGTCATGGCCGCGTTGTTTTCCCACCAGATGGTGTCCTTCACGCTGTCGGTCATGACGACGTGTTTATCCTTGGGCGACCGGCCAGTGAATTTCCCGGTTGTGACAAGGAACGCACCGCCCTTGCCCAATGTGCCTTCGCCCCGTTTCAGCGCTGTTTCCACCAGCGCCGGCTCCATGAGGTTGTAATAGACATTGCCCAGCCCTTCGATCCCTTGATCTTCCAGGCGGAATTGCGGGTTTACCCGTCCAAATGTCATGTGCTCGTGTCTCCTGTAGCGGCGCATTGGCGCAGCAGTTCGCTGTCGCTTGGTTCGCGTTGGTAGGCCGCCCCGTCAATTCGGGGCTGGTGGCACTGCTCTTAACATGACGATTTATGACGTGAACAGGACGGTTTGGCGCAGTTAGCGCCATCAAGCGAAAGTTTAGCGCAACCATGTTTTCTCATCCGAAACAGTGGTGGCGGTCAGCGGGGATTCACGCGATGGCAAGGATTTTGCCGCGCAATCGTTGCGGCAGAGTCACCCGATTCGCCCCAAACCAAGGATACCCGCAGTTAACGATTGATTCGCTGAGGTAAAAAGGCACATAATGGCCGAAAAATACGCACATAAGCGAAACAAGAGCAGTACAAGGGCACATGGCATGTCAAAGATCGCGTTGGTTGATGACGACAGAAATATTCTGACGTCTGTTTCAATGACCCTAGAGGCCGAGGGTTTCGAGGTTGAAACCTATAATGATGGGCAGGCGGCGTTGGATGCGTTCAACAAGAAGCTGCCGGATATGGCCGTTCTGGACATCAAGATGCCGCGCATGGACGGCATGGATCTGTTGCAGCGGTTGCGCCAGAAAACAGCGATGCCGGTTATTTTCCTGACCTCCAAGGACGATGAGATCGACGAGGTTCTGGGCCTGCGGATGGGGGCTGACGATTACGTCAAAAAACCTTTCTCACAGCGCCTTCTGGTGGAACGCATCCGCGCATTGTTGCGTCGTCAAGAAGCCGTTGCCGGGGATGCCGCCGGAGAGGTCGTCGAATCCAAGGTTATGGAACGCGGCGAACTGCGCATGGATCCGCTGCGTCACTCGGTAAGCTGGAAGGGCCGCGATGTATCCCTGACGGTGACCGAGTTTCTGTTGTTGCAGGCGCTGGCCCAACGCCCCGGTTTCGTCAAGAGCCGCGACCAGTTGATGGACGTTGCCTATGACGATCAGGTCTATGTGGATGACCGGACCATCGACAGCCACATCAAGCGCCTGCGCAAGAAGATGCGCACAGTCGATGAAGATTTTTCCGCTATCGAGACGCTTTATGGCATCGGGTATCGGTATAATGAGGAATAGTCAGGGTTTCTGACGGGGCGAAAGGATCGCTGTGCGGGACACGACGGCACCTGCGGAAGACGTGGACGGCGATGTAGTCATCGGCGACGATTGGGTTGCGCCCGACGAAAACGTGGAAAAGGAAATGCGCGAACGGCGTGCGCGGCGCGGATTCCTGTCGTTGCGCAGTTCGCCCCTGACACGCCGGATCATTACGTTCAACCTCATCGCGCTGAATATTCTGGCGGCGGGGATTTTGTATCTGACGTCCTCGCGCGAGGGGCTGGTCATGCAGCGCGCGCAGACCCTTGCCACGGACGCGGCTCTGATCGCGGATGTCTTTGAGGCAAGATTGCCTGCTACAGCCCCGGCAAATTTTGCGACCAACGATGGCATTGACGCCGCCGAGGCGGTGGCCGCGCTGACACTGCGCAGCGGTCTCGAGGTGTTTGTCTATGATACACAGGGTCTGCTTGTGGCGCGGTTTACCGGTCAGGGTCTGCCAGCGGGTGTTGTGGGCGCGGTGACACCCGAAGGGCGACGCACCTTTATTACGGATGGCCTGTTGTGGGTGTGGGATTCGATTGCCAGACTGATGAACCCACCACAGGCGACGGCGAAACAACCGCTTGACGTGACGCTGGCCGATTTTGTGCCTGCAACGCTTGAAGCGGGGATAATGATTGAACCCGAACTTGATGGACCGGGTGGCAAGACGATCGCTGCGACATCCGTTATCCGCCAGACCACGCGCGATATCGGCGTTGTCGCGGTGACCAGCCCGGCTGGTGAAATTGATGCGTTGGTGCGGGCCGAACGCGAACGTGTGTTGCAGATGTTCCTGATCGCGACGTTGGTGTCGATCGGGCTGAGCATGGTTCTGGCGTCAACCATCGCCAATCCGTTGTCGGATCTGGCCGCCGCCGCCGAAGTGGGACGCGACCGAAATGCCCGGCGCACCAATCCCGGTCGTGTGCGCATCCCCGACCTCACCGCGCGCCCCGATGAAATCGGGCGGCTGAGCGCTGCGTTGCGCGGGCTGGTTTCCGCGCTCTATACGCGGATCGAAAGCAACGAACAATTTGCCGCCGACGTTGCCCATGAAATCAAGAATCCATTGGCGTCCCTGCGGTCAGCCGTGGGCACGTTGCGCATGATCAAACGCGAAGATCAGCGCGAAAAACTTTTGGATGTGATTGATCACGACGTGCGCCGGTTGGACCGGCTGGTCAGCGATATTTCCAACGCGTCCCGGCTTGATAGTGAGTTGGTCAAGGAGGAAGAAGAGGAATTCAACCTGCTGACCATGCTGGAAAACCTGGGGCAGTATCTGGGCGAGGATGCCCGCGCCAAGGGGGTCGAATTCATTTCGGATATGCCGTCAGAACCGATCATGGTGCACGGGCTTGAGGCGCGGCGTGCACAGGTGTTCGTCAACCTGATCACCAACGCGATTTCGTTTTGCGAAGATGGCGATGCCATCCGTGTTTGGGCGCGAAAACGACAAAGCCGGGTTCTGGTCGTGGTCGAAGATACCGGCCCCGGTATCCCCGAACAGGCGCTGACCAAGGTATTCCAAAGATTCTATTCCCAGCGTCCCGAGGAACACTTTGGACAGAACTCCGGCCTTGGGCTGGCGATATCGAAACAGATCATCGAAGCACATGGCGGCGTGATCTGGGCCGAAAACATCCGCCCGACCGAGGCGGATGTTACCTCGGACCCGCTGGGCGCACGCTTTGTCGTGGGCCTGCCCTTGTGACAGATGACAGGCGCGCCTGACCCCTCTACGAAAACCGATATCATTCACGCTTCTACGGTTCGGATTGGCGATGGCGCAGTTGTGGTGCGGGGGGCGTCCGGGACGGGAAAGTCGGCGCTGTGTCTTGAACTCTTGTCGCGGGGCGGCACGCTGGTTGCGGATGACCGCACGGTGATAGCCGTTCGCGGTGGCAAGTTGACCGCTGCATGCCCGCCGCAGATCGCAGGGTTGATCGAAGCGCGTGGTGTCGGATTGTTGCGTGTGCCCCATGTCGATGACGTGCCGATACGTCTGGTTGTGGATTTGAGTCCTGATCCCGGCCCGCGCCTGCCTGAGCGATCAGAGGCCATTCTTTTGGGGTGGCCGGTCAAATCCTTGTGTTCTGTTTGGACAAGCCAACTTGCCCCGACAATATTATTGCTCATGACTGGCGCGGAGATGACCGAATGAAAATGGATCGCACAGAAGGTGCAACCAAGATTGTTTTGGTAACCGGACCGTCTGGCGCGGGACGATCCACGGCGATCAATGCGCTTGAGGACACGGGATACGAAGCGATCGACAATCTTCCGCTGCGCCTGATTCCGCGGCTGCTGGAGGGGGGCGAGCTGACGCGACCGATTGCCTTGGGGGTTGATCCGCGCAACCGCGATTTTTCGACTGTTGCGTTGATTGAGCTTATTGAACTTTTCCGAACCCTGCCCGAGGTCGACCTGTCGGTTCTGTATCTTGATTGCCGTGAAGACGTGCTTTTGGCGCGCTATTCCGAAACCCGCCGTCGCCATCCCCTTGCACCGGCGGAAACGCCGGTTTCGGGCATCCGGCGTGAATTTGATCTGCTGGCCCCGATCCGGGTGCGGTCGGATACCGTGATAGATACGTCGAACCTGACCGTGCACCAGCTGCGTGAAGAGGCGGTGCGGTGGTATGGGCCTGCCGGGGGGGCGGGGCTCGCCCTTTCGGTGCATTCGTTTTCCTACAAACGCGGTATGCCGCATGGCCTGGACATGGTGTTTGACGTCCGGTTTCTAAGGAACCCGTATTGGGATACGGCCCTGCGCGGGTTGGACGGGCGCGACGCGCGTGTTGTTGATTACATCCGCGACGACGCGCGCTTTGAACCGTTCCGTGACAAGGTGGTGGACCTGACACGCTTCCTGATCCCCGCGTACATCGACGAAGGAAAATCGCACCTGTCGATAGCCTTTGGCTGCACGGGCGGACAACACCGTTCCGTGGCGCTTGCGGAAATCTTGGCCAAGACCCTTGCAGAGGACCGCCGGCAAGTGTCAATTAGGCATCGCGAGCTGGAACGCCGCAACAGGAACGAGGGGCGCAGTTGATCGGGATTGTGATCGTGGCACATGGGGGCCTGGCAGGGGAATACCTTGCCGCGGTGGAACATGTGATTGGGCGCCAGAAAGGTGTGCAGGCGATTTCGATCGAAGCAGACCATGATCGCACCACCAAGCAAGATGAAATTTGTGATGCAGCCGATGCGGTTGACGCAGGAGACGGCGTTGTGGTTGTCACTGATCTGTTTGGCGGCTCGCCGTCGAACTTGTCATTGCGGGCCTGTGCGCCGACCAACCGGCGCATTGTCTATGGTGCCAACCTGCCGATGCTGATCAAGCTTGCGAAATCCCGTCATATGTCCGTGCCCGATGCGGTGCGAACGGCGCTGGAGGCGGGCAAGAAATATATCGACAGTCAGAACGTCGGTTCAGATTGACTGAGACACAGGGGCGGCGAGCGTGCATCGAAACTTGAAAATCGTAAACGAAAAAGGTCTGCACGCGCGGGCATCGGCAAAATTTGTTGAGGTGGTGGAAGCCTTTGACGCCCATGCCGAAGTGTCACGCGACGGGTTGAGCGCGTCCGGAGACAGTATAATGGGTCTTTTGATGTTGGCAGCGTCGAAAGGAACGACTATTGACGTCGAAACATCGGGACCCGACGCCGAAGCTTTGGCCGATGCGCTTGCAGCGCTCGTCGCTGAAAAATTCGGAGAAGATCACTAAGTGTCGGCCCGGCGGTGTTGATGGGGACGAACCGTGGCAGAGACAACGCAAGACAGTAGCGCGAACGTGTCATCAGATGCACCCAGCCCTGCATCGGAGACATCTGGTGAGGTCTATGACCGCCGAACGCTGACCTATTCCAATTCGTTTGACGACGTATGGACGTCCCGCGCGATCAAGACGATTGAGTGGCTGACCGGCAAGATCACCATCTTGCGTATGGTCAACAAGTTCGAAAAGCAGAACGCAAGCTATCGCGGTCAGCGGTTCTGGCGCGGGGCGCTGGATATCATGGGGATCGAACTGCAAACCCCGCAAGAACAGCTGGCCAATATCCCGGCTGAAGGCCCCGTTGTGGTCGTTGCCAACCATCCTCATGGGATGGTGGACGGCATGATTCTGGCCGATCTGATCGGCAGGGTGCGACAGGATTACAGGATCCTGACCCGGTCGGTTCTGACGGGTCTGGATGAGGCGGCGACGTCTTTCATGATCCCGGTGCCCTTTCCCCACGATCCCGAAGCCCAACGCAAGATGGTCGAGATGCGCGCCAAGACGATGGCCCATCTCAAGGCGAAGGGTGTGATCGCCCTGTTCCCGTCGGGCGTGATCATGTCATCGGACAGCATGTTCGGCCCGGCCGTTGAACGCGAATGGAACGTGTTCACAGCCAAGCTGATCCGCACATCCGGTGCCAAGGTTGTGCCGATCTATTTTCCCGGCAGCAATTCCCGTTGGTACCTGATGGCCAACCGGATATCGGCTGTGCTGCGGCAAGGGTTGCTGCTGCATGAAATCGTGCGGTCCTGCAACAAACCGCAAGCCCCTGTTGTGGGCGAACCGATCCGGGATGAGGATATGGAGCTGCTCGCCAAGAATCCACGCGGTTTCATGGCGTGGCTGCGGGAACACACGCTGGCGCTTGGCAACAAGTGATCCCAGCGACGCGAGAATGCGCGCGGGGTGCCGCGTAACCGCTTAGCGTGTCGGAACCGGAACGTCGCCACGATAGTCATAGAAGCCACGCTGGGTCTTGCGCCCCAGCCAGCCGGCTTCGACATATTTGGTGAGCAGAGGGCAGGGGCGGTATTTGGTATCCGCCAATCCATCGTGCAGAACGTTCATGATGGCAAGGCAGGTATCCAGACCGATAAAATCGGCCAGTTCCAGCGGCCCCATTGGATGGTTCGCGCCCAGCTTGAGAGACTGGTCGATGGACTGCACGTTCCCGACGCCTTCATACAGGGTATAGACGGCCTCGTTGATCATCGGCATCAGGATGCGATTGACGATAAAGGCGGGAAAATCCTCGGCGCTGGCGGCGGTCTTGCCAAGCTTGTCGACAACCGCCTTGCACGCGGCAAAGGTTTCGCGGTCGGTGGCTATGCCCCGGATCAGTTCAACCAACTGCATCACCGGCACCGGGTTCATGAAGTGGAACCCCATGAATTTTTCCGGGCGGTCCGTGCGCGAAGCAAGACGCGTGATCGAGATGGATGAGGTGTTGGACGTCAGGATCGTTTCGGGGCGCAGATGCGGCAAGAGATCTTCGAAAATCGCCTGTTTGATGGTTTCGCGTTCCGTTGCGGCCTCGATCACCAGATCGCATTGCCCCAGTTCGGGAAGCGCCACGGTGGTTCGGATGCGGGCCATTGCGGCGTTCATTTCCGCCTCGGAAATCTTGCCCCGGCCCACTTGCCGCGACAGATTGCGGTCGATCAGGGCCAGTGCGTTGTCCATCGCCTGCTGGTTGATATCGGTCATCACCACGTCATACCCAGCGAGGGCCATGACATGGGCGATCCCATTGCCCATCTGACCCGCGCCAATCACGCCTACCGATTGAATATCCATGACTGCGCTCCTTGATCTGCCGGGACACCATATGCGCGGTGCGGGACGCATCACAAGGGTTAGCGGTCACGAAAAGACCGTGCAAATTTTTCCTTTAACACTTTGGCAAGAGAAACAGGCGACTCTGCAGACGGGTGAAAAAAATTGGTGGATATCATGGGGGTTCATGACACGGGCACGGATGTGCCCGGTTCTGGTCTGGTTCAAATCGGAAACGCGGGGCTACGGTGCCGGGGGCCTTTGGATGCGGGACCGGATGCAACGGTTTTCCTTGGTGGCAGCGAAACGCTCGGGCGTTTTGTGGCGCATCCGTTTCCCATGTTGTTGAATGGGGTTCATGGGCCCACGGCCAACTTTGGCGTGGCGCATGGAGGTGTCGATTGCCTTTTGGGGTTGGTGGGTGAACTTGGCGACAGTTTGCGAGGGCGATGTTTTATCGTGCAATTGCCCTGTGCGGCCAATCTGACCAACAGCTTTTTCCGCGTGCATCCGCGCCGAAACGATCGGCTTGTGGCGGTCACACCGGCTTTGCAGAGATTGTTTCCCGAGGTGGATTATTCCGAATTCGCCTTTGTGCGCGCGCTTCTTGTGGCGCTGCGGGATCAAAACCGCACGCGATTTGGTCGGGTGCGCGAGGAACTGCGCGCGACATGGCTCAGACGGATGCGGCTGTTGGTGGCGCGCCTGCCCGGTGAGGTGCATTTGCTGTGGCTTGTTGGCCACGGGCCTTTGGGTGCAGAGCCTGCGCTGATCACCGATCAAATGGTTGCCGCGCTGGGGCGCCCGTTCCTGCGGATCGTTGTGGATCAGGCTAAACTGGATACGTCAGGGATGATTTTTGCCCCTCAAGATATCGCAGCAGCGCGGCATATGCCTGGCCCGCAACAGCATCGCGAAATTGCGCGGGTTGTAGCGGGGTGGATGGGCGAGTGTCGCTGACACCAGCCCGCAGAACAAAAAAAGGCCCGCCAGTTTCAGGCGGGCCTTTCGTATTTCATCGCACCGGTTTCAGCCGAGTTTTTCGGTCAGTTCCGGCACCGCGTCAAACAGATCGGCAACAAGACCATAGTCAGCGACCTGGAAAATTGGCGCTTCTTCGTCCTTGTTGATGGCAACGATGATCTTGGAGTCCTTCATGCCGGCCAAGTGCTGGATCGCGCCGGAAATGCCAACCGCAACATAGAGGTCGGGTGCGACCACCTTGCCGGTCTGCCCGACCTGCCAGTCGTTCGGAGCATAGCCGCTATCAACCGCTGCGCGGGATGCACCCACGGCGGCACCGAGCTTGTCCGCAAGGCCTTCGATCAGGGCAAAGCTCTCTTCCGAGCCGACACCGCGACCACCGGAAACAACGACACCCGCAGATGTCAGTTCTGGACGGTCAGAGGCGGCGACCTTGTCTTCGACCCATTCCGAAAGGGCAGGGTTTTCACCGGCTGCGATGTTTTCCACGGAAGCCGAGCCACCGGTCGCAGCAGCGTCAAAGGTGGATGTGCGGAAGGTCACGACCTTCTTTGCATCGGTGGATTTCACGGTCTGAACCGCGTTGCCCGCATAGATCGGGCGTTCGAACGTGTCGGCATCGACAACGGCGGATGCGTCCGAGATGACCATGACATCAAGAAGCGCCGCAACGCGGGGCATGATGTTCTTGGCATCAGTGGTCGCCGGGGCGACGATATGCGAATAGTCGCCCGCCAAAGATGCGATCAGCGCCGCTGCGGGTTCCGCCAGTCGCTTGCCATAAAGCGCGTCTTCGGCGCAAAGCACCTTGGCCACGCCTTCGATGGTTGCCGCCTCAGCGGCGGCGTCGGCGCAGGTGGCACCGATTGCCAGAACCGTCACATCGCCGATTGCCTTGGCCGCTGTTACCGCCTTGGCGGTGGCGTCCATGGACAATGCGCCGTCATTGATTTCTGCCAGAAGAAGTACAGCCATTATACAGCCCCCGCTTCCTTGAGTTTCGACACAAGCTCGTCAACCGAGCCGACCTTGATGCCAGCGGCGCGTGCTGCCGGTTCTGCGGTGGATACCACCGTCAGGCGCGGGGTCACGTCGACGCCGTAGTCGTCCGCTGTTTTTTCATCCAGAGGCTTTTTCTTGGCCTTCATGATGTTGGGCAGGGACGCATAACGGGGTTCGTTCAGACGCAGATCGACGGAAATGATCGCCGGCATCTTGACCTTGATGGTTTGCAGGCCGCCGTCGACTTCACGGGTTACCACGGCGCTGTCGCCGTCGATGTCGACTTCTGAAGCAAAGGTGCCCTGGCTCCAGCCCAGCAATGCCGAAAGCATCTGGCCGGTGGCGTTCATGTCATTGTCGATCGCCTGCTTGCCGCACAGAACAACGCCGGGCTGTTCTTCTTCCACGACCTTGGCGAGGATCTTGGCTACGGCCAGGGGTTCGATGTCGGTGTGAACATCATCGGCGGCCACAACCAGAATGGCGCGATCCGCGCCCATTGCCAGCGCCGTGCGCAGCGTTTCCTGCGCCTGCTTTACACCGATGGAAACCGCAATCACCTCATCGGCCTTGCCCGCTTCCTTCAGCCGGATCGCCTCTTCAACGGCGATTTCGTCGAAAGGGTTCATCGACATTTTCACATTCGCAAGATCGACACCGCTTCCGTCCGCTTTGACGCGCACTTTCACGTTGTAATCGATCACGCGCTTGACAGGCACCAGGACCTTCATGGGCGTTTCTCTCCTTGCTAGTAACGAGCCGGGGTTCGACTCTCAGGTATCTTCTCGCGATGTTGATAGCGAGACGGGGCCGCGAACAACAGATCAAAATCGTCATGTTGGCGTTCTTGGACGTCGCGTTTTGTATGCGCTTTGCCCCAGGCGCGATATGTCAGCGATTCGCGCCGGGAACCCAAAGAACGTCATCGGCTCCGTTGTTGTTTGCCACACGCGCTGCGACAAAGAACCAATCGCTCAGCCGATTGAGGTATCTGATCACGGATGGATTGATTTCTTCCAGCGTGGCCAGTTCGACAGACAGCCGTTCTGCGCGGCGCGCCACGGTCCGGCACACGTGCAGATGTGCGGCAATCTGGGCACCGCCGGGCAGGATAAAGCTGCGCAGGGGGGACAGGTTGGCGTTCATCTTGTCAATTTCCGCTTCCAAACGATCCACCTGGGATGCGATCACCCGCAACGGCGGGTATTCTGAATCGGCGTCCTTTTCCATATCGGGGCGGCACAGGTCCGCACCGAGGTCGAACAGGTCGTTCTGGATGCGCGCCAGCGCCGCGTCCATGTCGTCTTGCGCGGACAGTCGGGCAACCCCTACGTGACTGTTCAGCTCATCGGTGGTGCCGTAGGCGGTCACGCGAAGGGAATGTTTTGCCACGCGGGCCCCGTTGCCCAGAGCGGTTTCCCCGGCATCTCCGGTCTTGGTGTAGATCTTGTTGAGAACAACCACGTGGACCCCTCCTCAGGAATTTAGAAAGACGTATGCGGCGATCATGACCACCGCAATCAACTGGGCCACAATCCGCAGCCGCATCATCTTGTTGGAATATTTCTGATTGAACTTGCCACCCTTGCCAAAGCCGCCGATCCCGATCGCGAGCACGACAACGACGGCTGCAACGGCGATAAGGATGAGAATGAAAAACGGATCGTCCATGGGGCGTGGTCCTTGTTCTTGCTAACCCCGCGAGACTTAGCGGGGCGGGATGAAAAAGCGAACGCTATTTTTCGTCTCAGGCAGATCCCAGCACCCGATCAAGGGCACGGGTCGGCAAAAGGCGCCGCAATCCGTCCGCGATGTGGGTTATGGGCGTCACGAAATAGCGGGGCTTGGGGCGGGCGGCCTCAATCGCGTGGATCAGTTTGGCCGTCACCGCAGAGGGAGGCCGTTCCATCGGGTCGGGTTTGCCGCTTGGTTCATAGAGCCGCTTGAGAAGCGTGGATTCGTATTGCGCGCGGCGCGCCGAGGATTTCCAGTCGATCCACTTCTCGAAATGCGGGATCGAATTGGTTCGGAATCTTGTCGGGATCGGTCCGGGTTCGATCAGGCTAAAGTGCAGCGGCGTGTCTGCCATCTCAAGGCGCATGGTATCGGTCAGCCCTTCCAGCGCGTACTTGGTCGCCACATAGGCCCCTCGCCAGCGCATCGGGACCATCCCCAGAACAGACGAACATTGAACAACCCGTCCGTGCCCTTGGGCGCGCATGACCGGGATGACCTGCCGGGTCAGATCGTGCCATCCAAAGAAATTGGCCTCGAATATCGTCCGCAACGCGTCTGTGGGCAGATCTTCAACCGCGCCGGGGATGGCATAGGCCCCATTGTTGAACAGCGCATCCAGCGTGCCGCCGGTCGCGGTCAACACCTCGGCAAGGCCAGAGGTGATCGACGCGGGGTCGGCATAGTCGATACGCGGGCTTTTAAAGCCCTCGGCGGTCAGCCGGTCGCAATCGCCCTGTTGCCGGCAGGACGCAAAGACACGCCAGCCACGGTCCCGCAGGGTGCGCGCGGCGTCCAATCCGATGCCGGAAGATGATCCGGTGATGAGAATGGATCGTGTCATGTCTGCGCCCTTCCTGCCAGTTCCGGGCAGATGTGGCGCAGTTCGGTCAGAGTTTCAATTGCCCACTGGCAGCAGCAGGCTTTGTGCCATCCACCCGATCAAGTTGTTTTCGATCACCCTGAGCTGGACCCAGCCGCCAACCGGTTCCCCGAGCAATTCGACCTCGGTGCCGCGATCCAGAGTGGCCAGAACGGCGTTGTTCGTGCCGGGGCCGCCACGCATGTTGGCACGCGCGGGGCGCACAACGCGCATGTCTTGCACCATCACCTGCGCGGCCGGGGTTGCCGCCTCTGGCGGCGTTTCGGCTGCGGGCTCCGTTGGGGGCTGTTCCGTCGCGACAGTGGCGTCTGGTGATGTGGCGGGCAGGGATGCAGACACCGCTGGTTCTGGCGCGGAAACGGGGCGGGCGGTTTGCGGTTCCGGTGCCGGGATCGCGCGCGCCACAGCCAGCGTCGGGCTGGGTACTGTGTTGGAAACAGGGGCGGGCAAGCTCGCCGGTGGTGCGGCGGCGATGCGTGCGGCCAGTGCATTGTCGGCTTCCTGACGCTCGGCCATGCGCGCGCGCGCAGCGGCGTCAGCGTCAAAACCGCTGCCGCCGCTGAGTTGAAAGAAGGCCCATGCCAGAAAGATCAGGGACACGAGGATGTAGTTCGGCATTTTCCCCCCGAATACCAGCTACGTCCAAAGGATTTGGTCATTCAATAACGCCAGCTTAGCGCCTTTGTTTGCGATTCGGCACCGGGTGGCTGAATTTTCCTTGTGCGGTGCATCGCACATGTGCCGGGGTGCATCGCGTAGGGAAAGCGCAAAAAGCGGTCCGCGCCCGCTTTACCCTGCAACGGCCACGGCGTATCACGATTTCCATGACTGATTTGGTGGACGACCCCAACATAGTGCCATCCGAAGTGGCCGAGCCCCTGCGCCGCGCCATTGGCGACCGGTATCTGACCTATGCGCTCAGCACGATCATGCACCGGGCCTTGCCTGACGCGCGGGACGGGTTGAAGCCAGTGCATCGGCGAATCCTCTATGCGATGCGCGAACTTCGGCTGTCCTCGACCGGGGGGTTCCGTAAGTCTGCCAAGATTTCCGGCGATGTGATGGGCAACTATCACCCTCATGGCGATGCGGCGATTTATGATGCGATGGCGCGTCTGGCGCAGGATTTTGCCGTGCGTTACCCGCTGGTGGACGGTCAGGGGAATTTCGGAAACATCGACGGCGATAACCCCGCTGCATCACGATATACCGAAGCCCGCATGACCATCGTGGCCGAGGCTTTGCTTGACGGGCTGAACGAAAATGCAGTGGATTTTCGCGACAACTATGATGGCACGCTGACCGAACCGGTTGTTCTTCCCGCACAGTTTCCCAACCTTCTGGCCAACGGATCATCGGGAATCGCGGTCGGCATGGCGACCAATATTCCGCCGCACAATATTGCGGAACTTTGTGATGCCTGTTTGCATCTGATCAAGACGCCGGATGCGCGCGACGACACGCTTTTGAATTTTGTGCCGGGACCGGATTTTCCGACCGGCGGCGTTTTGGTCGAAAGCCGCGAAACGATCGCCAAAGCTTACAGCACCGGACGCGGATCGCTCAGGTTGCGCTGCAAGTGGGAGATTGAAGATCTCGGTCGCGGACAATGGCAGATCGTGGTCACCGAAATTCCCTATCAGGTTCAAAAATCCAAGCTGATCGAAAAGATCGCAGAACTGATCCAGACCAAGAAGGTGCCGATTCTTGGTGATGTGCGCGATGAAAGCGCCGATGATGTGCGTATTCTGCTCGAGCCGAAATCGCGGAATGTGGACCCAGAGGTCCTGATGGGTCTGATGTATCGCAACAGCGATCTTGAGGTGCGGTTTTCGCTGAACATGAACGTCCTGATTGACGGTCTGACCCCCAAGGTCTGTTCGCTCAAGGAAGTGTTGCGCGCGTTCCTCGACTTCCGGCGCGAGGTTCTGATTCGCCGGTCCCGGCACCGGCTGGAAAAGATTGATCACCGGCTTGAGGTTCTCGAAGGGTTCATCATCGCCTTCCTCAATCTGGACCGGTTGATCGACATCATTCGCTATGATGAAGAGCCGAAGGCGGCCCTGATGCGCGAGGATTGGAGCCTGAGGCACCCTCGCGCGACGGATGAGACTGATTATGTATCTCCGCCGCCGGGCGACGGCGAATTGAGCGAAACGCAGACCGATGCGATCCTGAACATGCGCCTGCGCAGCCTGCGCCGTCTCGAAGAGCTTGAGCTGCTGCGCGAACAGGCCGCCCTGATGGAAGAGCGCGCGGGCCTCGAAGACCTTCTGGAAGAAGACACGCTGCAATGGACGCGCATCGGAGAAGAGCTGCGCGATGTAAAGAAGCGGTTTGGCAAGGGGCTGCCCGGCGGTGCGCGCCGCACCCGTTTGGAAGAAGCCGGCGAGATAGAGGACGTTCCGCTCGAAGCGATGATCGAACGTGAACCGATTACCGTGGTTTGTTCGAAAATGGGCTGGATTCGGGCGATGACCGGCCATATCGACCTGAGCCGCGAATTGAAGTTCAAGGATGGCGACGGCCCCCGGTTCATCTTCCATGCCGAGACGACGGACAAGCTTCTGGTGTTTGGGTCGAATGGACGGTTTTATACCGTTGGGGCATCCAACCTGCCCGGTGGCCGGGGCATGGGAGAACCTCTGCGCCTGATGGTGGACCTGCCCAACGAAGTGGAAATCGTTGATCTCTTTATCCACCGGCCCGAAGGGCGGATTATCGTCGCCTCAAGCGCTGGCAATGGCTTTGTCGTGCCCGAGACCGATGTTCTGGCACAGACCCGCAGCGGCAAGCAGGTACTGAACGTCAAGAACGACGAACGCGCAGCGATCTGCCGCCGTGTCGCGGGCGATCATGTCGCCGTGGTGTCGGAAAATGGCAAGCTGTTGGCTTTCCCGCTGGTCGAGCTGCCAGAAATGACGCGGGGCAAGGGCGTCCGGCTTCAGAAATACAACATGGCACGGGGCAAACAGGGCGCGCTTGAGCTTGATGGCGGCTTGTCCGATCTGACGACCTTTGACTGGGCCGAAGGGTTGAAGTGGGCGATGGGCGGAGGCAAGACGCGGCATCAGGCGGATATGTCGGACTGGCTGGGCAAACGCGCAGGCATTGGCAAACGCCCGCCGCATGGATTTCCGCGAGACTACAAATTCGGAGAGTGATCCGCCGTTGTGTCCCGGGAGCCGGGGCCGACAGGTTCAGCCGTCAGCCAGACACCGCCTTCGGGGCGCAATGTCAGAATCATCACCGGTTTGGGATCGCGTCCGGGAACCGGGCGGAACCGGAAACGCGCTAGAAGCGTGGCCAGAATGATCACGGCTTCCTGCAAGGCGAAGCTGGCCCCGATACAGATTCGCGGTCCGTCACCGAACGGCAAATAGGCATAGCGATCGGGTTTCGTGCCGGTCCATCGGTCTGGGCGAAACGCATCAGGGTCGTCCCACAGCAAATAGTTGCGGTGCAGCGCATAGATTGGCAGCATCACGGTATCGCCGGGACGAATTTCGCGTCCGCCGAGCGTGTCATGCGCCAGCGCCGTGCGCGATACCAGTGCTGCAGGCGGATAGAGGCGCAGTGCCTCGTCAACGATACTGCGGATAAACGGCAGGTTTGATACATCTGCCCCGGTGGCCGCGCGGTCACCGAGCACAGACTGGGCCTCTGCACGGGCACGATCCTGCACGTCTTGATCGAAGGCACACAAGTAGAGCGACCACGCCAGTGTAAGTGCGGTTGTCTCGTGTCCCGCGACGATGAAGGTCAGCAAATTGTCGCGTAATTCGGCGGTGTTCATTTGCCGTTTGGTTTCGGGGTCTACGCCCTGAAGCAGCAGGTCCAGAAGATCGGGAATGCCTTCAGTCCCCTCGTGGGCCCGCCGTTCGATGGCGATATCGGCCACGCGCTTCATTTCGCGCAGGCCCTTTCCGGACAAAACGCGTGACGGGCGCGGAATCCAGTCGGGAAGGCCCAGAATGTCGAACAGAGAAACCTTGCCCGCGTCCGCGATATAGGCATCAATCGCGCGATGTACCCCGTCGCGGTCAAAACTGCCGTCGCCCGAGAAGGTCACATCCGAGATTACATCGAAGGTCGCGGTGACCATTTCATCGAGATAGTTCACTGCCCGGTCGCCTGCTGCCGTGATGCGTTCGGAGCTGCGCTCGGCGGCGCGGGTCATGATCGGGGCAAGGTTGGTCACGTTGCGGTGGGAAAATACGGGTGCTGCCGCACGCCGTTGCCAGCGCCAATGGGCACCTTCAGCGACAAAAAGTGAATTACCGATGGCCGGGCGCAGAAGGTTCTTGGTCACATCGGATTTGGGGTAATCTTCCAGCCGTTCCAGAACCACGCGTCGGATTGCGTCAGGGTCCATGACCATGTGCCATCGTTTGCCGGTCTTCCCCGAAACCATCGGTTGTCGGGTCGCAATGTCGGGAATGATCGACAGCACGTTGCGTCGCGCAGCCTGCAGGCTTCGCAAGATGCCCCATGGTTCGGTGACCAGCGGCACACGCACGGGTATGGAGGTGTCGGTCACGAGGGTGCTCCGGTCATTGGCAAAGGGTTGCGGCGGGTCCAGACCCATAACGTGGGGATATAATGCCGATCTGCGGTCGGGCAAAGGTTTGCACGCCTGCGGATTTCTGTCTACCAAAGGCAAATTGATCCCAGAGAGGCCGAACATGACAAGATTGTTCCTGATGCTGAGCATGGTTCTGGCGCTTGCTGCCTGTTCGGAGCACAAGGCGCTGAACCAACCGACCAAAGACCTTGGTGCTTTCAAGTTGGGCCACAACATCGTGGTCGCCCCCAAGATGCAGAAAGTGCCGATCTCGCGTGAGGCGACCAAGGAAGAATGGATTGAGGCCCTGACCACTGCGATCGGGGATCGGTTCAGCCGCTATGACGGTGATCAGCTTTATCATTTCGGTGTCAGCGTCGAAGGATTCGCTCTGGCACCTCCCGGTGTGCCGTTGGTTTTTTCGCCCAAATCGGCGTTGGTGATCAATGTCACGGTTTGGGATGATGCCGCGGGCAAGAAACTGAATGAAGAGCCCGAGCAGCTTGTCGTGTTCGAGGATCTGGGCAATGCGCCCATCGTCGGATCGGGTTATGTTAACACGCGCGAAGAGCAACTCGCCGCGCTGTCGTTCAACGCGGCTCACCGGATCGAACGCTGGATGGTGGAAATGCGTGAGGAAAAGGGCTGGTTCGAGCCGCGCGGCGAGACAGAAGAGGCCCCGCAGACGACGCAGCCCGAGAAAGCCGCAGAGACCAAGCCGGAACCTGCCAAAGCCGAACCCGCAGTTCCCGAGGACGTCGCACCGCAGGCCGCAAACCCCGCGGATCTTCCCCCGGCCAGCGTTCCCCAGCCCGCTGAAGGATAGGCATAACGGCCACTGTTTTGCCCCCGGATGTCGCAAGACATGGCTGAAAGCGCCGTCGCGGGCATGGACACTCTTGATTTTCCGGCTCAGACAAAATATCTGGCGCGCGCAGTGATAACCGGGTCGGTGCGACCCCATAGTGCAAAAGGGTGCCTGAAGCATGGCAAAAGAGAAGTTTGAGCGTAATAAGCCGCACGTGAACATCGGCACCATTGGCCACGTTGACCACGGCAAGACGACGTTGACGGCAGCGATCACCAAGTATTTTGGTGATTTCAAG
>JAUIAS010000035.1 GCA_030425395.1 Alphaproteobacteria bacterium
GATCTCCTCCGGTTTCTCACGCTTTCCAGACATCGCTGATCCTCCATTTTCGGGATAATCTATCCCAGTTGGTGGACCACTTTCAGGGGGCTACTCCAACAAAACCGTGCCATCCACATCTGCACGAATTTCGTGTTGCATCTTCATGGCCTCTATCACCGCGACCACATCACCCCGCGAAACTTTCGCGCCCAGCGTCACGGCAACCTCAAGAACCAGACCGGGCATCGGTGCGGCGATGATCCCGCTTCCCGCCGCATCTGAAGCAACGGCGGGCAGGGCAATGAGGTTCTGAAACTCATGCACAACACCCCCATTTGCCAGCGTCAGCGCGCCGGGATCCTGCCAAAGGTATCCGACTGTCACGATCTTGCCAGTAACGCGGAGCTTGGCCCGCGTGTCGGTCAGCGACACAACGTCTACCTTGTGCTGCGCGTTCGCGGTTTCGACCACAAGCGAGCCATCGCGGGCGGGGGTGACCGCGAGGTCATGGGTGGTCTTGCCAGCCGCCATCACAAAACGGGTGGGCATCGCCCCGCCGCTGGCCCAATCAAGAAGCTCGGCCGGGACCGCGACGCTGGCGGCATGGTGATCATCCCGTTCACAACAATATAGCAGGACAGCAGCGCAGGCGGCATCCTGTTCGGATGCATCCGGGGCGGCACGTTGGGCTTTGGTAAAGGCCTCGTCGATAAAGGCCGTGGTTGCCAGTCCTTCGGCAAAGGTGTCGTTTTCCAGAACATCAATAAGGAAACGCTGGTTCGTGACCAATCCGAACAGCAGGCTGTCCTTCAGTCCTGCGACCAGCCTGCGCCTCGCCGCTTCGCGATTGGGGCCGTTTGCGATCACCTTGCCAATCATCGGATCGTAGAAGGGCGATACGTCCTGTCCGGTTTCCACACCCATGTCAAAGCGCAGCCCCTCGCCGGCGGACGGTTCCCACAAGGTGACTGTGCCGGTTCGGGGCAAGAAGTTTCGCGATGGGTCTTCGGCATAGATCCGCACTTCGATCGCGTGTCCGTCCAGACGAATTTCGTCCTGGGTCAACCCCAGTGGCCGTCCTTCTGCCACCTGCAGTTGAAGCGCCACGAGATCAAGCCCGGTAACCATTTCTGTAACAGGGTGTTCGACCTGAAGGCGCGTGTTCATCTCAAGGAAATAGAAATCGCCATTGTCGGCGAGCAGGAATTCGACAGTGCCCGCACCGCGATACCCGATGGCGCGGGCGGCGTCCGTGGCCGCTGTGCCCATGGCTGCGCGCAAATCCGGGGTCATGATCGGACAGGGGGCTTCTTCGACAACCTTTTGGTGGCGGCGCTGAACGGAGCAGTCCCGTTCCCCGAGATGGATCGTGGTGCCGTGATCATCGGCAAAGACCTGAACTTCGACGTGGCGCGGTCTCAGGATGGCTTTTTCAAGGATCAACTCACCCGATCCAAATGCATTCCGGGCCTCGGACGCGGCGGCGCGCAGGGCGTTTGGCAAATCTCCCAGATCCTCAACCAGCCGCATACCCCGGCCCCCACCACCAGCGGCGGCCTTGACCATCAGTGGCGCGCCAATCTGGTCGGCGGCGGTCGCCAGGGCAGCTTCGGATTGATCTTCTCCCTCGTATCCGGGAACGCATGGCACGCCGGCGGCGATCATACGGCGTTTGGCTTGGGCCTTGTTGCCCATCAGGGCAATGGCGTCAGGCGACGGCCCGATAAAGACCAGACTGGCCTGTTGGCAGGCGGCGGCGAATTCGGCGCTTTCGGAGAGGAAGCCGTAGCCGGGGTGAATCGCATCGGCCCCCAAGTCGTGCGCGGCGCGCAGGATCGCATCTGTATCAAGATAGCTTTGCGCGGCGGGCGCAGGACCGATGCAGGCCGCATCATCCGCGGCGCGCACGTGCGGGGCGTCGGCGTCCGCTTCGGAATAAACCGCCAGCGTTCGATATCCCATGGATCGCGCAGTGCGGATCACGCGCAGGGCAATTTCACCGCGATTTGCGATCAGGACCGAGTGAAAGCGGCTCATGTCGTGCTCTCCGCCGGTCTGGCCCATGATGGCGGGCGTTTTTCAAAGAATGCAGTGATCCCCTCACGGCCTTCGTCGGACAGGATACAATCGGCAAAGGTATGGGCCGCATGGGCAACTTGCGTCTCTGCATCGTTGTGGGTGGACAAAAGGACGCCTTTCGTTGCGGCGACAGCACCGGGCGCACAACGGCGCAACTGATCACGAAGATTCGCATCTTCGGCCTCCAGCGCGCTGGCATCCGAAACAACCGAAGACACAAGTCCCATGGTGACGGCCTCTTCGGCACCGAACCGCGGCGCGGTCAGCATCAGGTGCCGTGCCTTGGCCAGACCCACGCGGGCACGCACGAATGGAGCGATTTGCGCAGGCGGGATGCCGAGGGTCGTTTCGGTCAGGGCTAAGACCGCATCCGACGTCGCGACCGACACGTCACAGGCGCATGCCAACCCCAGCCCTCCCGCCATCGCGCCGCCTTCGATCAGCGCGAGAGTGACCTGTGGCATCGTGTCGAGCGTATGGAACAGTTCGCCTGCTGCACGGCTTGCCGTCTCGATATCGGCGCGGTCGGGCGGGCCGCTTTGGAAGTCGGACTTGAATTCTGCCAGATCGCCACCGGCACAGAACCAGCCACCATTGCCGCGCAAGGTAATGCCGCGCACTGATCTGTCGTCGCGCAGGTTCTGCAAGGCGTTGGTCAGTTCCGTGGTCATCTGTCGGGACATGGCATTGCGCTGTTCGGGACGGTTCAGACGAATGGTCATCCAGTGCCCTTCGCGCGTCAGTTCGATGGTTTCGGGTTTCTCGATCATGCCGGTCGCCTCACAAACGCGCCACGCCAAAGGCGTTGGGACGCACCGTGCGCCGCCGTGCCTCGGCACAGGTTTCCAGTGCAAAGCCCAAAACCTTGCGTGTATCGCGCGGGTCAATAATGCCCTGATCCAGCATCCGGCCCGAGGTGTAGAACGCATCGGACTGGGCATCGAAATGGGCCGTCAGGCGATCCTTCTGGCGCGAGAGTTTGTCTTCGTCCACGTTTGCGCCACGCCGTGCGGCGCTGCCCCGGGCGACCTGATCCATGGTTAGCGCCGCCTGCTGGCCGCCCATCACGCCCGTGGTGGCATTTGGCCACGCAAACAGGAAGTCCGGTGAAAACCCGACCCCGGACATGCCATAGTTTCCGGCTCCAAAGCTGGCACCGATATACAAGGTGATACGGGGCACCCGCAGGTTGGCCACCGCCTGAAGCATTTTGGCCCCGTGTTTGATCATTCCGGCACGTTCATAGGCGCGCCCCACCATGTATCCGGTGGTGTTGGACAGAAAGATGACCGGCATGTCGGCCTGATCGCACAGTTGAAAGAATTGCGCGGCCTTGGTCGCGCCGTCTGGATCAATCGGACCGTTGTTGCCCACGATCCCGCATGCCCGGCCGAATATCGCGGCCTGCACACAGATCGTTGATGCTCCGTAGCGCGGTTTGAAGTCTTCGAGAACAGAACCGTCCACGATGCGGGCCATCACTTCATGCACGTCATAGCTCTTGCGATAATCCACCGGCACCAGCCCGGCAATCTGGTCCGGGTCCAATGCAGGAGGATCATACGCCGGGGTTGTTTCGGCGGCGGCGTTTTTGTTCCAATCGAGCCGCCGGACCAGTTGCCGCGCGATCAACAGAGCGTGGGCGTCATCCTCGGCGCTGTATTCGACCAATCCCGACACCGTCGCGTGCATTTCCGTTCCCGCGAGATCTTCTTCGTTGGTTTCCTCACCGGTTGCGGCGCGGACCAGCGCTGCCGCCGCAAGCGATGCGCGTCCGCGTCCCTTGACCGAAATGACGTAATCGCTCAGCCCCGGCATATAGGCCCCTCCGGCAGTGGCGGGGCCGTGCAATACGGCGATGGTTGGGATGCCTGCGGCACTTAGCTGTGCCAGCTTGCAGAAAATCCGGCCCGCGTAGGCCCAGCTTTCCACGGCATATTGCATGAGGTCGGCGCCCGCACTTTCGACGAGATGCACAAATGGCAATTTGTACTTCATTGAAATATCGAGACACGCTTGGATCTTGTCCGAGGTTTTGGCCACCGCCGATCCTGCGGCGATGCCGCTGTCATCCACGAATATCATGCAGCGTGTGCCGTTGATAAAGCCGATCCCTGAAAGAGCACTGGCACCCGGCACAGAAGCATCGCGGTCATCGGTGTCGACAAGGTAGTTGGCAAGCGTATACAGTTCAAGAAACGGCATCCCGGGATCAATCAGGCGGTGCAGCCGTTCGCGGGGCGTCAACTGGCCACGTTCCTCGAGCCGGGGGCGGCGTCGTTCTGACAGGGCTTCGGCTCGGGCCTTGAGGCTGTGAACGTGATCCACGAGCGACAACATCTCGGCGCGGTTGTTGCGAAAACTGTCCGACTTTGGGTCTATTGAGGATTGAAAGCGGGTCATGTCCGGGCCTCTGCAAGGGGTCTGGGAACGCGCACGGGGGTCTGCAAGAGAACTTGTGCGAAGCCTTTGCCAAGCGCGTCATTGCGCAGGCTGGCCACGCCGCCACCGCCGAGGGTGCGGGTCAAAACCACGTTCATTCCATTGCATCCGGGCAACAGATAGCGCGACACCTCACCGTCCAGAACATGCGCAAACCGTGCCGCGACTGCGGCTTGATCCAGCGTGTGCCAAATATAGGGCAAGGCGTCCGGGTGGCGTGCGATGATCCCTATATTGGCGGTGTCGCCTTTGTCGCCGCTTCGACCCCAGGCAAGCTGTTCCAGCGGGACAGTAACCATATCATCCGTTTCTTCAGCAGGACGGGGCGGGGGCGCTGGCCGTGTCAGCCCGGCGGGATCGAATGGCGTGCCCTCCACGATATCCGCAGCAATCTGGGTCGTGCCAAAGTCGATTGTCACCGGAACATTCCCTTTGGGAACCAGAAACGAAAACAAACGCACCAAAGGCGAGGGGCGCGCGCGGGTTCCAAAAAATCCGGACAACCCCGGCGGGGCGGACAGCCCCATTCCCGAGGCCGCGCGCAGTAGCACCTCAAGACCGGCCTTGTCAGGGTGCCGGGCGGCGAATTTCGCGACAACTTCCTGAGCGGCCGCACCCAGTCCAGTATTGCCCATCTGGCTACCTGCGCCGATTATTTCGACGCTGGTTTCCGTATAATCGGAAAGGTTCATCTGGCGCAGCGCGGATCGTGCCCGCGCAAACACCGCATCGCAAAAGCTTTGCGCCTTGGCGGCGGCGTTGCTGCCGTAGAAGCTGGCCGTGCTGCCCGCGCGCCATCCATCAAGGTAGGTGAGCGAAACCTTGTAATCGGGGGTGGGGGGGTGCCCACGTGCGCCGGACAGGCGCACCTTGTCTTGTCCGATTTGGGCTATGGTCACGCGGGAGAAGTCACAAACCACGTCTGGCACGACATACGCTTGGGGGTCGGCGATTTCATACAGCATTTGTTCGGCGATGGTTCCGATGCTGACAAGGCCACCTGTCCCCTCGGGCTTGGATAT
Organism: Alphaproteobacteria bacterium; assembly: GCA_030425395.1. GTDB lineage: Bacteria > Pseudomonadota > Alphaproteobacteria > Rhodobacterales > Rhodobacteraceae > JAUIAS01. Next base: position 5,526 of record JAUIAS010000035.1, read on the forward strand.
GTCTATCGTGCCATTGGCCGAAATTTCGCAGATCGGATACCCGAGGCGGTCAAGGCTGTCGGCCACCAGATGCCAATCGGTAAAGTTTCCGCCCGTTGCCTGCGTGCCGCATTCCAGAATATGCCCGGCCAAGGTGCCTGCCGCCAACCGGTCGTGATCGTTGCTGTCCCAGTTGAACGCGTGGATACACGCGCCCAGTGTGACGGCGCTGTCCACACAGCGACCAGTGATCACGATGTCGGCCCCGTCTGTCAGTGCACGGGCGATTGGAAACGCGCCAAGATAGGCATTGATGGAAAAGACGGACGACGGGTCCGGTGCCGGTTCGCCGGTGAACATCTCGCGCGCGTTCAGGTCAGAAGCACGATCGGTCAGATCATCGCCCAAAACGACGGCGGCAGTCAGGTCCAACCCCATTTCGGCGACCATGTCGCGCACGGCCTGGGCGCAGGCCTGTGGATTGACGCCGCCCGCGTTCGAGATGATGCGCACCTGTCGGCGTGCGATTTCGGGAAGGTTCCGCCGCATGACGACGTCGACAAAGTCGCGAGCATAACCTTGGCTTGGGTCTTTTGATCGGGCCCGCGCCATGATCGACAGGGTCACTTCGGCCAGATAATCAAAGACGAGGTAATCCAGATCGCCCGCTTGCAGCAGTTGCGCAGCCGCTGTTGGGTCATCGCCCCAATAACCGCTCGCGCCGCCGATCCTGATCGTTGATTCGCGCATTCCCCGACCGTCTCCCCTCGGTTACCGGTATTGCGTCAGAGCTGAATTGTAAGCATATTCATCATTACTGAATCAAGTTCATTTTTGTGTGAAGACACTTTGGGAGCCAGATGACAGAAGCCGCAGCCAAGACCCGCCGTCAGAAAGTGGAGCAGAAAGAGCGCGCGATTCTGACTGCCACCCGCGCCGTGTTTCGCGAAAAGGGCGCGGAAGAAGCCAAGATTTCGGCCATCGCGCAAGCCGCCGGGCTCGCCGAAGGCACTGTGTATCTGTATTTCAAGAACAAGCAGGCCCTCTTGATGGCAGCGGTTAGCGATTTCTACGCCGAATTGACCCGCGATGCCGAGTCCGCCGTGGCGCAATCGCCGGACACCGGATCGCAGGTTCTGTCGTTGGCGCGGCTGCACTTCGGTCGGGTGTTCGATGAATGGCCCCTCATCGCCGAGGCAATGGGCCCCTATCTGCCATCCCCAGAATACCGCGAGACGGAAGCCTTTGCTTTGAATCGCCGCTATGTCGGGGTGTTTGACGGGATCATGCGCAGTGGCGTGGCGCGTGGAGATATTCGGGCAGATTTGTCCATACCGGCGATGCGCGATGCGTTCTACGGCGGTTTGGAGCATTGCGCGCGAAGCGCACGTCTGCGAACCACCACTCCGGATATTGATGCCGAGGTTCGTCAGTTCCTGACGATTTTTATGGCCGGTGTCATGGGGCGGCCCTCGCATGGTGAAATTGACGGCGCGCGTGTGGTGCGCAGGTTGCAGAGCGTTATAGTGGATATCGAAGAGCAAATGCGATCCGCTGATACGGATCGCGAACAGACATAAGCAAGGGAGATGTGGGAATGAAAATTGAAGGTCAGGCCGCCATTGTAACGGGCGGTGCATCCGGTTTGGGCGGCGCTACGGCGGAACGGTTGGCGGCAGGAGGCGCAAAGGTCACAATCTTCGATATGAACACCGAAAAGGGCGAGGCGCACGCCAAGGCCATCGGCGGGGCATTTTGCAAGGTCGACGTGACCAACCGCGCAGAGGTTCAGGAAGCCATTGCCGCCGCCGAGGGGATGCATGGCAAGGCGCGGATTTGCGTGAACTGCGCAGGTATCGGGCCACCGGCCAAGGTCGTCGACCGAGATGGGTTGGCCGCGTCGCTTGATATGTTCAACACTGTTGTGAACGTGAACCTCAGCGGCAGTTTCAACGTCCTTTCGGTATTTGCCGCTGCCCTTCACAAGGAAGATCCGCTGGGCGAAGAGCGCGGCGTGATCATCAACACGGCGTCGGTTGCGGCCTATGACGGCCAAATCGGGCAGGCTGCCTATGCAGCATCCAAGGGCGGCGTGGTTGGTATGACCTTGCCCGTCGCGCGCGAGTTGGCGCGCTATGGTATCCGGGTTATGACCATTGCGCCGGGATTGTTCCTGACCCCGCTTCTGGAAACGCTGTCCGAGGAAATTCGCGCCTCGCTGGGCGCGCAGGTACCGTTCCCAAGCCGTCTTGGGGCACCGGCGGAGTTTGCGCAGTTGGTCGGCTCGATAATCGAGAACCCCATGCTGAACGGGGAAACGATCCGTCTGGATGGTGCAATCCGAATGGCGCCGAAATAAGTTTCGTAACCTGGCGGTCGGGGATATCGGACCCGGCGTTTCATCTTGATGGACGGGCGGAAATCCTTGTGCACAACCGGATCGTGCCCTTTTGCAAGGGCACGGTCTTTGGCCCGCCCCTAGTCCGAGGTCAGTTTAAACGGGATCGTTCCAAGGCTGATCGGAGAATTCTCAAGGTCGATGAACTGTCGTTCATCGGCCAGCAGTTCGCGTCCGGCTGCGCGTCCTTCGGGGCTTGTCATCGCAGTGTCGAGATCGGCCCGCGAGGCCCAGATCATTTCTGCAAACCCGTCAAAGCCCGGCGGCGCGCCGCGGACATCCCCCAGTGCCGTGGCCGTCGGATCGTCGAGGCTATGAACCTGATGATAGGCGGCAAAGCGCAAAGCGTTTCGGTGTTTTTCGACCAATGGCCCATGGGTGCCACGCCAGTATTCTTGAAATTCCTCCCGGGTGAGGTGCGGCAAGCGGCGCAGGCAGAATGTTAGCTTGATTATCCGTCCGGTTCCTTGTGTCTGATCCTATCGGAGTGGCGCAAGGCCATGCTTGACCTGATTACCATAACAAGTGATCGTTTGGTGAATAAACCCTGCATCGCGCACGTCCATTACACATCACAGAGGAGAAATCAGGCCATGCCCCGATTTGAACACCGCGTCGCCATTGTAACGGGTGCGGGCTCTGGCATCGGTCGGGCCATGGCCCTGACACTCGCGGCGCAGGGGGCGCGGGTTGTGTGTTCCGATATCCTTGACGACACCGCACAAGAGACCGCCGAGCAGGCGCGCGCGTTGGGTGCCGAGGCCATCGCGAAAACGTTGGATACCTCGAACGAAGAGGCATTCAGGGCTTTGCTGTCCGGGACGGTGCAGGATCTCGGGCGTCTGGATATTCTCATGAACAACGCAGGTGTCGGCGGCAAGGACTGGGACACCACAACCGCTGTCAATCTGGACGGGGTGTATTACGGCCTTGTCCACGCGTGCCCGATCATGGCCGAACAGGGCGGCGGCGCGATTGTGAACACATCTTCGGTTGCCGGTTTGGGGGGCTTGATGTGGGCCGAAGAGTATTCCGAAGATATTGCCCTGGCCGGATCGCTGAGCGCCTATGTCGCCAGCAAGCACGGCGTTGTTGGGTTGACCAAACAGTTCGCTCTGGCGTTTGCCAAACGCGGTGTTCGCGTCAACGCGATTTGCCCCGGCTATATCGAAACCCCCATTATTTCCGGGCTGCGCGGAACCAAAGGCATGGATTTCCTGCGATCGCTGCATCCGATGGGGCGTCTGGGGCATCCCGATGAAGTCGCTGAGGTGGCCATATTTCTGGCCAGCGACGCGGCCAGTTTTGTGACCGGTGCTTCTGTGCCGGTGGATGGTGGATATACCGCGCGGTAAGTATGCGCGTGAAATTGGGGAGCAATCACATGGGACGTTTTTCAGGCAAGGTGGCAGTGATAACTGGCGGTGCCGGAGAGATTGGCAAGGCGGCAGCAAAACGCTTTGTTCAGGAAGGAGCCTGCGTTCTGTTGGTGGATATGAATGCCGATGCACTGGCTGCAGCCAGCGCGGAAATCCAGAGCGACAAGGTCAGCCATCTTGTCGCCGATGTGACCTCGGCGGCGGGCAATCTGGCGATGATCGAGGTGGCGAGCGAACGGTTTGGTGGTGTCGATATTTTCTTGGCGAACGCGGGCATAGAAGGCGAAATCGCACCGATAACCGACTGCGACGAAACACTGTTTGATCAGGTCATGGCGGTGAATGTCAAAGGCCCCTTTCTGGGGATCAAGGCCGCGATCCCGGCGATGATTGCACGCGGGGGAGGCAGTATCGTGATTTCCTCAAGCGTGGCAGGCGTGCGTGGAGCGGCGAGCGTGTCGCCCTATACGACTAGCAAACACGCGGTCATCGGACTGATGAGATCCGCAGCCAAAGACGCGGCACCGCACGGCATTCGTATAAACACGGTGAACCCCGGCCCGGTCGAGACGCGCATGATGCGGAGTCTGGAAAACGCGCTTGCACCGGGGCAGGGCAACCGGGTCAAGTCCGCGATGCAGGCCAACATCCCGCTGGGACGTTATGCGACGCCTGAGGAAATTGCCAACGTCATGCTGTTTCTTGCCAGTGACGAGGCCGCGATCGTTACCGGCGCGGTTTATCTGGCCGATGGCGGTATGACGGCATAGGACAGCAGCCCCGGCGTTTGGAACGGCTGGCTTGTTCGCGAGGACCAGGGAAACACCTGAACTTGTGGGTGAAGATCGCAAGGGGGTGCTTCCGGAGAATGAAGAATCCGCAAAAACAAAGACTGACTGAGATTGGGTTTTGAAGACGCCTGAAACTGGGGCATGCTTGCAAAACGTACAGATCTCGCACGCGGCGCTTTAGCAACCAAGGCGCACGTAATGCCCAACAGGAAAGAACGCCCATGTCTGACCCATTCGAGAATGTCGATGCTGCCTCTCCTCAGATGATCGACATTATTGCAGCGGGACTGGAAACCCGGGCCGCGGATGAGGACATGCTTCCGGTTATCGACGAATATCTTGGTCTTCTGAACCTTCCTGAAGGTGGCTGCATCGTCGATATCGGGTCAGGTACCGGTGGCATTACCCGTCGGATCGCGGATCGGTTCCCGGCCGCATCGGTCATGGGGCTGGAGCCATCAGCCGCATTGACCCAAAAGGCCATAGATCTTGCAGGCGATAGGCCCAATCTGACTTTTTCTGTCGGCGACGGGGCGGCTCTCGATCTTGAAGATGCCGTTGCAGATGTCGCCATCCTGCACACAGTCTTGTCGCATGTATCCAATCCTGAACCACTCATCGCAGAAGCTGTGCGTATCCTTCGTCCGGGCGGTACTTTGGTGATTTGCGACGCTGATTTTTCCAAAGCCATGATGGGGATCGTTCCGGGTGATCCTCTGGGGAGTTGCTGCGAAGCTTTCGTTGCTGGATCGGTGACGGACCCATGGCTTGCCGGCAAGCTAAAGCCGTTGGTTGGCAAGGCAGGGGTGTCGGTCAGCCATTTCAGCGTTCGCAATCGCGTCGTAACCTCCGGTATGGGAGCATTGGCCTTGGTGCGAATGTCGGGGGCGCGTCTGGTTGCGGATGGCGTGATCGGACAGCCCCTCGCCGACGCTTTGGAAGCCGAGTATCTTCGACGTGCCGAGGCAGGAACACTCTATAGCTTTTTGCCTTTTGTAACTCTTTTGGCAACCAAGCCTTCTGCCTGAAACCTGGGCAGACGAACCCGTTGAAAGGTTCTTTTGCCAATCAATACGTCGGGAACCGCTGCCCGTTTGGGACGTTGTTCAAGAATTGGTCGCCGACTGTCATTGTTTGTCGTTGATTGATTGGTCTGGATTCACGCTTGCCATCTGGCAGTTGCGTTCAGGCGGGTGCAGGTTTTCGGTCGCCAAAGTGGTGCCAGCCCAGCACTGCTATTGCGACGCCGACGGCCGTCAGATGCACCATTTCCGGCCTCAACAACAGGCACAGGGCGGTCAGAAGGCGGACGGCGATCCAGATGGCTGACAGGCGGCGCGCGTCAAACGCAACCAATGCGCTGGCCACCAGATACAACGCCACCAGAAGCCGTGCCAAAAGCCACAGCAGCGGGCCCAACTCCACCCCGTTTTCATATCCCGGGAGCGGTGAACGCGACGGGCTTGTTGGATCAACAAGCGCCTGATCAATCAGCAGCAGTTCGGGGTAAAAGGCAAAGACAAAAGGGATTGCAAACATCACGATGCCAGACCGGACCGCGCTGAACCCCGTCGCCATTGGCTCGGCCCGCGTTATGGTCGAGGCCGCAAAAGCAGCAAGGGCGACCGGCGGCGTGATCGCAGAAGCTACGGCAAAGTAGAAGACGAACATATTCGCCGTGAACGTCGCGATACCAAGCCCGATCAGCAGCGGCCCCATCAAAAGGGCCACATTGATGTAGGCGGGCACCGCGGGCATCCCCATGCCGAGCAATACCGCCAGCAGCATTGTGATCAGCAGGGCAAAGAACTGGAACAGAACAGAGCCACCCCCGCCAAGATCAAAGGACAGCAGAAAGCTCAGGACATCTATGGCCACGAATTTCGACAGGCCGGTAAAGTTCAGACAAACGTCGATCACCGTGACCGCGAGAAACATCAGATACAGCGTTGAGATTGTGATCCCGGATTCGGCAAGCGCCTCAAGCAATTTGCGCGGCCTGGCGCGGAATTTCTTGTCGAGGAACAACAGGCATGTGACGAACAGCGCTGCCCACCATCCTGTAGCACCCGCATCACCAGCCGCGTTCTGATAGAGCTGCAAGACCCAGGGCAGCGACGTGACAACGCAACGATCGCCCTGCATTGCGGCTTCTGCCCCCAGCAGCCAGCCCAGCGGGCCGCAACCGACAATATCCTTGGGCGTAAGCAAAAGGATCAGGATCAACAGGATCGGCAGGAAGATCTGGCAAAGATGAAGGATGTCCTCGCCGGTGACGCGCATATCCTCGGTCAGGTCTCCGAAGGCTTCGATGCCTTGTTTGCGGGCCTCGAAATGGGCGCTCAGAAAAAGGCAAGTGAAATAGGCGAGAGCGGGCAAGGTCGCGGCCACGATAACGTCTCCATATGGAACCGCTGTCATCGCCGCGAGGATAAAGGCCGCGACCCCCATTACTGGAGGCATGATCGACCCGCCAGAGGATGCAGCGGCTTCCATGCCGCCGGCAAAGACCCGGGAAAACCCGCGTTTGAGCATCATCGGGATGGTCAGAACCCCTGTGGACAGAACGTTTACCACCGGGCCTCCCGTGATCGTGCCGAACATTGCGGAACTGACGATGGCCGCATGCGCCGGTCCACCGCGCAGCTTGCGGGTCCAGCGGAAGGCAAGTTTGATCAGTGATTGGCCGCCTGCGGATTTGCCGAACAGCGCCCCGAGAATGATATAGGGAAAGACCACGTTCATGATCACGTGCATGAACCGCCCCAAAAGGCCCGATGCGTTGTTGACGAGCGCATCATGGACATTGGGCACGCCGTCCAGAAACGTGCGCGGCTCTCCGCCCAGTTTGGTCATCAGGTATTTATTGATGTCGTCGGGGCCGTGGAAATACCAGACCATGACGGATCCGATGGTATAGAGCGCGATGATGATCGACACCATCACTAAGGGAAGCCCCCAGACCTTGACGTTGTAACCAAGGAAGATCACGACAGACAGACCGACAATGGCCACCAGCCAGACACCGGTGGTGGCCACGCATTTGGGGTCTTCGACCGTGTCCGGTGCAGGCAGTCCCATGGTTTGCGCAAATTCGATTTCTGCGGCCAGGGTCTCGGCCATGATCCGTGCGCGTTCGCCAGTGATCGTGTCGATCAGGCACACGCTGTCGATTTCGATCAGATAGGTCAGAGAAATCGCAGCCGCGGCCAAAACCAGAGCGGCATCCATGAAGATGCCAAAGGCCGCGCGCGGGGTGCCTCGCCATGCACGGGCCATCGAATGCTTTAGCGCCACGATGACCATCATCACAAAGAAAACGATGGGATAGAACCACTCCGTCGAGAAAGACCGTGTCTTGAGCTTTTCGATCCCCGTGATCGCCTGCCACATTTCGTCCCAGCCGGGAATTGACGGCATACTGTTGATCACGCCCATGAACACAAAAACCAGCGCCAGCACATAAACCGCGCGGTTCGGGAACACGGCCTCGACTATGATGTCTTCGGTGTCGGTTATGCGGGTCTGGGACATAGTGGACCTTGTGGTAAAAAGCGTCACGTTAGGTGGCGCCCGCAAGGGCACCACCCGGTGTTGGTTTTACTCAGGTTCAGTTCGCGACGGCACAGTCGTCGAGCGTATACCCGGCTTCGCGCCATGCGCGTGCTGCAGCCGGGTGATACTTGATCGGGTTGGCACCGCACATGCCCAGCATAGGGTTGTCAAAATTCACGGTGTTGCCGTAGGGGGCCTTTGCCTTGAGAGCATCCATCGACCCGATGTAGGCCGTTACCAGATCATAGACCAACGTATCATCCATATCCTTGTGGACAACGTTTCCACCAATCGTGGCAAAGGCGCGGAAGGTGTCGTCTTCTGACACGAAAGTCCATTCATCGCCCATGGTTTCCTGAAGTTCCGCAAGCGGCATGGTCACCGGTGCGCTGCCCGGTGCGACCATGTATTTCTGCATGGCTTCGCTTTCAAAGGCGGCGATGGGCATGGACCAACCGGTCATGTTCCCTGCCGAGGCGACCGTGCTGAGGCGGCTACCGGGGAACAGTTCCGGCAAAACGATCGCGTCAGGTTCACCGCTTGTGACCATGGTGGCGCCTTGCCCCCAGTTGACCTGAATGCCTTCATAGCCGTCACCGTCTTTCAATCCGGTGATGATCTGGATCATCGTGCGGGCATTGGTCAGGGCACCGCCACGTGGTGGACCGTTATAGATTTTGCGCCCTTCCAGATCCTCCCAGCCGCCAATACCTTTGGCGTCATAGGCGTAGAGAAAGAAAATGCCCAAAGTGAATGGATTGATCGCCCGCAGGTTCGCGGCCAGTTCAGCCCCTTTTTCCTTGCCAAGTGACCCGTAGGGACCGACGCCCCGGCTCATGAGAAATGGCAAGATGTGTGGGGTTGCCGCGATGTCGGTCTTGCCTTCAGCGACGTTTTGCAGGGAATTGGTCAAGGTCTGACCTTCTGCAAGCTGGATGTTGGCAATGCCCGAGGTGCCACCAATTTCTGTGAGGTGCGCAGTCGACAGATGGGTCGCGCCACCGGGGCTTGAGGTTTCCGCTGTAAGGTTTGCCTGGGCAAATGCACCCGTGGCAAAGGTCGTAGCAGCGGCAATGGCCGCCATTATCTGGGTTGGTTTCATCTCGTCCTCCCTGGTTGAGATTTGGGTATTTGTTATTGTTGGCCTGCCCGGCGTTCTTGGTGCGCCGTCTTTACAGGCAAGTGAGCCTTGTTTTCTGAGTGTGTCGTCGGGGTCAGGCGGCGTGTTCCTTACTTGAGATATCTTGCGGTGTTGTTGTCGTTTCAGCCTGCGCGGCAGCGTTGGCCATATCAAGTAAACGTTTCAGGTCCTCGAAGTCTTTGGGACCAAGCCCGCCGGTGATCCGGCTGACATTTTCCTGGGCTTGCGGCCAGATGCGTTCGAACGTCTCAATTCCAAGCGGCGTCAGTGACAACAGTTTGCGCCGACGGTTTTCATTGTCGTCGCTGCGAACAATCATTCCCTTTTTTTCAAGCGCAGACGCTGCCCTGCTGCCATGGGCCGGGTCGATTGATGTGCGTTGGGTGATAAAGGCGAGATGACAACTGCCAAACCGGGCGATGGAAAACAAAAGCCGCCACTCCAGAACGGGCATGTCTTCGGCACGCAACACGTTTCTGACCAAAGCTCGTTGGACGTCGCTGACCAGCCTGGTCGCGCGAATGATGATGAAATCATCGACGGCCTTCGGAGAAAGTAGAGGTCCGTGTAAATCCAAGCCTGCCTCCGAATCTTTACGTCAGGGAAAACAATACATGGCAAGTGCAATATATGGCAAGCGCAATATTTTTGCGATCACAGGCCGGACACAGTTGCGCAATGCGCAAAGCGGCACTTCGCGCGTTGGGCATTTTTGCATTGTTTTGGCGCGATCAACCGCGACGCCTTGTTTCAAAGGGTTGCGCATTCTACATGACGCTTCATGCGTAATTGGCTCCCCTTTGTGAAATCCCACCCCACCGTGTCCGTCGTTCGCTTGTCGGGTGCAATCGGTATGGCCGGTCCCGGATCGTTGAACGATGCGGATTTGGCACCGGTTCTGGAGCGCGCCTTCAAGAAGGGCAAACCTCGCGCAGTGGCTCTTGAGGTCAACTCGCCGGGGGGATCTCCGGTGCAATCGTCGTTGATTGGCGCGCGCATCCGGAGGCTATCCAAGGAGACAGGCGTTCCGGTGATCGCCTTTGTCGAAGACGTTGCGGCCTCGGGTGGGTATTGGATCGCCGCGGCCGCGGACGAAATCTTTGCTGACGAAAGTTCTGTCGTGGGGTCGATCGGCGTCATTTCCGCAGGCTTTGGTGTCCATGAGTTCCTTGCCCGGCAGGGAATAGAGCGACGGGTGCACACGGCGGGCAAGTCCAAGTCCATGATGGATCCGTTCAGGCCTGAGAACCCGGAAGACGTGGCGCGCCTCAAGGGATTGCTTGAGGGGATACATACGAATTTCATCACCTATGTCCGCGACAGGCGACAGGGCAAGATTGACCCGGATAGCGATCTTTTTACCGGTGAGGTCTGGCTGGGCCAGCAAGCGCGCGAACTTGGGTTGATCGACAGCATCGGGCATTTGGGCCCGAACATGAAGGAGCGTTACGGGGACAAGGTGCGCTTTCGGCGCTACGGGCTGCGCAAATCGTTTCTGCGCCGGTTCACATCAGCGATGATCGGCGACGCGGTATCAACCATTGAAGAGCGCGCGGCCTTTGCGCAGTTTGGCCTGTGACGTGATTATCAAGATCGTAACCCTATTCCTGATCTTCATCGCGGTTCTTGCCATGTTCGGCAAATTGCGGATGCCGGGGATGCCCCGCGTGGCTTCGGCGAAATGCACCAAGTGTGGGCGCTACCGGATCGGAAAAGGCCCATGCACCTGTTCGGAGAAACGCTGATGTTGGTGCCGTGGCTTTTGTCCGCGCTGGGCTTGGTGATCCTGCTTCTGGCTGGCGATGCGCTGGTCCGTGGTGCGGTGAACCTGAGCCTTAGGATCGGCGTGCCGGCCTTGATCGTAAGTCTGACAATCGTGGCTTTTGGCACCTCGGCTCCTGAGCTTCTGATTGCGATCAGCGCCATTCTTGACGATGCGCCGGGGATCGCGCTGGGCAACGTGGTGGGTTCGAATACCGCCAATATCCTTCTTGTTCTCGGTATCCCGGCGCTGCTCGCGCCGATGCACACCAGCCTGTGTAATTCGCGCAAAACCTACGTTTTCATGATACTGGCGTCGGTTCTGTTTATCGGGTTGGCCTTCCGCGGCACATTTACAGTGACCAGTGGTGTGATTTTGCTGGCGGTTTTGGGCTATATCCTGATGGATGCTTTCCGCGATGCACGGGACCACCGCCGCGAAGCCAACGGTATTGCGCCCGAAGAAGATGATCTTGATGGCCTCGAAGAGGCGGACCCGGATATGCCCTATTGGCGGATTTTCCTGTTCCTTGGTCTTGGTCTCGTTGGTTTGCCGCTGGGGGCTAGCGTCCTTGTCGACAATGCCACGATCATCGCCCGGACCTATGGGATCAGCGATACGGTGATCGGGTTGACGCTGGTTGCGGTTGGCACGTCTCTTCCGGAATTGGCCACCACGGTTATGGCCGCTCTGCGTCGACAGGCGGATGTGGCACTGGGTAACGTCATAGGGTCCAATATGTTCAACCTGTTGGCCATTATCGGTATTGCGACGTTCGTGGGCGAAATCCCTGTTGATCCCCAGTTTCTGACATTCGACCTGTGGGTCATGCTGGGCGCATCAATACTGTTGGCCCCCTTTGTATTTTTCAAGCTGGATATTACCCGTTCGGTCGGTGTTGGCTTGACCTTGGCATATGTGGCCTATGTTGCAGCGATACTGACCTGACAGATCGCACAACAGGAAAAATCATGGCACGCAGTCTAGTAACCGGGGCGGGCAAGAGGCTTGGCCGCGCTATGGCGCTTTATCTTGCGCGCAGGGGTCATGATGTGGCCGTGCATTACGCGAATTCCGCGCAGGACGCGCATGAGGTGGTCGATGAAATTCGCGCCATGGGGCGGCAGGCATGTGCCCTTCGGGCGGACCTTCTGGACGATGATCAGACAGAGGCCCTGTTTGGCAGTGCCCGTGATGCGCTTGGCGGTCCTTTGACGTGTCTCGTCAACAATGCGTCAATCTTTGAATATGACACGATCCACTCAGCGACACGGCAAAACTGGGACCGGCACTTCCAAAGTAACCTTCGCGCGCCGTTCATCCTGACACAGGCGATGGCGCTGCAGGGGCTTGAACCGTTGCGTTGTGACGCAGCAGAGCCGTTGGCGGCAGGTCTGGTCGTCAACATGATCGACCAGCGTGTGCGCAAGCTGACGCCCGAGTTCATGACATACACTCTGGCCAAGGCGGGCCTTTGGGCGCTGACGCAGACATCGGCCCAAGCATTGGCCCCCGCGATCCGGGTCAATGCGATCGGGCCTGGCCCGACGCTTCAGGGGGCAAAGCAGACGGCTGAACAATTTGCGAAACAACGTCAGGCAACCACCCTGCAACGCGGCGCGGATACCGCTGATATTACCGCTGCTTTGGGATATTTCCTTGATGCACCGTCGGTTACCGGTCAGTTGCTGTGCATTGATGGGGGCCAGCATCTCGCTTGGGAAACCCCTGATGTTCTGGGGGTGGAATAGGGCCTTTCGGAAAAGTTGTGCACGGCATTCATCTTCGTTACCAAAGTGTTACAAAAAGCCCGTGTTTTTCAACGGCTTGTCATCAGGATATAAAAATATCTCCTTATTTCAGACACTTAAGATTTCGCCTATTTTTTGTGCAATCACGCGAAGTGGGCTAAATTCAATGGAAAATTCATGTTGGCCTAAAGATATGCGCAGACTTATCCACAAGTTCCGTGGACAGGTTTTCTCTTGATCCGGCCTCGTGAAGATTGCAGCCGCCACGCCAGAATCATATCTCTTGTCCATGACTGACACAGACGCGCCTGAAACCCCGCCCGAACAAACCGGACACGAGCTGATCCACGCGTATCTCAAGACGCTGGATGCTTCGCCCGGGGTGTACCGGATGCTGGATGCGCAGGCGCGGGTTCTTTATGTTGGCAAGGCGCGCAACCTGAGGGCGCGTGTGTCGAATTATGCGCGCCCGTCCGGGCACAGCGCGCGCATCGCGCGAATGATCCGCGAAACCGCGTCCATGATGTTTCTAACCACGCGGACGGAAACCGAAGCGTTGTTGCTGGAACAGAACCTGATCAAGCAGCTCAAGCCGAAATACAATGTTCTGCTGCGCGACGACAAAAGCTTTCCCAATATCCTTGTTGCCAAGGATCATGCCTTTCCCCAGATCCGCAAGCATCGCGGGGCCAAGAAGGCCAAAGGCACCTATTTCGGGCCTTTCGCCAGTGCCGGTGCCGTCAATCGGACGCTGAACCAACTGCAGCGCGTTTTCCAGCTTCGCAATTGCACGGATTCGGTTTTCGAAAGCCGCACGCGCCCCTGTTTGCTCTATCAGATCAAGCGGTGTTCGGCCCCCTGTGTGGGCCATATTTCGGCCAAGGACTATGCCGCGAGCGTGGCCGATGCAGAACAGTTCCTCAGCGGCCGGTCCACCCGGATACAAGAGGATCTGGCCCGCGAAATGCAGGTGGCCTCGGACGCGATGGAATTTGAACGCGCCGCTGCTCTGCGCGACCGCATCCGTGCCCTGACGCAAGTTCAGACGTCGCAAGGGATCAACCCGCGCACGGTTGCAGAAGCTGACATCGTCGCGCTGCATGTCGAAAACGGTCAGGCCTGCGTTCAGGTCTTTTTCATCCGGGCCGGGCAGAACTGGGGCAACCACGATTACTATCCGCGTATCATCGCCGATATCGACGCGCCGGAAATCCTGCAGGCGTTTCTCGTGCAGTTTTACGACGGCAAGGAGCCGCCCCGCCAATTGCTGTTGTCGCATCCGGTGGAGGATGCCGATCTTCTGCAAGAGGCCTTGACCCAGAAGCGTGGTCGCAAAGTCGAAGTCCTTGTGCCGCAAAAAGGTGAAAAGGCAGAATTGATCGACGCCGCCATGCGCAATGCCCGCGAAAGTCTTGCTCGCAAGATGTCGGAAACCGCCACTCAGGCCCGGTTGCTGCGGGGGCTTGCTGATGCCTTTGGTCTGGACGCGCCGCCCAAGCGGATCGAGGTCTATGACAACTCGCATATCCAGGGGGCCCATGCGGTGGGCGCCATGATCGTCGCCGGGACCGATGGTTTCCTCAAGAACCAATACCGCAAGTTCAATATTCGCGGTGACGAGATCACTGCCGGTGATGATTTCGGAATGATGAAAGAAGTGCTTGGCCGACGGTTCAAGCGTCTGCTGAAAGAAGACCCGGATCGCGATAAGGGGCTATGGCCCGATCTGTTGCTGATTGATGGCGGGGCGGGTCAGGTGTCAGCGGTAGCGGGCATCATGGCGGAATACGGGGTCGAAGACATTGCCATGGTCGGCGTGGCCAAAGGCATCGACAGGGACGCGGGCAAGGAAGAATTCCACCGCGTGGGCCAGAACGCCTTTGCCCTGCGTCATAACGATCCGGTTCTTTATTTCGTGCAGCGTCTGCGCGACGAAGCGCACCGATTTGCCATCGGGACCCATCGCGCCAAACGGGCCAAAGCGGTCAGCGCCAACCCGCTTGACGATGTGCCCGGTGTCGGGGCCGCGCGCAAGCGCGCGCTGTTGGCGCATTTCGGATCGGCCAAGGCCGTGAGCCGCGCCAATCTTGCCGATCTCAAGGCGGTTGAGGGTGTCTCGGAGACATTGGCAGAAAAGATTTATGATTTCTTTCATGACAGGGGATAGTCAGTGTTCTGCAAGGTCTTTCCCATGACCCCGGCACAGGATATGACAGGCCCATGATCTGGACCCTGCCGAATATTTTGACGCTTTTGCGCTTGCTCGCGGCACCGGGCGTGGCGATCATGTTTTTATATTTCACTCGTCCCTATGCCGACTGGCTGGCGCTGATCCTGTTTCTAAGCGCCGCGATCACCGATTGGTTTGATGGCTATCTGGCCCGGTTGTGGAAACAGGAAACCAAGTTGGGCGCGATGTTGGACCCGATTGCCGACAAGGCAATGGTAGTGATCGCGCTGATGGTGATTGTCGGGTATTCGTCCATGTCGCCATGGTTGGTCCTGCCCGCGACGTTCATTCTTTTTCGCGAAGTGTTCGTTTCCGGCCTGCGTGAGTTTTTGGGGGACACTGCAGGCACGCTCAAGGTGACCCGGCTGGCCAAATGGAAGACGACGGCACAGATGGTGGCGATCTCGGTCTTGTTCCTTCAGGGCCTGTTTGAACACTATCTGGGCATGTCCGCCTACGGCATGGATCAGGCAATGGTCGATGGGATCATACTGGGCGAGATCGAGGATTTACAGGGGCTGCGCTGGAAATTCGCCGGCATGGAATGGTCGGGCTGGATCGGGTTGCTGCTGCTTTGGGTGGCAGCGATCCTGACGCTTGTGACGGGGGCTGAATACCTGCGCAAGGCGCTTCCACATCTCAGGGAGAAGCACTGAAAATGGACGTTCTCTATTTCGCATGGGTGCGCGAACGGATCGGCATCCCCAGAGAGACAATCGACACATCCGCCGAAACCGTGGCTGAACTGGTTGAAGAGTTGCGCGCCCGCGAAGATCGGTATGCGGCGGCATTTTCGGATATCACGGCGCTGCGCGTGGCCGTCGATCAGCAGCTGACGGATTTTCACGCATCTTTGGATGGTGCGCGCGAGGTTGCCTTCTTCCCCCCGATGACTGGCGGCTGAGATGGATATCCGCGTTCAGCAAGCCCCCTTTGATTTCGGGGCAGAGGCGTCGGCATTTTCTCAGGGGCATGACAAGGTCGGTGCAATTGTTACCTTTACCGGCATTGTGCGCGATGCGGACTCCGGTGGGCTGGCCACTATGGAAATCGAGCATTACCCCGGCATGACCGAAGCTGCCCTGACCGAAATCGCGGAGCAGGCCTGTGCGCGCTGGTCCTTGGCCGACGCGTTGATAATTCACCGATACGGAGTGCTTCGTCCGGGCGAGCAGATCATGATGGTGGCCACTGCATCGCGGCATCGCAAGGATGCATTCGAAGCGGCAGAATATTTGATGGACTATCTCAAAAGCCGGGCACCCTTCTGGAAGAAGGAACACGGTGCCGATGGCAGTCAATGGGTCGCTGCGCGCGACGAAGACGAAGAGGCGCTGACGCGCTGGTAAGGATCAGCCTTGGCGTGATTGCTCAAGCATCGAGCGCAGGTCTTCCGTCTCGTGGCGGGCGTCGCGCAGGCCTTCCATGGCTGCCGTCAACTCGGCTTCGGTCTGGCTCAATTGATTGGTCAGTTCCGCTTCGCGTTGTTGCAGATAGGTGATTGCCTGATCGCGGGTCTCTTCTGCTTCGTGAAGATCCTGCGCCATCTTTTCCAGTTCGTTCACATCCGCAGAGCTGACCCGCGTAAACCGGTGCACCAGCCAGTTTGAGAACCACCCGAGGCAATAGGCGATAAACAGGACGATGGCCGTGGTGATAATGAACTCAGTTCTGCTCATCCGTCGTCCCTTCTTCGGCCGGTGCCGTTTCGGCGGAATTGGCCGGTGCCGTTTCCTGTCCGGTGTTCTCGTCTTGCTCTGATGTGTCATCGACCGCCAGATTGTCGGCGGCGGATTCGCTGGCCTCTTGTTGCGCATCGCTGGCGACACTGTCCAGCCCGTTTTCGTCGTTAGGGGTGTTGGAGGCGGCCCGGATCAGTCGGAACTCGATCCGGCGGTTGGCCTCGCGTCCTTCTTCTGTGCCATTGTCCGCGATGGGTTGGCTTTCCCCATAGCCTTTGGCGACATAATTGGTGGTCAGGATACGGCGACTGCGCATTTCATTCAAAACTGATTGCGCGCGGGCCTGGCTCAGCTGCTGGTTCATCGATTCCCGGCCCTGGCTGTCCGTGTGCCCCTGAATTTCCAAGCGCAGATCGCCGCATTCGCGCAGGATGTCCGCAATCGCACGCATCACGTCCAGCGATTCCGCTGCGATGGTCGCCGATCCGGGTTCAAACGTGATCTTGCCCTCAGATTGGGCGGCAACGAGGTTTGCTTCGCATTCTTCGGGCGTTGGGGGCAGATCGACAGGCGGGGGCGGTTCGCGATAGGTGATATCCATCGTGTAAGGACGGCTTTCACCAAGTTTCGCGGACAAAAGCCCGGCGATGTCTCCGGTTGCATTCTCGTCTTCGGTGATCCCGCGGATCAGCACATCTTCGGGAGTGACGATAAGGACGCCATTTGCCAGATATGCCAACCCCTCCAGCCCGGCGAGCACCCGCAAAGACCAGTCTGACGGCAAACCGTCAACGACGCGCGCCGCCATATAGACATTTTCGGAGCCAAACCGTGCTTTTGCATAGCTGTTGGCAAGTCCGCGCAAGGCGTCGTCAGGCAGCCTGCCGCGCAATTGCACCAGACCCTCAGGGCTGAGTGTGGCAACAAACTCGGGAGTTTCCTGCACAGTCTCGTCCTTGGGTTCGGGAAGGACCGCATGAATGGCAAAAACTTCGGGAAGGACCGCTTCGAGCTCTCCGACAACATTGTCGAACAGGCTACGGTCCGTGCCAACCCGCCCGACAAGCGAAATATCTGCATCGGCAAAGGTTACAGTGCCGCCATCCAGTTCGGCGATTGCAGCGATGGCCTGTTCCACGGCCTTTGCCCAGTTCGGTGATGGCACGCCCAGACCAATCACGCAGTTTTCCGATCCGGTCAGTCCGGCCTTGCGCGCCGCCGTCAGAATGCGCGCGCGATCATCTTCCGTGGCGGCGGAACATGCATCAAAATGGGCGGTATCCCCGTCATGCACGAACCTGAGCCGGAACGGGGTGATCACGGGGCGAGGGGCTGAAATGTTCAGCGCGATCCTCAGGCCCGGCGGGGCGGCCCGCGTGAGATCGCGTTCAAGGTTCTGCTTCTCTTCGGTGCTGTCGGTGATGGCAGTGATGCTGACCAGTTCCGCCTCGATGGATACTTTGGAGCGAGGAAGCCGGCCAATCGCGTTCAGTGCATAGGCAAGCGCATCTTCCCATCCCTGAGGCACCGGATAATCTGCGTTTTCCAACAGATTTGCGATCGGCACGCCCGGCTCGATGATGTCGCGGAGCTTGGCCTCTATGTCGGCTCTGTCAGTGGATTTTGGGATCAGCCCAATGATCGACAGGCCGGAATCGTTGCGCAGCAACTCCACCGAAAATCCCGGCGGTGCGATTGCCTTTGCCAGTTTTACGTCAAGGCGGTCATGCACCCGCGCCGCGTCTACGATGGATCCTGCAACCGAAATCGCCTGAAAGCGCTCCGCCTCGCTGGGCGCAGTGCCGCTGAGCGCGACGGTCAGGCCGTCGGCTTGGACTTCGGCCCAAGTGTGGCCGCCCTCGTCCAGCGCCTCACGGAGACTGATTTCGGTGTTGGCTTCGATCACGGTGACCGAAAACTGCGCCGTTACATAGCTTAGCACAGCGGCGACGCAAAAGGTCGCCGAAACGATGGCAAGTGAGGAAAGGCGCATCAAATCCCGATCTTCGCGGTTGTCATTGGGTTCTGATACGCATTCCGCGCGACGCATTCAATCACAGGAACAGGGCCCCGGCAAAGAAGATGAGCGGAATCAGGCCGGCGTCCCTGTTGGACCGGAACAGAAGGATCAGACGGTCGGGGTTTTCCAGATCCAGTTTCCGCATCTGCCACAGCATGTGCCAGCCCATCGCCCATGGCGCAGCCAGTGCAATGACAAGGGCCAGAATGCTGACCCGGTCCAGAACCGCCGATATCACGGCCAACGCCATCAGTGTGACCGTGGCGATCAGAAACCGGCGCAACCATTGCGGTGATGTCGTTCCAAACAGTCGGGCGGTCGATTTGACCCCGATCAGTGCGTCATCCTCAACGTCCTGGTGGGCATAGATCGTGTCGTAAAACAATGTCCAGCCGATACCCGCAAGGTAAAGGATCACGGCAGGCAGCTCCAACTTTCCGGTATGCGCTGTCCATGCCAGAAGGGCCCCCCAGTTGAACGCAAGCCCAAGGAATATCTGCGGCCACCAGGTGAATCGCTTGGCAAATGGATAGACCGCAACCGGTAGCAGAGACAAAACCCCAAGCGCAATCGCGGCCCAGTTGAACGTCAGAAGGATGCCGCAGGCGATCATCGCCTGAAGGCACATCCAGACAATGGCTTGCCTCACACTCACTTGCCCGGACGGTATCGGACGGGACCGTGTGCGCGCGACAGACCCATCAATGTCACGGTCAGTAATGTCGTTCCACGTGCATCCGGCCCCGCGCATCAACCACGCACCAAGACCACAGCCTGCGAATATCCACAGATCTTCCCACCGCGCGGCACCATCGTGCAACATCGCCAGCGTCAGCCCCCACCAGCAAGGCAACAACAAGAGCCACGTTCCAATCGGGCGATCCGCCCGGCTGAGCCGCAGGTAGGGGCGCGACCATGACGGAGCGTGACGATCAACCCAATTGTCCTTGACCGCATCCGCCACTTGGCCATCTGGTAACGGTGAATTGGCTGACATAAGTAGAGTCCATGAACGCAAAAATCAGGCTGTATGTAGATCACCCCTTGGGGGCAGGGCAAACGGTTCCTTTGGACAAGGAACAGGCGCATTACCTCTTTGGGGTGATGCGGCTGGGCGTGGGCGATGTCCTTCTGGTGTTTGACGGCACCTCTGGCGAGTGGCTGGCCGAGGTGACTCAGGCTGGCAAGCGGGCAGGCGAATTGCGTTGTATCGAACAGACCCGGCCGCTTTTGATGCCGCCTGATCTGTGGCTTTTGTTTGCGCCGATCAAGAAGGCCCGGACAGACTTTATTGTTGAGAAGGCTGCCGAGATGGGCGCGCGGGAAATCCATCCTGTTCAAACGGCATTCACCAACTCTGACCGGATTCGTCAGGACAGGCTTCAGGCCCATGCGCGCGAAGCGGCAGAACAATGCGGTGGCACCTTTGTGCCTCGGGTGCGCGATCTGGCCCGGCTTGAACGTGTTCTGGATGCATGGCCCGAGGAACGCCAGATCATCTTTTGTGACGAAGCCTTGGCGGGGCTGCGGGATCCCATCGCTCAGTTGTCGTCCAATCTGGGTCCCGATCAACCCGCGGCCATTCTGATCGGCCCGGAGGGCGGATTTCGCGACGATGAACGCGCCCGCTTGGCCAAAATGCCTGTGGCCACCGCAATCAGCCTTGGGCCAAGAGTGTTGCGCGCGGATACCGCCGCCGTTGCGGCGCTGACCCTTTGGCAAGGCGTCGCAGGGGATTGGCGATGACGTTCGTGCGCCCTGAGGCGCGGGAAAACCTGTGGCGCGCCCGTGAGATGATCACAGGCTCCGGATTTGCCGCTCTGGGGGGATACTGGGTCATGGGGGTCGGCCTGCTGTCGTATCTGGGTGTGGTGTTCATCCTGCTGGGTGCCGCGCTGGGGGTTGTCGGATGGCAGCGTTTTCGATTTCGCGGCAAGGGCGGCGGCCAAGGCGTGGTTCAGGTCAACGAAGGCCAAATCGCATATTTCGGGCCGCTATCCGGTGGTGCCGTCGCGCTGTCTGATCTGGGCCGGGTTGCCCTTGATGGCGGATCTTTTCCCCGGCACTGGATATTGACGACAACGACCGGCGACCGGCTTCAAATCCCTGTGAACGCCGAAGGGGTCGAGGCGCTGTTCGATGTTTTTGCGGCTCTGCCGGGAATGCGAACGGAACGTATGCTGTCGAGTCTCAAGGCCGCGACACCGGTCACACGGGTGCTTTGGGAACGCCGTGAACTTGTGGCCGAGCGTCACCGCCTCCATTGACACCCTGAGAATTTCGCCGCAGGTGTCGTTCGCGTAGAAACAAGACAGTATACGGGAGCGCGGCCATGTCCATTCCTCAGTCCGGTGGCGGACCGATCGAACGCCACGAACAATTGGCCGAATATCTCGAAAGTGGTTGCAAACCCAAGGATGAATGGCGCATCGGCACCGAGCATGAAAAGTTCGGCTATTGCAAGGACACGCACAAGCCCTTGCCGTATGACGGTCCACGCTCAATTCTGAAGATCCTCGAAGGACTGCGGGACCGCCACGGCTGGTCGCCCGTCACCGAAAGCGACAAACTGATCGGCCTTGTCAAGGACGGTGCCAACATCAGCCTTGAACCGGGCGGGCAGCTTGAGCTTTCGGGTGCCCCGCTCGAGACCATTCACCAGACCTGCGACGAGGTGAACGAACACCTTCGCGAGGTGAAGGATATCGCCGATGAAATCGGCGCGGGCTTTATCGGGTTGGGGGCTGCGCCTGAATGGTCGCACGAAGAAATGCCATTGATGCCCAAGGGCCGTTACAAGCTGATGGACGCCTACATGGATACGGTCGGCACCGCAGGCAAGGTGATGATGCGCCGGACATGCACCGTGCAGGTCAATCTTGATTTCGGATCCGAGGCCGACATGGTCAAGAAACTGCGCACCGCACTGGCACTGCAGCCTGTAGCGAACGCATTGTTCGGCAATTCGCCGTTCTTTGAAGGCAAGCCAAACAACCACAAATCGTGGCGTGGCTGGGTCTGGCGGCATCTGGATGATGCGCGCACCGGCATGTTGCCTTTCGTTTTCGACGAAGGCTTTGGGTTCGAAGCATGGGTGCAATACGCTCTGGATGTGCCGATGTATTTTGTCTACCGCGATGGCAAATACATCAACGCGCTGGGCCAGTCGTTCCGCGATTTCCTCAAGGGGGAACTGCCCGCTCTGCCCGGTGAAACTCCGACGCTCAGTGATTGGGCCGATCATCTGACAACCGTTTTCCCCGAAGCCCGCATCAAGAAGTATATTGAAATGCGTGGTGCCGATGGTGGGCCGTGGCGGCGTCTTTGCGCCTTGCCAGCCTATTGGGTCGGGTTGATGTATGACCAATCCTCGTTGGATGCGGCATGGGATCTGGCCAAGGGCTGGGATGCGGAAACGCGTGAGGAAATGCGCATTGCGGCATCGGTCGATGGGATGGCCGCAAAGGTCAATGGAATATCCATGATGGATCTGGCCCGTGAAACCGTCGCAATTTCCAAGGAAGGTCTCAAGGCCCGCGCCAAACCCGGCCTCGGCGGTATGGTGCCCGACGAACGCCATTTCCTGCATGCGCTGGAAGAAAGCATCGAAACCGGCAAGGCTCCGGCGGATGAGCTTCTGGATTGCTACAACGGCGAATGGAACGGCGATCTCAGCCGCATCTACGGTGACTTCAGCTACTGAGTGCGGTCAGGATTTCTTTTGACCGATCTTCGGCTCCGTGCCCGCACGGAGCCGTTTTATATTCTCGCGGTGGCGCCAAAACACCAACAGTGTAACGACCATACCGACAAAGATCGCATCCCCGCGCTCGAACACCACCAGCCAAATGGTTGAAGTGGACGCCGCGACCAGCGCGCCCATCGACGATACCCGTGTGAGCGCCGCCCCAACGAGCCATGACGCGCAGCAGGCCAACCCGACGGGCCACGCAAACGCGATCCAGAGGCCCAGAAACGTGGCCACGCCCTTGCCTCCGCGGAACCCGAGCCAAACGGGATAACAATGCCCAACAAAGGCAGCAAACCCGGCCAGAAGTGCGGCATCCTCTCCGGCCAAGGCGCGTCCAAGCAAAAGTGCCGCCGCTCCCTTGCCTCCATCGAGTATCAATGTCAGCGCCGCCGCCAGCTTATTGCCGGTCCGCAGCACATTCGTCGCCCCGATATTGCCCGAGCCGATTTCACGCAGATTGCCAAGGTTCATTGCGCGGGCCAGAACCATACCGAACGGGATCGACCCCAGTAGATAACCGATGACGGCCCAGACAAGCAGACCCTGCATTGAACTTTCGATAACAGGCATCATGGCCTCCGGTACACTTCGTTCCCGGATACATAGCACGCCAGAACCCGGCCTTGCATCCTTTGGCCGTCAAAAGGTGTATTTTTGGATTTGGAGTGCAGCGTAAAGCGATCCAGAATGAACGGAACATTCGGATCGAACAGAACCAGATCCGCAGGCGCGCCGCGTCCCAGATGCCCGCAGGCCAGCCCCAATCGACGCGCCGGGTTCAGAGACAGTGCCCGGAACAGCGCGGGCAACCCGATGTGCCCTGCATGATACAGGCGCAACGCGGCTGGCAGCAGGGTTTCCAACCCAACCGCACCACTGGCCGCTTCTTCAAAGGGCAGGCGTTTGCTTTCTTCATCTTGCGGTGTGTGCATCGAAGACAGCGTGTCGATCAAGCCGGAAGCCAACGCCTCGACGACGGCCAGCCGGTCATCTTCCGAACGCAGCGGCGGCTTCACCTTGAAGAAGGTTCGGTAATCGGCCACGTCCAATTCATTCAGCGTCAGGTGGTGTATCGACGTGCCCGCGGTGATGTCGAACCCGTTTGCCTTGGCCCGTTCCAACGCGGGCAGCGCGCGCGCAGTTGTGATCTGGTCCGCGTGATACCGCGCGCCGGTCATCTCGATCAGCGCGATATCACGGTCCAGCCCCATGCGTTCGGCCATCGCGGTGACAGCGGGCAGCCCGCGCAAGGATGCGAACTGGCCCGACGTCGCCGCAGCGCCGGCACTCAGCCCCGGTTCCTGCGGGTGGGCGATGATAAGCGCGCCGAGTGACCGCGCATAGGTCAATGCGCGCGAAAAGACCTTGGTATCGCGCACGATGTTGTCGCAATCGGTGAAGGCCACTGCACCCGCATCCATGAGGAACCCGATTTCCGTCATTTCGCGGCCCTCGCGCCCCTTGGTCAGCGCCGCCATGGGCAGCACGTTGACCGGGGTGGTTTCCTTGGCCCGGCGCATGACGAATTCCAGGGTTTCGGGATTGTCGATCGCCGGGCTGGTGTCGGGGCGTGTGACCATCGTTGTCACACCGCCAGCGGCCGCTGCGGCCCCTGCCGAACGAAAGGATTCCTTGTGTCGCTCGCCGGGTTCGCAAACCTTGACCCCGATATCGACAATACCCGGGGCCAGAACCTTGCCTGCGCAATCAATAATTTCGCGCGCGTCCGGAGGCGTGTCATTGGTTCCTGTTGCCGCGATGGCTCCATCCTTGATGGCCAGCCACCCCCGCGTTGTGGTGTCGGTCAGGGGGCAGACAAGCTGCGCGTTGGTGAATAGCAGATCCATGCGTGGTCTTTCCTTGCCGGTCCCTAAGTCAGTATCAGCCAGATTGCGGCCACCAGAGCGACCAGAACAGCGATAACGTATCGACCCATGCGCATCCCGCGCGCGGTGCCGCCTTTCTGTGTGGTGCGTGCCCTTCCCGAATATAGACGTGCGCTTTGCACAGTCTCGACCGGCTCGGCGCGCCAATTCGGAAGGGGTTCGCCATAGGTGCCGATCAGCTTGAGAGCCGGAATCGGTGACAATACCTGTGCAAATCCGCCGAAGGCGGCGGAGTAGGCGATCAGAACCCAGCCCCCTAGCGCGTTCAGTTTCGCCTTGTCAGGAGCCAGCACAGCAGGGTCGATGCCGTTTCCCGTCTCCAGATAACCGCTAAGTCCCAGCCCCTCCAGATCGGTAAGCGGAAAGACCTCTACAAAGTCCGAATCCAAGTGGCGCGTGCCCAACGCGATTTCCTGCGCGGATGCTGTGTCCTCACCTGCGGGGGCGTTATTGCGCAGGGCTGTTGCCTCCGCATCCCCCATAGACAGCGCAAATACCCGCACCACGCCGCGTTCGTTCGGGGCGATTGTCAGGCTCATGCCGCGTCCGGATCAGCGCGGTTTGTGCGCAGGTTACGGGCGAGCAGGTCCATTGCAGCCATGCGCACGGCGACGCCCATTTCCACCTGTTCCTGAATGACCGACCGGTTGATGTCGTCGGCGATCTCGCCATCAATCTCAACACCACGGTTCATCGGACCGGGGTGCATCACGATGGCGTCTGGTTTGGCCAATGCCAGCTTTTCCGCGTCCAGACCATATCGGTGGTAATATTCGCGTTCCGAAGGGATAAATCCGCCGTCCATGCGTTCCTTCTGCAGGCGCAGCATCATGACCACGTCAACGTCTTTCAGTCCCTCGCTCATGTCGTCGTAGACCTCGACGCCAAAACGCTCGATCTGGGCGGGCATCAGCGTGGGCGGCCCGACAAGCCGTATCCGGCTTTCCATCTTGCCGAGAAGCAAAATGTTGGAGCGGGCCACGCGGCTGTGGGCGATATCCCCGCAAATCGCGATGTTGAGCCGGTGAAGCCGTCCCTTGGCGCGTCGGATGGTCAGCGCATCCAACAACGCCTGCGTTGGGTGTTCGTGGCGGCCATCCCCGGCATTCAGCACGGCGCAGTTGACCTTTTGCGCCAACAGGTCAACCGCGCCGGAATGTGGGTGGCGGACCACCAGAAGATCGGGATGCATCGCGTTCAGGGTCAGGGCGGTGTCGATCAGGGTCTCCCCCTTTTTGATCGAACTGGCCTGCATCGCCATGTTCATCACATCGGCCCCCAGACGTTTCCCGGCGATTTCAAAGGACGCCTGCGTGCGGGTCGAGGTTTCGAAGAACATGTTGATTTGCGTCAGCCCCGACAGAATGTCCGAGTGTTTTGCCGCCTGACGGTTCAGCGTCACGTAATCTTCGGCCAGATCGAGGATCGCGGTAATTTCGTCTGGGCGCAGGGCTTCGATGCCTAGCAGGTGTCGGTGCGGAAAAGACATGGCGCGGCGATCCCCTCAAGCTGTTGACCGCTTATAGGAAGCCTCGTGCGCAGGGGCAATATGCCCGACGGGATTGAGGTTTTCCCCCTGCGCGCCACAGGCTATCGTGCCCGCTATGGAATCGGCATTGGATCACACTGCGGCGCGGGCCCTGCTGGAATGGCAGGTGGAACTGGGTGTGACCGAGGCGATTCTTGATGCGCCGGTCAATCGCTTTGAACTGGCCGACAAGGTCCCCGCCAAGCCGCCCTCGGCAGTCGCAGCAGACGCCGCCGCCCGTGACAAGCCCGACCCGGTGCGTATCGCGCAGCAGGCCGCCGCGCAGGCCGGTGATCTGGATGCGCTGAGGGCCGCCATGGCAGGATATGAGCATTGCGAATTGAAACGCGGCGCGCGCAACCTTGTCTTTGCCGATGGAGTCGCGGGTGCGGCTGTGATGATCATCGGCGAAGCCCCCGGCCGCGAAGAGGATAGCAAGGGTTTGCCGTTTGTCGGACGGGCCGGGCTTTTGCTGGACCGGATGCTGACGGCGGTCGATCTGTCGCGGGATCGAAATGTCTATATCACGAACGTGCTGCCGTGGCGTCCGCCGCAAAACCGGGATCCGCGCCCCGATGAAATTGCCATGATGAAACCTTTTCTGGAGCGGCACGTGCAGTTGGCCAAGCCCAAGTTTCTGGTGTTGATGGGCAACCATGCCTGTCAGGCGGTTCTGGGCCGCAAGGGAATAACCCGGATTCGCGGCAACTGGACCGAAGCTTTTGGATGTCCGGCTTTGCCGATGTTCCATCCGGCCTATCTATTGCGGACGCCGGCCGCCAAACGCGAGGCATGGGCTGATCTTCTGGATTTGTCTGCGCGCCTTGAACCGGCCAAGTGACCCGTTTTGCAACCAAATGTTTGATCAGGATTCAAAACCATGAGCCGCATCGACGAAACCAAGGACTTTATCGCGGTGAGAATTGCCGTTCTCACGGTTTCCGACACCCGCAGCATGGATGAGGACAGGTCCGGCCAGGTGCTGGTCGATCGCATTGCGGCGGCGGGCCATGTGCTTGCCGATCGCCAGATCGTTCGGGACGAACGTGCCGACATCGCCGCGCAACTGCGACGCTGGGTTGCAGACGACGCTGTCGATGTCGTGATTTCCACCGGGGGCACGGGGCTGACCGGGCGCGATGTTACGGTCGAGGCGCATCGCGATGTCTACGAAAAGGAAATTGATGCCTTTGGCACCGTGTTCACCATCGTTTCAATGAACAAGATCGGGACCAGCGCGATCCAGTCCCGCGCGACCGGTGGAGTGGCGGGTGGCACCTATCTGTTTGCGCTGCCGGGCAGCCCCGGTGCCTGCAAGGACGCCTGGGACGAGATATTGTCTCTGCAGCTCGATTATCGGCATCGTCCCTGTAACTTTGTCGAGATCATGCCGCGTCTTGATGAGCATCAACGACGGAAATAGCGCAACAATGCGTTAAATGAGAAACCGCCGCGCGGCGCGCCCGCGCACCGGTCGGTCTTGTAATAGCTTTGGGGTGGATGGATGCGGTTTCTGAGAAGAAGTCTGGTGGGCGTATTCCTGGCTGGGATCGCGATTGCCTTGCTTGGATTTGCCGCCCAGTCCGTCATAGGGGCCGTTCAGGACCGCATGGCCGAGGACAAGGTCGCGCCACCTGCGCGCGAGCGTGTGTTCGCGGTCAACACGGATGTGGCCACGCTGGAAACGATTGCGCCGGTGCTGGACGTATTTGGCGAAGTTCAGAGCCGACGATCGCTGGAACTGCGA
>JAUIAS010000036.1 GCA_030425395.1 Alphaproteobacteria bacterium
GTTTGGCGTCCAAGCCCCGCAGGTATCTGCGGGGTTTTTTGCGTGCTGACCTTGTTTTCCCTAATGTGGATAAAATTCCCCTAACACGCGCATCCTGATCTGAGGCAGATCAGAAACAGGCGATAGCGCCTTAAAAACTATCGTTTATCTAGTTGTTCCAAAGATACTCCCGATCTGCTATTGCTCATGCAGTCCGACTGACGGTCACCCAAAGAACCGCAGCGGCGAGAGGCAGATTTTCAGGAGACCGGGGCCGTGCCGACGTCCTTTACAGACATTTTTTACTATATGGATCCGGCAAACCCGCCGCGCGTGAATGCGCGTTTGCGCGCCCGAACGCGCACCGTGACCGATCAGGACGACGACGGAGATATCGGAACGTCCGGGGGCGACCAGATTGACGGCTCGGACATTGTCGCCACCTATCCCGGTGACGTGGTCACGATCCGGACCAATGACGGCACAATCATCTCTTACACCGGCGTGACCTTTTATCTGGCCAATGGGCGCGAAGTGTTTTCGCCGATTGATGGCCAGAACCTTGTCGACGGGCGCTTTGTCTCATCGAGTTTCGTGACCACGGATGCCCCGGTCACGCCTGATGATCTTGAGCAGGTGCCGTGTTTTACGCCCGGCACCCGAATCCTGACCCCGAACGGCCATCGCAGGGTTGAGACGCTGGAACCCGGCGATCTGGTGATCACGCAGGATCGCGGGGAAAGGCCTGTGCGCTGGATCGGCACCCGCAAGATTGACGGGCGGGGAAAACATGCCCCGATCCGGTTCGAGAAGCGCACCATAGGCAACCGGCGTCCGCTGGTGGTGTCACCGCAGCATCGCATTCTGCTGACAGGCTGGCGCGCCCAACTGCATTTTGGCGAGGATGAGATTCTCGTCGCGGCCTGTCATCTGGTCGACGGCCTCGGCATCACCGTCGCCGAGGCTCCGATGGTGGAATACATTCACCTGATGTTCGACCAGCATGAAGTGATCTTTGCCGAGGGCGTGGCCACCGAAAGCTTTCATCCCGGCGATCGGTTTCTGGAACAGGACACCGAAGTCGCGCGCGAATTGGGCGAATTGTTCCCCGAGCTCAAGGAAAAGCGGCTGCCGCGCCATTGGGACACCGCGCGCAAGGTGGTTCGCGGGTTCGAGGCGAAGGTTTTTGCCGCATAGCAGATCGGGTATAAAAGTATGCCTGTCTGGCTTTGGTGCCCATTATACGCCGGCCTTGACCCCGCGCGCGATGCGACGCAGGTTGCAGCCCCAAGATTTCAGGACATGTCATGGCCCGCACCCCGCCGCCCTTTGCCCCATTTGAATGGATGATCGCCTGGCGCTATCTGCGCGCGCGGCGTGCCGAGGGCGGGGTGAGCGTGATGACGTGGATCAGCCTGATCGGAATCGCGCTGGCGGTGTTTGCGCTGATCGCGACGCTTGCGGTGCGGTCTGGGTTTCGGTCGGAATTCGTTGATACGATCCTTGGGGCCAACGCCCATGTGACCGTCTATCAATCCGCCGAAGTGAGCGAGACAGGCCGCCTGGATCGCACGATTGCCGATTATGCCGATATGCGCGACAGGATCGCGGCGGTGCCGGGTGTGATCCGCGCCGCCCCCCTGATCCGGGGGCAGGTCATGGCAAGCCATCAGGGCCGCAATGGCGGGGTCGAGGTGTTTGGCATTTCCGGGCCGGATTTCCAGAGCCTGCCGGGCATGGCACCGAATGAGATGACAACCGGTGATCCCCTGCGTTTGGGCGATGGGGTGGCCATCGGGTTGGGTGTCGCGCGCGAACTGGGGTTGCGCGTTGGCGACCGGGTCAAGCTGATTTCGCCGGACGGGGTGCGCACTGCGCTGGGCACAAGCCCGCGTATCAAGGCCTATGAGGTGGTCTATATCTTTTCTGCGGGCCGGTATGACATCGACCGGACCCGCGCCTATCTGCCATTTGCCGAGGCGCAGGCGTATTTCAACCGCGAAGGCGTGGCCGACGAAATTGAAGTGATGGTAGACCGGCCGCAGCAGGTCCGCGAACTGTTGATCCCGTTGATCCGCGCCGCAGGAGACCGGGCGCAGGTCTGGACGTGGCAGGATGCATCCGGTGGGTTCCTGCGCGCGCTTGAGGTTGAGGATAACGTGATGTTCGTGATCCTGTCGATCCTTGTGCTGATTGCGGCGATGAATATCGTTTCGGGACTGATCATGCTGGTCAAGAACAAGGGGCGCGATATCGGTATTCTGCGCACCATCGGGCTGAGCGAAGGGACGATCTTGCGGGTGTTCTTTATTTGCGGGGCCTTCACCGGAGTTCTGGGCACGGTGATTGGGGTGGTCCTGGGATCACTTTTCGCGATTTACATCGATCCGATATTTTCCTTTGTGAACTACGCTATGGGCGGCGGTGTCTGGGATCCGTCCATTCGGGGCATCTATGCGTTGCCCGCAGAATTGCGGGCGGTGGATGTGGCCAAGGCGGCGGGCCTGTCCTTGGGCCTTTCGTTCGTGGTTACGATTTTTCCGGCGCGGCGTGCGGCGCGGCTGAACCCGGTGGAGGCGCTGCGATATGAATGACGTGGTGCTATCGCTGGATGATATCGGCAAGGTCTATAACAAAGGGTTAACCGGCGAAGTGCGGGTTCTGGACGGGCTGGACCTGAGCATTCGCGCGGGCGAAACCGTGGCGCTTGTGGCCCCGTCGGGTGCGGGGAAATCCACGTTGCTTCATATTGCGGGTCTGCTGGATGTGCCGGATCAGGGCCGCGTGACGATTGCGGGAACCGATATGACGGGGCAGTCGGACGGGGTGCGCACGGCGATGCGTCGCGGATCGCTGGGGTTCGTATACCAGTTCCATCACCTTTTGCCGGAATTCAGCGCGCTGGAAAACGTGATGCTGCCACAGCTTGCCAATGGTGTGGCGCGTGGCGCGGCGCGGGCAAGGGCGCGGGATCTGTTGGATCGTGTCGGCGTGGCTGGACGGGCCGCGCACCGGCCCGCGGCCCTGTCGGGGGGCGAACAACAGCGGGTAGCATTTTGCCGGGCGCTGGCCAACGGACCGCGGGTTCTGTTGGCCGATGAGCCGACAGGGAATCTTGATCCTGCGACCTCTGATCGGGTGTTCGACGCGCTGGTGGGGCTGGTGGCCGATACTGGCCTGTCGGCTTTGATTGCCACCCACAACACCGATCTGGCGGCGCGGATGGACCGGGTCTTGCGCCTTGAAGGTGGGCGGCTGATCCCAGCCTAGGCCGTTTCGATCCGGTCGCGCAATCCGCGCAGATACTCGGGCATATCGCGCGCGGTAAAGGCGGCTTCGCGCACCAATTGGTCGAAGTGACGGGTGAAGGTTTCGATGCGATCGCGATCGCGGAAGGCAATGTAATGTCCGCCCGCGTAGAAAACGCAGAGCAAGGGGCCAAAAACGGTAATCGGCGCGCTGTAAACCCGCCGCGCATCAAACAGATACATGCGCAGGCGCGGGTAAAGCTGATCGTGCAGGTCCATGAAGCGGTTGATCTGTTCCAGACGCACTTCGCGCGGCAGCCCGTCGTAATAACCTGTTCCCTCGGCAAAGCTTTGCATTTCCGACAGAGGGAGCGCGATTTCGTAATCTGATTGCGAGGCGCGCATCCAGGTAAGCCGGTCGGTCGAGGCATTGATCGCCTGTTGCGCGGTGCGCCCCAGATGCGGCGTATATTCCCACGCCAGAAGCGCGGCAGTTTTGAGCATGTCGGGCAGGGCGGCAGGCACGTGGCGGATCTTGTAACCTTCGGCCTCCCGGTGCCAGGCAAAGATGCGTTCATCGACCAGAGCGCGCGGTGCTTCGGTCAGGGACAGCGCCCCGGCCAACAGGTCCGATGCGCTCTCCGGGCGGTCCGAAAGCATGAGCAGCCAATCCGCCGAAACCCCAAGCGCGGCGGCGCAGGCCCCCACGACATGCGCGTTGGGCAGGCGTGCCCCGTCATCGCGCAGCAGTTGCGATACGGTGGACCGGTCCACCCCGATGGCGCGGGCCAGTGCCGATTGTGTCCACCCCTTGTCCGTCATCGCGCGGTTCAGGCGCAGACGGAATTGCCGGGATCGCAAGCGCTTGTCAATTTTTTCCGACATATAGTGACAAATATCACGGATGTAGAGAATTGTTTACTCAATCCTGAATCGTCACGGTTTCGTGAATGTGGTCTGTCGAAGGGACTATCGAAACAGGGATTATTCGGATGACAACGCAGGCGGATGCGGGGCCGGGCGCGCGCGCGGGATCCGTGGAATGGGGCACACTGAGCCTGATTGTGGGCTGCTACGCTCTGTGGATTGCCGTGTTGGTCTGGTTGGTGCCGATCTGGGGCGGGGCGGGCTTTGTCGCGCTGACGATCCTGATCGCGTTTCATGCGTCGCTGACCCATGAGGTGATCCACGGCCACCCGTTCCGGTCACAGGTCTGGAATGATGCGCTGATGGTTCTGCCGCTGAACCTTGCCTTTCCTTATCTGAGGTTCCGCGATCAGCACCTTGCCCACCACCGGGATGAGTTTCTGACCGATCCTTATGACGACCCGGAAACCAACTATCTTGATCCGTCTGTCTGGAACAATCTGCCACGCTGGCGCAAGGCGGTGTGCAGGATCAACAACACGCTGGCCGGTCGCATGGTCATTGGCCCGGCTTTGGGGCAGGTGGCCTTTATGCGCGATGAATGGCGGCTGGCGCGTTCCGGGGATCGCGCGGTCTGGCGGGCGTGGGTCCTGCATGCGATGGGCGCGGGGGCCGTCATAGGAATGGTTTGGGCGCTGGAAGTGTCGCTGTGGTTTTATGGAGCGGCGGCCTATGCGGCGATTGCGTTGCTGAAAATCCGCACGTTTCTGGAGCATCGCGCCCACCTGCGCCCACGCGCGCGCACCGTGATCATCGAAGATCGCGGCCCGCTGGCATTCTTGTTTTTGAATAATAATCTGCACGTCGTGCATCACATGCACCCGCGTGTGCCGTGGCATCGCCTGCCCGCGCTTTATCGGGCGAACCGAGACAAATACCTTGGGCGCAATGACGGATATCTCTATCGGTCCTATGCCGAGGTGTTCGCACGGTATTTCCTGCGTGCCAAAGATCCTGTCGCGCATCCACTCTGGCCGTGGCGGTGAATTTGCGCCTATAGGATCATATGAGCCTCTGGATTCCCGTGACAATCGCGGCGGCTGTCTTTCAGACAGTGCGCTTTATGCTGCAAAAGTTTCTCAGCACCGGCCATCTGTCGGCCTCAGGGGCGACGTTCGCGCGGTTTGTGTATTCCGCACCGCTGATCCTGGGGGGGCTGGCGGTATATCTTGCCAGCACAGGCACGCCGCTGCCGGATTTTTCCGTGGCGTTCGCAGGCTATGCCATGCTGGGCGGGGTGTCGCAGATTCTGGCTACGGTGTGTGTTGTGCTGCTGTTCAAGCAACGCAATTTTGCGGTGGGGATCACCTTCAAGAAAACGGAAGTCATCCAAACCGTGTTGGTTGGGTTGCTGCTGTTGGGCGAGGGCGTGTCGCCGGGTGGGCTGTTTGCCATTTTGCTGGGGCTTGCCGGGGTGTTCCTGCTGTCCAAGACGCCGGGTGACACTGGCGAATGGTGGCGTCACCTGACCAATCGCGCATCGGGGCTTGGGTTGGGATCAGGAATTCTGTTCGCCTTTTCCGCGGTCAGTTATCGTGGCGCGACCTTACAACTGGAAATCGCGGACGCAGTCTTGCGGGCGGGCATTACCCTCGCGGTTGTGGTGACGTTCCAAACGGTCATCATGGCCGCGTGGCTGGCGCTGCGCGATCCGGGCCAGATCCTTGCGGTTTGGCAGACCCGGCGCGTGGCGTTGTGGATTGGCTTGACGTCAATGGGCGGGTCGTTGTGCTGGTTCATCGCCTTTGCGTTGCAGAATGCGGCCTATGTCAAGGCGCTGGGGCAGGTTGAGCTGTTGCTGAGCCTGCTGGCATCGGTGTTCTTTTTTCGCGAGAAAATCAGCGCGCGGGAACTGGGCGGGATGGCCTTCCTCGTGGCGTCCATCCTCTTGATCGTTCTGTTGATCTGAAGACCGGCCCCACAGGGCGGGTGTGACACCTGTTCAATCTGTTGGCATCGGATAGCCGCGCAGCCGCAGGAACAGGCTCGCTTCGTCGTTGTTCTTGAAATACGGGACGCTTTCGGGCGGCTCTGTGGTGTGCAGACAGGCTTCGACTTCGGCCAGAACCACTTCAGTAATGAACGGCAGGTCAAAATCGCGCGCATCGCTGAGCGGAATCCATTGCAGATGTGACAGTTCATCTGAGGCGCGTGAGAAATCGTCGAGATCGCCGCTCAGCCGTGCGGCGTCCACCATGAAGAAACGCGCGTCGAACCGGCGCGGACGTCCCTTGGGCGTGAGTGCCCGAAAGAAATACTGAAGGCCCGCCCCAGAAGGCCGATATCCCATCGTCGCGAAATCGCGCCAATCGTCGGGCACATCGCATGGCCAGGGGCCTTGCTCGCCGAGGATCAGTCCGGTTTCTTCCCAGACTTCGCGGACTGCGGCAGCGGCCAGCGCATTTTGCAGGCCCGGTTCGCTGTCCAGATCAAGACGCGAGTGGCAGGGTTCAACCAGCCCCTCCGCCAGAGGAACGTCGAAATCCGCCCGATCCACAGCACCGCCGGGAAAGACGAATTTGTTCGGCATGAATACCGCCTTGGCACCGCGTTGGCCCATCAGAATCGCCGGATTTGTCTCGCGGTCGCGCACCACGATCACGGTTGCCGCGTTACGGATCGCTGATTTGTCGATCTCGGTCATCTTTTTCCCCTTGGCCGCTTTGGCGTTCCGGGGCGATCAGGTGGGCTCCGGTTTGCCGAACCCATGCATTTGCCGCGCCCACTGGACTGCGACGATCGCCCCCTTCAGTCGGGGTAGAAGGTAGAGCGACAAGCCGACGCAGCCAACCGCAAAAATAGTAAACAACATCAAAGGTTCGGGGCGCCACGCGACAAAAACGATGTGCAACAGCGGTGCCATCAGGTGACCGACGATCAGGATGGTCAGATACGCGGGTCCGTCATCGGCACGGTGGTGGTGAAAGGGTTCACGGCACACCGAGCAAGAGGAATTTACCGCCAGATAGCTCTTGAGAAGCGGGCCATTGCCGCATTTGGGGCACCGCCTGCGCCAGCCCTTGGCCACGGCGGGCCAAAACGGGCGTTCTGGCGCGGTGGTTTCGTTCGCTTGGATATCTTCGGTTGTCTGGGTCATGTCTCTCGCCCTTGGTAAGAGACGCTTTGTGGCCCCGCGCCGCCGCAGATAAAAGTGGACATCCCGTCCTTGCGTCCCGATGTCGCAAAAAAATCCGAACATATGCGACGGAACCGCCATGCCCGCGCGTTTGATGTTCACAAGGCGCGGATGACCCTGCCGCCGAACCGAACTGGAGATTGATTATGAAGACGACGAATTACGCGATTATTGCCGTTCTCGCGGCGGCGTCCCTTGCTGGCGGTGCCGCCCTTGCAAAGGGCATGGGGCATGGTTCGATGGGGCCGCGTCTGGATGCGGCCATGTTCTCGGAGATTGATACCGACAAGAACGGTGAGATCACGATGGAGGAAATGAAGGCCCACCGCGCCGCACGGTTTGAGGCGGCTGACGCCAACAAGGACGGCAAGCTGTCGGTCGAGGAAATGGCCGCGCGGATGCGGGAAAACGCTGATGATCACGCGGAGCGCATGGTGGCGCGGCTGGATACGGATGGCGACGGGATGCTTGGGCCGGATGAGATGCGGCGGCCCGGTGGGCATGGCCGTCACGGAGACAAGAAGGGCGAGGGGCACGAAAAACGCGCCGATCGCTTCTTTGACCGGGCCGACGCGGATGGCAGCGGCGGATTGTCCTTGGCCGAGGTTGAGGCAATGCAGGACCGCATGGCCAAACGGATGGGCAAGCGTCACCACGGCGACAACGATTGACAGCGCTCTGTGCGCGCAACGCCGGGCAGATCGCTGGAGTTCAGGGCCGTGCAAAGATAGACGAACATGATGTGGATGTTTCGTTCCTCTCTCGGGTCTCGGTCCGATGGCGAGCTTCTGGCGCTGTATGCGCACGGAGACAGCGCCGCCGCGAAGGAATTGTCGCGGCGGTTGCTTCCGGCATTGATGGGGCTGGGGGTGCGGATGCTGGGCGATGCGACCGAAGCCGAGGATGTCGTTCAGGAAACGATGCTGCGCCTGTGGCGGATGGCCCCGGACTGGCAGGACGGGCAGGCGAAGGTGTCCACCTGGGCTTACCGAGTGGCGATGAACCTGTGCACCGACCGGTTGCGCAAACGCCGCCATCTGTCGGGGGGAACACTGGACGATGCGCCCGAACCGATGGACGATGCACCGGGGGCGGAGGCACGGTTGCAGGACGGCGCGCGGCACGATGCGTTGCAGAATGCGTTGGCCGCCTTGCCGGAACGGCAGAGGCAAGCTGTGGTTCTGCGCCACTTGGAAGGGCTGTCGAACCCCGAAATCGCTGTGATCATGGACATAGGGGTAGAGGCGGTGGAGAGTTTATCGGCGCGTGGGCGTCGCAGTTTGAAACAGGCGCTCGAAGGACGGCGCGCGGAACTGGGGTATGAACATGGCTGACAAAGGCGACGATCACCACGATCTTGAGGCGATGTTTGCAGCGGCTCGTCAGCGGCCGGTGGACGTGCCCAACGATCTTATGGCGCGGGTGCTGGCCGATGCCGACCGGATCGCCGCCATGCGGCGGCCCGCGCCCTTGTGGCAACAGGTTCGCGATGCGTTGGGCGGTTGGCCCGCGGTGGGCGGGCTTGTCGCGGCGTCGGTGGCGGGCGTCTGGATTGGCGTTGCGCCGCCCTCGGCCCTGCCTGATCCCGCGGAATTGTTCTTTGGCACGCAGACAAGTTCTGTTTCTGACACCTTGTCGGACGGTTTTTTCGATATGGCCGCCATTCTTGAGGAAAGCTGACCCATGACGCAAACGCAGGTGAAAAAGCCACGCCGCATCTGGCGCATCGTTCTGGTGGCGTCGCTGGCGCTGAATCTTTTGGTGGTGGGCGTTGTGGCCGGTGTGATCCTTCGCGCCGGTGGCGGTGTCGGAGCCCCGGACCACGCGCCCCATCGCGGGTTGATCTATTACCGCGAGATGCCACACGCCGCCCGGCATGACATTCGCGAAGCCGCCCGTGCGGGCTTCCGTGATCGGGTCGAGCAGCGCCGCGCGCAGCGGTCGCGGGTGTTGTCCGTTCTCAGGGCGGATCGGTTCGATGCAGACGCGCTGCGGTCCATCATGCGCACAGGGGCCGATGCGGCCCGCGATGGCCAGTTGGCGATGGTTGACACATGGATCAGCCATCTTGAGGAGATGTCGGCTAGTGACAGGATCAGCTATGCGCAGCGGGTCGAGGAAGCGGCAAACCGCAGACGGCCACCGGGTCCGCCCCGTGATTGAGACCGGCGAATGGAAAACCTGCGGACGGTGCTTCAGGCCGCTATCGGTCTGAACGTCACCTTGTTGCGGCCTGCCGCCTTGGAGGCATAAAGCGCCCGATCCGCCGCAGAAATCAGCGTTTCCACATCCAGCCCGCCGGGAACGATGCGCGCCGTGCTGGCACCGATGCTCAGCGTGACGTTGATCGGCTCTCCTCTTTCGGCGCGACCAACGGGCATATCGGCCACGGAGTGGCACAATGATTGCGCCAGCCGTTTGGCCGACACTGCATCGGTTTCCGGCAGCACGATCAGGAATTCTTCGCCGCCGACCCGTGCGATCAGGTCCGGCGCGCGTAGCGGGGCGCGCAGCCTGTCGGCGACTTCGGTCAAAACCGCGTCTCCCATGGCGTGGCCAAAGCGGTCGTTGATCCGCTTGAAGTGATCAATATCGGCCATCAGCACCGCAAACGGGCGTTCCGTGATCAGAGCCCGTTCGACAATGCGCGCCAGCCGGGGCATGGCAAAGCGCCGGTTGTGCAGCCCGGTGAGCGGATCACGAACAGCGGCCCGCAATCCGTCGCGCAGCGTATCGCGGGCGCGGTTGCGATCGGCCTTGCGCATCCCTTGGCGTTGGATGCGCAGTGCGATTTCCTGAGCACAGGCAGGCATGTGGATGACATCGTCGGCCCCACGGTCGATGCAATCGGCGACACTGTCCCGTGCGCAGGGCGGGAGCAGAACAATCCGCGCGCCGTCACGCATCAGGGGCCGGGCACCCAGATCGGACAGCAGCGACAAGGTTGCGGGTAAATCCGCAGCCCGCGCAGGAGCAAGGGCGATGATCTCGGGCCGCGCGTTTTGTCCCAGCCGTGCCAGCGCGCCGGAAAACGATTGCGGAGAAACCGAAATATGCATGTGGTCGCCCAATGTGGCGGTCAGGGCGCGTTCGGTGTCCGCGTCATCGGTAATCAGGGCGACGCGGGCATGGTGGGCGAACCCGGCCATGCCTTCGGCGAACCCGGCTGTGGGGGTGGGTGTGAAATCCTGACTGGGCACGCTCCATTCACGGTCGGCGCTGTCCTGTCGCAGTAACCCGCGCAGGCGCGCCAGAAGTTCGCTCATCGGCACCGGGCGCGGCATGACCTCATCCGCTCCGGCCTTGAGGAGGGCGGTTCGCGTGGCCGGGGCAGGTGCATTGGACATCACCAGAAGTGGCAGATGCGCGGGGTAGGTGGCAGTGCGCAGCGCCGCGCACAACCGCACGCAATCGGTCCCCGGCAAATCCGAGGCCAGCAGAACGGCCTGTGGTGCATCCAGATGCAGCCGTGTCAGCGCATCTGCCCCGCTATCGGCCAGCACGACATCGTAACACGCCTCTGACAAGCATGCCATCAACATGATGCGTTCTGTCACGCGATGTTCGACAAGGAGGATCTTGCCCGGCACTGGCTGGCCTTTCCGCTTGCAATCTGCACTGGCCTACAGTTTTTATCAGGAGGGTTAACAAACCCTTTCCAAGTTTCACTTCACCTTCAATTCAAAGGGCGGTTATCTTGTCTTATTCCCGCGAAGCCGCCGAAACGCTGGCCTTGGACGCGCTGGGGTGGCTGGTGGCGCAGGATGAATTGTTGCCGGTCTTTCTGGGGGCGACCGGGGCCGGGATGGATGATCTGCGCGCGCGTGCCTCTGATCCCGAGTTTTTGGGCGCGGTGCTGGATTTCCTGTGCATGGATGATGCCTGGGTGGTGGCATTCTGCGATCAGGCCGGTGTCGGATACGATGGCCCCATGATGGCTCGCGCCTGCCTGCCCGGCGGCGAGATGTTGTACTGGACATGACATGAGCAAAATTCACGCGGTGCTTTTCGACAAGGACGGCACCCTTTTTGACTTTTCTGCAACCTGGGACACCTGGGCTGCTGGTGTAATCGCGGACTTTGCCGGTGGCGATTCGGAACTGGCGCAGCGACTGGCCGATGGTGCCCGCTATGATCTGGCGGCGCGCCGTTTCTTGCCGGACAGCCCGGTTATCGCGGGCACCAACCGCGAGGCGGCGGAGTGTTTCGCCGGTGCCTTGCCCAATTGGCCGATTGCACGGATCGAGGCGCATTTGTCCACGGCCGCCGCAACTGCGCCACTGGCACAGGCGACACCGTTGCGCCCTATGTTGCAGGATCTTGCGGCACAGGGGATGGCGCTGGGCGTGATGACCAATGATGCCGAAGCCGTGGCCCATGCCCACCTGCAACAGGCCGGGGTGTCGGATCTGTTTGATTTTGTTGCGGGCTTTGATTCGGGGTTTGGAGGCAAGCCAAGCCCCGCGCCCCTGTTGGCGTTCTGCGATCACACCGGGCGCGATCCCGCGCGTACTGTCATGGTTGGTGACAGCCGCCACGATCTGGTGGCGGGGCGCGCTGCCGGTATGGGAACCGTCGGCGTGCTGACCGGTTTGGCGAACCAGGATGAACTGGCACCTTTGGCGGATGTGGTCCTGCCGCATATCGGTCATCTTTCCGATTGGCTTGCCACGCGGTGAACAGGGCCCATCAGTGGCAGGCTGGTGTAAGGAAAACGACAGAAGCCGTCGCAAACGGTGCCGAAACCGGCGTGAAATTCGGGCCTTCTTGGGGAAACGCACAAGGGGGCCACAATGTCCGATACGACGACACGCAGGCGGCGCGGCGGTGGGCGCGCTGGAAATTCGGCACGGCGAGGATCGAGCGCGATCGAGCAGATGCCGTGGAATCCACCCGTCAACATTGACCGGCCGACCGAGCCTCTGACCGAGGAGGGCGTGCAGGCGATCCATGATGGCGCAATGCGTATTCTGGAAGAGATCGGCATCGCCTTTCTGAACCCCGAGGCGCTGGAAATCCTGCGCGAAGCCGGGTGCGTTATCGACGGCGACGTGGTGCGCATGGGCCGCGATTTTGTGATGGAGATGGTGGCCAAGGCCCCGTCCAGTTTCACGATCACGCCGCGCAACCCGGACCGGGCGATTACCATCGGCGGCAATAACATCCTGTTTGGAAACGTATCGTCACCGCCCAACTACTGGGACATGGAAACCGGCCGCAAGGTGCCCGGCACGCGCGAGATGTGCCGCAACCTGTTAAAGCTTACGCAATACTTCAACTGTATCCACTTTGCAGGCGGATACCCGGTTGAACCTGTGGACGTGCATGCCAGCGTGCGCCATCTGGATGTGCTGTTCGACAAGCTGACCCTGACGGACAAGGTCATGCATGCCTATAGCCTTGGTCAGGAGCGCGTTGAGGATGTGATGGAAATGGTGCGCATTGCGGGTGGTTTGACCCGCGAGGAATTCGACGCCGCGCCACATATGTATACAAACATCAATTCGACGTCGCCGCTCAAGCATGATTTCCCGATGCTCGATGGCTGGATGCGCCTGGCGCGTCGGGGGCAGGCCTTGGTGGTGACGCCGTTCACGCTTGCCGGGGCGATGGCACCGGTAACGATGGCCGGTGCCGTTGCGCAATCCGTGGCCGAGGCGCTGTGTGCCATTGCGCTGGCTCAGTATATCAATCCCGGCGTGCCCTGCGTGATCGGCACGTTTACCTCGAACGTGGATATGAAGTCCGGCGCACCCGCATTTGGCACACCTGAATACATGC
Source organism: Alphaproteobacteria bacterium (assembly GCA_030425395.1). Lineage (GTDB taxonomy): Bacteria > Pseudomonadota > Alphaproteobacteria > Rhodobacterales > Rhodobacteraceae > JAUIAS01. The sequence continues at coordinate 13,072 of JAUIAS010000036.1, forward strand.
GCGCCACCCAGATGACGGGACAATTGGCGCGCTTTTATGGATTGCCGATGCGGTCCAGCGGCGTCTGCGCGGCCAATGTGCCGGACGGACAGGCGATGTGGGAGACCTCAAACAGCCTTTGGGCCGCGGTGCAATCGGGCACCAACATGGTCTATCACGCCGCAGGCTGGCTTGAGGGCGGGTTGATCGCGAGCCCCGAGAAATTCGTCATGGATTGCGAGGTTCTCCAGCAAATTCAGAGATATATGGACCCGGCCCTTGTGGCGACGACGCCAGATGACATCGCGCTTGATGCGATCAAGGCAGTGGGCAACGACGGACATTTCTTTGGCATTCAGCACACGCAGGACCGGTACACCACGGCCTTTTATCAGCCGTTCCTGAGCGATTGGAAAAACTACGAGGGATGGGAAGTCGCCGGTGCGGTCTGGACGCCGGAACGGGCGCACCAGATCTATAAACAGATCCTTGCCGACTATACGCCGCCCCCGATGGACGAGGCGATCCGCGAGGAATTGGAAGCCTTCGTGGCGCGGCGCAAGCAAGAGGGTGGCGCGCCGACCGATTTCTGACACGCCGCGTGGCAAGAAATGCCACCTGTTAGCGGAACGTAAACGGATTGCATGCATCATGCCCCTGTCAAAACACGGGGTAGGGTATGTACGGGCTGATAAATCGCGCCATTGAGTGCTTTGTGACCGAAACCTATGGTGAGGCGGTTTGGCTGCGCGTGGCCGCGCGGGCGCAGCCCGGATTGCGACGCATCGAGGCGATGCTTGATTATCCGCCTGACCTGACAATGCGGTTGCTGGATGCGCTGTCGCAGGATCTGGAACGGGAATTACCGGCTCTGCTTGAGGATCTGGGTACGTTTCTTGTGTCCGGACAAGGGATGGTGGCGATTCGCCGTTTGCTGCGGTTTGGCGGGTGCGAATTCCTTGATTTTCTGACCTCGCTTGAGGAACTGCCGGGCCGCGCCCGGATGGCTCTGCCTGATCTCGATCTGCCGGGGCTCGACCTGCTGGATGAGGGCGAAGGATGCTATCGTCTGACCTGTCAGGCCGGTATGCCGGGCTATGGGGCTGTGATGGTCGGACTGCTGCGCGCCATGGCCGATGAATACGGGGCATTGGTGCTGCTTGATTACGGCGGTGAGGCACCAGACGGCGCGGAAACGGTCTGGATTGTTCTGGTCGAACAGGCCTTTGCCAAGGCGCGCGCGTTTGAATTGGTGCGCCAATGACGGCGGATGCTTGGGTTTTCGCGTTGTTGGATGGGATGTGCCCGCTGCATCTGGTTCTTGGGCCAGATGGCCGGATCCTGCATGCCGGGCCCACCGTGGGCCGGTTATTTGCAGGACGTTCAGTCGAAGGCAAAGACCTTCTGGAGGTCATTGATGTGACGCGTCCCCACGGGATAACGCGTGCGCGCGATCTATTCGCTCACAGCGGGCGTCGGCTCAGGCTGGCGCTGCGGGGTGGCCCGCAGACCGAATTGACCGGTGCGGCCCACCGCGTGGGGCATGGCGACACCCTTGTCGTTGTCCTGTCGTTCGGCATCGGACTGGTCGATGCGGTCCGCGCCCATGGGCTAACAGCGGCTGATTTTGCCATCACCGATCCCAGCATCGAAATGCTGTATCTGGTCGAAGCGAAATCGGCGGCAATGGACCTGTCGCGGCGGCTGAACCTGCGGTTGGAGCAGGCGCGTCATTCTGCCGAACAACGTGCCATGTCAGATCCTCTCACCGGGTTGGCCAATCGCAGCGGGCTGGACGCGGCGATGGCCGGTCTGATTGCCACGGACACGGGATTTGCCCTGATGCATATCGACCTTGATTACTTCAAGGCGGTCAACGACACCCATGGCCATGCGGCAGGTGACGCGATCCTGTTGTCTGTGGCCAGCGCAATGAAACGGGAAACGCGCCGCGAAGATGTTGTCGCGCGTATTGGCGGAGACGAGTTCGTGATCCTGCTGGTCGGGTTGCGGGACCGCCCCGCGCTGGACAGGATCGCGACCCGTCTGATTGCGTCCATCGAACACCCGGTTCCGTTTGGTGGGGCCCATTGCAAGGTGTCATGCAGCATCGGCACGGTGCTGTCGGATGACTATGCCCGCCCCAACCAGGACCGCATGCTGGCCGATGCCGATATTGCGCTTTATGCCGCCAAATCTGCCGGACGGGCGACGCACCGGTTCCATCTTGGCCAGTCGGGTGCCGGGGAAACTGGTCAAATTGGTTTTGATCATGGATAAGGGAGGAAATTGGACCTTGAGGTAATTCCCATGTCAGATCCCTGTATCATCTGTGTCGCCATAACCGGATCCGTGCCGACCAAGAGGGACAATCCCGCCGTGCCGGTCAGCATCAGCGAACAGGTGGAAAGCACCCATGAGGCGTTCGAGGCAGGAGCCAGCATCTGCCACGCCCATGTGCGCAACGAGGATCAGACGCCGAGTTCGGACCCCGAGAAATTCGCCCGCCTGAAGGAAGGCGTCGAAAAGCACTGTCCCGGCATGATTGTCCAGCTGTCGACCGGCGGGCGTTCGGGCGCAGGCAAGGAACGGGGCGGTATGCTGCCACTTCGGCCCGACATGGCGTCTCTTTCCGTAGGATCGAACAATTTTCCCACGCGGGTCTATGAAAACCCGCCGGATCTTGTTGCGTGGCTGGCAAGTGAGATGCGCGCCCATGATATCAAACCCGAAATCGAGGCATTTGACCTGAGCCACATCCTGCGGGCCGTGGCCATGTTCGAGGCGGGCGAGATCGCTGACACACCCTATATCCAGTTCGTGATGGGCGTGAAAAACGCCATGCCCGCAGACCGGCATGTTTTTGATTTCTATGTGCAAACCGTGAACCGCCTGCTGCCCGGCGCGCCGTGGTGCGCTGCGGGGATCGGGGCCAACCAGATAGTCCTGAACGAATGGTCCATCGCGGCGGGTGGGCACGCGCGAACCGGGCTTGAGGATAACGTGCGCATGGATCGCGATACGCTGGCTCCGTCCAACGCGGCGCTGGTGCAGCGCACGGTCGGTGTTTGCGAAAAATACAACCGACCGGTGGCCACGCCACAACAGGCCCGTGCAATCCTTGGTCTGCGACCGGTGGCCTGATATGGGAATGATGGAGGCCACGCGCACTTGCTTTCGTAAATTCTTTACCTTTTCAGGGCGCGCTTCGAGATCGGAATACTGGTATTTCTTTCTGTTCTGTTTTCTGGTCAGCATTTTCACCGGGGTTATCGACGGGGTGGTGTTCGGCAATGCGTCAGACGGACCTGTAAACGGGATATTTTCGCTCCTCACGCTCATTCCGCTTTTGTCGGCGGGGTGGCGGCGGATGCATGACAGCGGGCGGAGCGGTCTTTACCTTATATATCCGCTGATCGCATTGCTTGGCATCGGCACTTACGCCAGCCTTCTGAACGGTGTGGATGGGGTTTTTGGGGACGCGGCCGCCCAGTTGGGAGGTATCGTTCTCGCCATTGCGATGGTCATTCTGGTGCTGTCACCGCTGATCGTGATCTGGTGGCTGACCCGTCCCACCCAGACCGGGCCGAATGCCTATGGGCCGCAACCCGCTTCGACGTTTACTCGGCCGGGCTGAACCCGACGATCAACTGGCGCAGCCCCAGCGCCGCGCCGGCCAGAATCGCCGCCACCGTGACCGGTGCCGAAACCGCCAAAAGGCTGAACGCGGACAACCCTTGGCCAACCGTGCAGCCCAACGCAAGAACCGCGCCAGCCCCCATGATGGCGGCACCGATGATCTGGCGGCGCAGTTCCCGGGGATCCTCGCAGGCTTCCCAGCGGAAATGGCCTTTGATCAGTGAGCCGACAAAGGCACCGGACCAAACCCCGGCCACAGACCCGATCGCAAATGACAGGCCGCCTGCGCTGCCGGTCATCGCAAAGAGAATGCTTTCGCCGACCGGTGCGGAAAAGCTGTGCGATACGACGGGCAGGGCGTCGAACCCGCGATCAAAGACCCACTGAGTCCCCGCCCAGCCCGAGACGACCGCCAGACCAACGATAATCGACCAAAAGACAGCGGTGCGATCCGCGCGAAAACTGGCCGAACCCAGCGCCGCCGCGACGAATCCAAGTCCGATGACAATACCGATCACGGGGGCCGACACACCCGACCAATGGCTCAGGTAGTGGGCCATACCGGGGGGAATTGTGTCGATTACCGGGTTTTGCTGAAACAGCATCGCGCGCAATGGCGCGAGTGGGCCGGATAGAACCACATAGGTTGCAACGCCCATGACCAGCACGATCACGAAGGATCGCAAATCGCCGCCACCCAAACGCGCCAGCGCGCCAAAGCCGCAATTGCCACAAAGCGCCATGCCATAGCCAAACATCAGGCCCCCGACGATCGACGCCAGCGGCATCCAGCGAATTGACAGGTAATAGGTGTCAGCGCCGGTCAGATACCCGGAGGCCAGCAAACCGAAGCTTCCCACAACGGCGACGCCGATCGCCATGACCCACATCCGCATTCGGATGTCGTTGCCGCCATAAAGCCAGTCTTCGATTGCGCCCAGCGTGCAGAAGCGCCCCAGACGCGCCGCAAGACCCAAAGCCAGACCACCGCCCAGCCCCACAAGCGTCACCGCAACTTCTTCGGACATCATGTCGAGCATCGCCGGTCCTCCCAAACCTTCGACAAAGGATCGTTGTATTACGATCCTATATCACCGCACGCTTCTTGCGGCGATCAATCGTCGTTGGCGCAGAATAATTCGTAAACCGTTTCAAGCAAGCGTTTCGGTCGTTCATCGGCCAGACGATAGAAAATGGCCTTGCCCTCGCGGCGTGGGATCACGAGACCCTCAAGACGCAGGCGCGACAGTTGTTGCGAGACAGCCGCCTGTCTGGCGGAGAGGAGATCTTCGAGTTCGGTTACGGATTTTTCGCCTGTCACGAGGTGGCAGAGGATCATCAGCCTACCTTCGTGGCTGATCGCCTTGAGAAAATTCGACGCGGTCGTGGCGTTGGCGACGATCTTGTCCAGTTCGTCTTCGGACATATCGACAGTGATCTGAGGAAGCCCCATGTCTCTGGTCCTGTTCTGCTTCGCCCCTTGGGCGGATGCTGTCGCACCGTCCGTTGCGATGCTCTGTCGGGTTTTCGGCAGGCCTATTCGGCCATCTTAAACGCGGTGTGTTCCCCCAGAAGATCACCGAGCAACGGAAAGAAGAAGTGTTCGCCCGGATACCCTTCCAGTCGGGCCAGTTCGCGACCGTTTTCTACCAAAAGGAATGTGGGGGTAAAGTTCACACGCCGGGAAATCTCAATTTTGTCGGCCACGTCGCGAATGTTTATCTTGCGCAGTGGGGCGAACGCACCTTCGGTTGTGTTCGGATAGGACGGGCCGATCTCTTCCTCCCAACGCTGGCACCAGATGCAGCCTTCCTCGTCAACCATGACAAGTTCGGTCGCCAAAGCGGCAACAGGTGCCAATGCGAAAAAGGCTGACAACAGCAAGGAAAGGTTGAGGAAGCGTTTCAAGGAGAAGATTCCGATTGCAATTTCCTAACACATAATCTGAATGTGTGAATTGATCAAGCGCGCCGAAAGTGCTGGTCGCGCAGGAGGACCAACATGTTCGATATCAGTTTCGCCGGGGCGTTATTCGCTGGTTTGCTGAGCTTTTTTACGCCTTGCGTGCTGCCGATGGTGCCATTCTACCTGTCTTATATGGGCGGTCTAAGCATGTCGGAACTGCGCGGTGACGGCGAGATTGCGCCCGGTGCGCAACGTCGTCTGATTGTTTCCGCGGTCTGTTTTGCGTTGGGAGTGACAAGTGTTTTTGTCCTGCTGGGCATGGGGGCCACGGCGATGGGCCAGCTGTTCGGGCAATATCTTGAACCGTTGAGCTATGTCGCGGCTGTCATCCTCGTGGTTTTCGGGCTGCATTTTCTGGGCGTCGTGCGCATCCCGCTTCTGTATCGTGAAGCGCGCATGGAAAGCAGTGCTGCGCCCAGCACGATGATCGGGGCTTACATGATGGGTCTGGCCTTTGGCTTTGGCTGGACGCCTTGTGTCGGTCCCGCGCTGGCGTCGATCCTGATGATCGCGTCCGGCATGGGCGATGTCTGGCGTGGCGGGTTGTTGCTTTTTGTCTATGGCGTTGGAATGACCGCGCCGTTCATCGTGGCATCGTTCTTTGCCAAACCGTTCCTTGGCTGGGTGCAGCGAAATCGCGCCGCTTTTCAATGGGTCGAAAAGGGCATGGGGGCGATGTTGATAATTTTTGCTATACTGATCGCAACAGGCGGCGTGAACCTTATCGCGGATGCGATGATCCGCTGGTTCCCCGGATTTGCGACCATCGGATAAAACAGGGAGGACTGAGATGAAACATTTCGTAACAGCACTGATCACCTCGTTTGCGCTGGCCCTGCCGGCCGCTGCGGTCGAGGTGGGCGACGACGGCCTGCACAAGACCGCGTGGATGCGGGATACCTTCAAGGATCTTCGCGAAGATCTGGCCGAAGCCAACGCCGAGGGGAAACGCCTTGCTCTGTTCTTTGAACAGCGCGGCTGCATCTATTGCACCAAGATGCATAAGGAGGTGTTTCCCCAGCCGGTTCTTGATTCCTACATCTCCGAGAATTTCTTTGTGGTGCAGCTGAACCTGCACGGCGACACTGAGGTGATTGATTTCGACGGCGATGCGCGCAGCGAAAAGGATATGGCGCGCAAATGGAATGTTCTGTTCACGCCAACGATTCTGTTCTTGCCCGAAGAGGTAGAGGAGGGGGCAACGGCCCCTGAGGCTGCGGTTGCGGTGATGCCGGGTGCATTTGCGCTGGGGACGACGCTGGATATGTTCACCTGGGTGAACGAGGAACGCTACCTTCTTGATAACGGTGAAGATTTCCAAAGGTATCACGCGCGGCGCATACAGGAGCGCAACGACGGAAACACAGACTAAAATGCCGGTCGCGTAAAAATATGGCTCTAATGTAATTCACAAAAGTGAATTTGATGTTGCGTTTAGGCGCCTCAGTAGCCTACGGTATACGAAATAATCTCAGGACCGCTGCGCGGCGGTTCTGTTACCCAAGGGAGGAACTATGAAAACATTGGCACTCAGCCTGACCGCGATCCTGACAGCAGGAATCGCCACGGCAGGAGAAGTTGCGCCGCTGGACGTCAAATATGACGAATACGGCGCGGTTGAGCAGTCGCTGACCGGCGTGCCCGGCAATCCGGAAAATGGCGCCAAGGTCATGGTCAATCGCGGCAAAGGCAATTGCATTGCCTGCCACGAAACCACTGTCCTGAAAGATTCGCCGTTCCATGGGGAAGTCGGCCCGCCGCTGGATGGTGTTGCAGATCGCTGGACCGAAGCGGAACTGCGCGGCATCGTCGCCAATGCGAAGATGGCCTTTGAGGGCACGGTGATGCCGTCGTTCTACAAGGTGAACGGATATATCCGTCCCGGTGACGGATACACGGGCAAAGCGGCCAAGTCAGAAATGCTGCCGCCGCTGCTGACCGCTCAGGAAATTGAAGACGTCGTCGCCTTTCTGATGACGATCAAGGAGTAATCGCAGGCCAAACCGTCTGCGAGAGTTTGAAAAAGGAGACCGAGAATGGAATTCTCACGCCGCGATACATTCGCGTTGGGGGCAGGGGCCGTAGCGCTTACCATGCTGCCGATCAGCGCCAGCGCCGCAGCAGAAGACGCAATCGCCGAGTTCACCGGTGGTGCGGAAGTTGCAAACACCGGGGTTACGCTGACCGCGCCTGAAATCGCCGAAAACGGCAACACCGTTCCGATCAGCGTTGACGCCCCCGGCGCAACCGCGATCATGGTTCTGGCCGCCGGCAACCCGACACCGGGTGTTGCGACATTCAACTTCGGCCCGCTGGCCGCAGCACAATCCGCGTCCACGCGTATCCGCCTTGCCGGCACGCAGGACGTCATCGCGGTTGCCAAGATGGCCGACGGCAGCTTTGCCCAGGCGTCTTCCACCGTCAAAGTGACCATCGGGGGCTGCGGCGGCTAATCGCCCGCTCGCACCTTTCCCGAACAGACATCAGGAGTTTGCATCATGGCATCCGGAGTTAAACCCCGCGTCAAGGTCCCGAAGAAAGCTTCCGCAGGCGAAGCGATCACGATCAAGACGCTCATCAGCCACAAAATGGAAAGCGGACAGCGCAAGGACAAAAGCGGAAACAAGATCCCGCGGTCCATCATCAACCGCTTTACCGCCGAATTCAACGGCCAGTCCGTGCTCGACGTGACCTTGGAGCCGGCGATTTCGACCAATCCCTACTTCCAGTTCGACGCCACTGTTCCCGAAGCAGGTGACTTCAAGTTCACTTGGTATGACGACGACGGCTCGGTCTATGAAGATAGCAAGTCGGTCGCTGTCAGCTGATCATATATGCCCTGTCCCGCTATGCGAGACAGGGCAACCTTAGGGAGGTAATAATTAATGAAAATCAAGGCACTGACAGCGATTGCCGCGCTTGTCGCCGCCCCGGTCGCGTTCGCCGGCGGCGCGGATGACGACAAACTGGTCGTCAATGGCGAAATCGAGATGGTGACCAAGGCCAAGGCACCTGCCCACATGGAAAACGTGGACGAGGTGATCTCGGGCTGGCATTTCCGCACGGACGAAACGCAGGCGCTCCAGATGGACGACTTTGAAAACCAGGGCATGATCTTTGCGGATCAAGGTCTGGATGCGTGGAATACCGTCGCGGGCACAGAGGACAAATCCTGTGCATCGTGCCACGGCGCACCAGAAGACAGCATGGTCGGCGTTCGCGCGGTCTATCCCAAGTGGAACGACGACGCGGGCGAAGTCCGCACCATGGCGATGCAAATCAATGCTTGCCGCACCGAGAACATGGGTGCCGAACCTCTGAAATACACCAGCGGTGCGATGGCAAACATGGAAGCCCTGATTGCGATGCAGTCGCGTGGCCTTCCGGTCAACGTGGCCATCGACGGGCCGGTTGCCGAAACGTGGGAAAAGGGCAAAGAGCTCTATTACACCCGCACTGGTCAGCTCGAATTGTCCTGCGCCAGCTGCCATGAAGAAAACTATGGCAACTACATCCGCGCGGATCACCTGAGCCAAGGCCAGATCAACGGCTTCCCGACGTACCGCCTCAAGAACGCCAAGCTGAACACGGTCCACGCGCGTTTCAAAGGCTGCGTCCGTGACACACGGGCCGAAACCTTCAAGCCCGGTGGCCCCGAGTTCATCGCGCTTGAGCTTTATGTCGCCAGCCGCGGCAACGGTCTTTCGGTCGAAGGCCCGTCCGTCCGTAACTAAATCACGGTCCCGCGCCTTGGGTGAAACCATGGCGCGGGATTTTTTCTTATCATTAAATTCACACATGCGAATGTGTGGAGAAGCAAAACGGAAACCAGCATATGATCTCCCGCCGCGATTTCCTTCAGGTGTCCATGGCAGCCTCTGCGCTCCTTGGGTCCTCCGGTTTCGGTAACTGGGCACGACTTGCCGCGCAGCAGTCGCTTACTCAGGATCAACTGTTGCAGTTCGACACGTTCGGAAACATCTCCCTTATCCACGTGACGGACATTCACGGACAGTTGAAGCCCATCTACTTCCGCGAGCCCGAGATCAATATCGGTGTCGGCGACAACAGAGGGGCCGTGCCCCACATCACTGGTGCTGATTTCCGTCGTGCTTACGGCATCGAAGACGGCAGCCCGTCGGCCTACGCCCTGACCTATGATGACTTTGCCTCCCTGGCCAAAGGTTATGGACGTGTCGGCGGGCTTGACCGTATGTCCACCGTGATCAACGCAATCCGGGCAGACCGTCCCGATGCGTTGTTGCTCGATGGTGGCGATACGTGGCACGGATCCTACACATGCTATCACACCGAAGGCCAGGACATGGTCAACGTGATGAACGCCCTCAAGCCGGATGCGATGACCTTCCATTGGGAATTCACGCTGGGCAGCGACCGGGTTGCCGAGATTGTCGAAGGGTTGCCCTTTGCCGCGCTGGGACAGAACATCTTTGATGCCGAGTGGGATGAACCCGCGGAATTGTTCAAACCATACAAGTTCTTTGACCGTGGCGGTGCCAAGGTCGCGGTGATCGGTCAGGCATTCCCTTATATGCCGATTGCCAACCCCGGTTGGATGTTCCCCGAGTATTCCTTCGGTATCCGTGACGAAAACATGCAGGCGATGGTTGACGAAGTGCGCGGCATGGGGGCGGACGTTGTTGTCGTGCTCAGCCACAACGGCTTTGACGTGGACAAGAAGATGGCCAGCGTCGTGACCGGGATTGACGTGATCCTGTCGGGTCATACCCACGATGCTTTGCCTGAACCGGTTCAGGTCGGTCAGACCTTTATTATTGCTTCGGGCTCTAACGGTAAATTTGTGAGCCGCGTTGATCTGGACGTGCGCGATGGCCGCATGATGGGAATTCGCCACAAGCTGATCCCGATTTTCGCCGACGTGATCGCACCCGATCCGGTGGTGACCAAGATCATCGACGAACAGCGCGCGCCCTATCTGGATCAACTGACCGAAGTGATTGGTCAGACAGATAGCGTTCTGTATCGCCGCGGCAATTTCAACGGGTCGTGGGATGATCTGATCTGCGATGCGTTGCTGACCGAACGCGATGCGGATATCGCGATGTCGCCCGGTGTGCGTTGGGGGCCATCGCTGATCCCCGGTGATGACATCACCCGCGAAGACATCTTTGGTGTGACCTCGATGAGCTATGGCAAGGCATACCGCACCGAAATGACCGGTGAGTTCATCAAGATCATCCTCGAAGACGTCGCAGACAACATCTTTAACCCCGATCCTTATTACCAACAGGGCGGAGACATGGTCCGCATCGGCGGCATGGGCTACCGGATCGACATCAACAAGCCGCAGGGCGAGCGCATCACCGAGATGACCTTGCTCAAGAATGGCGAAGCAATCGACCCGGCCAAAACCTATGTCGTTGCCGGATGGGCATCGGTGAACGAAGGCACCGAAGGTCCGCAGATCTGGGACGTGGTCGAAAGCCACATTCGCAATCAGGGCACCGTTACGGTGGCACCGAACAACAGCGTCAAGGTTATTGGCGCATAATTCTCCAAAGGAGTCATTTGACATGTCAGAGAGCTTCAAGAGCCTGCCGACGTCGCGTCGGGCATTCCTGGGTGGCGCTGCCGCCGCAGGTGCAGGCGCGCTGGCCGCAGGTGCGGCCAAGGCGGCAACGCCAGATCCCTTGATCACCGAGGTTCAGGAATGGGCAAGCGGTCTGGGCGACGGCGTCGACGCCAGCCCTTACGGCCTGCCGATCAAGTTCGAATCCGACGTCATCCGCCGCAACGTGGAATGGCTGACGGCCGATACCATCTCGTCGATCAACTTCACGCCCATTCACGCGCTGGATGGCACGATCACGCCGCAGGGCTGTGCATTCGAGCGTCACCACTCCGGTGCGATCGAACTGGCCAAGGAAGATTATCGCCTGATGATCAACGGCCTTGTGGATACACCTATGGTGTTTTCCTATGCCGATCTCGAACGGTTCCCGCGCGAAAACCACGTGTATTTCTGCGAATGCGCAGCCAATACTGGGATGGAGTGGGCGGGTGCTCAGCTCAATGGCGCGCAGTTCACCCACGGTATGATCCACAACATGGAATACACCGGTGTGCCGCTGCGCACCCTGTTGGAAGAGGCCGGCCTTGATACCGCGGGCGATCTTGCCGACAAGTGGGTTTACGTGGAAGGCGCGGATGCGTCCTCGAACGGACGGTCGATCCCGATGGCCAAGGCGCTGGACGATGTTCTGGTGGCATTCAAGGCCAACGGCGAGGCGCTCCGCAAGGAACACGGGTATCCCGTGCGTCTGGTTGTGCCCGGCTGGGAAGGCAACATGTGGGTCAAGTGGCTGCGTCGTATCGAGGTCATGGATGGCCCCGTCGAAAGCCGCGAGGAAACGTCCAAGTATACCGACACTCTCGAAGACGGCACGTCTCGCAAGTGGACCTGGGTCATGGACGCCAAATCCGTGGTCACATCCCCGTCGCCGCAAAGCCCGATCAAGCACGGCAAGGGCCCGCTGGTCATCACAGGTCTGGCATGGTCCGGCCACGGCGCGATCACCCGCGTGGACGTGTCCAAGGACGGCGGAAAGACATGGGAAACCGCCCGCCTTGCCAAGCCCGGCGAGAAAATGGCTCTGACCCGCTTTTATCTTGATACCGAATGGAACGGCGAAGACATGCTTCTCCAGTCCCGCGCGATGGATGAAACCGGCTATGTCCAGCCGACCAAGGAACAACTGCGCGACGTGCGCGGCCTGAACTCAATCTATCACAACAACTGCATCCAGACATGGCACGTGCTGCCATCCGGGGAGGCCGAAAATGTCGAAGTTTCCTAAACTTCTTACCGCAACTGCATTGGTCACGCTGGCGGCGACGCCGGTTCTGGCCGAAAAGCTGGGCCTTGGCCGTCCCGCGCTTCCCGAGGAAGTCGCCGCATGGGATCTGGACGTCAGCCCTGATGGCACCGGATTGCCCGATGGATCGGGTGACGCGATTGCCGGCGAACCGCTGTTCGAGGAAAACTGCGCCATCTGCCACGGCTCCTTTGCCGAGGGTGTCGACAACTGGCCCAAGCTGGCTGGTGGCAACGGCACGCTCGCCGATGACGACCCGCTCAAGACGGTCGGCAGCTACTGGCCCTATCTCTCCACGGTATGGGACTATGTCCATCGGTCGATGCCGTTTGGCGCGGCCCAGACACTGTCGGCAGACGACACCTATGCGATCACCGCCTACATCCTTTATTCCAACGACATGATCGACGACGATTTCGTGCTGTCCAAGGAAACCTTCCTGGACGTCGAGATGGAAAACGCCGATGGCTTTATCATCGACGACCGCGCCGAAACGGAATATGCCATCTGGCGGACCGAACCCTGCATGGAAAACTGCAAGGAAGACGTCAAGATCACCATGCGCGCCACCGTGCTTGACGTGACGCCCGAAGAAGAGGGCGCAGAAGCGGCGACCGCTTCTGAGGAACCCGCCGTGCAGACCGCCGCCGCCGAGCCCGCAGAAGCGGCACCGGCTGCACCGGAACCTGCCGCACTGGATATGGCACTGGTCGAAGAGGGCGAAAAGGTTTTCAAGAAGTGTAAGTCCTGCCACCAGGTTGGCGACAAAGCGAAAAATCGCAGCGGCCCGATTCTGAACGGTGTCGTCGGTCATCCCGCCGGATCGGTCGAAGGCTTCCGTTACTCCAAGGCGTTGATCGCTGCTGCCGATGGCGGTCTTGTCTGGAATGCAGAAGAACTGGCTGCCTTCCTTGCCAAACCCAAGGCATACATGAAGGGCACCAAGATGTCCTTTGCAGGTCTGCGCAAGGAAGACGACATCGCGGCGGTGATCGAATATCTCAAGTCGCATCCGGCTGAGTGATCGTCGTGACCCGGTTCTTTGCCCTTCTTGTTGCCGCCGCGATTCTTCCATGGGCCGCGGTGGCCGAAGAAACCGCCGACGCCATAGGTGATCCGACGCGCGGCACAAAGATCTACTCCAAATGTTCGGGCTGCCATCTTGTCGGCCCGAACGCCACCGACCGGATCGGCCCGCATCTGAACGGGATTTTCGGGCGCGCTGCGGGTGCGCATGAGGGCTATCGCTACTCCAAGTCGATGACACGGGCGGGGAATGACGGGCTTGTCTGGGATCTCGAAACACTGGATGCCTATCTGGAAAACCCCCGCGCGCTGGTGTCGGGCACGCGGATGAGCTTTCGCGGTCTGAAACAGGCGCAGGATCGTGCAGATGTTCTGGCCTATCTGCGGACCTATTCGGACAATCCGGCAAACATTCCCGAAGCAGAGCCAACCGCGCGCAAGCACGAAGTGGAACTTACGCCGGAAATACTGGCCATCGTGGGTGATCCTGAATACGGTGAATACCTGTCGAGCGAATGCACAACCTGTCATCAAAGCGATGGCGGAGACGACGGTATCCCGTCGATCGTGTATTGGCCCGAAGAAGACTTTGTCGTGGCCATGCACGCTTACAAACGCAAGCTGCGCCCACACCCTGTCATGCAGATGATGGCTGGGCGATTGTCCGACGAAGAGATTGCCGCACTGGCCGCCTACTTCGGCCGACTGGCAAACTGACCTGCGTAACGCCCCGGAAACAAGGGGCAGCGCCACCGGGTCCGCGTTTGGGAGAGCGCCGACCTATTCCCGCTACATCAGGGCCAAACCCGAACGTTTGCGGACCAAAACAAACATGATCCAAGGGAGGATTACCAATGACTATTAACAGACGCGGCTTTATCGGTGCCGGGCTTGCAGTGACGGCGTCGCTGTCGGCGCCTGCCGTATTTGCACAGAATGCACGGCCCAAGGTTGTCGTGATCGGCGGCGGCGCGGGCGGCGCGACTGCGGCGCGTTACATCGCCAAGGACAGCAAGGGTGCGATTGATGTCACCCTGGTCGAACCCACGCGCACCTATTACACCTGCTTCTTCTCGAACCTGTATATGGGTGGCTTCCGCACGCTTGAGAGCATCGCCCATTCCTACGGCACTCTGGCGTCAGAGTATGGCATCAACGTGGTGCATGACTGGGCCGTTGGGATTGATCGTGACGCGCGCACGGTGAGTCTGGCGGGCGGGAACACGCTCAACTATGATCGCCTGATCCTCAGCCCCGGAATTGATTTCGTGGACGGTGCCGTGCCCGGCTGGGACATCAACGCCCAGAACGCCATGCCGCATGCCTATAAGGCCGGATCGCAGTCAGAATTGCTCAAGGCGCAGATCGAGGCCATGCCGCAGGGCGGCACATTTGCAATGGTGGCCCCGCCCAATCCCTATCGCTGCCCTCCCGGCCCCTACGAGCGGGTCAGCATGGTGGCGCATATGCTCAAGCGCGACAATCCGACGGCCAAGATCATCGTGGCCGACCCCAAGCCGAAGTTCTCGAAGATGGCGCTGTTCCAGGAGGGATGGGCCAACCACTACGAAGGCATGGTTGACTGGATCGGATCGGACTTTGGCGGCGGCAACGTGTCGGTGAATCCCGATGCGATGACCGTGACCATCGACGGTGAAGAAACCAAGGTCGATGTCTGTAACGTGATTCCGGCGATGAAAGCGGGCCGCATCTGCGAAATGGCAGGGATCACCGAAGGCAACTGGGCCCCGGTGAATGGCCACACCATGCAAAGCCGCATGGACGAGAACATCCACGTGCTCGGCGATGCCACCAACCAGGGCGACATGCCGAAATCCGGGTTCTCGGCGAATAGCCAGGCCAAGGTTGCTGCCATGGCGGTGCGCGGTGCGCTGTTGGGAAGCAAGGTTTTCCCGGCGAAGTTCTCCAATACCTGCTGGTCGCTGATTGGCACCGATGATGGCGTCAAGGTAGGCGCGACCTACGCGGCGACGGACGAGAAGATCGCCAAGGTCGACGGGTTTATCAGTGCCACGGGCGAAGACGCGGCACTGCGCAAGACGACCTATGAGGAATCCATCGGATGGTATGAGGGGATCACCTCGGACATGTTCGGCTGATCCCAGGCTTGCGGAGGCACCTTGCGGTGCCACGCTTCTTGAGCACCGCCCTTCGGGGCGGTGCGATTGCCTCCGGCGGGGGTATTTCCCACGAGAAAGAAGCAGGGTGCGGGTGCGTTGTTCAGCCCTGTGACAGGGCGTCGAGCAGGGTCGGGATCTGTGCCCGAAAGCGAAAAAAGCCGTGGGTTGCGTGTGGCCATGCGCGACGGTCATATGGGCGCATCACAGGCACAATGCGGGGTCCGTCGAGGCGGGCGAGGGCGTCTGCTTCGGGGCCGGTGGGGGCCCAGAGCGTCACGATTTGATCGAGCTGATGCTGCGCGGCCCATTCGGCGAGATCGCTGATCGGGGCAAGGAAACCAAGGCGATCGGTCCAGCGGTCCCGCATGTCCTGAACCAGATCGTTTTCAAAAGACAAGACGTGCGGTGCCACGGTGAGGGGGCTGATCCGCTGCCGATGGGTTGTCGTGGCGGTGGTCACCGGGGTGATCGACAGCGCGTCAAGCTGGTCGGCCAGCAGAGCCGGCGACAGGTCCTCGGGCGTGATCAGCAGCCCGGTGCGGGCCTTTGGGTCTATCGGAACGGGCGCAGGCAATGCGCGCGGCGTTGGGACGGGAGGCGCTGGCACCGGTGGCGCGGATTGGGCCAGCCCCTGAGGGGCTGCGAAGCGCCCGTCGGTATAGCGCGCGATATTGTCAGGGCGCGCCAGGTAGGTCTTGCCCGGGGTCTGGATGCCCGCGACCCAGCGCCAGCCGAGGGTGTTTGAGGCCGCGTCGCCGTCCAGCAAGTGGCGCAGGAAAAAATCCGCGCCCAGTTCCCAAGGCAACTTCAAAGTGAATATCCATATCGAGGCAAACCACATGCGCGCATGATTGTGAAGGTAGCCTGTCGTGGTGAGTTCCTGAGCCCACGCGTCTAAACACGCGATCCCTGTATCGCCGTTGCAGGCCGATACCCAGCGATCATGCAGGCCGGATTGGGTGGCGATATCGTCGCGCGCCCGCATCAGCCCCGCCTGATACTGAGTCCAGACGGCGGGGCGCAGTTCGAGCCAGCCTTTCCAGTAGGTGCGCCAGAAGACCTCTTGAATGAATTTCTCGGCGGCGTGGGCCCCGTGGCGGGCGAGAACGGCCTTGAGGATTTCTTCTTCGGTCAGGCTGCGGTGGCGGATCCACGGCGACAGGCGCGAGACATTGTCATGCCTGCCGGGACCGTGATCGTGATTGCGGTTGCTGGCATAGGCCCGGCCCGCGCGATCGAGGAAGCGCGTCAGGGCGATCAGCCCGGAGCGGCGGTCGGGAGAGAAAAACGATGAGGATGCGTCGGTCATGGCCGGGAACTAGCGGTGCAAGAGACGCAATCAATACGCGGCCCCCCCTTGCAGCCCCTCTGGCCCGACACTAAGACTCAGGGTAACGCCACGCCGGGGAGGATCCCGGCCCAGAAAACAGCAGGTCAGACACGCATGCATGATCCCCTTGAAACCTACATGAATCTCGTTCCCATGGTCGTCGAGCAGACCAGCCGCGGAGAACGGGCGTATGATATTTTTTCACGACTGCTCAAGGAGCGGATCGTTTTCATCAATGGTCCTGTGCATGACGGTATGGCCCACCTGATTGTGGCACAGCTTTTGCATCTCGAGGCGGAGAACCCCAAGAAGGAGATCAGCCTTTACATCAATTCGCCGGGTGGTGTGGTGACCTCGGGTCTCGCGATTTATGACACGATGCAGTACATCAAGCCGAAGGTGTCCACCCTGTGCATCGGACAAGCTGCGTCGATGGGGTCGGTCCTGCTGGCTGGCGGCGAAGCGGGAATGCGGTTTTCGCTGCCCAACAGCCGCATCATGGTGCACCAGCCGTCAGGCGGGTATCAGGGTCAGGCGTCGGATATCATGATCCACGCGGCCGAGACCCAGAAGCTCAAGGATCGTCTGTATGACATCTATGTCAAGCACACGGGCCAAACCAAGAAAGCCGTTGAAAAGGCGCTGGATCGCGACAACTTCATGTCGCCCGAAGAAGCCAAGGATTGGGGCCACATCGACGAAATCGTGGCCAGCCGATCCGCAGGCGATGACGCGGACGCATAAGCGTTGGCATGGCCTGAAACGGGCCTGGGGCGCGACAAAGCGCCCGGGCCATTTTGATATTGTAGAGCCAGTTTCGCTGGCCTAAGCTGATGAATACGATGGGTCCAGTCGCGCTCTTGGTGGCGCATTGGGGCTTAATACACATCGAAGCCCGAAAGGTAGATCATGGCAACGAACTCAAGCGGCGACAGCAAGAACACGCTATATTGCAGCTTTTGCGGTAAGAGCCAGCATGAGGTGCGCAAGCTGATCGCGGGGCCGACGGTGTTCATCTGTGATGAATGCGTCGAGCTGTGCATGGACATCATCCGTGAGGAAACCAAGGCGTCCGGTTTGAAGGCGACCGATGGTGTGCCGACCCCACAGGATATTTGCGGAGTGCTGGACGATTACGTGATCGGTCAGGCG
>JAUIAS010000073.1 GCA_030425395.1 Alphaproteobacteria bacterium
GCCCGAGAACAGATCTGCATCTATGCCTGCCCATGGCCGCGCATTCAGGCAGCGATGATGGACGAGGATACTCTGACCATCGGCTACCGCGAATGGCGGGGTGAGCCGCGCGGAAAGCATCGCAAGGGCGATGGGGCCGAGCAACTGGGCGACTGCATCGACTGCATGGCCTGCGTCAACGTCTGCCCGATGGGCATCGACATCCGCGACGGGCAGCAGATGGAATGCATCACCTGTGGTCTTTGCATTGATGCCTGCGACGACATCATGGAAAAGATCGGCAAGCCCCGTGGTCTGATCGACTATCTGGCGCTGTCGGACGAACCGCGTGAACGGGCCGGGGAAAAGCCGCGCACCGCTTGGTTCCACATCTTCCGCGTCCGCACGATGATGTACACCACGCTCTGGGCGCTTGTAGGCATCGGCCTTGTTTTCGCGCTCTTCATCCGCCCCGAGATCGACATGACCGTGGCACCGGTGCGGAACCCGACCTTTGTCACGCTGTCTGACGGGTCCATCCGCAACACCTACGACGTGCGCCTGCTCAACAAGCATGGTGAGGACCGTCCGTTCCGCATGTCTGTCGTCGGTCACCCAGCCCTGCGGGTGCAGCTTGAGGGCACGCCCTATGAAACGGTGGATGTTCCCGCCAACGAAACCTTCCTGCAACGCGTTTATGTCGTAGCCGCACCGGGGTCTGATCCGGCCGAGGACGAACGCACCGATATCCGGTTCTGGGTCGAAGACCTGACCAATGGCGACCGCGCCTATACCGACACGATCTTTAACGGGAGAAGCAACTGATGGCCAAGGAACGCAAACTTACCGGCTGGCATGCTCTGGCCATTTTTGGCGGCTGTTTTGCTGTCATCATTTCCGTCAATCTTGTTCTGGCCTATTCGGCAGTGAAGACCTTTCCCGGACTTGAGGTGAAGAACTCTTATGTCGCGTCGCAGGAATTCGACGTGCGGCGGGCCGAACAGGAGGCCTTGGGATGGAATGTCTATGCCGAGGCAAAGGGCGGTTTACTAATTCTGAGCATCAAGGACGACCAAGGAAAGCCCGTGCAGGCCGGAAGTCTGGATGCCGTTCTCGGTCGGGCGACCCACGTCCAGGACGACCGTACACCAGATTTCGCATTTGACGGACGGGCCTATGTGGCGCGGGAAACACTTGCGCCGGGCAACTGGAACATCCGCATGAAGGCCACGTCGCTGGATGGCGTTCCCTTCGAACAGCGCGTTGTCCTTCACGTCGAAAGCTGAGCCATGACCCTCGCAATGCGCCCTCCCGCCTCGGCCTGTCCCGCCTGTTCTGCGGCACCCGCAGCCGAGGCATTGGCAGAACCGGCTTTGCCGAAGGATGTAAACATCGTCCTGTCCCTGCCGTCGATCCATTGCGCGGCCTGCATCTCGGGCGTTGAGCGCATCCTCGCAGCGACCGAGGGCGTAAAAGGCGCGCGTGTGAACCTGACGCTGAAGCGGGCGCAGATCGAGGCGGCACCCAACGTTACAGCGGATGACCTGATCGGTGTGTTGGAGCGTGCGGGATACGAAGCGCACGAGTTGGACACCACCGCCTTGCGCGCGACGGACACGGACAAGGCGGGGCGCGATCTGCTGATGCGCCTTGCCGTATCCTTTTTTGCTGCGATGAACATCATGCTGTTGTCGGTCGCGGTGTGGTCGGGTGCCGATGGTCCGACGCGGGACATGTTCCACTGGATTTCCGCCGCCATCGCTTTGCCGACCATCGCATTTTCCGCGCAGCCGTTCTTCAAGCATGCCTGGACGGCCTTGCGGGCCGGGCGGCTCAACATGGATGTACCGATCTCGCTGGCGATTGCGCTGGCGGTGGCCACGTCGCTTTGGGAAACCTCCCTGTCCGGCGAACACGCCTATTTCGATGCCGCGATCACGCTGACCTTTTTCCTGCTGGCGGGGCGGTATCTGGATCACCGCACGCGCGCGGCTGCCCGGTCTGCGGCCGAGGAACTGGCCGCGTTGGAAGTGCCGCGTGTCTGGCGTGTTACGGATACAGGCGAAGAACAGATCGCCATGTCCGAACTGATCGTAGGCGACCTGATCCGCGTGCGTCCCGGTGGACGGATGCCCGTGGATGGAGAGATTGTCGAAGGTCAGTCTGAACTGGATCGTTCGCTTTTGACCGGCGAAACCCGCCCCATCTATGCCGGTGTTGGATCGCCTGTCAGTGCGGGAGAGGTCAACCTGACCGGCCCTCTGACGATCCGCGCCAGCGCCGTGGGCCGCGACACCTCGCTGCATCGCATGGCCGATCTGGTCGCGATCGCGGAATCCGGGCGGTCGCGGTATACCTCGCTCGCCGACAAGGCGGCGAAGTTATATGCGCCGGGGGTTCATATCCTGTCGGCGCTCGCGTTCCTGGGTTGGTATTTTTACACCTTCGATCTGCGCACCGCGCTCAATATCGCGGCGGCGGTTCTGATCATCACCTGCCCCTGTGCGTTGGGGCTGGCGGTGCCTGCCGTGACCACGGCGGCGTCTGGCCGATTGTTCCGCAAGGGATTGCTGATCAAGGACGCAACCGCGTTGGAACGCATGGCGCAGGTGGACACCGTGGTGTTTGACAAGACCGGTACTCTGACCGCAGGCACGCCGGAAGTGGTGAACCTTGGCGATCACTCCCGCCGCGATCTTGGGATCACGCTGGCACTGGCAGACGGGTCGTCGCATCCGCTGTCGCAATCCTTGGCCAAGGCGATCCGCGATGCGGGTGTTGCTGCTGCGAAAGTCACCAATCTCTCCGAGGTTCCGGGCCATGGCACCGAAGGCACATGGATGGGTCAGACCGTGCGTCTGGGCAGGGCTGCTTGGGTCGGCGGGGGCGAAAGCGCAGAGACCTGCGCGTGGCTGCGCGTTGGCGATACGGTTGCCGATCCCTTCCGTTTTGCTGACCAAATCCGCGATGGGGCGGAGGCGCTTGTGACCAAGCTGCAAGACGACGGGTACGAGGTGATCCTGATGTCCGGCGACACCACACCTGCTGTCGAAGCTTTTGCGGCGCGTCTTGGGATCGCCAAATGGGTGGCCGAGGCACTGCCGCAAGACAAGGCCGCACGCATTGCCCAGCTGAGTGACAGCGGCAAACATGTTCTCATGGTTGGCGATGGTCTGAACGACACCGCAGCCCTTGCAGGCGCGCATGCGTCAATCTCTCCGGCTACGGCGTTGGATGCGGCGCGTGTGGCGTCAGACGTGGTGCTGCTGGGTAAATCGCTTGAGCCGATTGCCGATGCGTTGTCCACGTCGCGGGTGGCGATCAAACGCATCCGCCAGAACTTCACCATTGCGACGTGGTACAACATCATTGCTGTGCCACTGGCGGTGGCCGGTCTGTGTTCGCCTCTGATCGCCGCGTTGGCGATGTCCACCTCTTCGATTACGGTGTCTTTGAACGCCCTGCGCCTCAAGTAACCCGGAGCATTCCATGAACGTTCTCGCTTATCTGATCCCCGTATCGCTGATCCTTGGCGGCATCGGGCTTGTGGCGTTTGTGTTCACGGTCCGGTCAAAGCAGTACGAAGATCCGGAAGGCGCAGCGCAGCGGATATTGTCAGACGATTACGACGATCATCCCAAGACCTGACCCGCTGAGAGTCAGCTTGGCCCGATCATGAAGCAGGTCACCTGCCGTGCCTGAAGGCGGCGGCAGGCAAGGTCTGCCGCATCGCGGGTCAGACCCATGAAGTTCGCGTCAAAGCCACGCGATCCGTTCACCACCTTGCGCAGCGACCCGTCCAGCGTTGCCATTTCGGCCAGCGCAGTTGTGAGCAGCGCCTTCTCGGCAGCATGACGGCTTGAGAAGCGCCCGACATTGATGCCCCAGTGCCGTCCGCCGGAGGTCGAAATCCGTGTCACAACCTCGGCCTCGCGCTTTACGACCGGCTGTGCGGGTGCGGCCTGCGGGGTCTTTGCAGACGCCAGAACCAATGTGCGTGGTCGCACGACCGGTTTGACCGACGCACTGGGCGCTGTTTGCTGTTCCGCGATTACAGCTTGGACAGCGGCATTTGAGGCAGGAGCCGCGATCGCCACTTGCGCCGAAGTTGCTGCGATTTCGCGCACTTCGGCGGTCTGTACCTCTTCGAGGACTGACTGGATGTCTTGCTTGAGTTCGGCCACCAGTGCATCCGGCAAAACCGGTTCCGCTACGGGACGCGCGGTGGGGCGGAGGCTTGTCTTGACGGCGGCTGCCACCACGCGGATCGATTTGGCGCGCGTGTTCGTCGACGGTGTCTGGCTGCTTGCAATAACGGTTTCCGCGGGTGCGGACGTGTCCGGGCCAAGGTATGGCGGCTTGCGTGGGGTCCGCAGCGCCATGCGGCTGGGT
>JAUIAS010000074.1 GCA_030425395.1 Alphaproteobacteria bacterium
AGAGATCATCGCGTCGATCAAGGACAACAGCGTTTCGGTCAACGCGGCCTCCAACGAGATCGCGGTGGCGACACGGGAATTGTCGTCGCGCACCGAAAGCAGTGCTGCGGATCTCGAGAACGCGTCGACGGCAATCGAGGAGCTGTCGAGCTCGATCGCGGGTGTTGCGGACAGCGCGAACTCGGCCAACCACGAGGCGGACCGGATTTCTGCGCGGGCGCTGGATGGCAACAAGGTGGTTGAATCGGCGGTCGAGGCGATGCAGCGCATTCGGGCGTCGTCCAACGAGATCGCGCCGATCACCAAGATGATCGACGAGATTTCGTTCCAGACCAACCTGCTCGCGTTGAATGCCTCGGTCGAGGCGGCACGTGCGGGCCCGGCGGGGCGCGGTTTTGCGGTCGTGGCGGGCGAGGTTCAGAACCTTGCGGCACGGTCTGCCAAGGCGGCCAAGGATATTTCGGCGTTGATCGAACAGAACGCGGATCACATCCAGTCGGGCGCGGCGCTGGTTGAGGAAAGCGGCAAGCAGCTTGCGGATATCTCGAACGGGATTTCTGACGTGTCGGCGATGATTTCGTCGGTAGCGGCCTCGGTTCAGCAGCAGAGCTCTGCGATTGCGGATATCAGCCGGACGGCGTCGTCTCTGGATCAGACGATGCAGGAGAACAGCGCGATGGTTGAGCAGACGGCAACGGCGACGGAAACGCTGCGGTCCAACGCCGACAACCTGTCGCGCGGCGTGGCGCGGTTCCGGCTTAGCGAAGGGACAGGCGGCGTTGCGGGACGCACGGCCTCCCCGTCCAGCCCGATCAGCCAGGAAGACATGCGCCGCATCGCCGAACGGCTGAAAAGCCAGGGCGTCACGGATGTCTTTTCCATGCACTGAGCAACAGAACCGCTGAAATGACCACAATGGCCGCCCAACAGGGCGGCCATTTTCTTTTGCGTACAGACAAGGATTGCATGGTTGCCGCCGCGTCAATTTGCAGGAGGTCGCATGCCTACCCTTGACTAGGCACAGGTTCAGGCGGCACCGTTAGGGATATTCAGACTGCAACCATTATTGCACAGACGGCTTTTTCTCAGTCGACTATTTGCACAAGCGATCCGTTCGGAGACGACCTAATGAGCGATTTTGATATTTCCGCCCCGGTGGGCGACAAGAAACGCATCACCAAACCCGATCCCAAGAAGAAGAACGAAAAGTTCAAACCGGTTTCCAATAAGCCGGAAGACATCACCAAGGTGCAGATCATGTTGATCGCCAATGGCTTTACGGTTCCGGTCAATGGCAAACTGTCGGGAAGCCTGATTTCCGCGATCAAGTCGTTCCAGAAATCGGCCTGCGGTTTTGCCAAGCCCGACGGGATTGTCGATCCGGGCAAGCGCACGTGGAAAGCGGGTCTGCCCAAGTACAAGGCCAAGCTCGCCGCCGATCAGAAGGCCATCGCGAACATGGTCGTGGTGAAGGAGAAGGGCAAAGAGAAATACGTTGACCGCAAGGAATTCGAACGCGAGCAGGCGCGGCTCAAGCATGCGGTGTTGAGCAAGGCAAACATGATGCTGGGCCAGGCCGAGACTTGGCTCAAATTCTGTCAGGACGCCGAAAAGACGATGCAGGGTGCCGATGGCTTTATGATGTCACTGGTCGAGTTTTCGGTTCGGGTATCGAACAGCAGCGCAGAGCCGCCCTATGGCCCGCTGACTGACGCCCGGTCGGAGGCGTCACTGCTCAAGGTTTTGGTGGATCGCAGTGCGCCGGACTGGACCAAGATCCACAAACAGGATGGCAAGGCGACCAAGGCCTATAACAAGGGCGTCAAGGCGTTTCAGAAATTCATTGATGCACGTATTGGCACGGCAGGCACCATAGTGGGACGGCTTGAGGTCGTTCGCGAGGTCAGTTTCACTGCCGTCGAAGCCTATGCCACCGCCCGGTTCATCGCGCAGGGCAAATCCCCCGCCGTCGCCCACGCCATGGCGGCCGCGGGCACCGAGGCGTTGAAAACCGGCGCCGGTGAAGTTGGCGAATACCTCGCTGGTAACAATGTCAGCTGGGAGAAGAGCGGCAAGAAGATCTTTATCAACACCTTGTTTGCCGGGATTGCAGGCGGTGTCGGCGGCAAGATGGGCGCGGCCTTCAAGGGCAAGCTGCATATGAAGCTGTCTCTCAAGCTGGCCCCGTATTTCAAATCGCCGGCGGCCAAGAAGGCGCTGAATGTGGTGTGCAACAAGATCATGGATAGTGGTGCCATGCAGGATCTTGTGACCAACGCGGCCAAGGAAACCGTGGGGCTGTTCAAGAAGGTTGTGGAAAGCGGCAAGGTGCCAAGCCAGAAAGACTTTGAAGACGCGGTGATCAAATCCGTCCTTGGGTCGGCCCTGAGCCTGGCGCCGGTCAAGAATATGACCAAGTTTTCCGATGGTGCCGACGATGCAGTCGTCACCTTCATCAACACCAAACTGGCCCCGTCCGCGATGAAGAAAATCCAAGGGGATTTCGTCAAACGGTATGGCAAGGACAAGATGGCTGAGGTTCTCAAGAAGAATCCGGATTTCTATACCGATCTTGCGGGTCAGCTTTCTGATGGGGTCAAGAACAAGGCGATCGAGGTCTATGTCATGCAAGGTGTGGACGGTGCGCGCGACAACACCCCGCCTGCCGGCATGGACAAGCTGGGCGCCGATGCTCTGCGCCGTGATGCGGCCCTGCGCAAGCAGATCGAGGAGATGATCGAAAAAGAACTGGAAAACCGTGTTAAAAAGAAATGATATCCGGTCGTGGTGATCGGAGTGGCCCGTGTCGGTACCGTGATCCAAAGGGTCACAACATAAAGGATTGAACCAATGGGCATTCTCCCCCTTATCGAGGACAGCAAGGCGGAACTTGTGGAGATTTTCCGTGATCTGCACACCCACCCCGAGATCGGCTTTACCGAGGTCCGCACATCGGGCATCGTGGCCGAAAAGCTGCGTGAATACGGTGTGGATGAGGTTCATACCGGTTTGGGTGGGACAGGCGTTGTCGGTTTGATCAAGGGCAAGGGCGGCGGCAACCGGCGTGTCGGTTTGCGCGCCGATATGGACGCGCTTCCCATTCATGAAGAAACCGGGCTGGACTATGCATCCCAAACGCCCGGTGTGATGCATGCCTGCGGCCACGATGGCCATACGACCATGTTGCTGGGCGCGGCCAAGCATCTGGCGCGGACGCGGGAATTTGATGGCACCGTGGTCGTGATCTTCCAGCCGGCAGAAGAGGGGCTTGGCGGCGCGCGGAAAATGCTGGCCGATGGGTTGTTCGAACAATTTCCCTGCGATGAGATTTACGGGATGCACAACAATCCCAATGGCCAGCCCCAGTCCTTTGGGATCAAGAAGGGGGCGGCTATGGCCGGTGCCAGTTTCTTTGATATCCGCATCAAGGGGCAGGGCAGCCATGGCGCAGCACCGCAGAATTCCCGCGACCCGTTGATGATCGGGGCGTCGCTGGTGGGGGATATCCAGACCATTGTGTCGCGCAATGTGCCACCGCTGGATGCCTGCGTCGTGTCGGTGACCCAGTTGCACGCCGGATCGGCCTATAACGTTGTACCTGATACGGCCCAGTTCGCCGGGACAATCCGGTATTTCAAGGACGAGGTCTGCGAACTTGCCGAACGCAGGCTCCGCGAATTGTGCGACGGTTTTGCTTTGGCCTTTGGCGTGGAAATCGATTGCGAACTGCGCAATGTGTTCAACGTATTGAACAACGATGACGAACTGTCCGAGGCCTACATGGACGCCGCAAGCGATATCGTGGGTCCGGAAAACGTAGCCCTGCGTGCCGATCCGGTGACCGGGTCCGAGGATTTCGCCGATATGCTCAGGGTGATCCCGGGTGCCTATTGCACGCTGGGTCATGCGGGAACGGTGGCGTTGCATAACCCGAAATTCCGGATGGATCCTGAAATCCTTCCTGTCGGGGCGTCAATCATGGCGCGCGTTGCCGAACGGCGGCTTGCTTTGCCCGGTTAAACCGGGCCGTTTCATAGCGCCCACCGCGCGATTCCCGTCACCTCCGTCATTTTGCGCCATGTCACGGTGCCAAAGACATGCGGTGGTGGCGGAAAATCCCCTTCCAATTTCTTTATAGTCTATTGAATTTGTTTATTTTTCAGTAATTTTTGTATTTTTTTGTGGTTGTTGGTGATTTTGTTGTTGCGGGTGTTTGCGAGTTTGCTTAGAAGCCCCTTCACCGGCGGCGCTGATGCGGTGCTGGTGGGGAACGGAGGGTGATGC
>JAUIAS010000037.1 GCA_030425395.1 Alphaproteobacteria bacterium
AGCGATTTGTGCAACAAAGCCGCTCACAGGGAATGATCTCGTGCAATCTTTAAGTGGGAAGTCATTCTCCTGCGTGGCTGATGGATCACCGATGTCGATTAAATTCGACACAGCCAACAAACACGGTCATGTTGCTTATTCAGGCAACTGGAAAGGAAGACATTTCAAATCTAGGTATAAACTCGGCCGTAAGGGAACTTACACCCAAAGCGGGCAGCCACGCACAGTTTCGAAAGCCGCAAACGGACAAATAATATTGTCTGGCCGTGGCGTCCCAAAGGCGCTTTGCACTGTGCAATAGGCATTATAGCGGCGCCGTTTTATTCAAAGCCCCCCATCCCGCGCGGTTTAGGGAGTTTCCGAAAAGATCTCTTATTGTCTCCACGGCCTGCTTTTCATGGCTCGTTTTGAAATCCGGGCGTCAGAATTTCAGACATTCGCATTCGATCCAGGTCACCAGATATCGGGACGATACCTAGAGCATTCGACCTAAGACATGAATTACATGTTCTCTGCCTCTCCCTTCGGTTGAACGCGAAAAGTGATGCCTGATGTTTCAGGTCAAAGGTCGGACACTTCAGACATTGAACCCGTAATAACGCCACTCGACATCCGTGACCTCACGCGCCAGCCGGTCATATTCTGCCCGCTTGATCGCCGTGAACCCGGTATGCAGCCTATCACCCAGATGGCGGCGCATCGCGTCCGACGCGGCAAACGCCTCGATCGCCTCACCCCAGGATGTCGGCAAGGCCGGAACGTCATCCGAAATGCCTTCGGCACCGGGGTCCGTTTTCGCGGCGATCCCGTCAAGCGCGGCCCCCAAAGTTACGGCCGCCAGCAGATATGGATTGGCATCAACCCCACCCAAACGCTGTTCAAAATGCCGGGTCGCCGGAGCCCCTTGTGGCACGCGCAGCGCAACATTCCTGTCTTCGCGGCCCCATGTTGTTTCAGCCGGTGAATAAGTGGCGCTCGAAAACCGGCGCCACGAATTGAGAAACGGCGCAATGATCAACATCGCCTCGCGGATCTGGCCACGAATACCGCCGATCGCATGTAGCATTGCTGGCGCAAGGCCTCCATCCGCGCCATCGGCAAACAGGTTGTCCCCCGCCGCATCAGCCAGCGACAAATGCAAATGCATCCCCGATCCCGACATATGCCCAAACGGCTTGGCCATGAAACAGGCCTCCATCCCATAGCGCCGTGCGGTGGTCCGGATCAAACGCTTGGCCAGAATGATATCATCCGCCGCCCTGTCCAACGGCCCATAGCGCAAGGTCAGTTCATATTGCCCGCGCCCATATTCGGAAATCAGCGCCTCAAACGGCAGATTCAACGCCTCCGCCCCGGCATAAACCGCATCGAAAAAGGGCGACATCTCGTCCAGTTCATCCACCGACATGGTGTTGGTCGTCACAGGCCGCCGCCCGGTCAGCGGCGCGGAAGCGGGTTCGCGCGGGGATTGCGCATCAAGCAGATAGAACTCCAATTCCATCGCGCCCATTGGGGAAAATCCTGCGGATCGGGCCCGGTCCACCTGACGTATGAGCGCGGCGCGTGGGTCCGAGTGGTGTGGCGAACCGCCGGCGTCCCGCATCGTGACCAGCACAATGCCGCGCCCGGTTGCCGGCAAAAATCCCAAAGTCCCGGGGACCGGAACACAGCGACAATCTCCGCCACCATCCGAAAACAATGGCAGAACCGCATCCACATCATCCCCGGTCACGTCCTGCGCAAACAGTGTATCCGGCATCCCGCGCCCATCGCGATACAGACCCGCCAATTCATGCCGCCGGATGATCTTGCCGCGCCCGATGCCGTGGGCATCCGTCAGGATGACATCAATCCCGGCAACATCCGGATATCGTTTCAAAAAGGCGTCAACTTCGCTCAGGCTTCCCATGATGCCGTGTCCTTTCTGTTGCCTGTGCGGCACGAAAAAACCCCCGGAAGCCAAGCCTCCGGAGGTTTCTCAATTCACGTCGCGATGATCAGTCCGCATCGCTCATGTCAAACCCCAGCGCGCGCGCCACGGTAAAGATGTCCTTGTCGCCGCGCCCGCACATGTTCATGCAGATCAGGTGATCCGATGGCAGTTCCGGCGCGATTTTCATCACATGCGCCAGCGCGTGCGACGGCTCCAGCGCGGGGATGATGCCTTCGGTGGTGCAGCACAGCTGAAACGCTTCCAGCGCCTCTTTGTCGGTGATCGACACGTATTGCGCGCGCCCGATATCATGCAGCCACGAATGCTCGGGCCCGATCCCCGGATAATCAAGCCCCGCCGAGATCGAGAAGCCTTCGAGGATCTGACCATCGTCATCCTGCAGCAGGTATGTGCGGTTCCCATGCAGGACCCCGGGACGCCCGCCTGTCAGGGATGCGCAATGCTCCATCTTGTCGTCGACACCCTTGCCACCTGCTTCAACCCCGATGATGTTCACGGTGGTGTCATCAAGGAACGGATAGAACAATCCCATCGCATTGGATCCGCCACCGATGGCCGCGATGATCGTGTCGGGCAAACGGCCCTCAGCGGCATGCATTTGTTCCTTGGCTTCCTTGCCGATGATGGACTGGAAATCCCGGACCATCGCCGGATACGGGTGCGGTCCCGCCACCGTGCCAATGCAATAGAACGTGTCACGCACATTGGTCACCCAGTCGCGCAACGCATCGTTCATCGCATCCTTGAGCGTCCCGCGCCCGGATGTCACCGGGATCACTTCAGCCCCCAGAAGCCGCATGCGGAACACGTTCGGCGCCTGACGTTTCACGTCATGTGCGCCCATATAGACCACGCATTTCAGCCCGAATTTCGCACAGACAGTGGCCGTGGCCACACCGTGCTGCCCCGCCCCGGTTTCCGCGATGATGCGCGACTTGCCCATGCGCCGCGCCAGAATAATCTGGCCAAGAACGTTGTTGATCTTGTGTGCGCCTGTGTGGTTGAGCTCATCACGCTTGAGATACACCTTGGCCCCGCCAAGATGTTCGGTCAAACGCTCGGCATAATACAATGGCGACGGGCGGCCCACGTAATGGGTCCACAGATCGTTCATCTCGGCCCAGAACGACTCGTCGGTCTTGGCCTTCTCATACTCTTCTTCCAGCGACAGGATCAGCGGCATCAGCGTTTCGCTGACAAAACGTCCACCAAATTTACCGAACCGTCCGTTTTCGTCCGGGCCGCTCATAAAGGAATTGATCAGATCTTCAGGCATAGGCTCTCTCCGCGAGGTCACTGGACGTAACTAAATCGCACAGGCGTGAAGGGCAAGGACAAGCGGTGCCAACTTCGCACATGCACCTGCTTCTTTCTCGTTCAAAATACCCATGTCGGAACCGCCGCCCAAACGTCCCGCATCGACGCAAGGGCACGAACGCTTCGGTTAGCCCGCCGCATCGGCTGCTGCCACGAACCGGCGGATCAGATCCGCATCCTTTTGCCCCGGTCCGCTTTCGACCCCGGAAGACACATCGACCTGACGCGCGCCGGTCAGGCGGATCGCCTCGCCCAGATTGTCAGGGGTCAGCCCCCCCGCCAGCATCCACGGCACAGACCACTCGCGATCGGCGATCAGACGCCAGTCAAAAGCGACCCCGTTGCCGCCGGGCAAATCACCACCGGGTGCGGGTTTTGCATCGACCAGGAGCTGGTCGGCAACTTGTGCATAGACGTCAAGCCGTGGCAGATCTTCCGCCGTCGCGACGCCCACGGCCTTCATCACCGGCAACCCGTGCCGCGCCCGCAACTCTGCCACCCGATCCGGGGTTTCACGGCCATGCAGTTGCAGCATATCAATGGGCACCTGATCGAGCATGGCATCAAGGAATGCGTCCTCCGCATCCACGATCAACGCAACCTTGCACAGCCCGGCCGGGGCAATGACCGCGAGGTCACGCGCCTGTGCAATGTCCAGATTGCGCGGTGATTTTGCAAAGAACACGAACCCGGCATAGCGCGCCCCGGCATTTGCCACGGCGTGCACATCGGCGGGCTGGGTCAGCCCGCATATCTTGACCCGCACTGACATGGGTGCGTTATTTCGCTTCTTCCAGAAGGGCCAGGACTTCGTCCTTGTCCTTGTGCTTCTCGCCTTTCAGGCGATTGACCTCTCGCTCAAGGCGTCGGGCTTCGCGCGACTTCTCCGACGCTTCGCGGCGGTGTTTGTATTCGCGCAGCCATTCCCAGATGAAGCCAATCAACAGGCCCAGACCGACTCCGCCGAACATCACACCGAACAGGGGCAGTTCAAGCGACCAGTTCATGCCGACAATATCGACCAGACCTGCCGGCAGAAGCTGCAGCGTCACCATGTCCCTATTGGCCAGCGCCACAGACACGAGCCCAAGCGCAATAATGGCGAGAACCGCCAATTTCAGATACCGAAGCATTTTGTTCCTTACTTTCCGTTCAGACGGTCCCGCAACAGTTTGCCGGTCTTGAAGAATGGCACGTATTTTTCTTCAACCTGCACGGTTTCCCCGGTGCGCGGGTTGCGGCCCACACGGGCCTCGCGCTTCTTGACGGAAAACGCCCCGAACCCGCGCAGTTCGACCCGATCACCACGCGACATCGCGTTGGTCACCTCTTCGAAGACCGTATTCACGATGCGTTCCACATCCCGTTGATAGAGATGCGGATTTTCATCAGTAATCTTCTGGATCAATTCCGAGCGTATCATGAAGGCGTCCTCTCCCCGGCGACGTCTGATTATTATTTCAGTCAGAGTATAGAGGCAAAGCCGTCAATCGGGAACTCTGTCTATTGAACAATTGCAGGCTTTCGCGGGCGGAAAATCGCCGCTTTGCAAGGCGCGTTGCGCGAAATACCAGGAACTTGGTGCCCGGGCCGGGTTTTGCCGAAGGACGGCGTATCGCTTGATTCGCAACGCGCGGCGTTCGCGATCACCGTGCGGGTCGGCAACACTCCGCCCCGAATGGCCATGCGATCTGTGCCCAGAAACGTCCGGCGGCGGGGAAATCACGGCTGCTGCCGAACAATCCGATCCTGTCGGGATCGTGCGTTGTGTCAGGCCGCAGATAGGTCCCGAATACCTGGTCCCAGATCACCAGGGATCGCCCAAGGTTCATCATGCCTTCATCGGGATGCGCCGAGTGATGCCAGCGATGCAGATCGTTGGTGTTGAACACGCGGTTCAACGCGCCAAAATCAAAGCGGATGTTGGAATGCTGGAACAACAACACCGGCAGCGACAGCGCCGAATAGATCAGGATCGCCTCGGGCGCGATGCCGACCAACAACAGGGGCAGGATCATCGCCAGATGGTTGAGGACATGGTTGATCGGGTGAAACCGGAAATTGTTCAGCGTATACAGGTGGTCTGTGCTGTGATGCATCGCGTGAAGCGCCCAGAGCGGTTTGTATCTATGGTGCGCCCAATGGCTGATCCACGCGGCGAATTCGATCCAGAGCGCCGCAATCACCACCTGTTGCCACAACGGCAAACCAAGCCCAGCCGAATGAGGCACGATCGCCAAAAGGATAAACGGCGTCAGCCACTTCAACGCCCCGTCAAGCATACCAAAAATCAACACAAAGCTGCCGATGTCCCCCGCCAGTTCGGCGCGTGGCACATCCAGCCATTTGCGCTGATGCGGCCAAATTCGTTCCAGACCAAGCGACAGCCCGATCAACCCGATGGCTGCACCCGCCATGACGGCTTCGCGGGCGGGAAAGGTCCAGACGGCTTGCAGCGCGATTGCCATCAAGACAATCAGCCCCAAGAAAAAAGCCTGCGAAGCAATACGGGTCATGGATCGGGTTCCTTGTCTGTTGGTGGTGTGGGATCGGGATCGGCAACGCAACACAGGCGCGCAAGCTCGGACGCCGCATCGGTCAGGCCGCTCAGATCAAGGCTCAGGAGCGTCGCCCGGCCATATGTAGTGCGCCGCAATACGCCTGCACTGTGCATTTCATCAAGATGATGCTTGAGAGTTGAAGGCGACGCCCCCAGCTCTTTGGCCAGATCGCCAAATTTCAACCCGGTTTGGAAATGGCGCAACAGCGCGCGCAGCACCGCCACCCGCGTGGGATGAGCCAGCGCAGCAAAGAGATCGGCAAGGTCGGCATCACTTTTCATTCGTATAAACTAGTTTAATAGTTTTATCGTGTCAACCCCGCCCCGGTCCCACGGTCCACCCGCAAAACGAAAAAACCCCGGCGCGATGCGCCGGGGCCATTCTTTTTCGCGTAAAGCAGATATTACTTTTCGTCGCCCTTGAGCGCCGCGCCAAGAATATCACCCAGCGATGCGCCGCTGTCGGAAGAGCCATACTGCTGCACGGCTTCTTTCTCTTCAGCGATTTCACGGGCCTTGATCGACACACCAAGACGACGTGTCTTGCTGTCGATGTTGGTCACGCGCACATCAACCTTGTCACCAACCGAGAAACGCTCGGGGCGCTGTTCGGCACGGTCACGCGACAGGTCGGAGCGGCGGATAAAGGACTTCATGCCCTCGTATTCCACTTCGATCCCGCCATCTTCGATCGCGGTGATGTTCACGGTCACAACGCTGCCACGCTTCACGCCGCCGACGGCTTCTGCGAACTTGTCGCCACCCAGCGCCTTGATGGAAAGCGAGATGCGCTCCTTCTCGACGTCAACTTCGGAGACAACGGCCTGAACCATGTCGCCCTTGCGGTAGCTCTGGATCGCATCTTCGCCACGCTCGTCCCAGCTGAGATCGCTGAGGTGAACCATGCCGTCGATTTCGCCAGGCAAGCCGATGAACAGACCGAATTCGGTGATGTTCTTGACTTCGCCTTCGACCTCGGTGCCTTCGGGATGGCTTTCGGAGAAGACCTCCCAAGGGTTGCGCATGGTCTGCTTGAGGCCAAGAGACACACGGCGCTTGGCGCTGTCGATCTCAAGAACCATGACTTCCACTTCCTGCGAGGTCGAAACGATCTTGCCGGGGTGAACGTTCTTTTTGGTCCAGGACATTTCGGACACGTGAACCAGACCTTCGACACCGGGTTCCAGTTCGACGAACGCGCCGTAATCGGTGATGTTGGTCACGCGGCCCGTGTGCACGGAGGCCAGCGGATACTTGGCACCGACCAGATCCCACGGATCTTCCTGAAGCTGCTTCATGCCCAGGCTGATGCGGTGGGTTTCCTTGTTGATCTTGATGACCTGAACCTTGACGGTTTCGCCGATCGACAGGATTTCCGAGGGGTGGTTCACACGGCGCCATGCCATGTCGGTGACGTGCAGCAGCCCGTCAACGCCGCCAAGGTCAACAAACGCACCGTATTCGGTGATGTTCTTGACCACACCGTCCACGGCCATGCCTTCGG
The DNA here is from genome assembly GCA_030425395.1 of Alphaproteobacteria bacterium. Taxonomy (GTDB): domain Bacteria; phylum Pseudomonadota; class Alphaproteobacteria; order Rhodobacterales; family Rhodobacteraceae; genus JAUIAS01. The sequence goes on from JAUIAS010000037.1 coordinate 7,336, forward strand.
ACAGGTTGCCGATAACCTCGGCGCGCTGCTCGGCGCGGGATTCTTCGAGAATCGCACGGCGCGACACAACGATGTTGCCACGACGACGGTCCATCTTGAGAATCTGGAACGGCTGCTTGAGACCCATGAGAGGGCCCGCGTCGCGCACGGGGCGCACGTCAACCTGAGAGCCGGGCAGGAACGCCACAGCGCCGCCAAGATCGACGGTAAAGCCGCCTTTGACACGACCAAAGATCGCGCCTTCGACGCGCGCGTCGTCGGCATATGCTTTTTCAAGACGGTCCCATGCCTCTTCGCGGCGGGCCATCTCGCGGGAAATCACGGCTTCTCCGCGGGCGTTCTCTGCGGAGCGGAGATAGACTTCCACCTCATCACCGACAGCGATTTCCGGGGCTTCGCCGGGATTTGCGAATTCCTTGAGCTCAACGCGGCCTTCCATCTTGTAGCCGACGTCGATGATGGCCTGGCCCGCTTCAACAGCGATGACCTTGCCTTTGACAACCGTTCCCTCTTGGGGGGTGTCCATTTCGAAGCTTTCGTTAAGGAGGGCTTCGAATTCCTCCATTGATGTGTTCTGAGCCATGTGGCGTCGTTTTCCTTTACAGTCGTTTTTATCTGGCCGGGCGGTTGTCTCCACCGGTCTTGGGTTGGTCAGGTGTTTACGCAAAACAAAGAGGGTCGGCTCGCCGACCCTGCTCGCTCTCGGATTTGCGGTGTTTACACCTTGTTGACGCGCGCGACTTACAGGCTTTTGAGCGTCTGGGCAAGGGCTCGTTCCAAGTTGGAAAATCCCGCTTGGACGAATGGAGCCTGCGCACCGCCGAAAACGGCAGAGCACGTGCGCCAGTTTCACCCGGCGCGTGCCCGCCCATCACGCAATCCGAAGAGACATAATGTTGCCCGCGATACCGCCCTTTTGGGAAGTTTCAAAGCATACATACTTTAGATTTGAAATAAGATATTTTTGCGGTATCTTTAATATGTTCATGAGTAGCCTTGCATCTGGTTCGCAGGGGAAATTCAAATCAGGGAAATATATTTTATGGTCCGCGGAATTCTGACCCGGTTGTCTCAATTGAGAGACTTGCTTCACGCCATGGAGGTCGAAGTTGGCCTTGCGGATTTAACGCCCAACGAACGCGATGTTCTGCTTGCCTGTTATGCCAATCTTTATTCCGACAGCGCAGGCGATACCGTCTGCCACACGGATGCAGTGCGGAAGCATCCCACGGTGGCCCGCCTGTCACAGCCCACATTTCACCGCACCCTCAAGCGTCTGCTTGAGAGGGGCCTTGTGTGCAAGCAGGATCACTGGCCGCTTGGCGTTTACAGCGTCGCGGCACCCGAACCCACAGAAAGTTTTGCTCCGCTCATCGCAAAAGCAGGCTGATCAGACCGAACCGCGCCGCGCATTGATTGCCTGAACGGCAGTGGCAATCGCTTCGGCAACGTCGAGTTGCGTCGTATCAATCGTCACCGCATCCCCCGCAGCACGCAAAGGGGCATCAGCGCGGTTCATGTCGCGATCATCGCGCGCCTTCACATCGGCCAGAACCTCGTCAAAGGTCAGATCCGGCCGCGCCAGCACATCTTCGGCATGACGACGGGCCGCACGGGCTTCGGCGCTGGCCGTCACAAAAAGCTTAACATCCGCATCGGGGCAGATCACCGTTCCGATATCGCGGCCATCCAGAACGGCGCCACCCGTGCGCTGCGCGAATTCGCGTTGAAAATCCACGAGAGCGGCGCGCACCTGCGGGATCGCGGCCACTCTGGATGCCGCCTGTGCGACCTCGGACCGGCGCAGATCATCGCCCTTCAGATCCTCGGGCCGCAGTGACCGGGCCGCCGTGATCGCCTCGTCACCGGCCAGAACACGTTTACCAACCGCGCGATACAATAGACCCGTATCGAGATGCGCCAAGCCGAATTTCTGGGCAACTGCCCGTGAAATCGTGCCCTTGCCCGCCGCGGCCGGGCCGTCGATTGCGATGACGAACGACATGATCAGGCCGCCCCCAGATCGGCCCCGAGGGCCTCCATCAAACCGGTGAAAATCGGGAAGGACGTGACAATCGGCCCTCCATCATCCACGGTCACCGGGGCCTTGGCAGCCATCCCCAGAACGAGGAACGACATCGCGATTCTATGATCCAGATGCGTGATCGCAGTTCCACCGCCCGGAACGTTGCCCGCCCCGCAGCCGGTCACCACCCACCAGTCATCGCCATCTTCTACCGTCACGCCATTGGCACGCAGCCCGTCGGCCATAGCGGCGATCCGGTCGCTTTCCTTGACCCGCAGCTCTGCCACGCCGCGCATCACTGTTTCGCCAGATGCAAAAGATGCCACCACCGAAAGGATCGGGTATTCGTCAATCATGCTGGCCGCGCGCTCCGGTGGAACCTCGATTCCTTGCATCGCATCGGAATAGCGCGCGCGCAGATCTGCCACCGGCTCACCACCTTCGATCCGTTCGTTTTCATAGGTCAGGTCCGCACCCATCTCGCGCAGCGTGGTGAACAAACCGTTGCGCGTGGGGTTCAAACCGATCCCCGGCACCAGAACATCGGACCCCGGCACGATCAGCGCCGCACAGACGGGAAAGGCCGCACTGGACGGATCACGCGGAACGACGATGGCTTGCGGGCGCAGCTCTGGCCGCCCGGTCAGCGTGATGCGACGCCCTTCCGGGGTATCTTCGACGGCGATCTCGGCTCCGAACCCCGACAACATGCGTTCTGTGTGATCGCGTGTGGCTTCTTTTTCGATAACGACCGTCTGGCCCGGTGCGTTCAATCCGGCCAGCAAAACTGCTGATTTCACCTGCGCCGAGGGCACCGGAACGACATATTCCACCGGAATCGGATCGCGCGCGCCCACAAGGGTCATCGGCAGCCGCCCGCCTGAACGCCCCACCGTCTGCGCCCCGAACAGCGCCAGCGGATCGGTAACCCGCGCCATCGGGCGTTTATTCAGGCTGGCATCGCCGGTGAACGTCGCCGTGATGGGGCATGTCGCCATTGCCCCCATGATCAAACGCACGCCAGTTCCTGAGTTGCCACAGTCGATGATCTGATCTGGTTCAGCGAACCCGCCGACACCGACGCCATCCACATGCCACGCGCCATCTCCGACGCGCTCGACCTTTGCGCCAAAGGCCTCCATCGCCTTGGCGGTGTCCAGAACGTCTTGCCCCTCCAACAGGCCGGTGATCTCGGTCCGGCCAACGCTGAGAGCACCCAGAATCAGGGACCGATGCGAAATCGACTTGTCCCCCGGTACGGTTGCGGTGCCATTCAACGGACCGCAGGGACGAGAAATCATGGGTTCAGGCGCGCCATGTGCCGACATCTGCGGATCCTCCTGTGACAGACTGTTCGCAGATACAAAATCACCCCACTGCGGTCCAGTCGTATTCCCGCCCAAGGCGGGACCACAGGCGCGCTTGTTATGCCTCGCCCAGCCAACGGCGCGGGTTCACATGGGCGATCTGGTGGAAATCCGCTTCGCCCAACGCATCCCGGAGCCGGATCGACACCGCCTTTTCGGACAGTGTTTCCTGCCGCGTCATGTAAAAATCCGAACCAAACAAGATGCGGTCGCGCAGATTTGGATTCTTGAGGAACAGGCGCAGGAGCGGAACATAATCGTCAAACTTGAAAATCGTATAGCTGATGTCGGTATAAAGATTGGGATAGGTGCCATCCGCGATCAGCGCCGCAATCCGCGAGGCCCAATTTCTGTCTCGCGCCTTTGGATCATCCGGATCAAAACCATCGCGCAGATGCGAATTCCAGTCGGCATCCCCGCCGAAATGGGCAAGGCACACCCGCAGATCGGGAAATGCCTCAAGAACCTCGCGATAGGCATCGGGTTCGGTAACGGCGTCCTGCTGATCCTGCCCCCATCCCTTGCGATAGACCCCACCACGCGAACAGTGGGTCATCACCGGCACATTCCGTTCCACGCATAGCGGATAGACTTCGTTCATCAAAACCGGGTGCGTCGGAGAGAAGCCGAGCTTGGGATAGATCTTGAGCCCGCGAAACCCCAGATGATCGAAACAGCGGCGCACCTCTGCGGCGCTGCCTTCGCGGTCAGGGTGGATCGTGGCAAACGGGATGACCTGCGGGCCATAATCGGGATCGCGCGCCAATTCGGCAAGCTCATGGTGCTGGGTCACGATGTCTTCGCGCACCGGACCATGGCCAGCAGGGGCCATATCCATGGGAAGCACGACAAATCGCGTGCTGCGCGGGTAATAGTGCAACAATTCGCGAAAGACATCGCGCTGGGTGCCCCGGCTTCCGGTGCGGTGAAAATCCTCGATCCGGCGGAACTTGTCAGTGAGATTATCATAAGGCAGCAGGCTCACGATCCATCGCAGAAACTGAACCAGCCAAGGCACATAGCGAAACACCGCAACCAAAGGATGCGGAAAGTAGAGCGGCGTATGCGCGGTGGTGAACGTATGCACGTGGCAGTTCACGATTTCGGTCTTGGCGGGGGCTTTGGGGGCTTCTGTCATCGGGCGGCCTTTCTGGAGTCGCCCGACCCTAACATCTTATGGTTGCGCGCGTCAGTCGGAAAGACGCCGAAAAGTCAGGTAGTGCGGCACCCGGTCTTCACGCAGCGCCTTTTGTTCGTAGCGCGTCGAAATCCAGTCGCCCCATGGCTTTCGCCAATCCTCCGGCGTTTCGGCCAACCATTCAAAACCGGCCTTTGGCACCTCTTCCAATGTCTGGCGCACATAGTCGGGAATGTCGGTGGCCACGCGAAAGATCGCCCCCGGTTTCAGAACGCGCGCCAGCGGTTCAAGGTGTTCTGGCGTCACGAACCTGCGGCGGTGGTGCCGCTTCTTCGGCCATGGGTCAGGATACAGAAGAAACACGCGCGATATACTGGCGGGGGGCAGAACATCCATAAGATCCCGCGCGTCACCGGGATGGATCGCCAGATTGTCCACGCCCGCCCGCCGGATTTTGCCCAGCAGCATCGCAACCCCGTTGATATAGGGTTCGGCGCCGATGATGCCGATATCCGGGTTTGCCTGCGCCTGATGCACAAGATGTTCACCACCGCCGAACCCGATCTCAAGCCAGACATCGCGCCCACCGAACAGCCCGCCCAGATCAAGCGGCGTTCGGTCAGGGTTTTCATCCCAATCCACCGGTCCCGGCGACAATGCGCCCAGATCTTCGTCAAGATAGGTCTTTTGGCTTTGCTTGAGGGTCTTGCCCTTGATGCGGCCATAGAAATTGCGGTGGGGGCGGTTCTGAGTGCTCATGGCGCGCCCTTTACAGGCCCCCGCCGCGTCGCGCAACGCCTGCCTTAGGCTTGCGCGCTGGGACGCGCCGCGATCCGGTCAAACCATGCATGGGTTGCCGTGTGATCCTCGGGCACTGTCATGCGGACAACCCGCGCAAAATCCACAAAGACATAACCGGTGATATCGGCCCACGTAAAATGATCGCAAGCAAGGTAGTCGCGCCCGGTCAGGCGGTCTTCGAGCAGGTCGAAAAACCCGGCCACGCGCGCCTTGCCCCGTTCGGCAAGTTCAGGGATCTGGGCATAGTTGCGCGGTCCCGGCAGGGCACGGTCTTTCATGCGCGGGCTGGAATTGCGCAGGGCTTCGGCGACGGCCATTCCCCCCTGCATTTCGCAGATCGCATTCCATGTCGCGACCTCGCCCTTTTCTTCGGGCGTGCGCCCCATCAGAGGTGGTTCGGGAAAGGCGGCCTCAAGATAAGTGACGATACCGATATTTTCGACCAGTGCAGACCCGCTGTCGGTGACAAGAACCGGCACCGTGCCGCCCGGATTGACAGCCAGAAAATCCGCCGAAAGATGCGCGCCTGCCCCCAGATCGACCTGCCGAACTTCCGGGGTGATCCCCTTTTCGGCAATGAACATGCGCGCGCGGCGCGGGCTGGGTGCGGTGCTGCAATCGTAGAAAATCATGTCTCTCTCCCTCTGGTCACGGCGCAGAGTTACGCGCCTGCCCCCCCGGCGCAACGAAAAAGGCGCGCCCGAAGACGCGCCTTTGAGATTGACTTTCCGGTGAAGGATCAGACCGCTTTCTTGAGCGCCTCGACGAGGTTGGTCTTTTCCCAGGAAAAACCGCCGTCCGCATCGGGTTCACGGCCAAAGTGCCCGTAGGCGGCGGTGCGCTGATAGATCGGCTTGTTCAGTTGCAGATGCTCGCGGATGCCGCGCGGGGTCAGGCTCATGGTCTGACGGATCGCTTTTTCGATATCCTGCGGTGCCACGTCGCCCGTGCCATGCGTGTCGGCATAGATCGACAGCGGCTCGGACACGCCGATCGCATAGCTGAGCTGGATCGTGCACTTGTCCGCCATGCCAGCGGCAACCACGTTCTTGGCCAGATACCGGGCGGCATACGCGGCCGAGCGGTCCACCTTGGTCGGATCTTTGCCCGAAAACGCACCGCCCCCGTGGGGTGCCGCGCCGCCGTAGGTGTCCACGATGATCTTGCGGCCGGTCAGGCCCGCGTCACCGTCAGGGCCGCCAATGACGAATTTTCCGGTGGGGTTCACGTGCCATTGCGTGGCATCGGTCAGCCAGCCTTCGGGCAGCACTTCGACGATATAGGGTTCGACGATTGCGCGGATGTCAGCACTGCTGAGCGATTCATCCAGATGCTGGGTCGACAACACGACAGACGACACGCCCACAGGCTTTCCATCCTGATAGATCACCGAAAGCTGCGATTTGGCGTCAGGGCCAAGCGCGGGTTCGGCACCGGATTTGCGCACTTCGGCCAGACGGCGCAGGATGGCATGCGAATACTGGATCGGGGCGGGCATCAACGCCGAGGTTTCATTGGTGGCAAAGCCAAACATGATCCCCTGGTCACCGGCACCTTCGTCCTTGTTGCCCGCCGCATCGACGCCTTGGGCGATATGCGCGGACTGTTCATGCAGAAGGTTGGTGATTTCGCAGGTGTTCCAATGGAACTTGTCCTGCTCATATCCGATATCCTTGATGCAATCGCGGGCGATCTGTTCGATCCGGCCCATGTAGTCGGTCAGCTTGTCCTTGTCGGACAGGCCAACTTCGCCGCCGATAACGACGCGGTTCGTGGTAGCAAAAGTTTCCGCGGCAACGCGGGCTTCGGGCTCTTCGGCAAGAAAGGCGTCAAGAACAGCGTCGGAAATCCGGTCGCAAACCTTGTCGGGATGGCCCTCGGAAACGGATTCCGAAGTAAATGTATAATTCTGTCGGGACATGAAGTGCTCCATTCATATGATCCCACCACGCCAGGAAGCCGTTGTGGCAGGCTACCGCGGCGGGTTACGCCGCGCGCTGTGCGTGGTCAATTGGTTTTGCGCCTGAAAGCGTGTCGCTGCGTCCCGAAAGCCACGAAAAGCACAAAGAGGGCCGCCAGAAGCGCGGGCCAATCGCCTGTCCGGGCATAAATCGTGGGTGTGCGCGCAGGCGGCAGGGCGGCATCCAGATACCCCGCCTGCCCCAAGGGCAGCGAGTCGCGGATGCGGCCGCGCGCGTCGATCATTGCCGAAACCCCTGTGTTCGCGGCACGGATCATCGGCAAACCCTGCTCGATTGCGCGCATCCGTGATTGCGCAAGATGCTGATACGGGCCGGATATCTGGCCGAACCACGCATCATTGGTAATCTGGATCAGGAAATCGGGTCGGTCTCCTTGGATGCGCGCATGGCGCGGAAAGACCGCCTCATAGCAAATCAGCGCAAGACCCCGGCCCAGCATACCGAAATCGACAATCCGGGGGCCGGGTCCGGCGCTGAATCCCTGCCCCTGATTGGCGGCAAATCCGTGGATGCCAAAGCGGTCGAGAACGTCCCCAAACGGGACGTATTCCCCGAAAGGCACAAGGTGATGTTTGTCATAAATCGCGGTCACCTCCCCTTCAGGATCGACCACCGCCAGCGAATTGAGAAGGCGTCGTTCCTCAAACCGAAGGCCCCCGACAACAACGGGTGCGCCTTGGGCGGCGTTCGCGATACGCCCAATCGCGCGGTCCGCATCATTGAGCAGTTGCGGCACAGAGGTTTCCGGCCAAACCACCAGATCGGGTGTCGGCGCGGTCGCGGTCAGGCTGAGCGAACGGTCCCAGAACACAGGGATCATCTCGGGATCCCATTTCTGGTGCTGCGGGGCATTTGGCTGAACGATCCGCACGACCTGCCCGCCGTGCTCGGGATCGGGCAGGTTCGCGGCAAATCCCATTCCCGCAGCAGGAAGGACAAGGCCGATCAGCACGAAACCATATGCTGTCAGCGCCCTGGCCAAGGCCCACGCGGATGCCAACGTCAACAACGCAAGACCGTGCGGTCCAATGAACGCCAGCAACTGATCGGCACCCTGCCCAACCCAAATCTGGCCAAAGCCGGCCCATGGGAACCCGGTAAAGATCAGACCGCGCAGCGCCTCTGACAAAGTCCAGATCGCGACAAGCCCCAAACCGCCACCGCCGCGCGCGGCCAACCAGAACGCCGCCCCCCAGAACAGGGCCAGCCCGGCCGCCATGCAAGCAAGCGCGAACGGAGCCATCCAGCCATGGCGCAAGGGATCGACAAAGAACGGCTCTACGATCCAGAACAGTCCAAAGGCAAAATACCCCACCCCGAAAAGCCAGCCGATACGGGCCGCCGCACGTGGGCCCGGTGTCCGGCCAAATAGATGGAAGACAAAGGCCAGCCCCAGCAGAGCGAGCGGCCACAATCCCCATGGTGCCAAGCCAAGCGCAGCGACACCACCGGCCAAGGCCGGTGCCATCGCAATCACGCGGGGCCGGATCATTCGGAAGGCTGCGGCACGCGCACGCGCAAGCGCTTGATCCGCCGCGGGTCGGCGTCGATCACTTCGAATTCCGGGCCATCGGGATGCACGACCACCTCGCCACGCGCAGGCACCCGCCCCGAAAGCATGAACACCAACCCGCCAAGCGTGTCGATTTCTTCTTCGTCCACGGTGTCATGTTCGGTCAGCGACAACCCGATTTCGGCCTCGAATTCGTCCAGTGGAGTCCGTGCCAGAGTAATGTAGCACCCCGGTTTCTCCAGAACCCAGCTTTGATCCTCGTCGGTATCGTGTTCGTCCTCGATTTCACCAACCACCTGTTCGATCAGGTCTTCGATCGTCAACAACCCGTCAACACCGCCGTATTCGTCGATAACCAGCGCCATATGTCTGCGTTCGGCCTGCATCTTGGACAGCAGAACCCCGATCGGCATGGATGGCGGCACGAACAGCAGCGGACGCAGCATCTTGGCCAAGTCAAACGGGGTCGATCCGCCATTGAAACCGTGGGTCAGGGCAAAGTCCTTGAGGTGGACCATACCTACTGGAGTATCAAGCGTGCCCTCAAAAACCGGCAACCGGGTCATTCCGCTCTCGCGGAAAATCCCGACCAGTTCTTCCCGACCGATTGTGATCGGCACCGCAATTATTTCGGCCTTGGGGATGGCGACATCCTCAACCCTCAGACGGCGCAGGTTTATCATGCCATGCGCACGGATTGTTGGTGCCGCAGAGTTCCGCCCGGACTCTTCGTTGTCGGTTTCTGACGTCGTCGGGGACAGGGCCTCCATTATCCGGCCCAAAAATCCCGTGCTACTTTGTGGCTCTTCTGCCTGCGCGCTTTGCGCCGCGTTAGAAGATGCGTCTGCGCTTTCGCCCATTCGTCCTATTCCAAAATCAGGCCAATCGGCCCCTCATGTTCAACATATGGGTCATCTATACCCATTGTGCCAAGTATGGTGGTTTCAAGTTGTTCCATCAAAGTGGCATCACGGTCACGGATATGGTCATATCCCAGCAAATGTAAAAGACCGTGAACGACCAGATGCGTAACATGATGTCGCGTGTCCTTGCCCGCCTCCTGCGCCTCGCGCAAGCAGGTGTCATAGGAAATCGCGATATCGCCCAATGCGATTTCACCGGTAAAGTCTGCCTGCGGGGCAGCCGGAGTGCCCCCGTCCTCCTCGGGGCCAAGATCCTCGGCGGGCCAGCTCAGGACATTGGTTGGCGTGGGTTTGCCGCGAAATTCGGTATTCAGGGCGGCGATTCGATCATCATCGCAGGCCATGACAACGATTTCGCAATCTTCGGCATCCAGCCCAAGATGATCCAACGCCCGCGACACCGCGCCATGCGCCAAACCGTCAATGTCCAAGCAACGCCAGCGTTCATCCTCGATCACGATGTCCAGTGCCATCCAAGCCCCGTCAGGTTGTCCCGTCGGCGTCATAGGCCTCGATGATGGCGGCCACAAGCGGATGGCGCACCACGTCCTTAGATGTGAAGTAGTTAAAGCTGATCTTGTCGATCCCGGACAGCAGGCGTTCGGCATCGGACAGCCCCGATGTCACACCGCGCGGCAAGTCCACCTGACTGCGGTCGCCCGTGATCACCATGCGCGACCCTTCGCCAAGCCGTGTCAGGAACATTTTCATCTGCATGGTCGTGGCATTCTGCGCCTCGTCCAGAACGACAAAGGCATTGGCCAGCGTCCGGCCCCGCATAAATGCCAAGGGGGCGATTTCGATCCGCTTTTCCTCGATCAGCTTTGCGACCTGCTTGCCTGGCAGGAAATCGTTCAGCGCGTCATACAGCGGCTGCATGAAGGGATCGACCTTGTCCTTCATGTCGCCGGGCAGGAACCCGAGCCTTTCCCCGGCTTCGACCGCTGGTCGGCTGAGAATGATTCTATCCACCTCGCCGCTGAGGAACATCGACACACCGACAGCCACCGCCAGATATGTTTTGCCGGTCCCGGCCGGACCGATCCCAAATGCCAGTTCGTGGTTGAACAGGTTATATACATAGGCGCGCTGCGCGTCGGTGCGCGGCTCCACCCGTTTCTTGCGGGTGTGTATTTCCACCTGTCCGCCGCGAAACATCTCAAGCTGATCACCGGCCTGGGGTGTGGTTTCGGCCTCCGAAGGGCCCATCCTTATTTCACGATCCACATCGGCTGCCTCAACTCCGCGCCCTGATTCGAGACGGGTATAAAGCGCACCGAGAATCTCTTCGGTCCGCTTGCGTGCCTGCTCTTCGCCCAGCACGGCAAGTTGATTGCCACGCCGCAATATCTGCACGTCGAGCTTGGTCTCTATCTGGGCAAGATTGCGGTCAAATTCACCGCACAAGTCTATCAGCAGTCGATTGTCGGGAAATTCGATCAGCGCCTCGGGCGCAGTCGATGTCGTTTGCGGTGGGGTCAGGGCACTGATGGCCAAGCCGCTCTCCTCTGCTAGATCATGTGCGTAGCGTGCCAAGATGTAGTGTCTGGCGCAAGCGCGACGACAGGTTTTTCAGAAAATCGGCAGGATTTTTCACAGCGGCCGAGCGTCGCTTGCCCATTTCAGGGCAACGCACGGTTTGGCGGGTGCCATAGTTTCCCGGCGCGATGCGATTAAAAGACAAAGGGCGGCGCAAACCGCCGCCCCTGCCAAACATCACAGGCCACCGGATCAGAGCGGATCGTTCACCGTGTGGTCGGCCTTGTAGTTCCCGATCGCCGTGTTCGGCGGCGCGATGCCCGAGCAGACCGGCTTGCCATACGGATCAAGCCGCGCGGACAGATAGCCTTCGATCCCGTCGTCGATGATCCAGTGATCGCAGCCCGTGGGATCAACCCAGATGCCCGCGACCAGATTTGACAGATGCTCTTCTTCGTCAGCCCCCTGACCATAGTCAAAGGTCTTGTCCGTTTGAACGCGCCCCTGACCACCTTCGCCCGAGAGAGCCGCGACAATGCGTTCGGAACAGCCGGTCACGGCAAACACCGAAGACACAAGCGCCAAGTTCAGCAGAATTTTCATATTGGCGCCCCTTTTACTGGATGCAGAGGATTTCAACGCGGCGGTTCTTGGCCATGCCCGCAGCAGATGTGTTCGGAGCCGCCGGAACCCGTTCGCCGTATCCGCGCACGTCAACGACGCGCGCCCCGACGCCACGGGCCACCGCCGCCACGGAATTTGCCCGGTTGTAGGACAGGCGCATGTTGTAGGCGTCAGATGCACGGCTGTCGGTGTGACCCGCGATCACAAAGGCCGTCGCGCTGGACTGGCTAAAGAACTGTCGCAAACGATCCTTGCCGGACGCGCTGATGCGGTAGCTGTCTGTGGCAAAAAACTGGTCCGAGTTCAGAACGCCGCACACGTTGCTGCGCCGACAGACAGGAATGCCCTGACGCGTCACATGCGGAGTCATATACCCTTCGGCACCGTCATCCATAACCCAGTGTTCGCACCCGTCAGGATCGACCCAGATCGTGGGCGCATAGCGTTCGACAAGGTTGTATTGAGGCGTCCGCCCAATGTCCTGTGCAACGCTGACCTGCGCCGAAATCACCACCAACGCCGCAGATATCGCTGCGACACTCAAAGCCGCGCAAAAGCGGCTAAACCCGAAAATCTTCAAACCTGATTTCCTTCAACACAAATCCCCCTCGGCGTTCGTTTCGACTGGCTGGCAGGCCACGAAAGCGCCGAATTCCGCCTCTACGCTAGGCAATTGCTGACCACAAGTGAAGCGAAAATGTGAATTGAGCCAACGTCATAGGCGCCAAATCGACATAAACGTCACGAGACGATTTCACCGGCAAGCGAATTGGTTCCTGCTTCAACGATCCGCACGCGCCGGATATCGCCTGTGTTTGCTTGGGCATCGCGCACGTGAACCGCGTGCAAATACTCTGACTTACCCACCATTTGCCCCGCAATACGCCCTTCTCTTTCGAACAACACATTGACCGTGCGCCCGATCATACCGTCCTGAATCTCTCGTTGCTGGCGGGTGATCAGCGCCTGAAGCCGTTGCAGACGGTCATCGGCTTCCTCGGGGCTCACCTGTGCGCGTTCCGCCGCTGGCGTGCCCGGACGGGGCGAATATTTGAAGGAATAGGCATAGCCGTATTTGACCTCTTCGATCAAATCCAGTGTCGCCTGAAAATCTTCTTCGGTTTCTTCGGGAAAGCCCACGATGAAATCGCCGGACATCAGGATATCGGGTCGCGCTGCCCTGATTCGTTCGATCAGGCGCAAATAGCTTTCGGCAGTGTGGGCGCGGTTCATTCTTTTCAGAATACGATCCGATCCCGCCTGAACCGGCAAATGCAGATAGGGCATCAGCTTTTCGCATTCCCCGTGCGCGGCAATCAGATCGTCGGTCATGTCATTGGGATGCGAGGTCGTAAACCGGATGCGTTCCAGCCCGTCCACGTCGTTCAGCGCCCAAATCAGCCGCGCCAGCGTCCAGTCACCGCCATCGCCTGCCCCGTGGTAGGCATTTACGTTCTGCCCCAAAAGGGTGATCTCGCGCACGCCGCGCTCTACCAGATCGCGGGCCTCATCAAGGATGCGCGCCGCCGGGCGCGACACTTCTGCGCCGCGCGTATAAGGGACCACGCAGAAGGCGCAGAACTTATCGCAGCCCTCCTGAACCGTGAGAAACGCAGTCGGGCCGCGCTTGGCCTTGGGACGGCTCTTGAGCTTTTCGAACTTGTCCTCTTCGGGGAAGTCGGTATCCAGCGCCTTTTCTCCGGCGCGGGTCTTGGCCTCCATCTCGGGCAGACGATGATAGCTTTGCGGCCCGACCACGAGATCGACCAGCGGCTGGCGGCGCATGATTTCCTGGCCCTCGGCCTGCGCGACACATCCCGCAACACCGATCTTGAGGTCAGGTTTTTCGGCTTTCAGCCCCTTGAAGCGGCCCAACTCGGAATAGACTTTCTCAGCCGCTTTTTCACGGATGTGGCAAGTATTGAGAAGGATCATATCCGCATCATCGGGGGTTGTGGTTTCGACATACCCCTGCCCGCCCAGCGCTTCGGCCATGCGTTCGCTGTCATAGACATTCATCTGGCAGCCGTAGGTCTTGATGAAAAGCTTCTTGGGCTCGGCCATCTTTTGTTATCCAAATCTGTAAAGGATTGACCGTGGTCCTAGCCGATGCCGCGCAATCTTGCAATGCGGCGCGAATTGGCAGACCTTACGTGAAACGCCGGAACAGGCACCGGGCAGGCGCATGCATTACGAATCTCTTGATCACTTCCTGAATAACGCGGCGACAACGATCGCCAAGGGGCCTGTGGCGCTTGTCTTTGTGGAAGACGACGTCGAGGTCGCCACGACGGCGCGCCATCATCTGGACCTTGGGTTCACGCGGGTATTGATGTTCATGCCGGATGAATTCGACCTGCCCGCTGATGTGACAGAACGGGTCGAGCGAATTAACTATGCGCCGCTGCGCGCCAGCGATGTGGTTTCAGCGGTCAATCGGGTGATTGCCGCGGCACCCGGAGCGTGGCTCTATTATTGCTTCAACGCGGAATATCTTTTCTTTCCGTTCTGCGAAACGCGCTCGATCGGGGAAATGCTGGCCTTTCATACCGAAGAACGGCGTGACGCCATGCTGAGCTATGTGATCGACCTCTATGCCGCCGACCTGTCGCAATCGCCTCACGCGGTATCGCTGGACCATGCGCATATCGACAAGGCGGGATATTACGCGCTGGCGCGGCGGGATCCGATCACCGGTTACCCAAAGGAACGGCAGCTTGATTTCTTTGGCGGCCTGCGTTGGCGCTTTGAAGAACACATCCCCGAACGCAGCCGCCGAATTGACCGGATTTCCATTTTTCGGGCCAAACCGGGCCTGCAACTGACAGATGAACACAAATTCAACGACGAGGAATACAACACCTACGCCTGCCCGTGGCACAACAACCTTACGGCAGCGGTGTGCTCATTCCGCACGGCCAAGGCGCTCAAGGCCAACCCCGGATCAACCTTCGACATCACCGGGTTCAGGTGGCACAACTCAACCCCGTTTGAATGGCACTCCCGGCAATTGCTCGATCTGGGATTGATGGAGCCGGGCCAGTGGTTCTGAATGACGGTGGTGTCGATCACCGGATCGGCGATCCGTCAGGCAGGTAACAGGAGAGGAAACCAATCCTCGCGCAGCCGTTGGCCAGCGGTCATCTCATGGCCGGGAAATGGCGGCGAGGTCGGCCCGGGCCGTTCCACATAACGCGCGTCATCCCCCACCAGCCGCAGTGAAAACGCCCTGCGACGCCGATCGCTATGGTTGCCGCGTGCCCCATGCAACGTGCGGAAATGAAATGCGACCGCATCCCCCGGAGCCATTTCGAAAGACCTGATATCCATGCCTTCGGCATCGGGATCGGGGATCGGCATATAATCCCCCTCGAAGAAGGCCGCCTCCGATGCCCAGCGCGTCGGCAAGACATCCTTGGGCCAGCGGTGTGATCCTGCCACCAGCCGCAGACTGGCGTCTGTGACCGGATCAAGCGGCGACCAGAAACTGACGGTTTGACGCCCTTCCACAAAATAATATGGCCCGTCCGAGTGCCACGGTGTCGCCATCGACGTGCCCGGCTCCTTGACCAGAACATGATCGTGGAACATCTGCACCCTCTCGGACCCCATCAAAGCCCCGGCGACACGCGCCGCGTCCGACTTGGCAATGACATCCGCGAATTCGGGAATTCGGGTCCAGTTGCAATAGTCATCAAAGAAGCGTCCGGTTTCACCGGATTTTTCATTGTTTGATGCATAAGGCCCGGGATCGGACATGTTGCGATCCACGCCCGCGCGCAGCGTTTCGACATGATCGGCGAACAGCCCCTTGATCAGGACCACGCCATCGCGCTGGTATTCCTCGATCTGATCGGGAGTAACGGAAACAGGCATCAAGGCTTGGTCTTGCGCAAACGGATCACCACTTCGACCGATGCGATTTCGGCCCCGTCCGGGGCGTCGGGAAGCCGGGTGATTTCCAGTTGATCGGCGGGGGCGTCGCTCAGGCGGGCTTCGTCCTCCCAGTAAAAATGCGGGTGGTCGTGGGTGTTTGTGTCAAAATAGCTCTTGGAGCCGTCCACGGTCACCTCCTGCAACAGCCCCGCATCGCAGAACGCGCGCAAGGTGTTGTACACCGTTGCGAGAGACACCGCCGCGCCGCCATCCTTGGCCGCATCGAACAGGCTCTCGGCGGTCACATGGCGGTGCTTGCCATCCCCGACCAACAGCTCGGCCAATGCAAGCCTCTGCCGCGTCGGGCGCAGACCGGCCTGACCCAACCATTGCGTTGCGTATCCATCAAGGCTCGCAGGCATTTGTTTCCCCACTTCTTTCCTGACCCCAATATAGAGGTTCGCGCGAAGAAATTTCAATTGAAATGCGTCGCGAAGCCGCGTCCGTGGGTGCCACAGCTTGGGGCCTGCCGGACTTGCGGGACCGGCAAGCGCGATGATAGACGGGACCAAAGACCCGATATCAAAACTCAGGAGACGCACAGCATGGGCCAGTTCCCGACCAGCTTTGACAAGGACGATCTGCTGAAATGCGCACGCGGCGAACTATTCGGCCCCGGCAATGCCCAGCTTCCGGCACCTCCGATGCTGATGATGGATCGCATCACCGATATCTCAGGCGACGGCGGCGCGCACGGCAAAGGCCATGTGGTGGCCGAGTTCGACATTACCCCCGACCTTTGGTTCTTTGACTGTCACTTTCCCGGGAACCCGATCATGCCCGGCTGTCTGGGCCTTGACGGTTTGTGGCAGCTGACCGGCTTCAATCTTGGCTGGCGCGGCTGGCAGGGGCGCGGCTATGCGCTCGGCGTGGGTGAGGTCAAACTGACCGGCATGGTGCGCCCGGATCGCAAGATGCTGACCTACAAGATCGACTTTACCAAAGCGATCCAGACCCGCCGCCTGACCATGGGCGTGGCCGACGGAATCGTCGAGGCCGACGGCGAGGTCATCTATCAGGTCAAGGACATGAAAGTCGCGCTCAGCGAAAGCTGATACCGACCGGCGCGACCGCCACCCGGTTCACCGGCAACGCCCGCAGTCTTTCCCCCGCATTAACCTTAACGCGGCAGTTTCGCCCGCGTTGCAACACAAGGCCGGGTCTGGCACCCCGGCAACCCTTGGAAACGGATGCGCCTTGAAAAAGCGCAGATCTCTGAACGGTTCAGACCCCGGATTAACACCCGGTCCACCTTCCGAATTGGCGGCGCCGCCCATTTAACGAGCCTGACCATCAGAATGCACCCACCCGGCGGGCCACAGCGGCCCCGACCGGGCAAATGGGCGTTTCATGCACATTCTTCGTTGGGATTTCGTCGCATTGTCAGGCGGTCGTGCGCGATTTGTTGCGGCACCGGACCCGCCCAATTGCAACCGATCCTGCAAACTCTAGCCCCCGCCAAAGCGGGGGCCAAAATATGTAGTGCCGGGCCTGTGTCTCGGCGCGTCAAAGCTCTTGCGCCGCTCAGGCGCGGCACGCGTCAAACGGCCAGAGTGCAGCCCTTTTCAGCCGCTACCGCGCGCGCGTCGCGGATATAGGCTTGGGTCGATGGAATGGTCAGCGGGTTGATCATCGACCGCTGCGCGCTTCTGATTTCCGCTTCAAGCTGTTCGCAGGATTGCCGCTGGAACCGCGCCCGGTTGGTGCCGCTTGCGATTACGCCGGTGGCCGCAGAGGACGCAACCGCCTGACCGGCTGCGCCTGCAACACCGTTCACACATCCGGAGAGAGAAAATGCCATCGCCAAAATTGCGGGGATTGTTACTGTGAGTCTCGTCATCATCATTCCTGAATTACCTATAAACGCGAACCTCGGGCATGAGGCTCAACTATCAGATAGTGCACAAGAATTCGCTCCAATCAAGAAGCGACAACGCAGTACGGACAAGGTTTTTCGCACCAATCCCCAACCACAGAACACCCACCGGATCGCGTCCCGACAGCAATTGGCGGCGGCCCTGCCTGCATTCGGGTCCCCGGTGCTATTCAGAATGACTTCTTTGCATTGGGAACACGGTTCTGGGGCATCGTGATCGAAAACAGACAACTTTTGCGCAGGGCGAGCGCACATAGACCATAGTCCGCGCAAAATTTCAAAGTAGTGGCATATTTTCGCGCAAATTCCGCATTGAGCCACGATATTTGCACCAGATTCGCGCACCCGCCGCATTGGGTTTGATGTATCACGGCACCAATCACATAAGGAGCCGCGCGATGACCAAGATGTATGCCTATCAATCCATTGCCCAATCGGTGTCCGACCATGGCATCGACACGATGTTCGGCCTCATGGGCGACGCAAACCTGTTTCTCGTGGATAGCTTTGTGCGCGACGCGGGCGGTCGCTTTGTTCCTGCGGCTCATGAAGGAAGCTCGGTCCTGATGGCGCTGGCCTATGCGCATGTGTCGGGCAAGGTCGGCGTTGCGACGGTGACCCATGGCCCGGCCCTGACAAACTGCGCCACCGCGCTGACCGAAGGGGTGCGCGGCCATCTGCCAATTGTTGTTCTGGCCGGTGACACCCCGGTTGAAAACCCGCGCCACCTGCAAAGCATAGACCAGCGCGAACTGGTCAAGGCCACCGGGGCCGGGTTTGAACAAGTGAGAACGCCCGCAACCGCGAGCAAGGACGTCGCACGCGCCTTTTACCGCGCGCAGGTCGAACGCCGCCCTATCGTGTTGAACATGCCGGCCGATTTCATGTGGACGGATGTGACCCATGACACGCAAGTGCTGGACGTGTTCACCACCCCCGGCGGCGTCGCACAGGGCGGCATTCTGGACGAAGCCATCGGCATGATCGCCTCTGCCCGCCGCCCCATAATCCTTGCAGGTGGCGGGGCCATTGCGGCCAAGGACCAGATCGTTCGCCTTGCCGACCGGCTTGAGGCTCCTCTGGCCACAACGCTCAAGGCCAAGGGGCTGTTCAACGATCACCCGTTTAACATGGACATCTTTGGCACGCTGTCCACGCCTGCCGCCTATGACCTGATTGCCAAGTCCGATTGCATCGTTTGCTTCGGCACCGCCTTGCATGACTTTACCACTGACCGCACCAAGCTGATGCAAAACAAACGGATCATCCAGATCGACGTCGATCCGACGGCAATCGGTGGCGGCCTGCATCCCGATGCGGCGTTGATCGCGGATGCGGGATTGACCGCCGACACCATCGTCTGGTGGCTGGACGAGGCAGAAATCCCCCCCAGCGGATTTACCAAGGAACTCGATATCGCCACCCTGACCGCACACCCGGTGGGAACGACCAGATCCGGCGACGGCTTTGTCAATTATGTCGCCGCGCTGGAACGGCTCGAAGGCACGCTGCCGAAAAACCGTATTCTTGTCACCGATGGCGGGCGTTTCATGACCGAGGTCTGGTGCCGCCTTTCGGCCCCTGACCCCAAAAGCTTTGTCGTGACCGCCAATTTCGGAGCCATCGGACAAGGCCTGCAAGAAGCAATCGGGGCCGGTGTCGCCGCCCCGGATCGGCCTGTGGTGATGTTCACCGGCGATGGCGGTTTCATGATGGGTGGTATCAACGAATTCAACACGGCGGTTCGGCTTGGGCTGGACCTGATCGTGATCGTGGCCAACGACTCCGCCTACGGTGCCGAGCATATCCAGTTTCTCGACCGCCAGATGGACCCCGGCCTGACCCAATTCGACTGGCCCTCCTTTGCCGAAGTGGCCACGTCTCTGGGCGGCACGGGAATCGAAGTGGCCTCGATGGCCCAACTGGACGACGCGATTGCGCAACTGGACAACCGGCAAGGCCCGGTTCTGATCGAGTTGAAACTTGATCCGCACGACGTGCCACGGATGCGGATCTGAGCATTTATCCGGCAATAGCCGCATGGCCCTGCTATTTTATGTCGCTTCCTCTCGCCTTGGCGCAACGTCCAAAGCACCCTTCGCCTTGCTCCTTTGATAGTGCTGGCTTACACAGAGACGATCAAAAGAGGGAGGCCACATGCGCCGTGTCGTCGTTACAGGACTGGGTATCGTTTCATCTATCGGCAACAATGCCGAAGAGGTGCTGGCCTCTCTGAAGGCCGGAACATCCGGGATCACCGCAAATGAGGCCATGCAGGAACACGGCTTTCGCAGCCAGATTGCGGGCGATCTGAAGATCAACGTCGCCGATCATGTCGACAAACGCACCCTGCGGTTCATGGGGCCGGGTGCGGCCTATGCGCATATCGCAATGACTCAGGCGATTGCGGATGCCGGATTGGAACCGGCCGATATCTCAAACAACAGAACCGGTCTGGTGGCCGGGTCCGGCGGGCCGTCCACTTCGGCCATGCTGGCCGCGCATCAGGTGGTGCTCAAATCCGGCAGCCCCAAGCGTATCGGCCCCTTTGCCGTGCCCAAATGCATGTCGTCCACGATCTCGGCAAACCTGTCGACAGCGTTCAAGATCAAGGGCATCAATTATTCCATCACCTCGGCCTGTTCGACGTCCCTGCATTGCATCGGCAATGCCTCGGAACAGATCATGCTGGGCAAGCAGGATATCATGTTTGCCGGCGGCGGAGAGGAACTCGACTGGACCTTGTCCTGCCTGTTTGACGCGATGGGCGCGATGTCGTCGAAATACAACGATACGCCCGAGCTTGCGTCGCGCGCGTTTGATGCGGATCGGGACGGGTTCGTCATTTCCGGCGGCGGCGGGATCGTTGTGCTTGAGGAGCTTGAACACGCCAAGGCACGCGGTGCCAAGATTTATGCCGAAGTTACCGGCTATGGGGCGACGTCGGACGGTCACGACATGGTCGCACCCAGCGGTGAAGGCGGCGAACGCGCCATGCGCGAAGCATTGACCACACTCCCCGAGGGGCGCAGCGTGAGCTATATCAATGCGCACGGCACATCGACCCCGGTCGGAGATATGGGTGAGATTGAAGCCGTGCGGCGCGTATTCGGCGAAGGCCAGACGCCGCCGGTATCGTCAACCAAGTCGATGACCGGGCACAGCCAGGGTGCGACGGGTGCGCAGGAGGCCATCTATTGCCTGTTGGCGCTGGACAATGATTTCATCATCCCGTCGATCAATGTCATTACGCCCGACCCCGCGCTGAACCCCGGTGAGATCGCCACAACTCTGGTCGAAAACGCCGGTCTCGACACAGTGATGACCAATTCCTTTGGCTTTGGCGGGACGAACGGGTCCATGCTCTTGTCGAAATATCGCGACTGATCACAGCCAGTCGCCCGTTGTTGCAGAGGGCGGGAACGCCCTCTGCGCTTATCCCTTCGACAGGCGGGTCGTGATCCGCCCGGCAAGTCCCAGACCCAATGCCGCCAGCACCAGCGCCATGGCCAGCGTGATCAGGGCGAATTTCACCACCGCAAAGCCCGAGTATGGCAAGGCCAGCCAATCCGCGAACCCCTGCGGATCGGCCAGCATGATGAACGACACCGCATTTTCGGACGCATCGCACAGCGCCCCGAACACGGCGGCCACAGCCGCCCCAAACCCAGCGCCGCGCGCCCATGATCCCGGTGCGCCCAACCGCGCCACCAAAGTTCCCAGTAGCAGGCCAAACACCCCGATCATGGTCAGGAACCCCATGTCGATCACCTGCGTGCGCACATAGATATCCAGCGTTCCCGCCTGCTCCATCACAGCGTAGAAGCCCTTGATCCTGTCGGCGTCAAACGTCGTCTGTCCGGTGGCATAATCCACCGGGTGATTGGACGCGGCATAAGATGCATCAAGCGTGATCCGCACCGCCTGAAACACGCCAAAGGCCACAGCGGTTGCCCCCGCATGTAGCCAGATCGGCATTTCGGTCAGTTTCCGTGCGTGGCGCAGCATTGCGATTCCCCTTTTACATTCCATGGAATGTTAATTACATTCCTCGGAATGATAACACAACCCCCCAAGACGCCGATTGGCGAAATGATGACCTGGGCCGCAATCGCGACCCAGCTTTACGGAACGGCCCTGGAACAGCGCCTCGCGCCGCATGGGCTGACCGGCGCGCAGTTGTCCGTCCTGTCGCATCTGGCGCGCCACAGTCATCCGCCCTCTCCCGCGCTGGGCGTATCGGCCATCGCCCGCGCGGTTCAGGTGCAGCAGCCTGCCGTGACCAAGATGATGACCAAGTTCGCCCGCGAAGGATGGATCACGTTCGAGGCCGACCCAAAGGACGCCCGCAAACGCAATTGCCGGATATCGGGGCCGGGGCTGAGCCACCTGGGGGCGGTGCAGC
>JAUIAS010000038.1 GCA_030425395.1 Alphaproteobacteria bacterium
GTGCGGGCTTTGGACTGCGCGAGGCGCATCGCGATTTCCGTGCCCGCAACAGCGTCGAGGCAGGCATTCGCGTGCTACTGATCGCTGCGGCCTCCATCGCGGTGCTGACGACGCTTGGCATCGTGCTGTCGCTCGTCTTCAACACGCTGGAGTTCTTTCGCCTTTATCCGGCGGCCGATTTTTTCTTTGGCACCAACTGGGCCCCGAGCTTTTCTGGCAGGGGCGGGTCATCCGATCTGGGCGTGCTGCCGTTGTTGTGGGGCACGCTCTATATCTCGGTGGTATCGCTGATCGTCGCGGTGCCAATCGGGTTGATGTCCGCGATCTACCTGAGCGAATACGCAAGCCCCCGGTTGCGCGCGGTGGCCAAACCGCTGCTTGAGGTGCTCGCCGGTATTCCCACTATCGTCTACGGTCTGTTCGCACTGCTGACCGTGGGGCCGCTTCTGGTCAGTGTTTTCGGCAAGGATGGCCTTGGGATCATGCAGGCCGGCACTGCCGTGATGACCGCCGGCCTTGTCATGGGCATCATGCTGATCCCGTTTGTGTCGTCATTGTCCGATGACATCATCAACGCGGTGCCGCAGGCGATGCGCGACGGGTCTTATGGCCTTGGTGCCACGCAATCGGAAACCGTGCGGCAGGTCGTGCTGCCCGCGGCCTTGCCGGGCATTGTCGGCGCGATTCTTCTGGCGGCGTCGCGGGCCATCGGGGAAACCATGATCGTGGTTCTGGGGGCAGGGGCCGCCGCCCGGATGAGCATGAACCCCTTCGACGCCATGACCACCGTAACCGCCAAGATTGTCAGCCAGTTGACCGGAGACGCCGATTTCGCCTCGCCCGAGGCACTGGTGGCTTTCGCCCTTGGCATGACACTGTTCGTGCTGACGCTGGGGCTGAATGTCTTTGCCCTGTTCATCGTGCGCAAATATCGGGAGCAATACGAATGACCGATGTAACCTCATCCTCCCAAACACCCCCGAAAGGCCGCCACGGATCGCTGATGACCGTCGATGCGCGCACGCGCAAACGCAACGCGGCTGAAAAGCGATTTCGCAGCTACGGCCTTGCGGCGATCTCGGCGGGGGTATTGTGCCTTGTTGCGTTGCTCTGGGCGATCCTGAGCAATGGCCTTCCCGCCTACAAGCAGGCGGTCGTCGAGCTGGAATTCAACCTGTCGCAGGAAGATTTCGACAGCGCGGAAAAGGCGCTGTTGAAAACCAGCGTCTATACCAAGCATTTCATCACCGGATTGTCCGCCAATCTCGAGGCGCGTGGCGTCGAGGCGTCGTTTGACAAAAAGGCGGTTGACCGGCTGCTGGGCAAGGTTGGCGGCGAACTGCGCGCGTTCTACCGCGAAAACCAGGACAAGCTTGGCCAACCGGTCATCTTTGAAGTGCCCGCTGCATCACGCGTGGACAGGTATCTCAAGGGCACGTTCACCCGCGACAACGTATCCGAAGACGGCACGCGGTTTTTCCAGCAGTCCGATTTCGATCTGGTGGATGCGATGGTGCAGGCCGGGCTGATCCGGCAGGCGTTCAACTGGAATTTCATCACCGGTGTGGACAGCGGCGTGGACAACCCCGGTGGTGCCGGGATCGGGGCGTCGGTTCTGGGATCGTTCATGATGATGATCGTGGTTCTGGTGTTGTCGCTGCCCATCGGGGTGGCCGCGTCCATCTATCTCGAAGAATTCGCGCCCAAGAACCGGCTGACCGACCTGATCGAGGTGAATATCTCGAACCTTGCGGCGGTTCCGTCCATCGTGTTCGGGATCTTGGGCCTTGCGGTGTTCATCCAGTTTGCCGGACTGCCGCAATCGGCCCCTCTGGTGGGCGGGCTGGTGCTGACGCTGATGACCTTGCCGACGATCATCATTTCGACCCGCGCCTCGCTGAAATCCGTGCCGCCGTCGATCCGGGATGCTGCCCTTGGGGTTGGTGCATCGCGTATGCAGGCGGTGTTTCACCACGTTCTGCCGCTGGCTGCACCGGGCATCCTGACCGGCACGATCATCGGGCTGGCACAGGCCCTCGGCGAGACCGCGCCACTGTTGCTGATCGGCATGGTGGGCTTTGTGGCCCGCTATCCCGACAGTTTCCTGAGCGGCTTCGAAGGCCCCAATTCGGCGATGCCCGCGCAGATTTACAACTGGGCGTCACGCTCTGACGCAGTTTTCACCGAAAAGGCATGGGGCGGGATCATCATCCTTCTGGTGTTCCTGCTGAGCATGAACCTGATCGCCATTCTGCTGCGCCGCCGGTTCGAGCGCCGGTGGTAAAAGAAAGTGAACCCGATGTATGATGTTGCCTTTAATGCGAATGAGGTTGCCGTGAACCAGGTCAAGATAACAGCGCGCCAGGTGCAGGTCTTTTATGGCGATACCCACGCCATCAAGGATGTGGATGTCGATATCGACGACAAGACCGTGACCGCCTTCATCGGCCCGTCGGGCTGTGGCAAATCCACATTCCTTCGGTGCATCAACCGGATGAATGACACGATTGATATCTGCCGTGTGCAGGGTGAAATCACGCTGGATGGCGAAAACATCTATGACAAGCGCGTCGATCCCGTCCAGTTGCGCGCCAAGGTCGGCATGGTGTTCCAGAAGCCCAACCCGTTCCCCAAGTCGATCTATGACAACGTGGCCTATGGTCCGCGAATTCACGGTCTGGCGCGCAACAAGACCGAGCTTGACGAGATCGTGGAAAAGGCGCTCAGGCGCGGGGCCATCTGGGACGAGGTCAAGGACAGGCTGCATGCACCCGGCACCGGCCTTTCGGGCGGTCAGCAGCAGCGCCTGTGCATTGCCCGCGCCATTGCCACCGAACCCGAGGTTCTGTTGATGGACGAGCCCTGTTCGGCGCTCGACCCGATCGCCACGGCGCAGGTCGAGGAATTGATCGACGAATTGCGGCAGAACTATTCCGTCGTCATCGTCACCCATTCCATGCAGCAGGCCGCCCGCGTCAGCCAGAAGACCGCCTTCTTTCATCTCGGAAACCTGGTGGAATTCGGGGACACGGATCAGATCTTTACCAATCCCGTAGACCCGCGCACCGAAAGCTATATCACCGGCCGCATCGGCTAACAGAAAGGCAGTCGATACCATGCCCCACCAACATATTGCTTCCGCCTTTGATCGCGATCTCGAAGAGATTCAGGCCCAGATCATGAAAATGGGCGGGCTTGTCGAACAGGCGATCCGGCTGTCGTCGCAATCTCTGGATACCCGCGACGAAGAACTGGCCGAGCAGGTTCGCGCCGATGACAAGGCGATTGACGGCCTCGAAGAACAGATCAACGCCGCTGCCGCCCGCGTGATCGCGTTGCGTGCGCCCACGGCAATTGATCTGCGCGTCGTGCTGAGCGTGATGAAGATTTCGGGCAACCTCGAACGGATCGGCGATTATTCCAAGAACATGGCCAAGCGCACCGGGGTTCTGGCAGGTCTGACCCCGATCGACGACAGCGCAGGCGGGGCCTTGCGCCGGATGGCGCGCGAGGTGGAACTGATGCTCAAGGATGCGCTGGACGCTTATATCCAGCGCGACGCCGATCTTGCCGCCGATGTAATCGCCCGCGATACGGACGTGGATCAGATGTATAATGCGCTGTTTCGCGAGTTGCTGACCTTTATGCTGGAAGACCCGCGCAACATCACCCCCTGCATGCATCTGCATTTTGTCGCCAAGAATGTGGAACGCATGGGCGATCACGTGACGGCCATCGCGGAACAGGTGGTCTATCTTGTCACCGGCGACCGCCCCGATGAAAGCCGCCCCAAGGCCGATACGACCTCTTTGGTCTGAACAAACGGATATGACAATGGGACATGACACGCCCACGGTGATGGTGGTCGAGGACGAACCGGCCCAGCGCGAAATTCTGGCCTATAATCTGGAGGCCGAAGGCTATCGCGTAAGCCGTGCGGAAAACGGCGAAGAGGCGATGATCCTTGTCCGGGAGGCCCCGCCCGATCTGATCGTTCTGGACTGGATGATGCCGAATGTCAGCGGCCTCGAAGTCTGCCGCCAGATCAAGACCCGCCCCGAAACCCGCGCCATTCCGGTGATCATGCTGTCGGCCCGGAGCGAAGACGTGGACAAGGTGCGCGGTCTGGAAATCGGTGCGGACGATTATGTTGTAAAGCCGTATTCGGTGACCGAACTGATGGCGCGGGTGCGCGCCCATTTGCGCCGTGTGCGCCCCGCGACTGTGGGTGTGCGGCTTGAGTTCGAGGATATCGTTCTGGACGCCGAAACCCACCGGGTGACCCGTGGGGGTCATGATATCAAGCTCGGCCCCACGGAATTTCGCCTGCTTTCCACCTTCATTGAAAAACCGGGCCGGGTCTGGAGCCGGGAACAGCTGCTGGACCGGATCTGGGGGCGTGACATCTATGTCGATAGCCGCACCGTGGATGTCCATGTTGGCCGCCTGCGCAAGGCGCTGACCAAGAACGGCGGCAGCGATCCGCTGCGCACGGTGCGCGGCACGGGCTATGCACTGGGATAATGGACCCGGCGCGAACCGTGCGTGACGGTCAGCGCGGCAACAGGTCCTCCGGTTCGGTCTGATCTGATAACCAGTCACGAAACCGGCGCAAGGAGGGATCGGCGGCCTTGGAACGGGGCCAGACCAGAAAATAGGCCCCGCGCGCCTCAACAGCTGGGCCGAACACCGAAACCAGCCGTCCGGCAGCGATGTCCGCTGAGACAAGGTAATCCGGCATCAGCGCCACGCCCAGCCCGTGCAGGGCCGCCTGACTTATCGTCGAGAATTGATCGTGAAGCGTGCCGGGCAGGGTGCGCGTCTGCACATGGCCATGTGCGGCCAGCCAATCCGCCCATGCACGCGGCCGGGTCCGGATATGCAGAAGCGGCAGGCGCACCACATCCGCCGCCCGCGCCACCGGAACCCCGGCCAATGTCGGGGCCGCAACCGCGATCACCTGTTCATTGCGCAACAAAAGCGAATCGGTTCCGGGCCAATCGGCGGTGCCGAAATGAATCGCTGCATCATATCCCGTTGCTGCGAAATCGAACGGCACCAGCTCTGTGCCCATGTTGATCGTCACATCCGGGTTGCGCGCTGCGAAATCCGGCAGCCGTGGCATCAGCCAACGCATCCCGAACGTGGGCAGAATTGCAAGGCTGAGCGTGCCACCCCCCGGACGTGTCTGTAGCTTGAGCGCCGCCGTGCCGATCACATTGAGCGCGCCACGCACTGCGTCGGCAAATTCGCGGGCATCAGGGGTCAACGTCAGGCGCTTGCGGTCGCGGATCAGCAGGGTTTGGCCCATTTGCTTTTCCAGCGCTTGCAACTGACGGCTCACGGCCCCTTGGGTCAGCGACAATTCATCAGCCACCGCCGACGCGCTTCCCAAACGGTCCAGCGCTTCGAACGCGCGCAGCGAGGCAATCGAGGGCAAAAGGCGGCGGGACAGGCTCATGTATGCGCTTTTGTCATGTTTGTATGCGAAAGTCTCGCTGTATTTTGTCGCTTTGGCAGAGTATGCATGCGCAAGTGTAAAGTCATTCCGCAGGAGGACACCCATGACCATGCAAGACACCCGCCCCATGCTCAAGGAAAAGGACGCACCCGATCTGGGGCGCTTTGACTGGACCGATCCCCTGCGGTTGTCCGAACAGCTCACCGAAGAAGAACGGATGCTGGCGGATGCCGCGCACAGCTTTGCGCAGGAAAAACTGCAGCCCCGCGTGACGGCGGCCTATGCCGAGGAATCCAGCGACCCCGAGATTTTCCGCGAAATGGGCGAAATGGGCCTGCTGGGTGTGACGGTTCCCGAAGAATATGGCGGCATCGGCGCGGGCTATGTGTCCTACGGCCTTGTCGCCCGCGAGATCGAGCGCGTGGACAGCGGGTATCGCTCCATGATGTCGGTGCAATCGTCGCTGGTCATGTATCCGATCTATGCTTACGGATCCGAAGAGCAGCGCCAGAAATATCTGCCCAAGCTGGCCTCCGGCGAATTCATCGGCTGCTTTGGTCTGACCGAACCGGATGCCGGTTCCGACCCTGCGGGCATGAAGACCCGCGCCGAAAAAACCGCGACTGGCTATCGGATCAGCGGAGCAAAAATGTGGATC
Organism: Alphaproteobacteria bacterium; assembly: GCA_030425395.1. GTDB lineage: Bacteria > Pseudomonadota > Alphaproteobacteria > Rhodobacterales > Rhodobacteraceae > JAUIAS01. The sequence goes on from JAUIAS010000038.1 coordinate 6,120, forward strand.
TCCAACGCGCCGATCGCGGATGTGTTCGTGGTCTGGGCCAAATCCGAGGCGCATGGCGGTAAAATCCGTGGGTTCGTTCTGGAAAAAGGCATGGAAGGGCTGAGCGCGCCCAAGATCCAGCACAAGATGAGCCTGCGCGCCTCGATCACCGGGGAAATCGTCATGGATGGCGTCGAAGTCGGTGAAGACGCCCTGTTGCCCCATGTCGAAGGGCTCAAGGGGCCGTTTGGTTGCCTCAATCGGGCGCGTTATGGCATCAGCTGGGGCGTGATGGGCGCGGCAGAGGCCTGCTGGCACGCGGCGCGGCAATATGGTCTGGACCGGCACCAGTTTGCCCGGCCCCTCGCACAAACGCAGCTGTTCCAGAAAAAGCTTGCCGATATGCAAACGGAAATCACGCTGGGATTGCAGGCCAGCCTGCAGGTCGGGCGTCTGATGGATGCGGCCAAGGCGGCCCCCGAGATGATCTCCATCGTCAAGCGCAACAACTGTGGCAAGGCCCTTGATATCGCACGCAACGCCCGTGACATGCACGGCGGCAATGGCATAAGCCTGGAATTCCAGGTGATCCGTCACATGATGAACCTTGAGACGGTGAACACCTATGAGGGCACCCATGACGTGCACGCGTTGATCCTTGGGCGTGCGCAGACGGGGCTTCAGGCGTTCTTCTGATCCCGGCCAAGACCCGGCGCCCAAACGGCCCGCCCGCGTTTTCCACGCGGGCGGGTTTTTTTATTGTCGGCACGCTGCGCGCGCCGGTTTTGTTTTGCGCCGCGCTGCGCGCGTCGCGGTGTGCCTCCGGCGGGAGTATTTTTGGCCAGAAGAATTGTCCTGCGCCCAAGAAAGAAAGCTGGGCACGGGGGGTTCACAAACCGGGGCCTCTGTCATATATCGCAATTTGAATATATTAGAGGCACCCATGCGCGCGATCAGAGACTCACAAAGATTGAAGCGAATTTTTCCGGTTCTGGACTGGGGGCAGCGCTACAGCCATGAAGATTTGACAGGTGACGCGCTCGCGGCGGTGATCGTGACGATCATGCTGGTGCCGCAGTCGCTGGCCTATGCGTTGTTGGCGGGGCTTCCGGCCGAGGTTGGGCTTTATGCGTCCATCCTGCCTCTGGTCGCTTATGGGGTGTTCGGAACCAGCCGCGCGCTTGCGGTGGGGCCTGTTGCGGTTGTGTCCTTGATGACGGCGTCCGCTTTGGCCCCTTTGGAATTGGCCAGTGTTCAGCAATATGTCGCAGCGGCGGGGTTGCTGGCGTTGATGTCGGGAATGATGTTGCTGGCCATGGGGGCGTTGCGGCTGGGGTTGGTGGCGAATTTCCTCAGTCATCCAGTGATTGCCGGGTTTATCACGGCCTCTGGCATTCTGATCGCGGTCAGCCAGTTGCGGCATATCCTGGGAATTTCGTCGGGCGGGCACAACTTGCCTGAAATGCTGGGCGGGCTGTGGAACGGGATTGCGACGATCAATCCGGCCACCGCGGCGATTGGCGTGGCCGCGGTGAGCTTTCTGTTCTGGGTCCGCAAGGGGGCCGCGCCGTTTCTGGTGGCGCGCGGCGTGTCGCCGTCTCTGGCGCAGACTTTGGCGCGCGTGGGGCCCGTGGCCGCTGTTGCGCTGACCACATCTGTGACCTGGGTGCTCAATCTGCCGGGGCAGGGGGTTGAGGTTGTGGGGGCGGTGCCGGGCGGTTTGCCGCCGCTTGGCCTGCCGCAGGCCCCTTGGGAGATGATCCCGGCGCTGGCGCTGCCTGCCTTGTTGATATCGGTCATCGGCTATGTCGAAAGCGTTTCCGTCGCACAGACATTGGCGGCCAAGCGGCGTCAACGCATTGATCCCAATCAGGAACTCGTGGCGTTGGGGGCGGCGAACCTGTCCTCGGGTCTGTCGGGCGGCTACCCGGTGACGGGTGGCTTTGCGCGGTCGGTGGTGAACTTCGATGCCGGGGCGCGCACACCCGCCGCCGGGGTCATGACCGCCGTTGGATTGCTGCTGGCGGCAATGCTTCTGACTCCGCTGCTGTATTTCCTTCCCAAGGCGACGCTTGCGGCCACGATCATCGTGGCGGTTCTGTCGCTGGTGGATCTTGGTGTCCTGATGCGGGCATGGCGGTATTCCCGCGCAGATTTTGCGGCGGTGTTTGTCACCATCGCGCTGACACTTCTGGCCGGGGTCGAGATCGGCGTCGGGGCAGGTGTGATCCTGTCGCTGTTGTTGTTTGTGTGGAAGACATCGCGCCCGCATGTGGCCGAAGTCGGACTGGTGCCGGGAAGCGAACATTTCCGGAATATCCTTCGGCATCAGGTTGTGACCGATCCGGCGGTTCTGACCTTGCGGATTGATGAAAGCCTGTATTTCGCGAATTCCGCGCGGATGGAGGATCTGATCCTGGACCGGGTTCTTCAAACACCACAGCCCCGCCATGTGATCCTGATGTGTTCAGCCGTGAATGAAATCGACCTGAGCGCACTGGAGGTTCTTGAGGCGCTGAATGATCGGCTCAGGGATATGGGGGTTCTTTTGCATCTTTCCGAGGTGAAAGGACCTGTGATGGACCGTTTGATCGGGACGCATTTTCTGGATCACCTGAGCGGCCGTGTGCATCTGTCGCAATTCGATGCCTTTCAGGCGCTTCGCTCGGGCGGGCAAATGTCCGGGGTAGCGGCCCGTTAAGGGGTGCCAGGTCAGGCGGGATGCGTCCCGCCTGAGGTATCTATCTTTGTTGCAACCAAGTAGAAATGTCCGCTGCTGTGCAAAGTTGAAATGTCCCACTTGGTGGTGTGCGAGCATGGCTGGGTAGGGCGGAGACCTCACACATCGGAGCCCGGACCAGCCATGCGCGGGTTGTTATTCTGCCGCATATTTTGACGCCGTTGCGGCTTTTTCTTTAGCCCTGCGTGCGAGCTTTGAATTCCAGCCGTCATTGCGTTTGCCAGTCGGCTGATAGCGCGTCGCTTGTTTACCCGCGCGACGTTTTTTTGGAGGCGCTTTGCCCTGTTCGGCCTTGATGTGCTCCAGGACCGCGCTGAGATGTTTGTTCTCGGTGATGGCCGCATGAGTGACGCGCTGATCCTTGTCGAAGGCGGAATAGGGGATCGATACACCCTTCCATCGGACCTCAAATCGCCCATCTGGGAAGGCAAATGTATCGACGTACTTGCCTGGCAGCCCGCGCGTGATCTCGTTCTCGACCAGGATGATCCGCTTTCGTTCATACGAGAAAGCCAATTGTGCACCAACAAGCCGTTCGTCTTGGAGCGCGAACACATCTCGCAGTCGATCGGGTTCAATGTTCATCGGCCTGTGCAGGTTGTTAGCGCGGCGCGGGGCCTTTGCAAACTTGGCGTTATAGCGCTCGGTGAAGTCGGGCAGGAACGCATTGGCAGCCTCCATGTCCGAGATGCCTGCAAGCCTGAGTTCTTTGACCAAACGGTCCTGTAGTGTGCGATTGGCGCGCTCGACACGGCCTTTGGCCTGAGAGCTGTTTGCGCAAAGAATCTCGATGTTTAACGCGTTCAACGCCCGCCCAAACTGGGTCATGCCATGCCCGGACTTCGCCGATTGGTTGGCGACGCGGAACACCGTGTGCTTGTCAGAATAAAAGGCGACTGGCCTCCCATGTGCCGCCAGATACAAATCCAGCGCCTCAAAGTAGCTGAACGTGCTTTCTGATTGGACAAACCGCAGCTGCATCAACGTACTGGTGGCGTCATCAATGAAGACGAGCAGGGTGCATGGCGGGCCGCGATCCTCAAACCAGCGGTGATCTGAGCCGTCGATCTGGATCAGTTCGCCGTAACATTCCCTGCGTAACCTTGGTTGATGGAACGTGCGACGTTGCTTGCGTGACAACCAGATCCCGGCGTCCTGCATCCATTTGCGCAGCGTCTCGCGCGACACTTTGAGATCATGATCTTCTGCCAACTTCTCAGCCGCAAATGTGGGCCCAAAGTCGATGTAGTTCTCGCGGACCAGCGTCACCGCGAACTCACGCACCGCAGGATCAATCCGGTTGTTCGACCGGCGACCGCGCGCCTTATGCCGGATCGCCGCGGGACCATCGATCTGGAAATCCTTCAGCAGCCTGTGAACTTGTCGTCGGCTCAGTCCCAACACATTGGCCGCCGTCACGGCCGTCATGGTGCCTCGTGTCACTTGGCTTAGTTCTTCAATGCGGTTCAGCTCGCGTTCGCTCATGATCACCAATCCCACGGCCACACTCCAATCCTGCTTCAACAGGGAAGTGTGACACTTCTACTTTGCAGATGTGGGACATTCTAACTTTGCGCTGACATATCTTTTTCTCATAATCAGGATTATGTAAATAAATCTGATTTGAAAATGTCAGATGACGCAGAAAGCTCTATCCAAATGTTCTCTTCAAATCAGTGCGTTACGTCGATCCTTTGAACATCTCCACCCGGATCGTTTTGTTGACCAAGGCGCGGCGCACGGATTGCGCGATGGCCACAGCCGTTGGGCCGTCACCGTGCAGACATATGGTGTCGATGCGGGTTTCTATATGTTTGCCGCTTTCGGTAATGATCGCGCCCTGTTGAACCATCTCGGCGATGCGTGGGCCTGCGATCTCGGGGTCATGGATCACGGCACCCGGTAATTTGCGGTCCACCAACGTTGCATCGTCGTTATACGCCCGGTCGGCAAAAATCTCGCCCGCGAATGGCACCCCCAGCGCCCGGACCGCCCGCTCCTGCGCTGTGCCTGCCAGAACCATCACGATGAGATCAGGTGCCACGGACAGCGCCGCATCGTAACACACGCGGGCAAGCTCCTGATCTTCCGAACACATGTTGGCCAAGGCACCATGCAGCTTGAGATGGCGGACCTGCGCGCCCACGGACCGCGCCATGCCAACCGACGCCGCAACCTGATAACGCACTGAATTGGCGAGGCTTTTGTGCGGGATATCCATCCGATAACGGCCAAAGCCCTGAAGATCGGCAAACCCGGGATGTGCCCCGATGCCGACGCCGTTCTGCGCCGCGATGCGCATGGTGTCGGCCATGACATCCGGATCGCCAGCGTGAAATCCGCAGGCAATGTTGGCCGATGTCACAATGTCCAGAAGTGCTTTGTCGTTGCCCATGTCCCAGGGGCCGAAGCTTTCCCCCATATCGGCGTTGAGATCGACGGAAAGGCTCATCAGTTGTCTCCAGAGTATTGCGGTTCATCACCTGAGATAAATCCGCTTAGCAATTGATATTCCAGCAAATTGGGTATTTCCGATGGGTCGCGAACAAGGCGTTCGCGCCGTTGGCCAAGACTGGCCAGTTCCGCAATCCATCTGCGGTGTGCTGCGACCGCATCTTCAAGCGAGACAAATCGCATACGGATCGGAGCGCCCGGCGGTGCCTGCGCCACGATTGGCAAATCACAAGGCAGAACAGTGGCAATCCGGGGATAGCCGCCCGTGGTCTGGCATTCCGTCAAAAGCACGAACGGCGCGCCATCACCGGTCACTTGAATATCGCCGGGGGTGATCACTTCTGACAGGACCGTAAGACCGCCATCGACAAGGAACCCCGCGCCATCGGACGCCAGCCTGACACCCATGCGATTGCCTCGTGGATCTCGTTTGAATTCCGTATTTTCAAAGCGTTGCAAGGTGGTCTTGTCAAAGAAATCGGTTTGCAGACTGGCCACGATGCGAACGTCGCCACCACGAAACCGGTTGGAAACGGCCAGTTTGTCCCCGGTGCCTTGGCCAGCATCTGTTCCTATGGGCAGGTCGATGCCTGCCTGTACCGGTTCGCCCAGCCCAGCCACCAGATGCGCGGCGCGCGCGCCAAGGCGCGACGGCGTCGCGATACCGCCGCCCACGTGCAGATAGCCATAGCTGCCCGCCGTGGCGGCACCGATCTCGATCGTGGCACCGTCAGGGAGTGCGTGACTGGCGTGCCAGGCGACAGATCGGCCATCTATGCGGGCAACCATTGGCGCACCGGTCAAAGCGATGCGCAGATCGCCCCTCGCCTGAAAAACGCCGCCTGCTCCCGCCATTTCAAGAGCCGCCAGCGATGCATCCTGACCCAGCAATGCGGCACCTTCATGGATCGCTTGCCGGTCAGCCGCACCGCCGCGTGACAAACCAAAGGCCAGAGTCCCTTGCCGCCCCAGATCCTGCACGCTGACACCCGGACCCGCGCGCTGAACGATCAACCCGCTCATGGGATCGTCTCCATCCTGATGCCGCCCATCGGATCGGTGTCACGCATGTTGCAGAACACTTCCGGCGTGACCTGAACGAACATGGCCTCATCGCCGGGTCGCAACAGGAACGGATCGTCATCGTCCGGGCGGAACAGGCGCGCGGCGGTTTGGCCAACATGCCGCCACCCCGTGGGCGTCGGCACCGGAAACAGGACCAGTTGCCGGATCGCGACCACCAGCGCACCGTCGGGCACCATCGGCGTCAAACCCTGCTGCCGGGGAATATCCCAAGCCTCGGGCAAGGTTCCGAAATACGGCATACCGGGGGCAAACCCGATGGTTTGCACCCGCACACGCGCGGTTGACAGCGACTGTACCGCCGCCTCGACACTCAGCCCGGCGGCCTGCGCAGATTGCTCCAGTTGCGGCGCAAAGGACGCATCGTAAACTGTTGGAATTTCAAAGAAACGCCGCCCGTGTGGCAAGGGCGCTTCGTACCAGTTTCGGGTCTTCAGAACCTCCCTTATGCGTGCGGTCAATACCGCGTGTTCCAAATGCAGCGGGTCAAACCGCACATAGGCCGATACCAATGACGTTGCCGTCTCTTCAATTCCGTCGATCGCGGCGGCATCCAGCGCCGCGCGAAACGCCAGCGCCGCCCGGTTGGCCGGTTCGTTCAGCGCGTCACCAAAGCTGACCAAGAGCCCGTCAATGCCCACGGTGCGTATCGCGGGCCAGGACCCGGTTGCGTGCGGATCAGTATCAAGCACAGAAAATCCCCAAGAATTCGTTAAGTGGACTATTGCGCTCCACCTGACCAACGTCAACGAATTGTCAATAAATTGATGGCATCACGGGCCGGCGTTCAACCAACACCCTAAGCTGGAACCGCACAGGCCCCAGATTTCCTTGCCGCGAGGCTGGACAGAACCGGCTGACTACGGCTAAAACCATGAAATTGCTAAACTATACCCAAGGCTTTTCATGCGCTCGGTTTTGATCCTGAACGGACCCAACCTCAATTTGCTGGGCACGCGCCAGCCTGAGGTCTATGGCAAGACAACTCTTGCCGATGTCGAAGCGGCCTGTGTCGCCCATGGTGCGGAAAAGGGCATCGAAATCGCCTGTTTTCAATCGAACCACGAAGGCGCGCTGATCGACGCAATCCATGCGGCCAAGGGCGTGCATGCCGGTATCGTGATCAATGCGGGGGCCTATACCCATACCTCCATCGCGCTCATGGACGCGATTTCTTCGGTGGAACTGCCGGTTGTCGAAGTGCACCTGAGCAATATTCACGCCCGCGAAACCTTTCGTCACACATCCTACATCGCGCCCGTTGCGATCGGACAGATCTGCGGTTTTGGCCTGCAAGGCTATCTGATGGCCCTTGATGCGCTGGTCCAACGGTTCGCCGGATAGGACCACCTGAATGACCCTCACGGAATATCTGACCTATCTGACAAACGTCCGCCAGATAGAGGATTTGTGGGAGGCGCATACCCAGCGGATGGCCGAATACGGGTTTGACCGGCTGGTTTACGGTCTCACATCCTACCGCACGGAAACGTCCCTTGGGGATCGCGACGATTTCGTCATTCTGACCAACCACGATCCCGCCTATATCGACGTGTTTCTGGAACAAGGCATGTATTTTCACGCCCCGATGACACGCTGGGCGATCAACAATGACGGTGCGGCCAGTTGGGGCATGTTGGCCCAACGGATGCAGGACGGCAGCCTGACCCCCGATGAAATGCAGGTGCTGCGCTTTAATCAGAAGCATCGCGTCGAAACCGGCTACTCGATCAGCTTCAAAAGCGTTTGTATGCGGTCCAAGGGCGCCATCGCCTTGACCGCGCGGCCCGGCATGTCGCAGGACGAGGTCGATGCCGTTTGGGCCGAACATGGCGACGATATCCTGCTGATGAACAACGTGGCCCATCTCAAGATCTGCACCCTGCCCCATCAGGTCACACGCCGTCCCCTCACCCCCCGTCAAAGAGAGGCGCTGCAATGGGTCGGGGATGGCAAGACGATGCAGGACACCGCAGTTCTCATGGGGCTGACGCAGGCCACTGTGGAAAAGCACCTGCGCCTTGCGCGCGAAGCGCTGGGGGTTGAAACCACTGCGCAGGCGGTGCTCAAGGCGTCGATGCAAAACCAGATGTTCGTGCTCGATGCCTGAGGTCCGCATTATGCGCAGAACACGCGCGTGCCGCCTGCCGGAATGACACGGGTGTAATTCATACCCGACAGCACCCCAAAGGCTTGAAAAACCCTACGCAAACAATCGGGTAAGGAATCCATGACTTTCTTTACGTGTGGTTAAGCTGCACAAACAAGATGTTCCGTGAGTGGTGGCTTTCTGCCTGGGAACAACTGGATCGGCTGCGGGAGGTAGTCCACCCGCGAAGATCTTCCTGGCATATGCCGGGTGTTGGGTCGGCGTGAATTTTGCGCGTCCGGTTCAATAAAATTTTGGTGCCCGTCCATCCCCATCGGCGGGTTGCCAAACGTTTCAGGGGCCGCGTTTACGCGGTCCCTTTTTCGTTTCAGGGATCGCGCCCGCACCATGGCCTTTTGCCCGTCTCGCACAAAAAAGGCGCGGGGTCCTGCGACACCCGCGCCTTGTTCATCGTATCTCTGGGCGAAGGACGATCAGCCCTGTGCGGCCTTGGCAACCTCGGCGGCAAAGTCTTCCTTTTCCACTTCGATGCCTTCGCCCACTTCCAGACGCACGAACCCGGTGATTTCCGCGCCCGCGTCCTTGGCCGCCTGGCCAACGGTCACATCGGGGTTCACCACAAACGCCTGGTTGAGCAACGTGGATTCAGCGACGAATTTCTTCATCCGGCCCACGATCATCTTTTCGATCACCGCTTCGGGCTTGCCGCTTTCGCGGGCGATATCCATCTGGACCTGCTTTTCCTTCTCGACGACTGCCGCGTCAAGATCGTCTTCGGACAGGGCTGCGGGGTTCACGGCGGCGATGTGCATCGCGATCTGCTTGCCCAGCGCGTCGTCACCCCCCTTGAGGGCGACCAGAACGCCGATCTTGCCCATGCCGTCGGTGGCCGCGTTGTGCACGTATGTGACAACGGTTTCGCCTTCGATCTTGGCCATGCGCCGCACGGACATGTTTTCGCCGATTGTGGCGATCTTGTCGGTGATCGTCTCTGCGACAGTCTTTCCGCCCAGATCGGCAGCAGACAGCGCCTCGACATCGGCAACACCCAGAGCAACGCCAGCGATATCGCCAACCATCTTCTGGAAGTCGGCGTTCTTGGCGACAAAGTCGGTTTCCGAGTTCACCTCGACCGCGACACCGGTGCCACCGTCCACGACGACGGCAACAAGGCCCTCGGCGGCGGTGCGGCCCGATTTCTTGGCGGCCTTGGCCAGACCCTTGGTGCGCAGCCAGTCAACGGCGGCGTCCATGTCGCCGTCGGTTTCGGTCAGCGCCTTCTTTGCGTCCATCATGCCCGCGCCGGTCATGTCGCGCAGTTCTTTTACCTGTGCAGCTGTGATTGCCATCTTGGCTCTCCTGAAATGTCATGGATGCAGAGCAGGCCGCGCCCGCTCCGCATGTCTGTCAATTACGTGGCAGATTGCCGTTGGCCCGATCAGGCCTCGGCGGGGGCCTCTGCGGGGGCTTCGGCAACGGCCTCTTCAACCGGGGCTTCTTCCAACGCGCCAAGGTCAACACCGGCCGCACCCATCTGTGCGGTCATGCCGTCCAGCGCCGCGCGGCTCACCAGATCGCAATAAAGCGAAATCGCGCGTGCCGCGTCGTCATTGCCCGGAATGATATAGTCCACGCCATCGGGCGAGCAGTTGGTGTCAACCACGGCCACAACCGGAATGCCCAGCTTGTTGGCTTCGGCGATGGCCAGAGCCTCTTTCTTGACGTCGATGACGAACAGCAGGTCGGGTGTGCCGCCCATTTCGCGGATCCCGCCCAGCGACGCTTCGAGCTTGGTCTGGTCACGTTCCATGCCCAGACGCTCTTTTTTGGTCAGGCCGGAAATGCCGCTTTCCATGGCTTCGTCGATGGATTTCAGACGCTGGATCGACTGGGAAACGGTTTTCCAGTTGGTCAGCGTGCCACCCAGCCAGCGGTGGTTCATGTAATACTGCGCGCAACGCTCTGCGGCATCGGCGACGGGCTGTGCGGCCTGACGCTTGGTGCCCACGAACAGAACGCGGCCGCCCTTGGCGACGGTGTCGCGCACGACCTGCAAGGCCCGGTCCAGCAGCGGGACGGTCTGCGTCAGGTCGAGAATGTGAATGCCGTTGCGCGACCCATAGATATAGGGGCCCATGCGCGGGTTCCAGCGCTGTGTCTGGTGACCAAAGTGAACGCCTGCTTCAAGAAGCTGACGCATGGAGAACTCAGGAAGAGCCATGCCGTAATCCTTTCCGGTTTCAAGCCTCGGCGGGGGTGCATCCCGGGATCGGGACAACCGGCGGACAGACGGGGATGTCTCCCCCGCATGACCAAAACCCCGCCTGCGGGTTTTCGTGGCGCGCGTATAGGTCAGCCTGCCACCGGGCGCAAGGGTCAAAAGCACATCCTCATCACCTATTGTGCGACGCCCCCACCCGCCCTAGCCTGCCCGCATGATAAAGCCAACACAATTGACCTTCTGGTTCGAATTCGCCTCACCCTATTCCTATCTCTCGGCGATGCGCATCCGCGACCTGGCCGATCGCGCGGGCGTGGCGGTGATCTGGCAGCCGTTTCTGCTGGGACCGATCTTTGCGGCGCAGGGCTGGGACGACTCGCCGTTTCGTCTCTATCCGCGCAAGGGTGCCTATATGCTGCGCGACATGGTGCGGACCGCCCGCGATTACGGACTGCCCTATGCGCAGCCCGATATCTTTCCGCAAAACGGCCTTCTGGGGGCGCGTGTCGCGCTGGCGCTGCGCGGTGCCGGGCACGATCCGGCGGCGTTCGTCTGTTCTGTTTATGCCCGCCAGTTTGCGCAAAACGCGGATATCTCGGACCCCGCCACCATTGCCGCCGCTCTCGGTGATGCCGCGCTCCCGGAGGACAGCACCGCAGAAGCCTGGATTGCCCGCGCGCAATCCCCGCAGATCAAGCAGGCGTTGCGCGATGCCGGCACCACGGCGGATCGCCTCGGCCTTTTCGGCGCCCCCAGCTTCAGCACCGGTGACGAGATTTTCTGGGGTGACGACCGGCTCGAACAGGCGTTGCGCTATGCGCAGGCCTGATCCCGTCGGCCCATTGATCAAACGATCCCAGCTTCTTCTGGCCCAAAATACTCCCGCCGGAGACGCCGACATTGGCAACCGGGCACCGGTGTCTGCCGGTTACGCGCCCTGAACCGGCCCCAGCTCCCGTTCAACTCCGGCGCGCACCTTCGCTTCAACATGGGCGGCCAACGCCTTGCGATCCTTGAAGTCCTTTACCCGAACGGGTGGGTGATAGATCAGGTGAACCCGTCCGTGGCGCGGGGCCGCCAGCGACTTGAGCAGATGCGGCGCAAATTCCATGTCGCCCCACCATCCATAGAAGCGCAGCTCCTGCCCCTTTGGCGCGTGGTAACACAGGCTGACCGGCTGAATGTGCATGTGGTCGCGCAGATGATCGGAAAAGAACGCGGCGAACAATGTCGTCTTGAAGGGCAACACCCGCAACCCATCCGTGGATGTGCCCTCGGGAAAGAACAACAGCTTGTGCCCGGCCATCAGCCGTGCCTCGAACAGGGCGGTCTGTTCGCGGGCCTTCCTGGGATTGCGTTCGATGAACACCGTTCCCGTCGCCCGCGCCAGCCAGCCGATGCCGGGCCAGCTTGCCACCTCGGATTTGGACACGAAATAAATCCGCTTGCGGGCGTTGAGCGAAAAGATGTCCAGCCACGACGCATGGTTCGACACCACCGCGCCCCGGCCGGTCATCAACTGGCCTTCGGTGGAAAATCCCATCCCCAGAATTCGGAACGCATTGCGACAGACGAATTGCGTGATATGCGGCGTGACCGGACGGGCCAGCCCAAAGACCGGCCTCTCGAACAGGCGCACCAGCAGCAGCAGCCCCAGACAGCCGAACACCAGCGTGCCAAGGGTCAGCCCGCGCAGCACCACCCGCAGCCAGCCCAACGGCGATATCCGCAGCGGCTCCGGCGGGACGTCGCCGTTCCAGGTCGGATCATTCATGAACCAAATCCTTTCACGTTTCCGTATCACCGGAATAAATGCGCCGTTGCCGTGGGTTCATCCGCGCAGTGTCAAGGATCAGACACACGTCGGTCGTGTTGAAGCTGTGGTCGATATAGGCCCCCTCGCCCACGAATCCGCCCATGCGCAGATAGGCCTTGATCAATGCGGGCGTCTGTATCATCGCCCGCCGCCGGTCAAGCTGTGCTTCGGCCACGAGGTCCATCGGTTGAAACACGCGCGACCGGACGCGGATGTCGGGCGGCGCAAGGTGGCGGTGGTGCAGCAAGGCCAATGGCCCTGCCAGCGCCTGCGCATCGGTTCCGTGAAAGCTCGCCACACCGAACAGCACGTCGATGCCGTGGTCGTCTACGTATCGCGACAGCGCCTGCCAGATGTGAAACATTGCCACCCCGCCGCGATACTCGGCATGCAGGCAGGAGCGTCCAAGCTCCAACAGCCGCCGCCCCGAGGCGCGCAGCACCGAAAGATCGTATTCATCCTCGGAATAGAACTGCCCCGCCGCGCGCGCCTGATCGTCGCGCAGCAGACGGTAGACCCCGATCGTCACACCGGTGGCGTCGTCGATCGCGACAAGATGATCAAAGAACGGATCGAACCTGTCGATCTCAAGCCCGGCCTCATGATCCACCATCGCGCCGCCAGCGCCCAGTTCCCGAACAAAGACGTCATAGCGCAACGCCTGCGCCGCGCGCAGTTCGGCGGGCGTTTCGGCCAGCTTGACGGTAAAACGTGTGTTGGGATCGGGCACGGGGGGGCGTCCAGTTTCGGGGGCTAGGGTGTGATGGCGCAATTACCGCCGAAAGCACACCGGATGCAACAGAGCGCGGTCCAGCGGCCTTGGCGCTGTAGGGGCTTTATGCGGTTAACCATTTCGTAACCATTAGCCTTCATCAAAGACCGGTAGCAACGCGACATGGGCACCGTCGATCACGACTTTGCCCTCCTCGCGAAAATTGACAGTGATGCGTCCCGCAATGTTGGATTGCACCTGTCCCGTGCCCCACTCGGGGCGCTCGGGATGGCGCACCAACATGCCGGGCGCGAGAATGGCATTGAGGTCGGACATGGACGGCTCCTCGAACATCAGGGCGGCGCGGATCGGCGAATTGGTCGGATCGCGCATCTGCCATGACCTGATAAGCCCGATTGGCGCCATTTCCAATGGGGTCGAACTCGTCGGGCTTGGCGGCGGGCAAATGGACGGCCCCGAATTCGATCTGATCGCGCAGAGCGTGGACAGTGCCGCGGCCCGCATCCGGTTCCTGCGGCTCAGCTATGGCAGCGCGGGACACCAGACTGTATCGGCCCGCGACATCCGCGCGGCCCTTGCCGGGTTTTCCCCCGAAGGCCGGGTTCAGGTCGCGTGGCAGCGCGATGAAGGTGCCACACGCAGCGTGGTGCGGCTCGTGTTTCTGGCGCTGCAATGTCTGGAAACCGCTCTGGCGGGCAGCGGCCATATCACCGTGGCCACGAATGAGCGCGGTGCCAACATCGTGGCCGCAGGGGAAAACTTGCGTTTTGACAAGGGGTTATGGGCACACCTTGATCCCGCAATCGGGGTCCCGCAGGAGATCAGCGCCGCCAGCGTGCAATTCCTGCTGCTGGGACAGTTGATCGAAGATGGCGCGGTATCGGCGGGTCCGATTGAGACCGGACCCGGCCGCCTCGCCTTGCGGGTTGATACCGGACCGGCGCCGCCCTGATCAACTGCGCGTCGCGCCGTCCCCCGTCACCAGATACTTGAACGAGGTCAATTGCTCTGCCCCAACCGGGCCGCGCGCGTGCATCTTGCCGGTGGCGATCCCGATCTCGGCGCCCATTCCGAATTCACCGCCGTCGGCAAACTGGGTTGAGGCGTTGTGCATCAGGATTGCACTGTCGAGCCGTTCAAAGAACCGATCCCGGGCCACGGTATCCTCGGTCAGGATGCAATCAGTGTGATCCGAGCCGAAGGTGCGGATATGGGCAATTGCTTCGTCAATGGAATCAACAGCTTTCGCGGCGATCTTCATGTCAAGATATTCGCAGCCCCAATCCGCATCCGTGGCAGGCTGCACGCCATCAATGCGTGATATCTCCGCGTCGCCGCGCACCTCGACGCCGGCATCGAGCAACGCGCGGATCACGCCCTGACCGATGGTGGCGACGATATCGCGATGAATCAGCAGACATTCGGCCGCCCCGCAGATCCCGGTGCGCCGGGTCTTGGCGTTCAGCACCACGCGCAGCGCCTTTTCGGGATCGCAGGCGGCATCAAGGTAGATGTGCACGATCCCTTCGAGATGGGCAAACACCGGCACGCGCGCCTCGCGTTGTACAAGGCCCACCAGCCCCTTGCCGCCACGGGGCACGATCACGTCGATGAAATCGGTCATGGTCAGCATCTCCGAGACCGCGGCGCGGTCGCGGGTGGGCACCAGCTGGATGGCGTCCTCGGGCAGTCCCGCGCTGCGCAACCCTTCGAGAAGGCAGGCGTGGATGGCGCCGGAGGAATGAAAGCTCTCGGAGCCGCCACGCAGGATCACCGCGTTGCCAGCCTTGAGACATAGCGCCCCGGCATCCGCCGTCACATTCGGGCGGCTTTCATAGATCACGCCGATCACCCCCAGCGGCGTGCGCACCCGGCGGATATGCAGCCCATTGGGCCGATCCCATTCCGCCATGACCGCGCCCACCGGATCCTCTTGCGCGGCCACCGCGCGCAGCCCGGCCGCGATGGCCGCGATGCGTGGCGCGTCCAGCATCAGCCGGTCCATCATCGCCGGGCTCAGCCCCTTTTCGCGCCCATATTCGAGATCGCGGGCGTTGGCCTCGATGATGGCGGTTGCGCTGGCCTCGACCGCGTCGGCGGCGGCCTCGAGGGCGGCGCGCTTGGCCTGCGGTGCCGCAAAGGCCAGCTTGGCTGCGGCATCGCGGGCACGGGCCCCCAGATCGGCCATCATGGCGGGGATGTCGGTGCTGTCTGTCATGGCGGTGTCCTTCGTGTCAGGCGGAGGATATGGGTATTTGGAACGAGAAAGAAGGCTCAGCTTGCGAGATCGTCACGGTGCACGAGGGCGGCACGCCCCGGATATCCCAGCAGGGTTTCGATTTCGGCGCTTTGGTGCCCCGCAATGGCACGGGCTTCCTCGGCGGTATAGCGGGACAACCCCTGGCCAAGCTGCGCGCCATCCGGGCCGGTGATATCCACCGGATCACCCCGGCCAAAGGCACCGGTCACGGCGGTGACCCCCGCAGGCAGCAGCGATTTGCCCAAAGCAAGCGCGCGCGCGGCACCGGCGTCGATGCGCAGCGTGCCGCGCGGTTTCATCGCCGCGATCCAGCGTTTGCGGGCGGCGTGCGGGTCCATCTGGGCGGTAAACCATGTGGCCGGATCCCCATCTGCCAGCGCGCGCAGCGGTGACAGGGTTGCGCCCTGGGTAATGGCCATGGCGCATCCGGCGGCGGTGGCGACCTTGGCGGCCATCAGTTTGGTCTTCATCCCGCCCTTGGACAGGCCCGAGGCCGCATCCCCGGCCATGGCTTCGATATCGGGGGTGATGCTGTCGATCACATCAAAGCGGCGCGCGGTTGGATCGGTGGCGGGGCTGGCGGAATAAAACCCATCCACGTCCGACAGTAGCACCAGCACATCCGCACCGACCGTCGCCGCGACCTGAGCCGCGAGGCGGTCATTGTCGCCATAGCGGATTTCATCGGTGGCGATGGTGTCGTTTTCGTTTACGATGGGCACCGCGCCAAAGCCCAGAAGGGTTTCCAGCGTGGCCCGGGAATTGAGGTAGCGGCGCCGGTCGTTGCTGTCCTCCAGCGTGACCAGAACCTGCGCCGCACTCAGCCCGTGCGGGGCGAGCGCCTCTTCATAGGCGCGGGCAAGACGAATCTGGCCCACCGCGGCCGCGGCTTGCGACTGTTCCAGCGGCAGCGCGGTGGCGGGCAGGCCCAACACCCCGCGCCCGAGCGCGATAGAGCCCGAAGACACAAGGATCACATCCGAGCCGCCCGATTTCAGCCACGCCACATCCTGGGCCAGCGTGCGCAGCCAATCGGCCCGCAGGCGGCCGGTGTCACGATCGACCAGCAGCGCCGACCCGATCTTGACCACGAGACGGCGCGCTTCTGTCAGGGTTGCCAAGACTGCTCCTCCGCGTTGGCCTCCGCTTCGGCAGCGAGGCGGGCATCAATCTGGGCGCGCAGGGCGCGCAGAACGTCATCCACGCCCTCGCGGCTGACCCCGGACATCAGCATGACCGGCCCGCCCACTGCGGCCTCAAGCTCGTCTCGCAGAAAGGCGCGTTCCTCGGCATCCATGGCGTCGATCTTGTTCAGGACGGTGATGCGCGGCTTGTCGGCAAGGCCCGCGCCATAGGCTTCGAGTTCGCCGATAATGGTTTGATAATCCTCGATCAATGTGCCCGAATTGCCGTCCACCAGATGCAGCAGCGCCGAACAGCGTTCGACATGGCCAAGAAAGAGGTCGCCAAGACCGCGGCCTTCGCTTGCCCCTTCGATCAGGCCGGGAATGTCGGCCACGACAAATTCTGTCCCGTCAATACCGACCACGCCCAAATTCGGGTGCAGCGTGGTGAACGGGTAATCGGCGATCTTGGGGCGCGCGTTCGAAGTTGCGGCCAGAAAGGTTGATTTGCCCGCGTTGGGAAGCCCAAGAAGGCCCACGTCCGCGATCAGTTTGAGCCGCAGCCAGATCGTGCGTTCGACGCCCTCCTGCCCCGGATTGGCCCGGCGCGGCGCCTGATTGGTCGAGGTCTTGAAATGCGCATTGCCAAAGCCGCCGTTGCCGCCGCGTGCGAGTTTCACGCGCTGGCCCAGTTCGGTCAGATCGGCAAGGACGGTTTCCCCGTCTTCGTCCAGAATTTCGGTGCCCACCGGCACCCGCAGAACGATATCTTCGCCATCGCGGCCGGTGCGCATCCGGCCCATGCCAGATTGGCCATTCTGGGCGAAGAAATGCTGCTGGTAGCGAAAGTCGATCAGCGTGTTCAGCCCATCGACCGTTTCCGCCCAGACGGTGCCGCCGCCGCCGCCGTCACCGCCGTCGGGGCCACCGTATTCGATAAACTTTTCACGGCGGAAGCTGATGCATCCGTTGCCGCCCGCGCCAGAGCGAATGTAGACCTTGGCCAGATCGAGGAATTTCATGGTCGTCTCCTAACCAAAGTCCGCAGCTCTGCCAATCAGAGTTTGCGGGAATATGTCCAAGTGGGCACGGTGGTATCGCGCGCCACGCAAAAGGTTTCGGCATCGCCGAGGTATTGAAATCCGCAATGGGTCAGAACCCGCGCTGACGCCGGATTATCCTGAAACACCGACGCGAACATTGTCTGGTTTTGCAGCGGGTTGGCCTCGACCAGCGCCGCGACGGCCTCGGAGGCGAGGCCGGTGTTCCAGTAGATCGGCGCGACCCAGAACGACACCTCGGACTGGTTGCGATCCAGTTTCCTGAGCGATACGAGGCCTTTGACCTCATCGCCGGAGGCGCTGGTGCCGTCAAGCGCCCAGATGTCTTCGTCACGGGTGTCCGACAGGGCGCGGTTGATGAATGCGTCCACCGTGCCGGGCGGCAGGGGATGGGGAATCGACGGCGTCATGCGCGCGACCCTTTGGTCGGCGGCATAAAGTTCGATCAACCCTTTGTCGGACCGGCGCAGCGGCCGCAACGAAAACCGTTCGGTTTCGATCACGGGTTGCGCCAAGGCGATTGCCATATTCATTTGTCCAGTCCTCCTCCCAAAAGAACATAGAACACCGATGCGACGGTCAGCGCCGCCAGCGTCAGCATCAGATATCGTTCGGCGGGTGTTCCCGCCACGGTGGCCGCGATGCGGTCCCCCGCCAAAGTCCAGACCGGGTGCAGAATGATCTGGCAACCCAGCAATACAGCGGCGATCGTTGCCGTTGCGTTTATGGCCGTGGTGTCCGGCCCGACAAACCCGGTAAAGGCCGCGACGATCATCGCCCAGGCCTTGGGATTGAGCGGATGCACCCACAGACCGGCGCGAAAGCCCGGTGCCTCCTCTGCACCGCCGCGCGTTCCGATGCGCATCCGCGCCACCCGCCACGCCAGCCACAACACATAGGCCGCCGAGACGTATTTCAGCGCGGTAAACACCACGGGCACCTGATCGGCCAGTTCCATCAGGCCAAAGCCGACCGGCCAGATCACCAGTTGTTTACCAAGCGCCACCCCCGCGACAAACGGCAAGGCGCCGCGAAACCCGAACCGCGCACCGGTGGCCATGAGGGCCATGTTGGCAGGCCCCGGCGTTCCGATCTGGCTTGCGGCGAACACCGCAAGAGAGGCAAGCGCGACGGACATGGTGATACGCACCCATAAACAAGATAGGGGACCGGCTTTTTCGCCGATCCCCTGAATTTTTCAGACCCTTCGGGTTCGGCTTACTCTGCGGCTTCCGCCACTGGCAGAACCGAAATAAAGGTACGGCCCTTGAGGCCCTTGTGGAAGGTCACGGCACCCTGCTCGGTTGCAAAGATCGTGTGATCCTTGCCCATGCCAACGCCTTCGCCCGGCCAGAACTTGGTGCCGCGCTGACGCACGATGATGTTGCCGGGGATTGCGGCCTGACCACCATAGAGTTTCACGCCGAGACGGCGACCAGCGGAGTCGCGACCGTTACGGGAGGAACCGCCTGCTTTTTTATGTGCCATTCTCTCTCTCCTTAGCCTTGAGCCAGCTCTTGAGCCTGTGCGATCCAGCCTTCACGCTCGATCCGACCCTTGAACGACAGTTTCTCGTCCATTGCTGCGACGTCTGCGTCCGTCCATGCCGCGATCTGGGCAAAGGTGGTCACGCCTGCTTCGTGCAGCTTCTTTTCAAGCGCGGGGCCGACGCCCGACAGCTTCTTGAGATCGTCGCCACCTGCCGCAGGAGCGGAGGCCGCCGCTGCGGGTGCGGCAGACGTAGAAGCAGACGCAGGTGCGGATGCGGCACCAACGGCGGCCTTGACGCCGGTCGCGTCAGCGCCGGATGCCAGAATATCGGTCACACGCACCAGCGTCAGCTGCTGGCGGTGGCCCTTGGTGCGCTTGGACGAATGCTTGCGGCGGCGCTTGACGAAGTGGATGACCTTTTCGCCCTTGATCTGGCCGACAACCTCGGCCTGAACCGCGGCACCTGCCACGAAGGGTGCGCCAACGACGGTGCTATCGCCACCGACCATCAGAACATCGTTGAATTGAACTGTTTCGCCAGCGTCTGCAGCCAGTTTTTCCACGCGGAGCGTATCGCCCGCCTGAACTTTGTACTGCTTGCCGCCGGTCTTGAGGACCGCGAACATGGGCCGTCTTCCTTTTCTTGCCGCGTCCTGTGGTCCCCCGCGCGGGGTGTTTTGCGACCGGTGCTCCGGTCTACCGCGGACAGCGCGCCGATATCGGCGATGTTAAACAATATGCCCCGGCAATGGCATGCCATTCCGGGACGCGGCCTTGTGACAGGGAACGCCGCCCCTGTCAACACCCGCAGGCAACCTGATCGGTTGTGCGGATGCGTCTACAGCGTGCTGCCCGACAATGCAATCGCAGCCCCAAGCCCAAGGCGATAGGAAATCAGGCGATACATGCTGTCAAAGCCTTCGAACAGAGCGGTGTTCAGGGCCTGCCCCTCGGGGGTTTTGGAGAATCGGATATAGTCGTCCAGAACCGCATCCGACAACGGCTGATAGGCAAGGTGCAGGAAGCCAAACAGCCATTTTTCGGTATCCTCGCGCAGCTCCTGTTCCTGTCCCCATGTTTCGCGCAGGATTTCATCCTCGTTCATGGCAAGCGCTCCGCCCCGCGTCATCCCGCGAAAGAACTGGGCGTTCGCATTCAGCGCCCCCGCGACGTTGCGCTCAAGCAGATCGTTGGCCCGGACAAACCGGTGCAGGGCCAGCCGACGTTCGGTGCCGGGCCTGAGCGCGCTGAATTGCTGCCATGCAATGTCTTCGACGGCGGGGTCCTGCATCGCGCGGCGGGCGGCATTTTCAAAGCGCAGAATTTCCTGCCCGGTCTTGGTGTCGAAAAAAGCAGTGATCGCGGCCAGATCTTTGGGTGTCAGCCGGTTTTCCAGCGCTTCTGTCACCTCGGATCGCATGTCTTTCGCATTATAGACGCGGGCGATGTGTTGCTGCCAAAGCTGCCCCGCCCCTTCGGGCATGAGTTCGATCTCAAGCTCGCGGGCATACTCCTTGCCCTCATCGCGCATGATGTCGATGACCTCATCCAGCCTGAGAACCTCGGCCAGCCGATCCACCGCGACCGTTGCAGACGGGGCTTCAGGGGCGCTGTTCGACGGGCTGTTCGACGGGCTGGCAGACGGGCTTGCAGACTGGGCCGCAGCAGACACCGCGAACAGCACTGACATCAGTAGCGCCACGAACAGGCTGAGATGACGGCACAGATTAAAACGGCGCGTAAAAAGGCCGTTGGAACTCAGATCGGATCGGCAGTGGCGCATGGTGGGAACACCCCTTTCCCGTGTATGCATACAGGAAACCGCCCCCCGCAAACAAGCCGCAGACACCCGCGCCCGTCAGCATCGTGCCGGGCGCGGGGAATTTTTGTCACCCGTCGGCCGCAACAGCCCTTGCGCCCCACCACAAACCCGATTAAACGGCGCTTCCAGACCCCCGCGGAGAGGTGCCGGAGTGGTCGAACGGGGCGGTCTCGAAAACCGTTGTGGGTGCAAGCCCACCCAGGGTTCGAATCCCTGTCTCTCCGCCACTTTTCCCTTGATGCGCGTTCTCATGATCCGGCCTTGGCCGGATTTTTTGGTTCCTGATGATCTGTTGGGATTTTGCCAGAGGTTTGACCCGGACCGGGCCGCTCTTGGCCCGCCGGGTTGGTGTCGTTTCATCTGTAAGGCTTGTTAAATGGGCGGCGCCGCCAATTCGGAAGGTGGACCGGGTGCTAATCCGGGGTCTGAACCGTTCAGAGGTCTGCGCTTTTTCAAGGCGCATCCGTTTCCTGATGCATCCGACCTTAAACAAGACTCACTTTTCGCTGCCTCTCCCTTCGGTCGAACGCGAAAAGTGATGTCCGATGTTATAGGTTAAAGGTCGGACGCATTGGGTGGCCGGGGTGCCAGACCCGGCCTTGTGTTGCAACACGGGTGAATGTCCGGGCATCGGGTTAAGGACGGAAAAACGCGGCGGGCGTTGCCCGAGGTGTGGCGAGGCCGGTTTGCGACGTCTGGCCATCAATTCCGCAATCGGGTATTGCAGTGCCGATATTGGCCATTGGGCGGCCTGAACGGTGTATGTTCGGGCCTGTGCTATGGGCTTTGTTGCACAACTACGCGGGGGATTCACTGCATGAATCCAGCGTGATAGCTGGGAGGCATGAGCAGTTGGGCCCCTACGAAGTACAAGACCAGGAACTGGCCTTCGTACAACACAGCA
>JAUIAS010000003.1 GCA_030425395.1 Alphaproteobacteria bacterium
TAGTGCTGTGTTGTACGAAGGCCAGTTCCTGGTCTTGTACTTCGTAGGGGCCCAACTGCTCATGCCTCCCAGCTATCACGCTGGATTCATGCAGTGAATCCCCCGCGTAGTTGTGCAACAAAGCCGGGCGCAATCCAACAATCACACAAATGACGCCTGCGTTGTGCGCTGCATTGTTCGACCACTTAAACGACCTTTGTGCGAAGAAGATTTCCGATGTGTGGCCAATAAGGAGCGGCCAAAGTGCAGCAACTTGCTGCCCTTGGCAGATGGAATTTGTAGTTACAAATGCATAGGAGGTCGGAGTATGAATGGAATACTCAGATGCCTTAAGCATCCAGCCAGACACATAGTCCAGAACTTTCCAGTTTGAGCCATGGGGCTCAAACAGTTTTCTCATCTCTTGCTTTTGCTCAACACTTTGTCCTCTGCTACCCAGATAAGGCGGGTTCCCGCAGATATAGGTCTCGCCCCCCTCATTCTCGAAATCAATCGCGGCCTGCTCCAGTGGGGTGTCGAAAAGATCGTCCGAGGTCAGCTTTACCCCCTTGCCCGTGGGCGGGCACACGTCCAGCCAGTCCAGTCGCAGGGCGTTTCCTTGGGTGATCCAGTTCCGCGCATCCAGCGGCAGGAAGGTGTCCCGTGCCACCTTGGGCCCACGGTAGAGCACATCGCATTGATACTCCGCGATGATCAGGGCCAGACGGGCGATCTCGGCTGAGAAGTCCCGCAGTTCGATCCCGCGAAAGTTCTGGATCGAGATGTCAGAGGCGCGGTCGTCCTCACCCCGCCGTTTGTTGATCTCGAACTCGATCTCACGCATCTGTTTGTAGGCGATGACCAGAAAGTTGCCCGACCCGCAGGCGGGGTCAAAAACGCGGATGTTGGACATGCGTTTGCGCAGGTTGAGCAGCTTTTGCGGGCTGTCGCCAGCGCGGTCCAGATGCTCGCGCAGATCATCAAGGAAGAGCGGGTTCAGCACCTTCAGGATATTCGGCACAGAGGTGTAGTGCATCCCCAACTTGGATCGCTCCTCCTCATCCGCGACGGCCTGGATCATGGAGCCGAAGATGTCAGGGTTGATCTGGTCCCACGGCAGCCCGCCGATCTGGATCAGATAGCGTTGCGCGATCAGAGAGAAGCGTGGAACGTCCTTGGAGCCGCTGAACAACCCGCCATTCACGTAAGGAAAGGTGTTGGCCCAATTGGGAAGGTCGGCGGTAGCACGGTCCTTGATCGGGGTGTCCATCGCCCTGAAAATCTCGGAAATAACCTCGTGGGTGTTGGCCCCGTCACGGGTGGCGAATGTGTTGACCGTTTCAGTGAACAAGTTGTCACCCGCGAGGATGTTTGTGTCTTCGGCAAAGAAACAGAAGATCAAACGCGCCATGAAGTGGTTCATATCGTGGCGACGCTCAGGCGTTCCCCAGTCCGGGTTATCGGACCGTAGAGTGACGTAGAGCTTGTTCAGTCGCAGTGTGGCCCGAACATCGAACTCGGACTCGGCCAACTGCTTGGTCTTGGACAGGCCCGCCAGCGGCCAGAAGAACACAAAGTGGTTGGGCAGATCGCTATAGGTGCAGGCAATCACATCGCCGGTGTGCAGGTCTTCGGCCTCGATCTGATCACCGTCTGTCGCCATGACAAACCTGCACTTGTTGCGCTTGGTTTGCGTGGCCTTGCTTTCCTTGAGCGCGGTCAGTGTCTTGGGCACAGATCCGGTTGCACAGGTCTTGATGTGGATGCTGCCCGCCTGAAGCACGCCATCCATGTCGGATTTGTTCGAGGTTCCCTTGCGAAGCTTTGTTGATCGCGCTGCCGAATTGTCGAAGCACTCCAAGAAAGCGTATGGAAACTCTCCTGCGTCGTAGGGTTTGTCCGCCAGATCGCTGATGGCCTGTTCGATCTCAACAGCGTTCATTGATGGTCTCTATCCGTTGCTTCTGATCCTTGCCTTAAGCTGAACCAATCCCAAGGTCTATTCAACGCCCAATTGATTACGATTTGGGAATGGCCGCTTTGATCAGCTCACCCTGACGTTCCAGAGAGACGGGATAGTAGGCGCTTATGGTGGTCACGACGCTGCTGTGGCCGATGTTTTGCGAGAAGGCTTTGAAAGCCTCGCGCGTCGGGTAGGTGCGGTCTGCCCATTTGACCAAGGTCTTGCGGAAAGCGTGTGGCGTAAATGGCGGAAGATCGGCATTCGTGAACGCGTCTTTGACGATTTTGCGAATGGCGTTGGCGTTCTTGTAAACTTGGCGCTCAAAGCCGATCACCTTCATCGCCCCATCCACAACACCGACCTTGAGCGGCGGAAAGAGCGGATCATCGGGACCGAACAGCTTTTCCTTCCGCAGGAACGTGACCCAATCGGCAAAGCACTCATGGTAGACCACATCGACAGGGAGGAAGTAGGTTGTGATCGTCTTGCTGTTCTTCGTCAGCACTTCGCGGGCGTCCTGAAACACATACCCGTCGATCATGTTGATGTGCTTGAGTTTCAGAGAAGCAATCGCCCCGTCGCGCGCACCGGTCAACATGAGAAACGCAATCACCGCCTTGTTACGACGGTCCTGCTCCGTCTCCGTCGGCATGACATCAAACACATGGCGCACCATTTCCATAGAAGGATAAGGCGTTTCGCGAACAGCGCTCGCAACACGTTGCCCTTTCGCATCCATGTTGAAGTAGTCAGCGTCCGAGTGCCGGATGCGGCTCTTGTATCCGGGCTGATCCGCAAGCCAGAAGAAGAAGCCCTTGTTCGCCGCAAGGATCGACCGGATCGTAGATTTGGAAAGAGGTTTGCCGGTTGTCTTGCTGACCTCGGAATTGATGCGGTCCTGGAACTTGATCACCTGCTCGATGTGAAAGCGTTTGAAATCCGCGAAATTGGTGCTGGCCTCAAAACGCAGAATGCCTTCTGCTGCCTTTTGAACCGTTGTCGCGTCCTTGCGCTGGGCGCGACGAAGGTGGTGCAGGTATTTGCGCTTGATGCGTTCGTTTTCTTCGTTGAATTTCCGCATAGGTCTGCTCCTTGGGTTTAATGACAATTCAGGTGGAGTGATCCGGTATCACTTAGGGTTCGCCATTAGCCCCTTTCGCGATATTGAATGTGCGCGTGAATGTGTCGGTGTCCCTGGTCGAAATGATGCGGGAACATGCCCGGCCACAGGTCGGGCAGATGCCCTTCAGCAATTGCGTGCTGGGCGAAACCGAGGCCGTTGTGACGATCAGATCAACGGGGCGTCGTCCTTCTCTGCAAGACGGACAGAAGAGCTGATCCGCATCGAGCGGGCGCTTGGAGGTCTCCCGCTTGGCCCGAAGGTAGCTCTTCAAGGCGTCGCCAAGGATCAGATAAGGCTTACGCTCGGACATGACAGGCAAGCCGTCTTTGATCCAGTTCCGGATGGTCGCGGGCGTGACGCCCAACGCTTGCGCCGCTTCACCGATATCATAGGTCAAGGCAGACTTGATCAACATCGGGTTGTAACGCTTACCCATCGTCGCGGCCCTCGAACAAGGCGCGAATGTCCTCTGCCTTCCAGACGGTCGTGCGTGGACCAAGCTTCATCGGCTTAGGAAAACGACCGTCCTTTATGCCCTTCCACCATGTAGACTTCGATACTGGGATTGGGCCGGTCGGGGCCAGAATCTGGGAAAGGCGAACAAAGCCCGTTTGGGGAAACTGAGGTGCGTCCATTTTGATCTCCGAACGTCTGATACGATTCGAAGAAATATTGTTTCGTCCGGCAGAGATTTTGTGGGAACGGGCACCGTTCCCAAAGGAACGGTATGTTTTTCAGCTACTTAGGGAAATTTTCCGGATCAATAAGTTCGCAGGATTCCTTCAGCCATTTCCGAATTGTCTTGAGATCCAGACTGATCCCAAGCCGATCAAGATCATCCGAGATGTTTTTCACAGCCTCGTTGCGCTTGGCTCCGGGAACATAAGCGTATTGCTCAATGGCCATGCCCGCGATCATCTTCAACAAGCTGACCTTCTCGGCGTCGGTCATCTCTTTTGGCGGTGCGGGTTCAGACGTGACACCAAACCGTTTGTCCAACGCAGCCTTGAATCCGGGATGAACATCCAAACCGGTTTCGTTGATCCATTGGTGGAGGCGTCGGGTGCTCAAGTGCATCTTTCCATAGCCGCCGCTCGGATACATTCGGAACATAAGTTCATAGCGTTCAATGAGAAACCTGAACGAAGCCCACAATTTTTCTGGCTTCTGTCTTTTCAACTCGTAAATTTCGTTCTCCTTGAACAGCTCTGGCTTTGCACCAACGGACAGCATGGTAGCTTCCATGACTGAGAGCTTCGGCATCATGGCCCAATAGTCAAAATCAGGTGCAAATGCAGGATGGCCGAAGCCATAGGCCCAGACCTTGGGTATCCGCGAGAGATAATCGCTGGGGTTGCTCGGCAAACAGTTTGCCCAAGGCCAAGGCGCGCGTTGTTTCTCGGAGCTTTGGAAGTCGCGCATCAGCAACAATTCTTCATCTGGCAAAGCGAGCAACGCTTCCTTGCAAGCAGATCGCAATATGGCCAAGCGGTCAGCAAACTTGTTGACGAGTTCCATATTGTCGGGACCGTAAGGAACCTCGACCTTCGCCGGCCTCCACAACCAGATTTTTGGGTATTGTGCAGCCAGTGCGGCCACAACGATGTCTTCGCGTTCTTTTTCGTCCATCGCAAAACGAAAGCAGAACCCTCAAGGATTCGCTAGCCTGCGCTGTTCATCCAAGTAGTCCGACCACCAATCCATCATCTTACGACGCTCCTCCCAATGCTCCCCAAGGTCATACGCGCGTCGAACCGCGTTGGTCTCCACATGGGCCAGCTGGCGTTCAATCGCGTCCGGGTTCCAGAGACCGCTCTCATTGGCGAGGGTTGAGAACGTGGCTCGAAACCCATGAGCTGTCATTTCCTGACCGCTGTAGCCAAGTCTCCTCAAGGCTGCATTCAAGGTGTTCTCACTAATGGGTCGATGCAGGGATCGCAAGCTAGGGAACAGAAACACACTCTGACCTGAAACGGTCTGCAAGGCCCTGATCAGGTCAATCGCCTGATCAGGAAGAGGAACACGATGCGGGCGACGCATTTTCATGCGCTCGCCTGGAATGCTCCATATCTGTTGAACAAGGTCAAATTCGTCCCATTTGGCGTTGCGAAGCTCACCGGGCCGCTGGACCAGAACGGCCAAGAGTTGCAGCGCAATTCGCGTCGTGGCTTGCCCGTGAAAACCGTCAACAGCACGTAGAAGCTCTCCCAATGCCCGAGGCTCGGTAATGGCAGCGCGCGGCGTGACCGTCGGGCGGATTAGGGCGTCGCGCAGAGCGTAAGTCGGGTCCGTTTCGGCCAAACCATTTGCGACGGCATACCGGAACACAGCGCCAATCTTTGCCCGTAGGCGACGTGCTGTTTCATAATTGCCCTTTGCCTCGACACGCCGGAGACACGCAAGGATCATTGGCGCAGTTACTTCCGATATTGGGGTTGCGCCAAACTCCGAACAAGCCATTTGCAGCAACCATTCGGTCTTTGACATTGTCGCGGCGGCTTTCCCCTCGCGTCGAGCCTTGTCGATGAAGGCGTCAGCTTGGGCCGCAAATGTGATCCCCCACCGCTCCCGCTCTGCCCTCTTTCGCTCTTGCTTAATGACACCTGGATCACCGCCAGCCGCCAGAATGGTGCGCGCCTCATCTTTCAACTTTCGGGCATCCGCGAGCGCAACGCTTGGATATGCCCCAAAGGAAAGACGCTTCTCACGCCCTCCGATCCGGTATTTCAAGTGCCACAGCTTCGATCCACTTGGCGTGACAGTGATGTAGAGTCCGTCAAAATCGGACACTTTGTAGGGCTTTTCCTTAGGCTTCAGTGCTCTCAGTTGCGCGTCACTCAGGGGCATTTTGGGGGCATCCTAATTTACCGATTCCCGCGATGCCCCCAGAAACGCCCCCAATCTGGGGGCACTTCACCGGATCGTATCTTCCGTCATCGGACAAACAGACACCGCAAAACCTCTATAAACTAAGAGATTTTGGATGTCATCGGATGATCTTGGATAAGAAAGTGGTGCCCCCACACGGACTCGAACCGCGGACCTACTGATTACAAATCAGTTGCTCTACCAGCTGAGCTATAGGGGCCTGAATGTCCGATTAATGCCAATGCGCCGCGGGTGCAAGTGGGTTTTGGTGTTGATCTGCATTCTCCGTATTTGACTGTCGTGATGCGACAGGCTAGGCCGATATTATCCTTGAGGAACATCACAGACAGCCGATGCAGATCATCGTTCACACCGGGGCGCATTTCACGGACGATGACCGTCTGATGAAATGCCTGTTACGCAACAATGACATTTTTTCCAAGGGCGGGGCCTCGGTTCCCGGGCCCGGGAAATACCGGCAGTTGTTGCGGTCGACCCTGTCGTCCATGCGCGACCACACCCCCGACCCTCAGGCTCGGGATGTGTTGATGGACGCGATTCTGGATGATGAACACGCCGATCGCGTGATCTTGTCCAACCCGCATTTTTTCGGTGTGGTGAATGCCGCTTTGCGCCATGGAAAGCTCTATCCGGCGGCTGCGGAACGCATGGCCAATCTGCGCAGCCTGTTCCCTTATGATGATCTTGAAATGTTCATGGCGATTCGCAACCCGGCGACCTTCATCCCTCTGGCCTATGAAAAATCCAAGGACCCGTCGCTTGATCATTTCATGGATGGCGTGCATCCGTGCGACGTGCGGTGGTCTGACATGATCAACGCCATCCGCGCCGCCGCCCCGGATGTGCCGATTACCGTTTGGTGCAACGAGGATACGCCCCTGATCTGGCCGCAGATTCTGCGTGAACTGGGGGGGCTGGAACACGATGCCCATGTCGAGGGCGGCTATAACATCCTGCGCGATATCATGTCCGAAGAAGGCTTTTCCAGGATGGAAGCCTATCTGGGAAAATATCCCGACCTGACGGAAATGCAGCGCCGCCGCGTGGTTGCGGCGTTCCTCGACAAATTTGCCTTGCCGGACGCGCTTGAAGAAGAAATCGAGGTGGAAGGCTGGACCCAGGCCTTGTTGGAAGATCTCACCGAGCGGTATGACGAAGACGTCTTCACCATCAAACGCACACCCGGCGTCACCCTGATCGAACCCTGAAGCGCCGCAACGCCCGCAGTCTTTCCCCCGCATTAACGTTAACGCGGCAGTTTCACCCGCGTTGCAACACAAGGCCGGGCTTGGCACCCCGGCCACCCTTGGAAACGGATGCGCCCCCTCAAGGCGCAGACCTCTGAACGGTTCAGACCCCGGAGTGAAACCCGGTCCACCTTCCGAATTGGCGGCGCCGCCCATTTAACGAGCCTTACCATCAGAACGCATCACCCCGGCGGGCCACAGCGGCCCAGACCGGGCAAAACGGCTGCGCGGCGGGCAGGACTGGCACCCTACATCGGCCTGTTTGACGTCCGCGCCATTGGAACAGTTCAGGTCAATTTGATAACTGCGGGTTTCTGGCCCGTCACCCGCATCAAGCGCAGGACGCCAAATAACGGTGTTTCCAAAAACTGCTTACCGAAGATCGGCAAACAAAAAATCATGGGTTACCTCAGTGTCCGGTTTGCGCTGGGTAGTTCAAAAACGCATCAACAACATCCGCTCAATCGGATCTAGTCTGCACTGCTGTTGACCTTGTCCTCTGAATTTGGGCCACAGGGGTGTTCGCGATCCGTCCAAACAAAGCATGGACGATGAAGCGCAGATTTTCAGACGCGCAGTCCCTTGACGGTCATTACAGTTTGACTTAGAAGCGCGATCGTTGAGCGGGCGTTGTGTAGTGGTAAGACCTTAGCCTTCCAAGCTAATGACGCGGGTTCGATTCCCGCCGCCCGCTCCAATCTATTCCTTGCCTTGTCGACGTGCCGCATCGGATGCTTCTAACTGTGGGTTGACCCTGTGCGCGGGTGACGCCATTGAAGTGGGCAAATTGCGCACCGGCCCCGTGATATGCGGCGCAGCCCGGTTGCCACCGAAAGACGCGACAACAACAAGGACCCTGCATGGCCCGCCTAGATACCGCCGCTCCTGTATCCCCCGGCACCAACAAGGAAGACCGAGAGAAGTCCAAGCGTGTTGGCGCGTTGCGGGCGCTATGGCCGTTTGTTCTGCCGTATCGGTCTCTGATGCTGGCCGCGATCGCGGCTTTGATGCTGACCGCGGTTGTGTCGTTGACCCTGCCTTTGGCTGTGCGTCGGGTTGTCGATAATTTCTCTGCCGAGTCGCCTGAAATCCTTGATCTTTATTTCGCAGCGGCCTTGGTGATTGCCGGTCTTTTGGCGCTGGGGACCGGGCTGCGCTATGCTTTGGTCACGCGGTTGGGAGAACGGGTTGTGGCCGATATCCGCAAGGCGGTTTTCGATCGTGTTGTCGGGCTGAGCCCCGCGTTTTACGAGCGTATCATGACCGGCGAGGTGGTCAGCCGGATCACCACCGACACCACGTTGATTCAATCGGTGCTGGGGTCGTCCGCGTCGATCGCGCTGCGTAATTTTCTGATTTTTCTGGGCGGCTTGGGCTTGATGCTGCTGACTTCGGCCAAGCTGACCGGGATGGTCCTGCTGATCGTGCCTGCGGTCGTGGTTCCGATCCTTGTTCTGGGACGCAGGCTGCGGGTCTTGAGCCGTGAAAATCAGGATTGGATCGCTGCGTCGTCCGGCAATGCCGCCGAGGCGCTTCAGGCCGTGCAGACTGTTCAGGCCTTTACCCACGAAGATCCCAGCCGCGCCACCTTTTCCGAGGTGACGGAACGCAGCTTTGATGCCGCGCGCCGGCGGATCTGGACGCGCGCGCAGATGACCGTAATCGTGATTTTCCTTGTCTTTACGGGTGTCGTGGGTGTGCTGTGGATCGGGGCCAATGATGTGCGCGCCGGGGATATGTCGGCGGGTGCTTTGATCCAGTTCGTGATTTATGCGGTGATGGTTGCGGGGTCCGTTGCGGCATTGTCGGAAATCTGGGGCGAATTGCAGCGCGCGGCGGGGGCCACGGAACGGTTGATCGAGCTGCTGCAGGCCAGCGACAATGTGAGCGACCCTGCGACGCCCGCGACTCTGCCATCGCCGGTTCAGGGGCGCATCAGCTTTGAGGCGGTGAATTTCCATTACCCGTCGCGGCCCGGCATTCCCGCGCTGGATAACGTATCGCTCGATATTGCACCGGGTGAAACCGTGGCGTTTGTCGGCCCATCGGGGGCGGGCAAGACGACGATCATCCAGATGCTGCTGCGCTTTTACGATCCCGACAATGGGCGCATTTGTCTTGATGGTGTCGATCTGTCCACAGTGGCACGTTCGGATTTCCGCAGATCGCTGGCATTGGTGCCCCAGGATCCGGTCATTTTTGCCGCCAGCGCGCGCGAAAACATCCGATTTGGTCGTCCCGATGCCACCGATGCCGAGGTCGAAGCCGCAGCAAGGGCCGCCGCCGCGCATGAGTTCATCACCGCGCTGCCCGATGGGTATGACAGCTATGTTGGCGAACGTGGTGTGATGCTGTCGGGTGGCCAAAAACAGCGTATCGCCATCGCGCGCGCGATCCTTCGGGATGCGCCTGTGCTTTTGCTGGACGAAGCGACAAGCGCGCTGGACGCTGAAAGCGAACGCGCGGTGCAGCGCGCCGTTGACGACCTCAGCCAGGGACGCACCACGCTGATTGTCGCGCACCGTCTGGCCACCGTGAAAAAGGCAGATCGGATCGTCGTGATGGAGCAGGGCCGCGTCGTGGCCACCGGATCGCATGACGCACTGGTGGCCGAGGGCGGGCTTTACGCCCGTCTGGCGCGGCTGCAATTCACCGACGGCATCGCGGCAGAGTGAAATTGCCCGGATTGCGGCCCGCGCCGTAGCGTCACAGGCCAAGTTGACCTTGCGTGCGGCGCGCCAAAGCTTGCGCAAAAGGCGATTTCGCCGCATCTTTCCCTTAAGGCGCAAAGCCGGTCCTATAGGACAGCCAAAAGGGGAGGAACGGGAATATGGCCTTTGCAGGTCTCAGCGACAAGTATGCCATCGAGAAAGAAATGCCGTGGGAGGAACGCGACGTTCCCAAAACGCTGTTTGCGCAGATATGCAAAACTGCAGGCAAGTTTCCCGATCACAACGCAATCAGCTACCAGATCACCTCGGGTCCGACCGACAAGGCCGAAACGCTCACCTGGTCACAACTGGCCGGTCAGGTGACGCAGGCGGCAAATATGTTCCGGTCGCTGGGCATCGGGGAAACCGATACGGTGGCCTATGTTCTTCCCAACTGCAACGAAACGGTTGTAACGCTGCTTGGTGGTGCGATCGCGGGGATTGCGGCACCGATCAACCCGTTGCTGGAACCCGAACAGATCGCGTCCATCCTGCGCGAAACCGGGGCCAAGGTCGTGGTGACACTGCGCCCGTTCCCCAAAACGGATGTTGCCCAAAAGGTGGCAGAAGCGGTGCGCCATGCGCCCAACGTCAAGACCGTGCTCGAAGTCGACCTGCTGCGTTATCTGACGGGTGTCAAGAAGCTGATCGTTCCGCTGATCCGGCCCAAGATTACCGGGGCCACCCATGCGGATTACCGCAGCTTCCATAAGGAAATTGCCAAGCAATCTGACACCTTGAACTTTGCCGACAGCGCGGGCGACCGCTATGCGTGCTATTTCCATACCGGCGGGACCACCGGTATGCCCAAGGTGGCACAGCACCGGTATTCCGGGATGATCTACAACGGTTGGCTGGGCGCTGAACTTTTGTGCGACGAAACCGACAACATCATGTGCCCGCTGCCGCTGTTTCACGTGATGGCCTGTCACGTGTTTCTGATGGCCGCCATATGCGCGGGGTCGCATGTGATTTTCCCGACACCGCAGGGCTATCGCGGAGAAGGGGTGTTCGACAACTTCTGGAAGCTCTGCGAACGCTGGAAGGCGACGTTCATCGTGTCCGTTCCCACCGCCATTTCCGCCAAGATGCAGCGCCCGGTGGATGCGGATATGTCTTCGGTCAAGCTGGCGTTTTCGGGGTCTGCACCGCTGCCCATGGAACTGTTCAAGCGGTTTGAAGAGGCCGCCGGGATCAACATCGTCGAAGGCTATGGCCTGACCGAGGCGACCTGTCTGGTATCCGGCAACCCTGTCGACGGGGTCAAAAAGGTCGGCTCAATCGGTGTGCCGTTTCCCTATACAGACGTCAAAATCTTCAAGGTCGGGCCCGAAGGCGCGGTCGAATGCGATACCGATGAAATCGGAGAAATTTGTATTTCCAGCCCCGGTATCAATGTCGGCGAAACCTATACCGAGGCGGATAAGAACAAGGATCTGTATCATGGGTCTTATCTGCGCACGGGCGATCTGGGCCGGATCGATTCAGATCACTACATCTGGATCACGGGGCGGGCCAAGGACCTGATCATTCGTGGCGGGCACAACATCGACCCGGCCGAGATCGAAGAGGCGCTTTTGGGTCACGAAGCAGTGGCCTTTGCGGGCGCGATCGGTCAGCCGGATCTGCACGCAGGCGAAGTGCCCTGTGCCTTTGTCGAATTGGTCGAAGGGGCCAACGTGACACCCGAAGAATTGATGGAGCATTGCAAGGTGCATGTTCACGAACGCGCGGCGCAGCCCAAGCACGTGGAGATCCTGGCGGAATTGCCCAAGACAGCGGTCGGCAAGGTGTTCAAACCGGACCTGCGCAAAAGCGCGATTACCCGCATCTACAACGCGGCCCTCGAAGAGGCGGGTGTAACCGCGCGTGTCTCCAAGGTGATCGACGACAAGAAACGCGGCCTTGTCGCGCAGCTTGACAAGAACGGCGCGGAAGAGACGGATGTTGTCAAGGTTCTGGGTGGCTTCACCCGCCCATGGGAATGGGCTGCCTGACAATGACGGGCGATGTTGCGACCGATTACGCGGCGCTTCTCGATGACGAGGTCCGCGCGTTCATTGCGCGGACCGAGGAATTCTATCCGCCGGACGCCGTGGATCTGTCCATCACCGATCAAAGGCGCGTGTATGATGCGCTGTGCGTGGCGTTTGATTATCCACACCCCGAAGGTGTCAGGGTCCGCGATACCGAAGCCAGCGGCGTTCCGGTGCGTATCTATAACGCCGGTGACCCGTCTGCGACGATTGTCTATTTTCACGGTGGCGGGTTCGTTGTCGGCGGACTGGAAAGCCACGATGCCATCTGTGCCGAACTATGTGCCGGAACCGGCTATCGTGTTGTCGCGGTGGATTACCGACTGGCCCCTGAACATGTGTTTCCGGCCGCAGTCGAGGATGCGATTGCGGCGACCCGTTGGGTTGGCGAACGGTACGAGGGGCGGATTCTGCTTGCCGGTGACAGCGCCGGGGGCAACCTCGCTGCGGCTGTCTCGGGTGCGCTGCGGGGGCAGGATATACGGTTGCGCGGGCAGGTCCTGATCTATCCGGGCCTTGGTGGCAACCGGGACGCGCGGTCTTATCACGAACATGCTTTTGCGCCGGGCCTGACGGCAGCGGATGTGGATTTCTACCACGAGGTTTACGGGGCAGGGGCCGAACGTGCCGGCAATCCGCGTCTGGCCCCGCTGGAAGACAGCGATTTTTCGGGGCTTCCGCCGACTGTGGTAATTACAGCCGACTGCGACCCGCTGCGTGACGATGGCCCAGCCTATTGCGACGCGCTGGCCGGAGCGGGCGTGCGGGCGCATTGTATCAATGAAAACGGGTTGATCCACGGGTATCTGCGCGCGCGCTATGTGTCGCAAAAGGCACGTGACAGCTTTGAGCGGATCGTGGCGGCGTTGCAATGTCTGGGGCAGGGGCTTTGGCCCTACGATTGATCCTTCAGAAAAGGGGCCGCGCGCATGGTTTCGGGGATGGGTGCGCCCAACCGGCTGAGAACCGTCGGGGCAAGCTGTAGCTGATCAATCACCGTATCGGGCGATGGTCCCTTGGCTGGCCCAAAGTAATACAGCGCCGCATCCTGTTGCAGCATCCCGCGTCCGCCGTGATGGCCGCGATCGTCCTGACCATGATCGGCGGTCACGATGATCTCATACCCCATGTCCAGCCATTTGTGGATGAACGGGGCCAACATCTCATCCATCACCGCGCAGGCGTGGTCCATCTCCTGGCAGTCGTGAAAGAACCGGTGGCCCATGCTGTCCAGCGTGCAGGTATGCAGAATGCCATAGTCCAGTCCGAACCGCGCGCACAGGTTCGTCAGAGTGCCAAAAAGATCGACATCCGAAGGGGTCATCTGGTTGATCTGCCCGTAGCCCGTCATCGTGTGGAACCGGCCATGGTTGATGGTGTCGCTTTCGGGTTCATCATATTCGATGTCGCGCACAAAATCGAACGGATGCCGGTTAAAGAACTGCGACCAGAACGAATGGGTCACGGCGCCGGTCACGCCACCCGCGCGGCGCACCTGCGAGAAGATATCCGGCTTGTCCAGTCGGAACACATTGCCGTTGCCGGTGCAGCCGTGTTCCTGCGGTGTCACGCCGGTGTGGATCGAGGCATAGCAGGAGGCCGAAATCGAGGGCAGCACCGCGCGATGCGTCCAGACCTGCGCGGCACCCGTTTCCACCCAGCCTTCGAGATTGCCGAACAGCCGTCGCCAATTGCGATAGGGGACACCGTCAATGATGATGAGCAATAGCTTGGATTTCATGGTGCGCTCCACTGTTTGACACAAACTGTGCCGCATTGTCGTGGCGCCTTCAATGCAAAACGGCACCCCCGAAAAGGGGATGCCGTATCGGTCCGGGACGCGGGGGTTATTCTGCGGGAACCGCCGTCGCTGGGTTGGAACCACTGGAAAAATGCACCCGGTTCAAGCGCAACACCAGCAAGATCATCGCCCCTTGAAAGATCAGGGCCAGTGCGCTGAAGGACCAGTAGGCAATCCCGAACTTGGCGATCAGACCGGCAGCCACCAGCCCCTTGTTGACAAAGAAATGGGTCATCACCGCCAACGCCACGCCGGGGCAGATCAGTGCATAGGATCCTGCCGAAGCTTCGGAGCCAAAGACAAAGCGACCGAAATATCCCTGACGCGCCAGCACAACAAGGCCAAGACCCAGAAACAGAACCTGAACCGACAGCATACGTGCAAGGAACATCAGCGTATCGCTCGCATGTCCGGCCGACCCGTCCAGCGTATGCAGGCCGTGGGTCTGGCGCAGTCCGAGAATACCAAGCACAGTCATCATCGGAATGATGATCATCAGTGTCGGTGCGGCTTCGGGGGCCGAACCGTGGCGCAGCATCGACGAGAACGCCGTGATACCCGCCACCAGCGCATAGAGAAGGGCGGCAACGGCAAAGAACGTCGACAACATCAGCGAAACACCGATCACGGCAGGCTGCGTGCTCATCGCTGCGGGGGCGGCAAGGCCAACACCGATCATCGACAGGGCAAAGGCGGGGACCAACTGACCAAAGCTGTTGTGCTGGGTCAGATCAAACGCACCGCCCTGCGACAGGATCCGCCCCAGAAACCGTCCGACCAAGACCAAGGCCCAGACGCCAATGCCAAGGAATGCCACCAGCGCCGCCGGAAACAGGTATTCGATGATGGACCAAAGACCCGGCACAAAAACCAACCCGACAATGAACATCGCGTTTATGGTCATGGCGGATGCCAGCGGCGCGGCCAACAGGGTTGATTCCGCGTTCGAGGATGAAAACCCTTTCCACTGCGGGGATTTACGCATCCGCGACAAGGCCGCAAAGTTCCACGCCAGTGAGCGAACGTTCAAAAATGCAAAGAAGGCGATGCCCACATAGGCCGCGCCAATGGCAAATTGCAAAGCCGGGCCGCCTTGGGAAAAGGCTGCCATGATGTCTTCGAACACCGGAACCGGCCGACCTGAGTGCGGCACCCAGAACATCAGGAACATGAAGAAAGTGACCACCAATCCCCCAGCCCCCAGAGAGGCAAGGAAATAGGTGGGTGTATACCGCGTCGCGGCTGGGCTATCGGCACGGGCCATTGCAAAGCTCCTTAAATATTCCGTTATGGGAATATAAATACGAATTCTGAAAAATGAATACATTGATACAGATCAAAAAAAACGGCACCTCCCCGGGGAAGTGCCGTTTTGGATTGTGTAGCAGAGACGAAAGGGGGCTAGTGGCCCGCGCTTTCCATCTTGCGATTGGCGATCACCTCTTCGAGCCAGCCAAGCTTCATCTCGGGGACCGAACTGAGCAACAGATCGGTGTAATCATCAAACGGCGGTGTCAGGACGTCGGTTTTGCCACCGTAGCGCTGAACCTTGCCCTGATACATCACGGCGATGCTATCGGCGATGGCGCGCACCGTGGCCAGATCATGGGTGATGAACAGGTAGGCGACATCCTCAATTTTCTGAAGATTGAGCAGCAGCTTGAGAATCCCGTCTGCCACCAGCGGATCCAAGGCCGAGGTGACCTCATCGCAGATGATCAGCTTGGGCTTGGCTGCAAGGGCCCGCGCGATGCAAACCCTCTGTTTCTGCCCCCCCGAAAGCTCGGCTGGATAACGGTCAATGAACCCGTCGCCCATCTCGATCTCTTCCAGCAGCTCGCGGATGCGTTTCTGTTTTTCTTCACCCTTGAGGCCAAAGTAGAACTCGAGAGGGCGCCCGATGATCGTTCCCACGGTCTGGCGCGGGTTCATCGCAACGTCTGCCATCTGGTAGATCATCTGCAATTCGCGCAAATCCTCGCGCGACCGAGACGGAAGATCAGGTGATAGGGTGCGCCCGGCGAAATGGATTTCGCCCTCTCTCGGGGGCAGCAGGCCGGTAATCACACGTGCGAGCGTTGATTTTCCCGATCCGCTTTCGCCCACCACGGCGAGTGTCTGACCGGGATACAGCTCCACATTCACATCTTTCAAAACGTCGAAATGGGTGCCCTTGTAGCGCGCCGTGATGTTCTGGACCTTCAGAACCGGTTCTGCGGTGGGTTGCTTTTCCGCGTGGTCAATGGACCGCACCGACACCAGCGCCTTGGTATAGTCTTCCTGCGGAGCGTTGATGATCTGATCAACGCTGCCGTATTCGACCATGTCGCCCATGCGCAAAACCATGATGTCATCGCTGACCTGTGCGACGACGGCCAGATCGTGGGTGATGTAAAGAGCGGCCACACCGGTATCGCGAATGGCATCCTTGATCGCGGCCAGAACGTCGATCTGCGTGGTCACATCCAACGCCGTGGTCGGTTCGTCGAAAACCACCAGTTGCGGTTCAGGGCACAGGGCAAGCGCGGTCATGCAGCGCTGCAACTGACCGCCCGATACCTGATGCGGATACCGGTTGCCGATGGTTTCGGGATCGGGCAGGCCGAGCTTGGCAAAAAGCTCGATCGCGCGCTGTTCTGCCTCGCGCTTTGAAAACTTGCCCTGAATGATCGCGGCTTCGGTCACCTGCTCCATGATCTTCTTGGCAGGGTTAAAGCTGGCGGCGGCGGATTGGGACACATAGGTCACTTCGCCCCCGCGAAGCCGCCGCACATCGCGCACACCTGTTTTGAGGATGTCGCGCCCGTTGATCCAGACTTCGCCACCGGTGATGCGCACGCCGCCCCGGCCATAGGCGAGGGTGGCCAGCCCGATGGTGGATTTGCCGGCCCCGGATTCACCGATCAGGCCAAGAACCTTGCCCTGTTCCAGATCAAAATCCACGCCATGCACGATTTCGATATCATGGGGCTTTTCCCCCGGCGGATAGACGGTTGCCCCGATGGTAAGGCCCCGGACCTTGACAAGAGGTTCGCTCATCCCCGGCCCCCTTTCAACGATGTGGTGCGGTTCAGGACCCAGTCGGCAACCAGATTCACGCTGATCGCCAGCGTGGCGATTGCCACCGCCGGATACAGCGCGGCACCGATGCCATAAACGATCCCGTCCTTGTTTTCCTTCACGATGCCGCCCCAGTCGGCCAGCGGCGGTTGAACGCCCAGCCCCAGAAACGACAGGGTCGAGATGAACAGAACCATAAAGATAAAGCGCAGGCCCATTTCAGCGACCAACGGCGACAGGGCGTTTGGCAGGATCTCGCGGAAGATGATCCAGACGCGACCCTCGCCGCGCAGTTTGGCGGCTTCGACATAGTCCATCACGTTGATGTCCACGGCGACCGCACGCGCAAGGCGGAACACCCTCGTGCTGTCCAGCAGCCCCATCACAAGCACCAGAACCGGGACGGTGACGGGCATGACCGACAGGATCACCAGCGCAAGGATCAGCGACGGAATTGACATCACCAGATCGACGAAACGGCTCAACGCCTGATCCGCCCAGCCACCCAGAACGGCGGCCAGAAAGCCCAGAACCGATCCCGTGGTAAAGCTGATGAACGTGGCCATGGTGGCGATAAAAATCGTGGTTTGACCGCCATAGATCATCCGCGTCAGCAGATCGCGCCCGATGTTGTCCGTTCCCAGAAGGTGATCCGCGCTTGCGGGCTCCCAGACGCCGCCAACGACCTCGGCCATGCCGTAGGGAGCAATGACCGGCGCAAAAATCGCTGCAAGGAAATAGAGCGAGGTAAAGAACAGCCCTATTGCGGCTGCAAAAGGTATATTCTTGATCATTTCGGGTGCCTCAATCTCGGATTGGCGAGGATCGACACGATATCGGCGATCATGTTCAGGCCGATATAGACGGCGGCAAAGACCAGACCACAGGCTTGCACAACAGGCAGGTCACGCTTGGACACATGGTCCACAAGGTATTGCCCCATGCCGGGATAGGTGAACACCACCTCGACCACGACGACGCCAACCACCAGATAGGCAAGGTTCAGCATGACGACGTTGACCACGGGTGCGATCGAATTGGGAAAGGCGTGTTTCCAGATGATCTGGAACATTGGCAGGCCTTTAAGCTCGGCCGTTTCGATATAGGCCGATTGCATCACGTTCAGGATCGCGGCGCGGGTCATGCGCATCATGTGCGCCAGAACCACCAGCGTCAGAACCGCCACCGGCAGGGCGATGGTGTGCAGCTTTTGGCCAAGGCTCATTCCGTCGTGGATGTTGGCAACAGTCGGGGCCCAGCCCAGCTTAACACCCACGAAATACATCAGCACATAGCCGATCAGGAATTCGGGGATCGAAATCGTGCTGAGTGTGATTGCCGAAATCAGCTTGTCGGGCCAGCGGTCGCGGTAGCGCACCGCCAGAAGGCCCAGGAAAATGGCCAGCGGCACAGCGACAACAGCAGCCCAGAATGCCAGGAACAAGGTGCGTGACAGGCGTGTGCCCATGGCTTCGGCAATATCTCTGCCATTGGTCAGCGCGGTGCCAAGATCGCCGGTCAGAACGCCTCCCAACCAATCGAAATAGCGCGTCACGGCGGGTTCGTTCAAACCCAGCTCAGCACGCAGGTTGGCCAGCGCCTCGGGGGTCGCGGATTGCCCCAGAATGGATTGCGCCACGTCCCCGGGCAGGATCAATGTTCCCACAAAAATCAGGATCGAGACGAGGAAAAGCAACAGGATGCCCAGCGCAAGGCGCTGGGCAACCAAGGTCATTGTCGGCCCCATATCAGCCGGCAACCCACATCTGGATGGGTGCGTAGTAGTTCATCAGGCCAAAGCCCGGCGATTCATCCCAACCTGCGATACGGTCGCTTGTTGCGTCGAGGAAATCGTTGAACATCGGGCAGATCAGTCCGCCGGTGTTGTGCAGGATCATGCCCATGTCGGCATACATCTGCTTGCGCTTGCCTTCGTCAAGTTCGGCGCGCGCGGCAATCAGCAGTTTGTCAAACTCGGCGTTGTTGAACCGTGTGTCGTTCCAGTCGGCCGTGGAAAGATAGGCTGTGGAATACATCTGGTCCTGTGTCGGACGCCCACCCCAGTAGCTGGTGCAGAAGGGTTGCTTGTTCCAGACTTCGGACCAATAGCCATCGTTCGGCTCGCGCTTGATTTCAACCGGGACGCCTGCCGCGTTACAGCTCTGCTGGAACAGGGCTGCGGCATCCGGTGCCCCCGGGAAGGAGTTGTCCGAGGTGCGCAGCAATACGGGCTGGTCCAGTCCGGATTTTTTCCAATGGAAGGCGGCCTTGTCGGGATCGTATTCCCGCTGCGGCAGTTCGGTATAAAGCGGATAGGCCGCGTTGATCGGTGTGTCGTTGCCCACCGAGCCATAACCGAACAGGATCTTGTCGACCATTTCCTGACGGTTCATGCCGTATTTCAGCGCCATCATGGCATCTGGATTGCTGAACGGTTCGGTGTTGGTGTGCGCGATAAACACATAGTGACCCGGGCCGCTGGTTTTGCGCACGGTAATATTGGGCGCGCGGTCGACCAATCCGGCCGTGCGTGGTGGGATACGATCGACCATATCGACTTGACCGGACTGAAGCGCCGCGACACGCGCGGTGTCATCGTTGATCACGATCAGTTCGATGGTCGAGGCGTTGCCGTCGCCGTTCCAATGGTTGTCATTACGCTCGAACACAAGCCGCACGCCCATGTCGGCGGACTTGAGCACGTAAGGCCCGGTGCCGATGCACGCGGTGGGATCGTCCTTGCCACCATTTGGCTGGATGATCAGGTGGTAATCCGCCATCAGGTAGGGCAAGTCAGCGTTCGCCGAACCCAGCTCCAACGTGAATTCATCGCCGTCCACGCTCATCGACTTGATGTCGCGCAAAAGTCCCAGCGCACCGGACTTGGTGTCTTCGCCGGAGTGGCGTTCAATCGTGGCGAGAACATCTTCGGCTGTTACCGGCTTGCCATTCGAGAAGGTCATGCCCTGACGCACCTTGAAGGTCCAGATGCGCGCATCAGGCGAGGACCGCCAGCTTTCGGCCACTTTGCCGTCCAGACC
Source organism: Alphaproteobacteria bacterium (assembly GCA_030425395.1). Classification (GTDB taxonomy): domain Bacteria; phylum Pseudomonadota; class Alphaproteobacteria; order Rhodobacterales; family Rhodobacteraceae; genus JAUIAS01. The sequence continues at coordinate 19,851 of JAUIAS010000003.1, forward strand.
GCCGCCAGCGGCGAGTTCGACCAGAGGTTCGCCCCACATCCGCAGGATCATTGTCATGGTTGCGTTGGCCGCAACCGCCGGATCGAGGCTATCGCCCGAACCACCACCCTGAATCCCGACGCGGATGGTGCCGCCCTTTTGCGGGCCTGCAGCGCGCACGGCACTGGATAGCATGGTGTTGGCAAGGGCCGCAGTCATACCCAGAGCGGCGGCACGTCCCATGAACTCGCGACGGCTCATCAGGCCGGCGCTCACGCGGGCGGCATAGTAGTTCAGTTGATCTCTCATTGAATTCTCCCGTAGTGGTCCCACCGCGTATGGTTCGCGGTTTTGTTGATTGGTGAGTTAATGGTTGCGCATTTGACACCGGGTCGCAAGTGTTAATGCCCCTGAACTGCGCCCGAGCCCGCGCCCAAGGGGCGGGGAGCTTTGGCCGGGCGGCTGTGTTCACAGGTGATCGCGCGCGATACTGTCCTTGAAAGTCTTGGAAAAAACCCGTTCGTCGTTTTCAAACGCCTCCAGACTGGCGTGCAGGTGAAAATGGGTGGCGTCGGACCACATTTCCGATCTGGTTTCGGTGCGCACCACCCAATCCCCGCGCCCGCGTTCGTCGGTCCAGTGGCAGATTCCGCGCGCGCTTTGCGGGTCGTCGGGGTGGATGATCCAACGTTCCCGCGCGATGGTGCCACCAAACAAACCGTGCTCTGCGTCCTCGACAACACCAAAATCATCTTCGATGACAAGGCTGACCAGACCGGTCTGCTGGTCCTGCTCGACCCGCCGGACATGGGCCGGGTCGCGTCGTTGCCGGGTTTGCCACGGCTCTGCTGAATCCGGTTCGGGAAAGGTCCATTCATTGCCAGCGGTCCGGGCCACGGGAAGGGCGATGTCGCCGTCGCCCAGGCGCAGGGTGGTCCTTTCCGGCGATGGCCAGATCAACGGCCAATAGGCCGAAGACACCGCCACCCGCAGCCGGTCCCCGGCAGGCACACGATAGGCGATGTGGTCAAGATCCAGCGTTACGGTGACAGGCTCTCCAACGGGCAGGGGGGCTGGATCGGCATGGCTGTTGCGGTGGCACAGGTTGAGCACCCCATAGGTGATCCGCGTCGAGGCTCCGTCGCCGTGAACATGGCAAAGCCGCACCGCGATCTGCGCGGCGGGCCGGTCGCTCGTCAGGGTCAGCGTGATCCGGGGCGCGCCGCTGATGTCCATGTCTTCGCTCAGCGGTGCGCTGTCGAAACAGGCTGACAAGGCGTCGTCGCGGCGCTGATCACCGGGCATTTCCGGGCCCAGCCAGATGGCACAGTATTCTCCGCCATCCATGCCGCAATCCTGCGGTGAGGCAACAAGACAATCCAGCGGGCCATCATCGTGCGACAGTCCCGCGTCCGTCAGGTGAAAAGCGGCCGGTTCCGCCACCGGATCGGCCTGCCAGAGCCCTTCGCGGCGGTCGTACCATGTCGCGGGGCGCACCCCGTCCATCAGATATGTGCGCAACGCCGGATCGTCCTCGGCTCCGTTGTCCACATCCTTGAGCCACCTGTCCCACCAGCGCAGCGCCTCTTGCAGGAAACCGATGCGCGGCTCGGGCACTGCGAAATGTGGGTATTTGTGAACCCATGGGCCAAGGATACCTTTTGATCCGGGCAGGTCAGCCACGATCCGGGGCACGGTATTCTTATAGGCGTCCCCCCAACCGCCAATGGCCAGAACCTTAGCCGACAGCTTGCTGTAATCCTCGCACACCGACCCGTGTTCCCAATAGGCATCGCGGCGCTGGTGGCGCAACCAGAGCGCGGGAAGGTAGGGTTCGGCCTCGAGGCGTTCAAGCCACATTTCGCGCCATTTGTCGCGCAGGGCCGGATCGGGTGGACGCGAGGAATAGGACCACATTGTCGCGCCCCAGCCGAGGTTTTCATTCAGCAGGCACCCACCCTTGTAATGGATGTCATCAGCATAACGGTCGACGGTTGAACACAAGGTGATCACAGCCTTGAGCGGATCTGGGCCAAGGGCTGCGATCTGCAATCCGTTGAACCCGCCCCAGCTGATCCCCATCATGCCCACTTTGCCGGTGCACCAGGGCTGCGCGGCCAGCCAGTTGATCACCTCGACCCCATCGGCCAGTTCCTGCGCGCTGTATTCGTCGTCCATCAGCCCTTCGCTGTCGCCGTTGCCGCGCATGTCGACCCGGATACAGGCATAGCCACGCGCCGCAAAATAAGGATGCGTCAGGGCATCTCGGGCGGCGGTTCCGTCACGCTTGCGATAGGGCAGGTATTCCAGAATCGCCGGGACCGGATCGTCGCCCGCGTCCACGGGGCGCCAGACGCGCGCCGACAGGCGGGTGCCGTCGGACAGGGTGATGCCCACGTCGGGCAGGTCTTCGATCTCGCGGAGGGTGTTGGGTGCATGTGTCATGGCGCGACTGTCGGCGCGGCACTGGCACCATGTCAAGCACGCAGCGCGATGGCCAGATCCATGACATTGGTTCCGGTGGGGCCGGTTACCAATCGCGCGCCCCGCGCTTGGAGAAAGGGGCCGCTGTCGGCACGCGCCAATGCCGCCGCCGCACCTTGTGTCCATGTGGTGCCATCCACCACGCCGCCGGCTGCATCTGTTGGCCCGTCGCTGCCGTCGGTGCCGCCGACGACGATCACGATATCGTCACGTCCAACGATGTATTCCGACAGCGCCAGCGCCAGCATCTGGTTGCGTCCGCCTTCACCGGGGGTATCAGGAAGGACGACGGTCGGCTCTCCGCCGATGACCATGACGCCGGGTTCCATGGCCGCGATTCGGGGGCCAAGTTCGCCTGCGATCCGTGCGGCATCTCCGTGCAGCCCATCGTTGTTGCACAATACGGTGAGATCCCCGGCCGCCGCGACGGCGGCGTCGCGGGCGATGGCGTTTGAGGCGACGATATCGCAGTGGTAGGCAAACCGCGCGTCCTCTGGCGCGGCTCCGATACCCGACCCGATCACCGCGATGTCATCGCGGGGCACGTCTGATATGGCCAGCACATCCACCCGCGCCCCGCCAAAGCGCGACAGAAGCCCGCCGCCCTTGATCCGCGACATGACCCGCCGCCGGACATTCATTTCGCCAATATCAAGGCCCGAAGCCAACAGTGCGCGGTTGAGCGCGGCGAGGCTGTCGAGCGTTTCGCCCTCCACCGGATCTTCTGCCAGCGCAGAGGCCCCGCCGGAAACCAGAAGCAACAAGCGCGTTCCAGCGCCCATTCCTTCGACCGCGCCGCGCAGCGCGCGCCCGCCCGACAGGCTGCGCGCGTCGGGAACCGGGTGTGCGGCCTCGATCAAGGTGACATGAGCCGGAAGGTCCCCAGCATGACCATCTTTGGTCACCACGATGCAGGGAATATCGCCATACCGATCCAGCGCCGCCCGTGCCATATGGCCCGCGGCCTTACCCACGGCGAGGATCCTGTCCGGGGCTTGGGGCGGCAAGGCGCGCGCGGTTGCGGCATAGCCGTCAACGGCCGCCACCCCGGCGCGCCAGATATCAAGAGCTTTGTCGCGCAGGTTCATTGTTCCATCCAGATGGTGACCGGCCCGTCATTGACCAGCCCCACGGCCATGTCGGCACCGAACTGCCCCGTCTGCACAGAGATCCCGAGATGGCGCAGGTGATCTGCGAACCACAGATAAAGCGCTTCCCCCTCGGCGGGCGGGGCGGCGGCGGAAAATCCGGGGCGGTTGCCGCGCGACGTATCCGCGGCAAGGGTGAACTGGCTGACAACAAGGGCGGCACCGCCGGTATCGGCAAGCGACCGGTTCATCTTGCCCGCGTCATCACGAAATATGCGCAGTTTGGCGATCTTGGCGGCCAGCGCTTCGGCACCGGCGGCGGTGTCACCTTGCATGGCGCAGACAAGGATCAAAACCCCCGGACCGGTTTCGGCAACCCTTGTGCCGTCTATCGTAACGCTGGCTTCGGTGACGCGCTGGATCAGGGCTCTCATAGGGGGTTCCTTTCATGCGGTGGCGGGCACCTGACGATGGTCAGCCGCGCCAATCCACGATTTCTTCAACCTCTGCCCGTTCGGTGCGAAAGCGGTTGGCCGGATCGTCGGGATCGGCATAGCCAAAGGAGATCGCGCACAGAATTTGCCGATCATCGCCGATGTCAAAATACCGGTGCAGGAAGGGACTATAGGCGGCGATGGCGGCCTGCGCGATGGTGTTCACTCCAAGCGATGCAGCGGTCACGGTAAAGGCTGTCACGAAGCCACCGCAATCCATCACACCATAGGGGCCGAGTTCCTTGGGGCTGTGCACGATGGCGACATGGGGCGCGTCAAACAGATCATAGTTGCGCATCATCTGGCGGCCCGATGCGACCCGATCGCCCTTTGCCACGCCAACCGCCTCATAGAGTTGCATCCCACAGGTGCGGCGACGCTCCTTGTAAACACCGGTGTAAGCGGCTGGCCACGTCAGGTCTGGTTCGGGTGTGCCGGACAGCACTTCCTGACCCAATGCGGCCCGGAACCTGTCGGTTTCGGCACCGCTTGTCACCACCACTTGCCACGGTTGGGCGTTGCACCAGTTGGGCGTCTTGCGGGCGGTGCTCACGATGCGCTCGATGTCGGCGCGCGGCACCGGGTCGGGACGAAACGCCCGACACGAAAACCGTTCGGCAAAAGCAGTGTCCAGTGCTGTGTAGCTGTCGTTCATGCGCGTTGACCCCAATCCATGCATTCCGTTCGTGACCATGCGAAACCCGCGCGCGGACCGCAAGACCGCCCAATCAAAGGGCAACAATTTTTCCTCCACAAGAAATTCGCGAGTTCGCTAAAATTGTTCTGGCCCAGCCGTTATTTAAAGTTAACTATCAACTTAAGAGATCATTTTTTTCGAAACCGAAAGCATGGAGGCCAGGATGTTCGACGCGTATCCCTCTACTTCAGTGACCTTTCGTAAACGTTTCTTGTCCATGTTGGATCGTGCTCTTTTCTTGGAAGATACCAGTAAAATAGGCATTTGCGACTATTTACGCGCCTATGAGAATACATGCGTGCAGAAGCACGCAAAGATTGGGCTGCGTTATTCGCCGGGGCTTGCCATCAACCAATAGATGAGTTCGGTGGTGCGGGTGGCTCGGTTTCTCGGGCGGTGCTTTTTGCCCAAGGCTCTGGTGTCTGGTCCGATCTTGGCCTGACGTTCATTCGCACCATATTTCAGGGGGCTTACTGGTTGATCGCCACGCCATACCCCACGGCACCGGCAATGCACAGGCCAACCAAAACGGCGAATGCGATCTTGATCGCGGACCACGGCCGTTCCCCGCGCACTTGGCCGCTGCGTCCGTTGACAACAAAGCGGTAGCTCTTGCCGCGATATTTGTAGGCCGCGACCCAGACGGGCAGCAGAATGTGCTTGAAGGTCACATCCGACGTTTCGGTATCTACATCATGCACGCGCTGACGGTCGCCGCCGATGTCAAACCGCACGTCACGTTCGATCACGCGGGCCATTTTTTCGCGTGCGACGGGGAATGCTTCGGGCAGCTCCACAGCATAGCCTTCGGCGCGGAACCCGGCCAGATATTGCGGTTGATAGGGTTCAAGCGCGGACAGATCCCAGGGTTCCAGCGCTTCGGTATAGCTCTGGGGCAGGCTGGTTGAGGCAAGCACCAGAACATCGTCAAAATCCCGCGCGACCCGACCGGAAACGGAACGCCACCGGATGCGTTGCACGCGTTGGGTTTCGGTCTTGCCATTGCGGGTCACGGTGCGGGTTTCATAATAGACAGTGCCCCGTTCACCGCGATATCGTGATCGGGTGCGCGCGTCGAACGTCCAGTAGGGAACATAGACGCCCTGCATCTTGCGGCCCTTCCGGGCATATTCCTGAAGACCGTTGGGCGCGAACCACAGCCCGCCAAGCCAATCTGTCATTGCGTCGCGTGCGGCGCTTTCATCCAATGCAAACGGCAAGACGCCGCGTGGTTTGATGTGGCGGTGTGTTCCGGTATCGACCACCACCGGCGTCGCGCAGAAGGGGCACTCTGTTGCGTGAATGGCGGTGTCGAATTCCACTTGGGCCCCGCAATTGGGGCAGGCGGACACGCGGGTTTCCTCGATTTCCTGCTGGGGCAGGGTGTTGGCGATTGCTGCGTTGAAATCCAGTTCGCGCAGCGAGGTGCGCCCCCATGGACCCGAACCGTGATCAGATCCTTCGGCCACATGTCCGCAGAAGTCGCAGATCAGGCCGCCAGTCGCCGGGTCAAAGCGATAATCCGCGCCGCATTGCGCGCAAGGGAAGCGATGGGTTTCATCCGGCGCGGGATCTGTGTCGATCATGATCGTCTCTTCTTTGAATCTCATGCCTAACTTTTGGGTCAGGCCTGCCGTTCATGAAATCAGTAACTGCATCAGAGGTAAACCAATGGCCGACACCGAATTCTACAACAGTATCAACGCCGCGATCGGAGCGCATGGGAAATGGAAGTTCCGTCTGCGTCAGGAAGTTGCACGCGGCACGGCGGGCGCGCTGGTGCAGGAAGCGGGCGATTATCATAGTTGCGCCTTCGGAACATGGTTGAAGGGGCTGACCGCATTCGAGAAAAGCCAACCCGAAGCGGTTGATGTGATCAAACTGCACCAGCAATTCCACGGTTGTGCCAGCCGGGTGGCCGCCGAAGCCGGCAAGGGCAACCCCGACAAGGCCGTTGCATTGATTGATGGTGAACTGTCGGACCTGTCCAAAAGCCTGACCAGCGCGATGACCCGGTGGAAGCTCAAGACAATGGCAAACGCGGCCTGAGGTCAGTTGCCTTTGCTCACCCCGTCGGCGGCGGCGGTGGGGGTGGGGGCGGCATGACCGTAAAGAGCCGTGCCAGTTCGGCCACGTCCTCAGCCCGTTGCCATCCGTCCTGACCAGCGGTCCAGACCAGCGTGTCGCGACCGAGGGTGCCTTCGGTCACCATACGGCCAAGGCGCGCCTTGGAAAACGGCCCCTGCGTCGCGCCGTTCTCGGCCAGATGCCAGACCTTTTCCACTGGGGGCGGCGGCGGCGGTGGCGCAGCCTGTCGCGGGGCAGAGCCCCATGGGCCTGCCTGTGCTGCGGCCTGCTGGCCCATTTGCATCCCAAGACCGGCCCCAAGGCCGGTCTGAAGCGCCGCCGCACCGGCCCCGTCGCGACCGAGGGCCTCGGCGGTCTGGAATTGCATGTATTCCTGAAGGTTGCCGACCACACCCATCGAGGTGCGTTTGTCCATCACCGCCTCGACCGCCGCGGGCAGCGAGATATTCTCGACATAGAGTTCGGGCAGGCTCAGCCCGTATTCGGCGATGGTGGGGGCGATTTCATTCGCGATCAGCTTGCCCAACTCGCGCGTGTTTGCGGCCATATCCAGCACCGGAATACCCGATCCGGCGATCCCCCTTGAGAATTCCTGCACAATGATGTTCCGGATCTGGAACGATATTTCGTCCATCGTGAATTCGCCATCGGTGCCCACGATTTCGGTCAGGAAGCGCGCCGCATCCGTCACCCGGACCGAATAGGTGCCAAAGGCACGCAGGCGCACCGGCCCGAATTCCGGATCGCGGCAGATGATCGGGTTCTTGGTGCCCCATTTGAGATTGTTGAAGCGGGTCGTGTTCACGAAATAGATTTCGGACTTGAACGGGCTTTTGAACCCGTGGTCCCAGTGGTTCAGCGTGGTCAGGATAGGCATGTTGTTGGTCTCAAGCATGTAGAGACCGGGCGTGAATACATCGGCCAGCTGGCCTTCGTGAATGAATACGGCGGCCTGACCTTCGCGCACGGTCAGCTTGGCCCCGTATTTGATTTCATGGCCTTCGCGTTCGAAGCGCCAGACAAGCGTGTCGCGCGTGTCATCGACCCAATGGATCACGTCGATGAACTGACCCGAAAGAAAATCGAAGATGCCCATTCCTGTTATTCCTCGTCTGAGGCCGGGGTCAGAGATCCTGCCCGGCAAGTTCGCCCGCGATGACCCGCACGATCGGGCGCGCCTGTTCCAGCGTCATGCCGGGATAAAGGCGCGGATCGTAAAGGATGCGCAGAAGGTTTTCGTCATGGCTGGTCAACAGTGCGAATTCGTCATCGTCGTTAAAGATCGACGGGCGCACACGCGGATCGTCATTGGCAAGGCCAAGGCCCTGCGCCATTTCCTCGTGCACACAACTGAGCCGCACAAGGTCGGGGTGTTCGGCACGCACAAGAGCGATTGCCTTGGAATAGGTGTTGGGCTGCCCGTTGGGCGAGGACGCCACGACGAGGCAATAGATCGACCGGGGCAGATTGCGGAAGATATCCAGCATGTCCGGGCTGATGTCGGGAACCAGAACGCGCAGTTCGGCCAACAGCTGATCGTTGTCATCCTCGCCCATGAACAACACGTGAAAATTCGGGCGCACCGGCGACATGCTGATCGGATGGTTGGTGATGCTGGCGAGACGCGCGGCATAGTCGGAAACCATCGCGCGGTCCTTCAGGCGGGTTTCCTGAGGCACGCTGTTGCCAAATCCCACCGTCACGCGCACCGGGCGTTCCCAGCGCCGTAGCCGTCCGGCCTTGCCCCCGCGCAACGAAAGCCCGGCTCCGCGCGCGTATTCGTCATAAAAAGCGATGGTTTCGAAGTTGCGCGACAAGGTGTCGGCGTCATAGGGGGTATCCGGTCCGCCCCCATCGACCCGCATCAGCCCCTTGGCCAGAAGATTGGCCTGAACCCGTTCGTAATGACGCTGCAATTCGGCACTGCGCAGGGATCGAAACGGCGCATCGGATGGCGGCGCCGCGCGCGCCAGTTCGGGACGCCCGTTGGGTGGGAACATCCCGCTGTCGCACCCCGACAGGCCCAGCAGCGCCGTGGTTCCTGCAACGAGCAAGGCCGCCCCGCGCAGCAGACGGAGCGGTCGCGGATGTATCGCAGGATTTAGAATCGCGCGGACCATGGCTCAGCCCGGAACGGAGGTGCCGGAATTGTCGCCGATGCCGTCCTTGCGCGCCTTGGCCGCAGCCAGCGTATCGCGCAATTCGCTTTCCATTTTCTTGAGTTCCTTTTCCGCTTCGGCACGGCGCGCCTTGCCTTGGTCGGCGATCTGGAGAGATTCCTCGATGGTGCCGACCAGATCGGCGTTGGCCTGTTTGACCGCCTCGATGTCAAACACGCCGCGTTCCATTTCCTCGCGGATCAGTCGGTTGCTGTCGCGCAGGTTCTTGGCGTTCGCGGTCAACAGTTCGTTGGTCAGGTCGTTGGCCTCGCGCACGGCGGCGGCGGCTTCGGCGCTGCGCTGGATGGTGACGGCCTGCGCCAGTTGGGTTTCCCAAAGCGGCACGGTATTGACCAGCGTCGAATTGATCTTGGTTACTAGGCTTTTGTCGTTTTCCTGCACAAGGCGGATCGAGGGCAGCGATTGCATTGTTACCTGACGGGTCAGCTTGATATCGTGCACCCGGCGTTCCAGATCGTCGCGCGCGGCGCGCAGATCGCGCAATTCCTGCGCCTTCATCACCTGATCGGCCTCGGCGGCGGCTTTGACCTCTGCCTCTTTTGCAGGAATTTCCGTGCTGTCCAGATCTTTCAGCTTGGCTTCGCCGGCCGCGATATACAGCGCCAGTTCGTCATAGAAGCTCAGGGTTTTTTCATACAGAAGATCGAGAGATTTGATATCTTTCAACAGGGTGTGTTCATGGGTTTCAAGATCGGCCGTCACCTTGTCGATCTGGCTCTGAACCTCTTCGAAACGGGCGGTGAACTGGGCAAAGGGTGCGGCGCGGCCCAGCAGCTTTTCCCACCAGGACCGTTCGCGGCGCACGTCAAGTTCGCTGACCGAAAAGCCCCGGATCGTGGTCACGATATTGCGCAGGCTGTCCCCTGCCGGTCCCACGTCCTTGTTGCGCACATCGGCCAGCATGGCTTGGCTGATTGTCTGCAATTCGGCCTGTGCCGACGATCCGAACGACACGATGGATTGCGTATCGGTCATGTCGATTTCGTCCATACGCTTGCGGATTTCTTCGCTGGCGTGGGGGCCTGCTGCCTCCAGCGAAACCGTGTCGCGGGCGGGCTTGGGCAACACGACCGCGTTCAGCGCCTCAACATCGGACAGGGCGGCCTCGGCCTTTTTACGGGTATCATCAGACATGGGTCATCCTCATTATTCCGGCACCTGTCACAGGCGCACCCCCTCGCGCTGCAAACGATCGCGCAGCACGTCTATTTCAACAGTCAGATCGGTGCGGTCCTCAAGCATCATCTTGCGGGTCCGCGCCGCGTAATTCTGGTCCAGATCATCCAGCAAGGCCAGATAATCGGCGCGTGCCTGCGCATCCTGCGTGCGCGCATAAATGTCGGCAAACTTCACGGTCGCATCCCGCGCGCCCAGTAGATAAACGCCAAGAAACCGGCGCGCATTGGTCAGGTCGCGTGGGTCTTCCTCGACGGTTGTTATCATGTCGCGCACGGTGCCTTGAAGGGCCGCGAGGCGGGCCTCGGCAGTGCGGTCGCCCGCGCGGCGTATTGCGTCACTCATGGCGCTCAGATGGGCCTCGGCCTCATCCACAACGCGGGCGACGCGATCCTGCTGGAAGCTGTCAACGCCCTCCATGCCTTTGTTGCGCAGAGGGTCCAGTCCGAACGCGGCGAGCGACAGACCGGTTGTCAGCATCCCTAACAGCAGCGGCGCGATCACGCCGGGATCGGTCTTGAAGGCGGCAATGGCGGTGCCTGCACCCAGCACGACAGACCCGGCGATCTTGCGCGGGAAAGCGGGCTTGCGGGCGACCTTGCGCGCCTCAAAGGCGGCTTCGGCGTGCAGACCTTCGCGCATCAGCCATGCCCCAAGCACCCATACAGCGGCTGCACCCACCGCAAGAGACAGGCCCAATGCGCCATCGTTGAAGGAGGTCGCCACCAGCGGAATCGCCGGAATGAACAAAACATTGGACCGCGCACCTGCCTTTTGCGGGCGCGCGCCCTTGTAGGCCCCCGAGATCGCGCTCCGGTCTCCTGCTTGCGGGGGCGGGGGTGACGGGCTGTGGGTGCCGCCATAGCGTTGCGCCATCGCTCAGAGCCCCCCGATCCGGCCAGTGGCCACTCCGAAGAGCAGCACGATCAAAGCGGCATAAGACAGTTTCTGAAGGGCACGTCCCGACATGGCGGCTCCGGTTCTTTGCGTTGCCTTGAAGGTAGGGGAAGCGCCGTCCGCTTGCTAGGGGTAACCGCCCGATTCGGTCAGGTTTCCCACGGCAGGCGGGGTTAACCGCCCCGTTTCGGCGGTTTGCCGCGCGGCTTGCCCTTGCCGGATGATGCACCCGGTGCCGGGCCGCTACGTCCTGCCCCAGGGTGCTTCGTGTCGCGTTTTGTGTCATGTTTGGCACCGGAACCCTGACCGGGCCCCTTGCCTCGGGGTCCGCCGGGCTTGCGTGACCGATTGACCACCGGCTTGCCTGTGGGGCGCGGAGTTTCCTCGGCCGGGGCCTCCAGCCCCAGCTGATCGCGCATCACCTTGCGCCTTACTTCTTCGACCTCGCCTTCCTTGAGCTGACCCAGCTGGAACGGCCCGTAAGAGACGCGGATCAGGCGGTTGACCGCAAATCCCAGATCCTCGATCGCGCGGCGGATCTCGCGATTCTTGCCTTCACGCAGGCCGATCGTCAGCCAGGCGTTTGCGCCTTGCTGTCGATCAAGGGTGACGGTCATTGGCTGAAACCGTTCCCCCCCGATCACCAGCCCTTTGCGAAGCGGTGCAAAATCTTCGTCCTTGGGGCGGCCATTGATCCGGACACGGTATCGCCGCAACCATCCGGTTGAGGGCAATTCCAGCTTGCGCTTGATGCCGCCGTCATTGGTCAGCAGCAAAAGCCCCTCGGAATTGATATCCAGACGCCCGACACTGATCACGCGGGGCATGTCTTCGGGAAGCGAGTCGAAAACCGTGGAGCGGCCCTTTTCGTCGCGCGCCGAAGTCACAAGGCCGATGGGCTTGTGATACAGCCAGAGACGTGGCGGTTCAGGTTCGGACAACGGTTTGTCGTCCACCATGATGGTGTCGGTCGCGATGACGTTCAGCGCGGGGCTGTCGATGCGCTTGCCATTGACCGAAACGCGCCCGGCCTCGATCATGCGTTCGGCCTCGCGGCGCGATGCAACGCCGGCGCGCGCCAGAACCTTGGCGATGCGATCGCCGTCTTTTTTCTCAGTGTCCATGCCCTGCACTTATCCCATCGCCCCGCCTTGCGAAAGCGGCCTTTGCGCGGCAGGGTGAACCATGGCTTTCAGATCGCATATGGACGTGGCGCTGGACGAAGCGCGCGCCGCCGCCGCACGCGGGGAAGTGCCTGTGGGCGCGGTTGTCGTTGACCCGAAAGGCAATGTGGTCGCACGTGCCGGGAACCGAACGCGGGAGGATAACGACCCTTCGGCCCATGCCGAGATGCTGGCCATCCGTGCGGCCTGTGCGGCTCTGGGCCAAGAGAGGCTGGCGGGATTTGACCTTTATGTGACGCTGGAACCCTGCGCGATGTGCGCGGGCGTGATCGCCGCGGCCCGCATCGCGCGGCTCTACTATGCGGCCAGCGATCCCAAATCCGGCGGCGTGGCGCATGGCGCGCGCGTCTTTGCCCATCCCCAGTCCCATCACCGCCCCGAAATCTACGACGGATTGGCCGAGGCAGACGCGGAAGGCTTGCTCAGAACCTTTTTCGCTGCGCGACGCGGTAAATGACAGGTGCCTCCGGCGGGGGTATTTCAAACGAGAAAGAAACAACAGCGCGTTAAGGTTGATCGCCTTGTTTCCGGGCCAATAATTCCGGAGGCGGGCCCTAAGGCCGGGTCAGGTCGTGCAGGAGATCATCTCCGTCGAGCGCGGATGCCAGCCCTTTGATCCAATTTTGCCCGTGAACATGATAGCCTCCGGTCGCGCCGTTCCGGAGGTGTGGTTTTCTGCCAGCGCCGCCGCGATCAGGGCGTTCAGCGCGGTATGGTCGCCGTTTTCTCTGCGCCCGGAATCGGTCAGGGCACTATCATGCGACAGGTCGCAGTGAGACAAGTCCGCCGTCCAGCGTGCCCAGACGCGTCACCGCCGGCCCGGACCGATGGTTTCGACGTCCGGCGAATGGCGGACTTGGCGCTTGGGTTTACAACGCGATCGGTTCGAGCACTTCGGGTTCCACCACGTCCACGCCGGGCAAGCCCTCGGCCAGCACCTCTGCGGATTCCTCCAGAAGCGGGAAGGTCCGGTAGTGACAGGGGATCACCGTCTTGAAATCGAAATAGCGCTTGGCTGCGTAGGCCGCCCCGGCCATGCCCATCGTGAAATGGCCACCTGCGCTCAGAATGCCGATGTCGGGTTTGTGGAAATCCCCCATCCACTCCATGTCCGCCATGATATCCGTATCGCCCGACAGATAGATGCAGCGCCCTTCGCCCCGGATCATGAACCCGACTTCGGCCCCCATATAGAGAGGTGTGCCTTCTCCGACGGTCATCGACGAGGAATGCGACGCGGGCACCATGGTGACCGCCACATTGCCGATCTGGACCGTGCCGCCCTTGTTGAAGCCGGCGCCCTCGATTGCGCCGTTGGCCACCAGTTGGGCCGACAGTTCATACATCGCGTAAATCGGGATATTGCGATCCCGTGACAAGGCGACCACGTCCACCGTGTGATCGAAATGGCCGTGGGTGACCAGCATCGCCGTTGCTCCGGTCAGGGCCTCTTCGTGGCGGTCTTCTGGCAGCATGGGGTTGCCGTTCAGCCATGGATCGACCAGCAGAACCTGATCTTCGATTTCGATGCGAAAGCTGCCATGTCCAAGCCAGATGATATTCATGCGGTGTCTCCTTGTCGTTGCTGGTGCGACGCTAGCATGTGGGGGATGTTTGTCCACAGTGTCGCTGCATCTTGGGGCGCTGCGCGGGATTTGCGCTTGCTCGGCCTTGCAGGAGGCTCGTCACAGCGGTAAACGCAGCCGTGACGCATCGGAGGGTTTCATGTCGATTGACCAATCAACCGCGGCCCGTGTGGCCAAGCTCGCCCGGATCAAGGTCGAGGAAGACGCGCTGCCGGCCCTGGCGGCGGAGTTCAACGCCATTCTCGGCTTTATCGAGCAGCTCGAAGAAGTTGACGTCGAGGGGGTCGAGCCGATGACGTCGGTGACCCCGCAGCGGCTCAAGCGCCGCGCTGACGTGGTGACCGATGGCGATCAGCAAGACAAGGTTCTCGCGAATGCCCCCGATGCCCGTGAGGGCTTTTTTGCCGTGCCCAAGGTTGTGGAGTGATCCGATGAGCGAACTGAACAAGCTTGGCCTGGCGCAGGCCCGCGATGCGCTGCGCAAGGGCGATGTTACATCCGTTGAACTGACCGAAGCGTGCCTGAAAGAGATTGACGGTGCCGATGCGCTGGGCGCGTTTGTGCACAAGACACCGGAAATCGCGATGGAGCGCGCCGCCGCCGCCGACGTGCGGATCAAGGCGGGCGATGCGCCCGCGATGTGCGGGCTGCCGATCGGCATCAAGGATCTGTTCTGCACCAAGGGCGTGGCGAGCCAGGCCGCAAGCCGTATCCTGGAAGGGTTCCGCCCGGAATATGAATCCACCGTCAGCCAAAACCTCGCGGATGCGGGCGCTGTCATGTTGGGCAAGCTCAACATGGACGAATTCGCCATGGGATCGTCAAACGAAACGTCGGTCTATGGAAACGTGGTCAATCCCTGGCGGCGTGCCGGTGACGATGCGGCGTTGACGCCGGGCGGGTCCTCGGGCGGATCGGCGTCGGCAGTGGCTGCGGATCTTTGCCTTGCCGCCACGGGAACAGATACCGGCGGGTCGATCCGTCAGCCTGCCGCGTTTACCGGCACCGTCGGCATCAAGCCGACTTATGGGCGCTGTTCGCGTTGGGGCATTGTGGCGTTTGCCTCATCGCTCGATCAGGCGGGACCGATGACCAAGACGGTGCGCGACAGTGCGATCATGTTGGGGGCGATGTGCAGCCATGACCCAAAGGACAGCACGTCCGCTGATCTGCCTGTGCCGGACTTTGAGGCCATGCTGACCGGTGACATCCGTGGCAAGAAGATCGGCATTCCCCGTGAATACCGGATGGAGGGCATGCCCGCCGAGATCGAGGCGCTATGGCAGTCGGGCACCGATATGCTGCGCGATGCAGGGGCCGAGATCGTCGATATTTCGCTGCCGCACACAAAATACGCGCTGCCGGCCTATTACGTGATTGCCCCCGCCGAGGCGTCTTCGAACCTCGCGCGATATGATGGTGTGCGTTATGGTCGCCGCGCGGCGATGGCCAAGGGCGACGGCATCACCGAGATGTATGAAAAGACCCGCGCCGAAGGCTTTGGACCAGAGGTGCAGCGCCGGGTGATGATCGGCACCTATGTGCTGTCAGCCGGTTTTTATGATGCGTATTACAACCGCGCGCGCAAGGTCCGCACCCTGATCAAGAAAGACTTTGAGGACGTTTTCGCCGCAGGGGTCGATGCGATCCTGACACCGGCCACGCCCTCGGCCGCGTTCGGACTGGGCGAGATGACGGATGCCGATCCGGTGGCAATGTATCTCAACGATGTGTTTACCGTGACGGTGAACCTTGCCGGTCTGCCGGGTATCGCGGTGCCTGCGGGTGTCAACGGGCAGGGGCTGCCTCTCGGATTGCAGTTGATCGGTCGTCCCTGGGAAGAGGGCGATTTGCTGAACACCGCCTATGCGCTGGAAGCTGCCGCCGGATTTGTGGCAAAACCTGAAAAATGGTGGTAAGGCTGGCCGCAGAAAAAGACCGAACAAGGCAGGATGGCAGTCATGCGATGGATCGCTCCGGCATTTTTGCTGGGAACGTTGGCGGCGTGTTCGCCGCCTATCCCCGATAGCGCGGCAGGCGTAGGATTTGACAACTCCATAGCCGCGCAGCGCGCCCGTGACGCGGCATTGACCGGATCGGCGATCCCGCCGCCGAATGCGGTGTCCTCCGAAAGGCTGCCTGCGGCGGCGGCCATCCCGCCGCAGTCTGCAGCTACGGCAACCGGACCGGGTGCGCCGCTGGCGGGAACGGCATTCACGACGCCGCCACCGGCGGGAACACCCAATGTGCCCGACCAGCAAGACGCGATACTGAACGCGGCGGCGTCGCTGGATGCCACCGCGGCCAACTCTGGGGTTCCCCCGCTGGAGGCCAGCCCGTCAAATCCGCCGCCCTTGCAGATCAACGGGGCCGGATTGTCGGATGAAAACGACTTTGCCGCCGTCTCAGGCCGCGAATCCATTGAGAGCGACGCTGAAAGACTGGCCCAGAACCGGGCGCAATATCAGGTGGTCACGCCAACGGCCCTGCCATCCCGGACGGGTGCCGGTCAGCCAAATATCGTGCAATACGCATTGTCTACGACCCATGCCAAGGGCACCAAGGTGCACCGGCGACTGGGATTGAATTTCGGCGGACGCAATGCGCGCAACTGTGCATCCTATGCCAGCGCGGATCAGGCCCAGATTGATTTTCTCGCCCGGGGCGGTCCGCAGCGCGATCGGGCCGGTCTTGACCCCGATGGTGACGGCTTTGCCTGCGACTGGGATCCGCGCCCGTTCCGGCAGGCGGTCCAGAACCAAACCCAGATACCGGCGGTGCAGAACTGACCGCTGACCGGATTGTGAACTCGCCCAATTTCGGGCCGCGCCGCGACGGGTTGCGGCCCGAACTGGTGGTGCTGCACTTTACCGCCATGGCCAGCGCAGAGGACGCATGTGAGCGGCTCTGCGACCGCGAGGCCGAGGTTTCCAGTCACTATCTGATTGGTCGCGACGGGGCGCTGTGGTCGCTTGTCGACGAGGCCGCACGCGCTTGGCATGCGGGGGCAGGGTGCTGGCGCGGGCTGGGGGATATCAATTCCCGGTCCATCGGGATCGAGCTGGACAATGACGGCACCACTCCGTTTTCCGAACCATTGATGCGGCGGCTTGAGGCTCTGTTGCCTGATATCCTCGAGCGCTGGTCGATCCCGCCCGCGGGGGTGATCGGCCATTCCGATATGGCACCCGAGCGCAAGTTCGATCCCGGCCCGCGATTTGATTGGCGGCGTCTGGCGCGGCAAGGGCTGTCTGTATGGCCCGATACGGTCGCGTGCGGGCAAAGCCCCACCACGGCCGCCCAGAGGCCAGAGGAGGTCCGTGCGGCATTCCTCGCGGCAGCGCGGGCGTTCGGCTATCCACATGACGCGGCCCCGGATGCGGTTCGTGACGCGTTTCGTCACCGGTTCCGGCCATGGGCCAAAGGAGAGATCAGCCCGGAGGATGCAGAGGCGGCGCAGTCGCTGGAGCGTCGCTTTGGCATTGACCCGACCCGCAATCGCCCCTAGTTCGCCTGTGCGCGGAGAGCTGGATGGCCGCGGGGTCGCGAGGCCCTGAGGAAAGTCCGGACTCCATGAGACAACGGTGCCGGGTAATGCCCGGGCGGGGCAACCCGACGGAAAGCGCCACAGAAAACAAACCGCCCCGGCACGCCGGGGTAAGGGTGAAACGGTGGAGTAAGAGCCCACCGCGCTGCTGGTAACAGCGGCGGCACGGCAAGCCCCACCGGGAGCAATGCCAAATAGGAACCCCGCGCGGGCAGGTCGGCGGCATCCGTCGAAACCGCCGCTAGGCTCGTCTTGGCCGAGAGGGTTCGGGTTGGCAGCATGAGGGGGCCGGTAACGGTCCTCCCAGATGAATGGTCATCCAACCGCGCAAGCGGTGGACAAAATCCGGCTTACAGGCTCTCCGCGCAAAATATCCGGGCCTTGGGCGCGTTTCGGTTGAAGAGGCGCGGAAAGCCGCGAAAAACCCGGCGAATGCGCTTGACTCAGGGCCGCGACGCGGTAAAAGCGGGCGCTCAAGGAATTCGACCGGACGGCCTGCCCTCCGGACTCAGGAGAGATATCATGGCGAAGCCGACCACAATCAAGATCCGCCTCAACTCGACCGCAGGCACGGGCCACTTCTATGTGACCAAGAAAAACGCCCGGACCATGACTGAAAAGATGACCATTCGTAAATACGACCCGGTTGTCCGCAAGCATGTCGAGTACAAGGAAGGCAAGATCAAATAAGATCTGCCACTTGGACGTTTGAACAAAGCCGCGCCTCAGGGTTGCGGCTTTTTTCGTGTTTTGCGGTGTGTGCGCGAACCGGTCCAGTGCCGCCGGTGGCGAAGATGTGATGGGGCGCAAACCGAAAAGAACGGTTAATTTCGGTTGTTTGCCGGGACGCGACCACCCTTTTGGCCGCAGCCCGGTTTGCGGCCTCAGTCCACCGCCGGGTCAAAGCCCATGAGATAGGCAAGCGGCGCGTGATCGTCGGTCAGAATCCGCGCATTCTTTTCTTGCAGGATCGTTTCGACAAAGGCGTCACCCAGCACCTGAAAGCGGGATAACTCAGGGGTGCGGGTGTCCACGGCCGATACGGGGCTGTCCGATCCGCTGGCCAGCAGCACGAAAACGCGGCGTTCGCCGGGGCGGGGCGGTCCGGCCGCTGTCCACACCTCGACGCTGGCAAAAACATCGCGCAGCGTGACCAGAACGGCCGCGAGGGCATCCAACCTGTCCACATTGTCAATCAGGTTCATCGCAAAGACCCCATCGGGCGAAAGGCGGCGCGACACCAGTTCAAAGAACTGCCGCGTCACCAGATGTTCCGGGGCCGCGATATCGGTGAACGCGTCCCCGACGATGACATCGAAAGTCTGCTTGCTCCGTTTCAGCGCCACGCGGGCATCGCCATGCAGGATGGTCGCTGCTGCGGGGGCAAACCAGAACTGATCGACCGCGATTTCCGTTACTGCAGGGTCGATTTCCGCAATCGTTATATCGCCTATCCCACGGTCTGCCCATGCGCGCGGGACCGAATACGTCCCGCCGCCGATATGGAACGAGGTAAAGTCTGTTCGGCCCATACGCATCCGGGGCAACGCATCAAGCATCGCCGCATGTTCCGTGAACATGACGCGGGGTGCCTTGCGTGCGCTGATGCCATGGGCGAGGTGGTCGACGACCATCAGATTGACGGGATCGTCGGGGTTGTCAGACAAAGCGACGGTGCGGATGCAGTAATAGCTGCTTTCGCGGTCGCAGACGGATGGCAGGGCCAAGGCCCCGGCACCAATCGCGAATGCAACCGCGATGCCCGAGACAGAAGCGACATAGCCGCGCGGCACCGTTTGTCCGAGCCGGAAACAGATCAACGCTGCAATCGCATAAACCACAGTGATTACAACAAGCGTCTTTACGGACCCGATCCACGGCACAAACAGGAAGCCCGCCAGAAGGGTGCCCGCAATCGCACCCACCGCGCCTGCGGCAAACATCGCACCCAAGGCTTGTTCCGAGCGGTCTCTGCCCCGCATCGCAGCGACGGTCAGGATCGGTGCGGGCACGCCTGCAAAGAGCGATGGCAGGAAAAACGCGAGGGCGCTCAGGGTTGTGATCGCGGCCAGCGGGTGGGTAAAGGCCTCAACCACCGGGCCCGCGAAGGCCCGCAAGAGAAGGGTCGCACCGGCGGTGGTGCAGGCCGCGGCAACCATGGTCCAGCCGGTCACGCGCAGCGCGCGCGCGGTGTCCAGGGCCGCAATTCTCCCGCCCCACCAATGTCCAACGGAAAACCCGGCAAGGACCACGGCGATAATGGCTGTCCATGTGTAAAGGCTCATGCCGACGTAAGGCGCGATCATGCGCCCGGCAACGATCTCAACGATCAGGCTCGACGCTGAAATGCCGGCCTGCAGGAAGATCAGTAACCCAAGCGGTATGGCGGCGAAGGTGCCGTGTTCCTTTGTCAATTCTGGCTGGACCTTATTGAGGACGATGCACGAAAGGGACCTTCGCACGCGCCAAGGTTAGTGTTTCAAACTGGCGGCTGCAACTGACAGATGCCCAGATTTCGCAGGGTGTCCATGCAAAAGCATGATCAATGTTCAGGCATGCGCCCCAGCAGGACGCGCGGTTGGTCAAACAGGCCCCCGTATCGGGCAGACGCGGCAGACAGCGGCTATGCGCGGCACATCACCGGCTATGCAAAAGGGCCGGTCCTTTCGGACCGGCCCCATGTGTCATCGCATGGAGGAGACGGTTATTCCCGGTTGCCGAACAGCGACAGCAGCATCATGAACATGTTGATAAAGTTCAGATACAGGCTGAGCGCGCCCATGATACCGGATTTGGCCATCCACTCCTGATCACCATGCGCCGCGTGGGCAAGGTAGGTGTTCTTGATGTTCTGCGTGTCATAGGCGGTCAGACCGGCAAAGATCAGCACACCGATGGCAGAGATCGCGAACATGATCGCGGGCGAACCAAGGAAGATGTTGACGATCGACGCCACCACGAGGCCGATAACACCCATGATCAGGAACGACCCCCAACCGGAAATGTCCTTCTTGGTGGTGTAGCCCCAGAGCGACAGGCCCGCAAACGCGATGGATGTCACGAGGAAGATCTGCGCGATGGAGAACCCGGTGAACGCGACAAAGATCCACGACAGGGACAGCCCCATCACGGATGCGAACACATAGAAGAATGTCTGTGCCCCCATCGCCGACAGACGGTTGATCATTGCACCAAAGGCAAACACCATGATCAGCGGCGCGAACATGATGATATAGCCAAGAATGTTCGGTTGCAGGGTTGCGGGATCGCGGAAGACCGCAAGAAGTTGTGGGCTGGTACCGACGGCCCATGCCACAGCAAAGGTCAGGAGCATGCCTACGGACATTGTGCCGTAGACCTTGTTCATATGGGCGCGCAGGCCCTCATCAATCTGAGCAGCGCGCGCGCCTGACGCCGTCCGGATTGTGTCGAATTCAGCCATTAGTCGTTGTCTCCCTCAAAAGGCGGTTGATCCCGCTTGCTTACATGCTGCGGGGTTCGAGGGAAATATCGGAAGTGCGATACACCTTTTCAAGGGGGAAAACGTGATAAGTGCAAACTTCGGCAGGACGGTCTGAGGCCCTGCCGGTTTTTTGTCCGCACGGTTTCGTCCGCATCCGATTTTCAGCGGCTCCAATGGCTGGGAACGTCCCAGATCGGGCGGGCGGCTTCCTTCTGGGCGGCGCGCCGGGTAACGCCGATATCGCTCAGAGCATCGGCATCCAGCGTGGCAAGCGCACGGCGCTGACGCCACAGGCCGATCAGCGACCCCAGCGAAAACGCGGCGTTCTGCTGCTTGCGGCTGGCGAAGGGGCGGGTGCGGGTGTCGGGCATAAAGGTCATAAGATCACTCCTTTTCACTGAGTTTGATGCTTGCATTCGGTTCAATCATTTTCCTTGATGTATATGTGGTCTTGTGGGATATTTGTGAAACGAATGTTTGTGGGATTATCCATCAAGGATTGTGATCAATGAGAAATCTCGATGTCACTACGCTGAGGTCTTTTGTTGCGGTCGCCGACAGTGGCGGTGTGACCCGCGCTGCGGGCTTCTTGCATCTGACGCAATCCGCGGTTTCGATGCAGATCAAACGGCTTGAGGAATTACTTGGTCTTGAGTTGTTTGACCGCTCGGGCCGCAAGATTGTCCTGACCGCCGCCGGGGACCAGCTATTGGCCTATGCCCGCCGGATGGTGGCCCTGAACGACGAGGTGATGGCAAGATTGACCGATCAGGCATTCGAAGGAGAAATCGTTCTGGGGGTGCCGCATGATATCGTTTATCCGGTCATCCCGCGCGTCTTGCAGCAGTTCAATGCGGCCTTCCCACGGGTCAAGGTACATCTGATCACGTCCTATACCATCGGTTTGAAGGATCAGTTCGCCAAAGGGGAATGCGACCTGATTTTGACCACGGAAACCGAAACCGGCGAAGGCGGCGAAACGCTGTCTCACAGGCCCTTGTGCTGGCTGGGCGCGCCGGACGGATCCTCATGGCGGCAACGTCCGTTGCGATTGGCTTTTGGCCGCTATTGCACGTTCAGGCCCAAGGTGATCGCGGCGCTGGATGCGGCGAATGTTCCATGGGACATGGTCGTGGAAACCGACAGCGACCGCACGATCGAGGCCACCGTCGCCGCCGATCTTGCCGTGAATGCGATGATCGAAGGAACCGAACCGCCGCATCTGGAGCGGATCGCCCATAACGACGCGTTGCCGCCTCTGCCGGTGCAAATGATCAATCTTTATGGCGGGCAGGCGGGCAACGGTGCCATCGTCGCGGAACTGGCTACCTTGATCCGGGCGGCATTCGGGGCCAACGCGGGGCCGGGGCATACGGGCGCACACAGGACCGATCCTGCGGAAGGGCAGGGGAGCGCACCCGCCCGTGGCGCGCGCCTTGAGGTCGCAGACTGACGCCCTTAAGGGAACGGGGTCTCAGGGCGTGATGACAACCTTGCCCGTTGATTTGCGTGCGCGCAAAAGCTCCATGCCTTCGGCAGCCTGCGCCAATGGCAGCGTATGGCTGACGTGCGGCTTGATCCTGCCGTCCCGATACCACTCCATGAGGGTGCTCAGGCTGTCGGTGATGACCTCTGGGCGGAACTTCATATAGCCGCCCCAATAGAAGCCCAGCACCGACAGGTTCTTGACCAACAGGTGATTGGCCGGAATTTGCGGCACGTCGCCCGAGGCAAACCCGATGGGCAAAAGCCGCGCTTCGGGGTTGCAGGCGCGGAAAATCGCCCGGAACGCATCACCGCCCACCGGATCATAAACAACATCGGCCCCGCCAAGTTCCTTGATCGCTGTGCGCAGGTCATCGTGTCCGGCGTCAATCAGGTGGTCGGCCCCGGCGGCCCGCGCGATCTCAAGCTTGTCGGCACCACGGGCGATCGCGATGACATTGGCCCCCATCAGCTTGCCGATCTCGACGGCGGTCAGCCCTACGCCACCGGCCGCACCGAGCACGACGAGGGTTTCCCCCGGTTGCATCTGCGCGCGGTAATCAAGGGCGACATGGCTGGTGCCGTAGGTGATCAGGAACGCGGCGGCGTGCTCGAAACTCATTTCATCGGGGATATGCACCGCGCGCCGGGCCTCAAAAACGCCCTGTTCCGCCAGCCCGCCAGAGCCTCCAAATACCGCGACCCGGTCGCCCACGGCGAATCCCGTCACCGCATTCCCGACCGCGTTCACCTCGCCTGCGACCTCCATGCCAAGGGTAAACGGGGCCTCGGGTGTATCCTGATAGGTGCCTTTCTGCATCAAGAGATCGGCGAAATTCAGCCCGCAGGCGCGAATGGACAGGCGGATTTCATCCGCGGCAGGCTCGGGCACCGGAACGGAGATAAGTGCGGGTGCCGCACCGGATGTCGTGATGTGATACGCAAGCATGAAAAGCCCCCTTTTTCCCGGTTTAATCCGCCAAGTCGCTTGCGCTGTCAAACCGATGGCGGGTCCATGGCCCCAAAAACGGTCGTTCCCAAGGGGATTGTCGGGATGCACGCAGTGAGGGAATGTGAAGGCGCTGGATCCAATTTTGCATTGATGCTGAAAGATATACAGCGATATCCATGGGGGGACGGAAGCGTCTGCCGTAGGAAATCTATGCTTTTTCTTGAATTCAACCACAGAGAGCGTAAGGTTAACAATCACTGCGCGAAAGAAAATGCTAACGTTCCACCCCTTAATATTCGCGTTGAAGAACCGTTATCATTGCAACGTAGGCATGATTTATGCGTCTAAGGCCAAGGAGACCCAGATGACACACCCGGTAGACACGCACGTCGGCAAGCGCATCCGACACCGTCGATGGCTGATTGCGATGACACAACAGCAACTGGCCGAAAAGGTCGGGATCAAGTTCCAGCAGATCCAGAAATACGAAACCGGCGCGAACCGTGTGAGCGCATCTCGCCTGTGGGATATCTCCGAGGCGCTGGGCGTTCCGGTCAGCTTTTTCTTTGAGGGCATCAATGAGGCCGCCGAAGCTGCAGCGGACCCGTCAAGCGACAAGGCACCCGCGGATCTTCTTGGCGACAAGGAAGCGCTCGATCTGGTGCGGTCCTACTATTCAATCCCCGAAAATCAGCGTAAACGCCTGTTCGAACTGGCCCGCGTGCTGAGCGACGTGGCCTGACGGCCACGCCACACCCGGAGGACGGCATGACATCCAGTGCCAACGAAGTTTCCGATCTGGATGTCGCGCACCGTCTGGCGGACGCCGCCAGACGTGTCATCCTTCCCTATTTCCGGGCACAGTCACTTGGCACCGACAACAAGGATGCCGAGGGATTTGATCCCGTGACCGAAGCCGATCGCGCCGCGGAACGGGCGATGCGCGATCTGCTGGCCGATCTGCGTCCCAATGACGCCATTCTGGGCGAGGAATTTGGCACCCGCCCCGGAACCAGCGGGCGGACATGGGTGCTTGACCCGATCGACGGCACGCGCGGGTTCATTTCCGGAACGCCCACTTGGGGCGTTCTGATTGCCCTGTCGGACGAAAGCGGCCCTATCCTCGGAGTGATTGACCAACCCTACATCGGCGAACGATTCTCTGGCATGGATGGACATGCGGCCATGACCGGGCCGCATGGCGGGTGCACGTTGCACACCAGGTCGCGCCAGACGCTGGCTGAAGCGGTGTTGTTCACGACATTTCCCGAAGTCGGGAGCAGCCGGGATCGTGCCGGGTTCGAGGCGGTCGCGGGTGAGGTTCAGCTGACCCGCTACGGGATGGATTGCTACGCCTATGCGCTGCTTGCATCGGGTCAGATTGATATGGTGATCGAGGCGGGCCTGAACGCGTATGACATTCAGGCACCCATCGCCGTGATCGAGGCCGCGGGCGGCGTCGTGACAAACTGGAGCGGGGGCCCGGCCCATCACGGCGGGCAGGTGCTGGCCGCGTCCAACCCTGATATCCACGCGGCCGCGCTTGGCTTGCTGGCCCCCTTCGCAGACTGACATCCGCGCGTCGCGTCATGTGTTGCCGCATGCTTGGTCTTGCCAAGCTGCCGGTGACAGGCGACGTTGTGGTGCCGTCTGACGAGTCCTTTGCTTCTTTTCTGTCGTCTGGCGGGCTTGCACCGAAAAGAAGCCATCAGCTTGGGGCAAGGCATGACCGATCTCATTATTCAGAACGCAGATACCATCCTGACCATAGATGACGGTGGCGATGGCATGGGCCGTGAATTTCGCGGTGCCAGTGTCCGTGTGCGGGGGAGACGGATTACCGCCGTGGGTGATCTCACACCGGAAACCGGCGAGGCGGTGATCGACGCGCGCGGCTGTGTCGTGACGCCGGGGTTGGTGAACACCCATCACCACCTTTACCAATCCTTGACCCGTGCTGTGCCGGGTGGTCAGGATGCGCTGCTGTTCGGCTGGCTGCGCAGGCTGTATCCCATCTGGTCGCTGTTCGGCCCGGAAGAAATGTTTGTCTCGGCGCAGACGGGGCTGGCTGAACTGGCGCTGTCGGGCTGCACCATGAGTTCGGACCATCTGTATCTGTTTCCGAACGGATCGCGTCTGGACGATACCATTGCCGCCGCGCAGGAGATCGGGTTGCGGTTTCACCCCACGCGCGGAGCGATGAGCATCGGTGAAAGCGACGGGGGCCTGCCGCCCGACGCTCTGGTAGAAAACGAAGCCGCGATCCTATCCGACATGGTGCGGGTGATCGACACGTTCCATGATGGGTCTGACGGCGCGATGTGCCGGGTCGGTGTGGCCCCGTGTTCGCCCTTTTCCGTTACCCGCGACCTGATGCGGGATGCGGCGATTCTGGCCCGTGACAAGGGTGTGATGATGCACACGCATCTGGCCGAGAACGACGAAGATATCGCCTATTCGCTTGAAAAGTTCGGCTGCCGCCCCGGACAGTATGCCGAGGATCTCGGCTGGACCGGAGACGACGTATGGCATGCCCATTGCGTCAAGCTGGACGGGCAGGAAATCGACCTGTTCGCGCGCAGCCGCACCGGGGTTGCGCATTGCCCCTGTTCCAATTGCCGCCTTGGGTCAGGCATCGCGCCGCTGCGTGCCATGCGCGATGCGGGCGTGCCGGTGGGGCTGGGGGTGGACGGATCGGCCAGCAATGACGCGGGGAACCTCGTGGCCGAAGCGCGGCAAGCCATGCTGTTGCAACGTGTGGCGCGCGGGGCCGACGCCATGAGCGCGCGCGAAGCCCTGCGCATTGCCACCCGTGGCGGAGCCGAGGTTTTGGGGCGTCACGACTGTGGCCAGATCTCGCCGGGCAAATGCGCCGATATTGCGATCTGGGATACCCGAGGCATCGAAAGCGCCGGAAGCTGGGATCCCGCAGCGTTGCTGCTGGCCGGGCCAACGCAAGTGCGCGATCTGATCGTGAACGGCCGCGCGGTGGTGCGTGATGGCCAGATGGTCACCGTTGACATGCCTGCGCTGGTGGAACGGCAGAACCGTCTGGCAAACGCGCTGGCCGAGCGCGCTTAGACGGGATCAGGCTGGCCCCTTGCGGCGTTTGCCCGCGATCCAGACGTCGCCAACCGCGCGGTCATCGCCCAGCATGATAAGCGCAAACAGCGTTTCAGCGACGCTGTTGGATTGTGCGCAGCGCTGCGCCAACGCCGGGCTGGCCGCAGGATCAAGCGTGATCAGGTCGGCCTCGGCACCGGCGGCGATCCGCCCGATCCGGCCCGCAAACCCCAAGGCTTCGGCGCTGCCCTCGGTGGCCAGCCACAAAAGCTGGGCGGGATGCAGGGCCGTGCCGCGCAGCTGGGCCACCTCATAGGCCGCTGCCATGGTGCGCAGCATCGAAAACGAAGACCCGCCGCCGGTGTCTGTTGCCAGACCAATGCGGTGCCCCTCGGCCTGAAGGCCCGCCATGTCAAAAAGACCGGATCCGATAAAGGTGTTGGAGGTCGGGCAATGGACAAGGGCCGCGCCCACTTCGCGCAACCGGTCACGCTCCCGTGGTTCAAGGTGGATCGCGTGGCCATAAAGACCGCGGCCACCCAGCAGGCCAAAGGCTTCATAGGTGTCCAGATAATCGCGGGCCTTGGGAAAGAGCGACCGCACCCATTCGATTTCGTCTGTCTGCTCGCTGAGATGGGTCTGCATCAGGCAGTCGGGATATTCGGCCCACAGCGCCCCCAGCGCGGCCAGTTGATCCGGCGTGGAGGTTGGCGAGAACCGGGGTGTGATTGCATAGGACAGCCGATCCCGCCCATGCCAGCGTTCCAGCAATCGTTTGCTGTCATCATAGGCGCTCTGTGCGCTGTCGCGCAGGTTGTCAGGGGCGTTTCGGTCCATGCAGGTCTTGCCGGTGACGACCCGCTGATTGCGGGCCAGTGCCTCGGAAAAGAAGGCCTCGACGCTCTCGGGGTGGATCGTGGCAAAGGAACACACCGTGGTCGTTCCAGCATCGGTCGTCAGATCAAGATACCGCGCCGCGATCCGGGCGGCATAGGTGGCGTCGCCAAACCGGGCTTCTTCGGGGAAGGTGTAGGTATTGAGCCAGTCAATCAGCCGCTTGCCCCAGCTTGCGATCATCGCGGTTTGCGGAAAATGCACATGGGCATCCACAAATCCCGGACAGATCAGATGGCCGGGGCGATCTATCCGGGGCAGGTCGGTCGCATTGGGCAACAGCGCGTCCAGCGCGCCCACCGCCTCGATGCGCCCGTCGCGCACGATGACTGCTTCGTTCAGGGTCAGGGCCGCTTCGGGGTCCGAACGAAACGGCGATGCAGAGAACCCCAGCACTTGCCCGGTAAGAATAAAACTTTGTCCGTCCACGCGCGGCTGCCTCCTTGATCCTGACGTTGGAACAGACTAGCCCGAAGTCGGGGCGGCGGTAAATCGGCCTGCCCGCAGAGACGCGGCGAAGCTGTTTCTTCGAAATGGCGGAAATCGGAGAGATCGTGACATGAGCCAGGACACCACGACAGACCCCGAAGAAACATCGCGCGAGGATGATCGCGCCTATGCGCTGGACCGGCGCAATGTCGTCGCGATTCTGGATGCCGTCGATGCCGAGGACCGCGATCTTCTAATCGACCTGATGGAGCCGCTGCACGCGGCCGACATCGCCGACCTTCTGGAACAGATCCATGCGTCCGACCGGGTGCGGCTGGTGCGGCTGTATGACCGTGAATTCGACGGCGACATCCTGTCCGAACTCGAAGAGGGGGTGCGCGAAGATATTATCGGGATGCTCACGCCTCAGGTTCTGGCCGAGGCGGTGCGCGATCTCGACAGCGATGATGTCGTTGACCTTGTCGAAGATCTCGACGCCCCCCAGCAGGCGGCGATCCTCGGGGCGCTGAACGACGCCGACCGGGTCGCGGTGCAGCAATCGCTGAGCTACCCGGAATATTCCGCCGGGCGTCTGATGCAGCGCGAAGTGGTCATGGCACCGGAGCACTGGACCGTGGGGCAGGCCATCGACCACCTGCGCAGCAGCGATACCTTGCCCGAACAGTTCTATCACGTTGTTCTGGTCGATCCGCGCCTGCATCCTCTGGGCAATGTCACACTGGGCAAGCTGATGCGGTCGCGGCGCGACGTGCCGCTGGCCGACATCACCGAAGATGTGTTTCAGGTGATCCCGGTCAATCAGGACGAGGCCGACGTGGCCTATGCGTTCAATCAGTATCACCTTATTTCCGCGCCCGTGGTCGATGAGGAAGGTCGCCTTGTCGGGATTATCACCATCGACGATGCGATGATCGTGCTGGACGAAGAACACGAGGAAGACATTCTGCGTCTGGCGGGGGTGAGCGAGGAGGGCAGCCTGTCGGACAATGTTCTGGAAACCGCGCGTCAGCGGTTCCCGTGGTTGGCGGTTAACCTTGTGACGGCTGTTCTGGCCTCGCTCGTGATCGCGCAGTTCGAGGCGGCGATTGCCCAGCTCGTCGCGCTGGCGGTGCTGATGCCGATCGTGGCGTCAATGGGCGGCAATGCGGGCACGCAATCGCTGACCGTGGCGGTGCGGGCGATTGCCACCAAGGATTTGACCGGATCGAATGTCTGGCGGGTTATCCGGCGCGAGGTGATGGTGGGGCTGCTGAACGGGCTGGCGTTTGCAGTGGTGATGGGCATTGTGGGCGTGGTCTGGTTTGGATCGCCGACACTGGGATATGTGATCGCCGCGGCGATGGTGATCAATCTCGTGGTCGCGGGGCTTGCGGGCACGGTGATCCCTGTCTTGCTGGAACGTGTCGGCATCGACCCGGCGCTCGCCTCCGGGGCCTTTGTGACAACGGTCACGGATGTGGTTGGCTTTCTTGCCTTTCTGGGCCTTGCGGCGGCGGTATTGCTATGAACGATCTTTCCGAAATCAAGGCGCAGGCGCGCAAGGCGGCATTTGCGCGGCGCAAGGTTGCCCATGATGCGTTGGCCGGACGGTCAGCTTCGGCCTGCCTGTCCGAAGTTCTGGCCGGGTATCGTGGCGTGCCGATATCCGCCTATCTGCCGATCCGCACCGAAATAGACCCGCGTCCGGCCATGGCCGAGGCCGCCGCCCACGGACCGGTGGGGGTTCCGGTGATTGACGGAAACGGCCTGCCGCTGCGGTTCTTGCGATGGGAGCCGGATTGCGCCTTGGTCGAGGGGCCGTTTGGCGCGATGGTCCCGGCGGAACCGGTGGAATTGGTGCCGGAAATTGTCATTGTGCCCTTGGTGGCCTTTGATCGTTGGGGAGGTCGGCTGGGTTATGGCGGAGGCTTCTACGACCGAACGCTGGAACGCCTGCGTGCCGCGCGGGCGACGCTGGCGATCGGTTTTGCCTATAGCGCGCAGGAGGCGGAGGCGTTGCCGCTGGAGCCGACCGATCAGCCGTTGGATCTGATTGTCACCGAATCCGGTATCATAGAGCCTCACCCGGTCGGATAGGGCCGGAGCAGCCCAAGGGGAGGAGGGGGCGCTGCCCCCTCGCGGCGGGGCCGCTCACCCCCGGGATATTTGCAGCAAGAGAAAAAGCCGGGCGATGCGGCTTGCGCCGATGCGCGCACGGGCCTAGACCGTTGCCCATGAGAATTTTGTTTCTAGGCGATGTAATGGGCCGGTCGGGCCGGGCAGCGGTGGCGGAGCATCTGCCACGCCTGCGCAAGGAATGGCGGCTGGATTTTGTCGTGGTCAACGGTGAGAACGCGACCTCGGGGATGGGGCTGAATGCGGACCACGCCAAGGGGTTGCTGGCGGCGGGGGCGGATTGCCTGACCTTGGGGGATCATGCCTTTGATCAGAAGGACATGATGAGCTTTATCGGTAACGAGGCGCGCATCATCCGGCCCCTGAATTTTGCCAAAGGCGCGCCCGGACGCGGATCGCGGGTGTTCGATGTGCCGGGCGGGCGCAAAATCCTTGTTGCCCAGGTCCTGGGGCAGGTGTTCATGAAGCGGCCCTTTGATGACCCGTTTTCGGCGCTCGATGCGGTGCTGCGGGCGCATCCCCGTGGCGGTATGGTGCAGGCGGCGCTTATCGATGTGCATTGCGAAGCCACCTCCGAGAAGATGGCCATGGGACATTTCTGCGACGGCCGTGCCAGCCTTGTCGTGGGCACTCATACCCATGTGCCAACCGCGGATGCGATGATCTTGCCCGGCGGCACCGCCTATCTGAGCGACGCGGGTATGTGCGGCGATTATCATTCGGTGATCGGTATGGAAAAGGCCGAACCCATGCGCCGCTTTGTGACGGGGATGCCCAAGGGACGGTTCACACCCGCGCTGGGCGCGGCGACCCTGTCGGGGGTGTTTGTCGAAACCGATGACGCGACGGGGGCTGCGAAGGACATCCGCATGGTGCGTGTCGGTGGTGCGTTGCAACCGGCGGAGCCGTAGGCGATGGGGCGAGGGGGATCTCTGATCCTTTTGCTGGTATTGGGGGCAGGCTGGGGTTTGACCATGCCGCTGACCAAGATCGCGGTCAGCACCGGGCACGGGCATTTCGGTCTGATCTTTTGGCAGATGGCCATCGGGGCGCTGTGCATGGGCGCGCTGATGGCGGTGCTGGGACGCAGATTGCCGTGGCGGCGCGACGCGCTGCGGGTTTACGTGATCATCGCGTTGATCGGGACGCTGTTGCCCAATACCGCCTCTTTGCAGGCGATCGTTCATTTGCCATCCGGGATGACGTCTGTCCTGCTGTCCCTGATTCCGATGATGGCCTTTCCCATGGCCCTTTTGTTGCGGCTGGAACGGTTCCGGATGCAACGCCTTGTTGGGCTTGGCTGCGGATTGGCCGGGGTTCTGATCCTGATAATGCCGGAGGCGGGCCTGCCTGCGCAGGGGGGGACTTGGGTCTGGGTTCTGGTGGCGCTGATCGCGCCTGCGTTCTATGCCTTTGAAGGCAATTTTGTCGCCCGTTGGGGGACCGCAGGGCTGGATGCGGCGCAGGTATTGTGCGGGGCCTCCATTGTCGGAACGGTGATGAGCCTGCCGCTGGCCGTGTTCTCGGGGCAATTCATCTGGCCTGCGCAGGGAATGGCGGCCCCTGAATGGGCACAGGTCGCGAGCTCGGTCATCCACGTGGCTGTCTATACGGGCTATGTGTGGCTTGTGGGCCGCGCCGGGCCGGTGTTTGCGGTTCAGGTCAGCTATCTGGTCACCGGGTTCGGCGTGCTCTGGGCGATGCTTATCCTTGGCGAAAGCTATGCCGCTCACTTCTGGGTGGCGATGGGGCTTGTTCTGGGCGGTGTTGCTCTTGTCCAGCCGCGCCCGGCCGATCCCGCGCCGGTGGTTCCGGCATGACGTTCCGGCCGCGCCGCGCTTGAACTTGGGTCGGCTGACGGTCTATATGGCGCAGCAGCGAAAACTGACACCAAATTCTGATACTGAAACTTGACGGGGACCGACCATGGCAGGCCATTCAAAATGGGCGAACATCCAGCATCGCAAAGGGCGTCAGGACGCCGTGCGGGCCAAGCTTTTCTCCAAGCTGTCAAAGGAAATCACCATTGCCGCCAAGATGGGCGATCCCGATCCCGAAAAGAATCCGCGCCTGCGCATGGCGGTGAAGGAAGCGAAATCGCAGTCCATGCCCAAGGACAACATCGAACGCGCGATCAAGAAATCCGTGGCCGGTGACGGGGATGAATACGAAGAAATCCGGTACGAGGGCTATGGGCCCAATGGGGTGGCGGTGATTGTCGAGGCAATGACCGACAACCGTAACCGGACCGCGTCCAACGTTCGGTCCACCTTTTCCAAAAATGGCGGAAATCTGGGCGAGACAGGGTCCGTGGGGTTCATGTTCGACCGCAAGGGCGAGATCACGTATCCGGCGTCAGTGGGCGACGCTGACACCGTCATGATGGCGGCGATCGAAGCGGGGGCTGAAGACGTTGAAAGCAGCGAGGACGGTCATGTGATCTGGTGTGCTGACACTGATCTGAACGATGTGTCAAACGCGCTTGAGGCGGAGTTGGGCGAAACCGAGAGCACCAAGCTGGTGTGGAAGCCCACGACAACGACCGAACTGGATCTTGAGGGCATGGAAAAGCTGATGAAGCTGATCGACGCACTCGAAGATGACGACGATGTGCAGCGTGTGACCACCAACTTTGAAGCCTCGGACGAGGTGATGGCGCAACTTTGATCCCAACCCGCCGCGTTGCGGGTCATTCCTGAGATTTTTGAAAACGCGCGCCCGACAACGGCGCGCGTTTTTGTGTCAGCAGATGCGCCTATCCGCCAACATACGGTGCCGCCTGCGCGCGCGGGCGGTAGAAAACCTTTTGGTTGTGCAGCCGTCCCATGAGTTCGTGCGTCTCTGACAGGGATTGATTGATCCGGTCGAGTTCGGCCGCGGCATCCGCGCTGCCGTCGCCTTCTTCGGCCAGAAGGTGCAACCGCTTGAGAGACAGGTCCGTTTTGCGGGTCTGAAGCGCGGATTCGATCAGATCAAGATCCTCAAGACCCAGATCAAAGCGTGTGTTGTATGCTGGCATGTGGCCCCCGATGTGCTGGTGGGTTTCCGATAGGAGATACCCTTAAACCGGCATATAGCGCCTATTTTGCGACATGGCCAGTGGTCGGGCGCAAAACTATTTCTTTTTCGGAATGTATGCTTTGGAACACCGCAAACCGCCCAAAAAACGGGCGGTTTTAGGGGTCAAAGGCGGGTTTCCAGCGTCACAACGGCGTCACCGGCCTTCATGTCGTCCCCGGCGCGGTCAAAGCGCAGATAGGCAAGCGCCCGGTCCCCGGAGCGGGTGTGCAGAGTGCCCGCCACCTTGCCGTCGGCGGTGATCTCGGTCCCAGATTCGGCAGGGCCTTCGACACGCACCCGTGCCAGCCCCTTGCGCAGTTCCGTCTTGTGTTTCATGCGCGCGGTCACTTCCTGACCCACATAGCAGCCCTTGCGGAAGTCGACGCCGTTCAGGCGTTCAAAGCCGGTCTCGAGGATAAACGTATCCGGGGTGAGTTCCTGTCCGGTTTCGGGAATGCCAAGCGCCACACGCAGGGCGTTCCAGTCGCTGCCGTCGTCGGATTCGTCTGCGTCGCCATAGGCACGCCAGCCCATCGCCGGATCGCGCGGATCGACAACGGCGCCTTTTGGCGCGGGGCCAGTGCCGCGTTGGAGATGCAGGTCGGTTTGCTCGATGGTGACCTGGGCGCGCAGCTTGTACATGCTGAGCCGTTTGAACAGCATATCCGCCAGATCAGCGGCCACATCCACAAGCACATCAGGCCCGTCGGGCACCAGAAAGAAATCGGCGATGAGCTTGCCCTGCGGCGTCAGCATTGCGGTATAGACCGCTCCTTCGTCGAGACGCGCGACATCGTTGGTCACAAGCCCTTGCAGAAAATCGCGGGTGTCTGGCCCGCTCAGGCGAAGAATTCGGCGGCTGGTCATGTTGCATCCCCGTTGCTATCAGCAGTGCACCATATAGGCGGCATTGGCGGACGCAACAGGGGGCAGAGGGTGGCGGAACTCAGTATCGTGATCGCGACGCGCAATGCCGAGGCAACCTTGCCCGGCACGATCGAGCCGTTGATGGAAGGGCTGCGCGCAGGCCTGATCCGCGATCTGGTGATTGCCGATGCAGGATCGACAGATGACACCTGCCGGATCGCAGATGCGGTCGGGGCCGAGATCGTGACCGGTCCGGCGGATCGGTCTGCCCTGTTGCGGCTGGGCACAGAGGCGGCGCAGGGCCGTTGGATACTGGCGCTGCGATCCGGAACGCGGTTGCAAGACGGGTGGTCGGATGCGGTCGGAGAACATATGCGGACAGACAAGGGTGGGCGCGCCTGTTTCAGGCTGGGCGGGGGCGGATTGCGCCCCTTGTGGGCCAATCTCGGGGTGCGCATTTTGGGGCGCGCGGGGGCTGATCACGGTCTTTTGTTCGCCAAATCGGATCGCGCGGCGGGGGGGCGAGTGCGCCTGTTGGCGGCCACGGCGATCCCGCCGCGCGGTTCAGCCCCGCTCTGACCCGCCAAAAAATCGTGTGCTCAGACGGCGCAACCACCCCTGTTTGGGCGCGGCTGTTTGCGGAGCTTCGGCGACCGGGACACCATGCCCCGGATCGCTGACGGTCTTGCCGTCGCGAAATTGCAATCGGTAGAGATCGGCATAAATGCCGCCGCGCGCCAAGAGCGCCTCGTGCGTGCCCTCGTCCACGACCTCGCCGCGATCCATCACAACGATCTTGTCGGCGTTGCGGATGGTCGACAGGCGATGCGCGATAACGATTGTTGTGCGCCCGCCCGACAGTTTGTCGAGCGCGGCCTGAACCACCTGTTCGGACTGCGCATCCAGCGCGCTTGTCGCTTCGTCCAGCAACAACACGGGCGTATCGCGCAACAAGGCGCGCGCGATGACGACCCGCTGTCGTTGTCCGCCCGACAGCGCCGAACCGCGCGGGCCGACATGCGTGTCCAGCCCGTCAGGCAGCTTGGGCAGGAAATCAGACACATGGGCCGCGTCCAGAACCTCTTTGAGGCGGGCGTCGCTGATATCGGTGCGCCCCAGCAGGATGTTCTCGCGCAGGCTGTCGTCGAATAGAAGCGCCTCTTGCGTGACCACGGAAAACAGGCTGCGCAATCCGTCCAGTGTCATCTCGCCGGTGCCGACGCCACCGATTTCGATGCGCCCGGTCTGAGGATCAACGAGGCGTGTCAAGAGGTTGAAAATCGTCGATTTTCCCGCCCCGGATGCCCCAACCAGAGCGGTGGTCTTGCCCGCTTCTGCGCGCAGCGACAAGTTGCGCAGAACCTGCGCGTCGCCATAGCGCAGCGTGACGCCGTCAAGGGTGATGTCCGGCGTGCCTTGCGGCGGGGCCACGGGATTGGCCGGAGAAAACAGGCGAAGGGGCGCATCCATCAATTCCTTGATCCGCTCGATCGCGGCGGCGGCGCTCTGCCACAGGCCGCTGATCCCGCCAAGACGACGCAGCGGATCAAAGGCCAATCCCATCGCCGTGAAAAAGCTCATGAATTGCCCGACGGTTTTTTCCCCGGAAATGATCTCGGAGCCGCCATAGATCAACACCGCCATGAAACCCATGCCCGCCATAAGATCCACCAGCCCGGGGATCGTCGCCGTTCCCAGCGACGCGCGGACTTCGGAATAGACGAACTTTTCTGTCTGCTCGCGGTATTTTCGCGCCTGATATTCCTCAAGCGCGTTCAGCTTGACGGGCACAATCCCGTGAAAAATTTCATCCAGCCGCGTGGCCAGAACTGCGCCCAGATCGCGCGCGGCACGCGCCTTTTTGCGCACGTATTTCTGAGCCATCAGCGCCGGTGCCAGCATCAAAGGCGTGCCCACGCAGGCAATCAGCGCCCAACGCCAATCCACATTGATTGCCACCGCCATCAATGCAAACAACGCGATCACATCGCGCCCCGCGCCTGTGATGATGGCGCGCCAGACAAAGTTGATCGCCTCGACGTCGCTTTGCACCCTCTGGATCAGAAAACCGGGCGGGTGAGCCTGATGAAAGGCTCCGTCCTGCTGCACCAGCCGGTCCAGAAGGTCAAACCGCAGGCTGGCGGCGGTCAGTTGCGAAATCCGGGTCAGCAGCACCTTTTGCACCACACCGGACACCGCGCGCAGCACAAAGATGCCCATGATCGCACCGGCAACCCAGCCAAGCGCATCTGTGTTGCCAGCCACAAAGACCTGATCGAACATCGGCTGCATCATGTAGCTGAGCGCGCCGATCATCGACCCTTCGATCAGCATGAATATCACCGCAACACCCAAAAGACCGATATGATGGCGCAGGTATCCGCGCCAGAGCCAGCCCAGAAGTTCGCCCGAGGATCCGGTGCCGGTGACCCGCTGGGGGGGCGTGGCCGTTTCTTGATCCGTCGGAGTTTGCAGGTTTGGTGCGTCTTCCTGCCCTTCAGCGGGCCCTTTTGGCGCTGCATCCGTCATGTGTGATGGGCCTTTTGCTGTGCCAGTGGTGTGCCGGTCATGGTGGCCGGGGTCTACGCCTTTGGTTGCTCTTAGGCAAGCGCGCCATCGGCGATTGACGCCACGCGCGGTGGCGCTAAACATTCCGGCTCTTGCAGTTGTCCGAGGTGTCGCGCGATGTCCAACAAACCGAACCTGTCCTTTGGCCGCCCCTATCTGGCCATTCCCGGCCCGTCGGTCATGCCCGATCCGGTGTTGCAGGCAATGCACCGGCCCGCGCCCAATATCTACGAAGGCGATCTGATCGACATGATGCCGCCGCTGATGGACGATCTGCGCCGCGTGGCGCGCACCCGGCACAACGCGACGATCTATATCGGCAACGGCCATGGCGCATGGGAAGCGGCCTTGTCCAACACGATCGAACCGGGCGACCGGGTTCTCGTGCCGGCCGTGGGACGGTTCGGCCATGGCTGGGCCGACATGGCCGCGGGATTGGGGGCCGAGGTGGACCTGATAGATTTTGGCCGCAAGACGCCGTTTGATCTGAACCGGATCGCAGAGGCTCTTGCCGCCGATCCCGGCCACAAGATCAAGGCGGTTCTGGCCGTGCATGTCGATACGTCGTCATCGGTGCGCAACGATATGGCCGGTTTGCGCGCGGTTCTGGACGATCTGGGCCATCCGGCGCTGCTTATGGCCGATTGCATCGCATCGCTGGGCTGTGACCGGTTCGAGATGGACGAATGGGGCGTGGATGTCATGGTCACCGGCAGCCAAAAGGGGCTGATGGTGCCGCCGGGGACGTTCTTTGTGTTTTTCAACGATCGCGCCGCGCAGGCGCGCGCGCGCATGTCACGGGTCAGCCGGTATTGGGATTGGGTGCCACGCGCGGACCCTGAGATGTTCTACCAGTATTTCTGTGGCACCGCGCCGACGCATCACCTTTTCGGGCTGCGTGCGTCCCTCGACATGATCCACGGCGAAGGAATGGAAAACGTCTGGGCGCGGCATGAAACGCTGGCGCGGGCCGTATGGGCCGCGTCCGAGGCATGGGGGCAGGGCGGCCCGCTGAGCCTCAACGTGGCCGATCCCGCGCATCGGTCGCATGCGGTGACCGCGCTGCGTCTGGGCGCGCCGCTGGGCACGCAATTGCGCCGCTGGGTCGAAAGCCAGCTTGGCCTGACGCTGGGAATTGGCCTTGGCATGTCAGAAGACGGCGATCCCAAGGGCGACGGGTTCTTTCGGTTTGGTCACATGGGGCATGTGAACGGCCACATGATCATGGGCCTGCTCGGTGGGGTTCAGGCGGGTCTGACAGCATTGGACATTCCGCATGGCACAGGTGCTCTGGAAGCGGCTGCACGGGTCATCGCGCAGAAGGCCTGACGATTGCCGTGCAAGGTGCCTGTCACCGGATTGTCGCGGTGCCGTGTTTCAACGGCGTGTGCGGCGATCCGTGACAAAACCGAACACCGTAACAGCGCCGCGCGTCTGCGCAAAGCGTTCGACAAGGTGATTGATCGCCAGTGCCAGCACCAGGACCAGAACAAATCCGTAAAGCGCCCAAAGTAATGTGAATATCCACACCATGTTCACGCCCAGCATGATCAATGCGGCATTGGTATAGTCGGGGGCCGACCCGGTTGGACTGTTGTTCATGGCTGTCTCCTGCACACATCCCGCCCTCTGCGACAGAATAGCGCAGGTGTGCGGGATGTCAGATCACGTCCCCGTGATCGGCCCTGCGGGAGGCCGCGCGAAACCCCTCTTCAGCCTGCCGGGGCCACAGCCTTCGACCGCGCTGCCGCAAGAGCCAGAGGCAGCGCCGCCGCAAAGGCATCGAGGTCTTGCGCCCGTCCACAGCTGACGCGGATGCACCGGTCCTGCGGTGCAACAAACGGCATCCGCACGAACACGCCCCGCCCGACCAGCTCGGCGAGCACGTCGCGGGCGAAATCGCCATCGCCGCCGCAATCAATCGCCACGAAATTCGCAGCCGATGGCAGCGGGGTCAGCCCGTTGTCCTGCGCAATCGCGGAAATTGTATCGCGCGCGGTGCGGATTTCACCCTGCACATGGGCCAGCCACGCATCATCATGCAGCGCCGCCAGCGCCCCGGCCTGCGCCACGCGTCCCATGCCGAAATGGTTGCGCACCTTGTTGAAGGCGGTGATCAGCTCGGGGGCCGCCAGCGCATAGCCGACGCGCAAGCCCGCCAGACCGTAAACCTTGGAAAACGTGCGCATACGGATCAGGCGTGGATCATCCGCAGGCAGGGTGACCGCGGTGCCATCGGGGGCGCATTCCACATAGGCCTCGTCCAGGACCAGCAAACTGTCTGAGGGAAGCGACGCCATCGCGGCCTCGATCTCGGCACCGCTGTGCCAGGTGCCCATCGGATTGTCGGGGTTCGAAAGATAAACGAGCTTGGCGTTCACCTCGGCCGCACGTGCAAAAAGCGCCGCAGGGTCTTCGTGATCGTCGCGGAAAGGCACCTTGTGCAAGACCCCGCCGAACCCGGCCACGTGATAGTTGAACGTGGGATAGGCCCCGTCGGACGTCACCACGGCATCGCCGTCTGCCACCATCAGCCGCACCAGATATCCCAACAGCCCGTCAATGCCTTCGCCGACAACGATATTGCCGATATCGCAGCCATGCCGTGCGGCGAGTTCGGTGCGCAGCTGGAAATTCTCGGCATCTCCGTATTTCCAAGCCTCGGCGGCCTCGGTCTGCATCGCGGCCACGGCGCGCGGCGATGGCCCAAAGACATTTTCATTGGCACCAAGGCGCGCCGTGAATGGCGCACCGCGCTGACGTTCCTGCGTTTCGGGGCCAACGAAAGGCACGGCGGAAGGCAACTGGGCGGCAAGCGGGGTGTAACGGGGTGCTGTCATGCCCCGCTGATAGCCGATGCGCGTTAGGTATCGCAAGCCTTGCCGAACCCAAGCCCGGCGGGCACAGTGTCCGGAACAATCGGGAGAATGTCATGCGTCGTGTTGCACTCGCTCTGGCCGGGCTTGGCCTTGCCTACATCCTGTTCTGGCCGATCCCGCTGGATCCCCGCGCTGCCGCAGTCACGCCGCCCCCCGCCGCGCAGGGCATTCTTGCCCCCAACGACGCGCTCAGCGGTGCGGAACTGGTCGCGATGCCCGGAGGAGCCATCGGACCCGAGGACATCGCGGCCTTTGCCGATGGGCGGGTCTATACCACGGTCCTTGGCGGGGGCCTTTACCGTATCGATGGGGACGAAGGGCCGCGTCTGGTCGAGGAACTTGGGGGCAGGCCTTTGGGCCTTGATGCGGGGCCGGACGGGGCGCTCTATATCGCCGACAGCTTTCGCGGTATCCTGCGGTGGCAGCCGGGGCAGGGCGCGCAAGTGCTGGCTGACCGGATTGACGGGGCGCAGATCGTTTACGCAAACCAACTCGACGTGGCGCGCGATGGAACGGTCTATTTCAGCAATTCCAGCGACCGTTTTGATCCCCGCACTCTGGGCGGCACCAAGCCCACATCGGTGATGACGATTTGGGAACAGTCCGATACCGGTTACGTCGCCCGCGTCACGCCATCGGGCGCGGTCGAGCGTGTCGCGACAGGGTTTGTCTATACCAATGGCGTGGCGCTGTCGCCGGAGGAAGATTTCCTGATCGTGGCCGAAACCGGTCGGGCTCGGTTGCACCGCGTCTGGCTGCAAGGAGACCGGAAAGGCCAGACCGAGGTGCTGGTGGACAGCCTGCCGGGATACCCCGATAACATTGAGCCGGTGGGTGATGGCACATACTGGGTGGCTTTGGCGAGCCCCCGCGTCGCCGCCGAAGCGCTGATGGCCTACCCTTTCCTGCGCCGCATCGTGTGGCGGCTGGGCCCTTCCGTCCGGCCGGCCCCTGTGGCCGAAGGGCAGGTGATCCAGATCGACGGGTCGGGTCGTATTCTGCGATACCTGCGGGATGCCACGGGCCGGATCGGGCTGACCACGGGGGCCAGCATGGTGGGAGACCTGTTGCATATCACAACTCTCGATAGTCCGCATTTTGCCCGGATCCCGGCAACGGATCTGCCGCCGCGATCACAATAACGCGGCGCCGGGCGCCGCGCTTCGCGCGTCGCGGTGCGCCTCCGGCGGGGGTATTTGAAACGAGAAAGAAGCAGCGGCCCGCCAAGTTCGAAGGATCGTGACGCCTCTTGCGGGACATGTTTGGGGCGGCGGCGCGCCTTGTCGCCGTCTTGGACAAACTGCCCCAACGTTTTGCTGGCAGCGGTTGGCGTTTGCGATCACTGTGAGAGCGTTGAAAAAAGGGAGAGCCTCATGGATCGCGTCCGCCTTACATATTCCGACAACATCGCCCACGTGACCTTGACCCGTGGGGACAAGATGAATGCTGTGGATCCGGATTTGATTGTCCAGCTGATCGCCGCGGGTGAAGAGGTTGCGGCGTCGGATGCGCGGGCGGTGGTCTTGTCGGGGGAAGGGCGGGCGTTTTGCGCCGGTCTTGACGTTCAGAGCTTTGCCGCGATGGCCGGCACGGACCCCGAAGCGATGATCATGCCGCGCACCCATGGTGAGGCGAACCGTTGGCAGGAAGTCGCGCTGATCTGGCGCAAGGTGCCTGTTCCAGTCATTGCTGCGCTGCATGGTGTGTGTTTCGGAGCAGGGCTTCAGATTGCTGCGGGGGCGGATATTCGCATCGCTGCGCCGGATACCCGTCTTGCGATCATGGAGATGAAGTGGGGCCTTGTTCCGGACATGGGCGGGATGGTTTTACTGCCGCACTTGCTGCGTTCTGATGTGTTGCGGCAGCTGACGTATACCGCGCAGGAGATCGACGGGAGCCAGGCTCTGGACTGGGGGCTTGTCACGTCGCTTGCCGAGGATCCCTTGGCCGAGGCGCGGGCTTTGGCGATGACCATTGCAGGCAAGAGTCCGTCGGCGGTTCGGGCCGCCAAGCGTTTGATCGCTGTTGCCGAAGGCCCGGCGTCTTCTGCCGAGGTTTTGCATGAGGAAAGCCGCGAGCAGGCCGCCCTTGTCGGGCGGCCCGATCAAATGGAAGTGATTGCGGCCCAGATGGCCGGGCGCGCGCCGGTGTTCAAGTAACCACGCCTAGTTTATCGCGCGGTCGTGCCCGTCCCAGAAAGGTTTGCGCAATTCCGTCTTGAGCACCTTGTTTGCCCCGGACAAGGGCATGGGGTCGGTGCGGAAGCTGATTGACCGGGGGCATTTGTACCCCGCGATCAGATCGTGACAATGCGCTTTCAGTTCTTCCTCGCTGGCGGTCATACCGTCGTTGAGGATGACGATGGCATGCACCGCTTCGCCCCATTGATCGGACGGGATACCGATCACCGCGCTTGTAGCCACCGCGGGGTGGCGGGCAAGAGCGTTCTCGACCTCGGTCGAGTAGACGTTTTCGCCCCCTGAAACGATCATGTCCTTGAGGCGGTCCACGAGAAAGACAAAGCCCTCGTCGTCCATATATCCCGCATCCCCGGTATAGACCCAGCCGTCTTTCTTGGTCTTTGCGGTGATATCCGGTTTGTTCCAGTAGCCCAGCATCGTGACCGGGCCGCTGACGGTAATCTCTCCGACCTCGCCGCGCGGCACTTCGGTGCCGTCCGCGCCGACGATGCGCACTTCGCAAATGCGGGTTGCTTGCCCGGCCGAGCGCAGCTTGCCCGCATGGGGGCCGTCAAAGGTGTGATAACGGGTGTCGAGAATGGTCGCCACTGGGGCCAGTTCGGTTTGCCCGTAGGCTTGCAGGAACTGGGTCTTGGGAAAGGCTTTGAACGCTTGCGCGAGAACAGCCTCGGTGATGGGGGATGCACCATAGCCGATGTATTGCAGGCTGTCGGCGTTGCAGTCTGCCAGCTGAGGGGATTGAAGCACCATCTGCAGCATGACCGGCACGAGCAGAACATGGGTTACCTTGTGGGCCTCGATCGCGGCCAGCGTGTCTTCGGGGGTGAAGCGGGGGACGACCACATGGGTTCCGGCCACAAATGACACAGCGGTAAAGAAGATCAGGTCGGCGATGTGGAACATCGGGGCCACATGCAGATAGATCGCGCCCTCCTTGAGATAGAGCGCATCGCAGTTCGAGATGCCGCCGACAAACAGGTTGGTGTGGGACAACATCACGCCCTTGGGGAAACCGGTGGTGCCTCCGGTATAAAACACGCCTGCAAGATCGTCCCCGGACCGGTTGGCGTCCGGGGCGGGGGCCGCCTCTGCCACGAGGGTTTCGTAGTTCAGCATCCCGTCGGGGGTATCGCCGTCGCCGCAAAAGATCAGCGTTTCGACGCCCTTGGCCTCGGCGGTGATCGCAGGCACGGCGGGGGCAAAGGCGTCGTCCACCATCAGAATGCGTGCCCCGGCATCATTCAGTGCATAGGCGCTTTCGGGTGGGGCCCAGCGGACGTTCATTGGCATCATGGCACCGCCCGCCCAGACGACCGCATAGTAATATTCCAGATACCGGTCGGAATTCAGAGATAGCAGGGCCACCCTGTCACCCGGTCCGACGCCCAGACCACGCAACGCCCCGGCAAGGCGCGAAACCCTATCAACGAATTGCGCCCAGGTTTGTTGGCGATCGCCCTGGATTGTGGCAATGCCGGTCGGGTTTACTTGCGCGGCCCGTCTGATGATGGATGTCAATTGCATGAATGCGCCCTCCCAAACGCTGTGGTCGGTGAGCGTGTCGAAAACTCGGGCGGGCGTCAATGGTGCGCAGAGGGCGTGAACATAAACAGGTCCGCCACCCGGTGGTGGCAGGGCACCGGGCGCGGTTGTTGTCGCGCCCGGCCCGGTGTTGATCAGCCCAGTTCGGACAGCCGTGCGACCGCTTCTTTCAGCTTGGCTTCCTCAGCCTCGCGGGCGGCAAGATTGGCGCGGGTTTCGGCGACCACCTCTTCGGGGGCGCTGGCGGCGAATTTCGGATTGGACAGACGTCCGCGCATCCCTCCGATTTCCTTGGCCAGCTTGCCCAGCGTCTTTTCCAGACGGGCCTTTTCCTCTGGGATGTCGATGATGCCTGCCAATGGCAACCCGAAAGTGCCGCCGTCGATGCCGATTGCGGCCGTGCCCTTGTCAAAGGCGTCAACGGGGATCAGATCACCGATCCGGGCCAGTCGTTTGACCAGCGTCTCATTGCGATCCCATGCGGCGCGGCGGGACTCTTCCAGCCCGATCACCTGAAGCGGCACATAGGCACCCGCGGGCACGTGCATTTGCGCACGCACCGACCGCACCTGTTCGATCAGACCGATGATCCAGCCCATTTCGTCATCCGCCGCCGAATCCGCAATCTCTGCGCCGTATTCGGGCCAGTCGCCATGCACCAGCAACTTGGCGCGGGTGCCGGTCTGGCTCCACAGTTCCTCTGTGATGAACGGCATCATCGGGTGCAGCAGGATCATGCATTGATCCAGAACCCAGGCGGTGATGGCCTGTGTCTCGGCGCGCTCGGCTGCATTTTCGGCCAGAAGCGGCTTGGAGAATTCGATATACCAGTCGCAAACCTTGCCCCAGACAAAGGCATAAAGCGCCATTGCCGCATCGTTGAAGCGGTATTCAGCAAGGGCGGCATCCACAGTGGCGCGCACGCGGCCGGTTTCCCCGATGATCCAGCGATTGACCGTTGCGGTTGCCTCAGGCACGGCGGTCCGGGTTTCATGCCCGTCCCAAACGCCGTTCATTTCCGCAAAGCGGCAGGCGTTCCACAGTTTGGTGCCAAAGTTGCGGTAGCCGGCGATCCGTTGGGTATCAAGCTTCAGAACCCCGCCCAGAGCCGCCATCGCCGCCGAGGAAAACCGCAGCGCATCCGCGCCGAATTCGTCGATGATCTCCAGCGGGTCGATGACATTGCCAAGGCTCTTGGACATCTTCTTGCCCTTCGCATCGCGCACCAGCCCGTGCAGATACACCGTGTGGAACGGGATCTGATCGACCACGGCAAGCTGCATCATCATCATGCGTGCGACCCAGAAGAACAGGATATCCTGACCGGTCATCAAGACCGATGTGGGGAAATATCTTTGCAATTCCGGTGTGTTGTCAGGCCATCCTAAAGTGCCGATGGGCCAGAGACCCGAGGAAAACCACGTATCCAGAACGTCGGGGTCGCGGGTCAAGGCGACACCGGCCCCGGCCATTTCCTGCGCTTCGGCCTCTGTCGGCGCGCAATACTGGTTGCCATCGGCATCGAACCAAACCGGGATCTGATGCCCCCACCAAAGCTGGCGGGAGATGCACCAAGGCTCGATGTTTTCCAGCCAATGGTAATAGGTCTTCTCGCCGCTTTCGGGGATGATCTTGACCGTGCCATCGCGCACCACATCCAGCGCCGGGCCAACGATCTTGGCGGTATCCACGAACCACTGGTCCGTCAGCATCGGTTCGATGACAACCTTGGACCGGTCGCCAAACGGCTGCATGATCTTCTTGGCCTCAACCAGAGGCACAGACGCCTCCGCGCCTTCGGCATCTGGCTTGAGAGCAGCCTTTCCCAGACACGCATCATCCGCCCGTGTCATCACCGCCAACCCCTCTGCGGTGATCTCTTCTATCAC
Source organism: Alphaproteobacteria bacterium (assembly GCA_030425395.1). Classification (GTDB taxonomy): domain Bacteria; phylum Pseudomonadota; class Alphaproteobacteria; order Rhodobacterales; family Rhodobacteraceae; genus JAUIAS01. The sequence continues at coordinate 64,679 of JAUIAS010000003.1, forward strand.
CCGGGTGCGGGCGTCAAAGCGGTCAAGCCCGCGCAGGTGGTCGGGCACCAGGTTGATCGCGTCGGTTTCAGCCTCGGACAGGCTGCGCTCCCCGCGCGCCACGGCAAGCGCGATCTCCGCCGCTTCGGCATAGGGCGCACCGTCGGCGCGCATCTGCCCGCGTGTGTCCATCAGGCGGTAGCACGGGATGCCGCCACGCTTGGCAACGCCATAGTCGTTGAAATCATGCGCGCCGGTGATCTTGACCGCGCCAGACCCGAATTCAGGATCGGGATAATCATCCACGATGATCGGGATCAGGCGGCGGCTTTCCTTGGGCCCCACGGGAATTTCACAAAGTTTTCCGATGATTGGCGCATAACGTTCATCTGACGGATGCACCGCAACCGCACCGTCGCCCAACATGGTTTCCGGTCGTGTCGTCGCGATCGAGATATAATCGCGCTCTTCCTCAAGCACGACGTTTCCGTCCTCGTCCTTCTCGACGTAGGTATAGGTCGCGCCGCCCGCCAGCGGGTATTTGAAGTGCCACATGTGGCCGTCAACTTCGATGTTCTCGACCTCAAGATCGGAGATCGCGGTTTCGAAATGCGGGTCCCAGTTCACCAGCCGCTTGCCGCGGTAGATCAGGCCCTTGTTGTACATGTCGACAAAGACCTTGATCACCGCGTCGTGGAAGTTCTGCCCGCCGGGGGTGTCGCCGGGATCGCCCGGCGCGCCGGACATGGTGAAGGCCTCGCGCGACCAGTCGCAGGAGGCACCGAGCCGTTCGAGCTGGCCGCGGATGTTGCCGCGCGATTTCTTCTTCTGCTCCCAGACCAGATCGAGGAACTCGGTCCGGGAGAAATCGGTGCGGCGGCGGTTGGTCTTGGTCAGTTCACGCTCGACCACCATCTGCGTGGCGATGCCGGCGTGATCGGTGCCAGGCTGCCAAAGCGTGTCGAAGCCGCGCATCCGGTGCCAACGCACCAGGATGTCCTGAAGCGTATTGTTGAACGCGTGACCCATGTGCAGGCTTCCCGTCACATTGGGCGGCGGGATCATCACACAAAACGCATCCTTGCCCGGCTTGGCATTGGCTCCGGCACGAAACGCACCGGCCTCTTCCCACGCGGCGGAAATGCGCGCTTCGGCTTGGCGCGCGTCAAAGGTCTTTTCCATGGCCATGATATCCCTGTCTATCCGCCGCTCCCCTTAGCGAAATCCGCGCCCAAGGGGAAGGCGGGGGCGCGCATTTCTTGGCGGTATCGGCAACACCATGACCCTCTGTCCATAATGGCCAACGTGGGATTTGGGTATTTGAAACGAGAAAGAAGCAGAGCCGAAGCGCCCCCAACCCGCCGCCGGCCGCACCTTCGGCGGTGCTACGGAGGGAAGGGGGCGGCTTCTTCCTCGTGCGGTCATCGGCTCCCCAGCCTGTACCGCGCCTCCAATCTGGCGCGTTAAGGTTAATATTTGGTTTGCAGCTTCTTTCTCGTTTCAAATACCCAATCCGCGCGCGCCAGCGCGCTCGGGAAAAATGCGGGCCCGAAGGGACCGCGCCGTTTGTTTGCGGTTTTCCGGAGGTCCCGGCGGGTCTGGACAATGGTGGATCGCCCACTACTGTGCAGTGCACAGGTACAAGAGGACGAACACCATGGAAAAATTCGGGAAAAGCCAGTCGGTACTCCGCGTGGAAGATCTCCGCTTTCTGACCGGGCAGGGCCGTTACGTGGATGATATCGCGCCCGAGGGGGCGCTGTTTGCCGTCGTGTTCCGCAGTCCTGTGGCGCATGCCGATATCGTCTCGCTTGATCTGGACGATGCCCGCGCGGCACCGGGTGTGCATCTTGTCCTCTGCGAAGCGGATTTGCAGGCCGCCGGTATCGACACCGCGATCCCCGGTGCCGTTGTCAAGAACCGTGATGGTTCCAACGGGGCAGCACCGCGTCGACCGGTTCTGGCCGATGGCCGGGTGCGTTATGTGGGCGAACCCGTGGCTGTAATCATTGCGGAAACCCCCGAGCAGGGGCGCGATGCCGCCGAACTTATCGTGTTTGAGTATGACGAGCGCGAAGCCAAACTCGATCTGGCCCCCGGCGTCCCCACCCTTCACGATCTTGCTCCAGACAACCGTGCCTTTGACTGGGGGATCGGCGATCAAGAGGCAACGCAAGCCGCTTTTGCAAATGCCGCACATCATATCTCACTCGAGATCGCGGATAACCGGGTCATTGCCAATTCCATGGAACCGCGCGGGTGTTATGCCGAGCCGGAAGGTGATCGCTGGCATCTGGCTTTTACCGGTCAGGGCGTGTGGCACATGAAGGACAAGCTTGCCAAGGCGTTCGATCTTGACCCCGAGGCGATCCGCGTGACCAATCCCGATATCGGCGGCGGCTTCGGGATGAAATCCATGGCATACCCCGAGTATTACGCCGTGTTCCACGCCGCCCGCGTTTTGGGCCGTGCGGTGCGATGGATGTCTGACCGCTCAGAAGCGATGCTGAGCGATAATGGTGGCCGCGATCTGATCTCGCAGGCGGAGCTTGCCTTTGATGCAGACTACCGTATCACCGGCTATCGCGTCAGTACGCGGTGCAATCTGGGGGCCTATAACTCGCAATTCGGTCAACCGATCCAGACCCAGCTGTTCAGCCGTGTATTGACTGGGGTTTACGACATTCCTGCCACGTGGCTTCAGGTCGAGGGATATTACACGAACACGGTTCAGGTGGATGCCTATCGTGGCGCTGGCCGGCCCGAGGCGATCTATGTGCTGGAACGGGCCATGGACCGCGCCGCGCGGGATCTTGGCATTGATCCCTGGGAACTGCGCCGCCGTAATTTTATACCCACGGATCGTTTCCCCTATGCCACCCCAACTGGCGAGACCTATGACGTGGGCGATTTCCAGCGCGTCCTGACCCGTTTGGGCACCGAGGCCGATTGCGCCGGCTTCGCCGCGCGCAAAGCGGCGGATGCGGCCCGCGGCCTGCTGCGCGGGCAGGGGTTGTGCTACTATATCGAAAGCATTCTTGGCGATCCGTCCGAAGGGGCCAAGGTTGTTTTTGAAGATGACGGCACCGCCACCATCTATGTTGGTACGCAATCCAACGGGCAGGGACACGAAACCGTCTATGCCAAATTCCTGTCCGATCAGACAGGCATTCCGGCCGATCGGATCCAGGTCGTGCAAGGCGACAGTGATCGCATCGCCAAGGGGGGCGGAACAGGTGGCTCGCGGTCCGTCACCGTGCAGACCAACGCGACACTGGCGACGGTATCGGTGATGATTGACGCGTTCCGCCCTTTCCTTGCGGAACAAATGGGGGTCAGCCCAGAGGACCTTGAGTTCGATGATGAGACATTCCGCGCGTCCGGGTCGAACCTGACGCCCACCTTCCTTGAGGCCGCCGAAATGGCCCGCGCTGCCGGTCGCACAGATCTTCTGACCCATGAGGCGCGCGCGACCCTTCCGGCGCGATCCTTTCCCAACGGTGCGCATCTGGCCGAGGTTGTCATTGATCCCGCAACCGGTGTGACACGCGTGGACCGCTATACCGTGGTTGATGATTTCGGTAATCTTATCAATCCGATGCTTGCCAAAGGTCAAGTGCACGGGGGGGTGGTTCAGGGCATTGGTCAGGCGATCACCGAACACGTGGTCTATGACGCGGATGGGCAGCTCTTGTCAGCCAGCTTCATGGATTATGCGATACCGCGGGCGGCTGATGTGCCGATGATCGGCTTCACATCTGAACCTGTGCCCTCGACGGCAAATCCGATGGGCATGAAAGGCTGTGGCGAGGCCGGGACGGTGGGATCCATGGCGGCGGTGGCCAACGCGGTGCAGGACGCGCTGTGGGATCATGGCGTGCGTCAGGCGGATATGCCCTTTACCCCGCTTCGGGTGTGGTCGTTGTTGGCGGAGCATGCTGTCGCGGCTGAGTGATACCGTCCTCGGCTGGTTCGGGCGACGGCTGCGCGCGGACCAGACCGATCCGGTCCGCGTGCGCGGGCCCCAGATTCATCTTGTCATCCTCGACGGAACGCTGTCGTCGCTGGATCCGGGGCACGAGACAAACGCGGGCGCGTTGTTCAAGCTGGCGCGGCAGTGCGGCTCCGATGTATCGGTCTACTACGAAGCCGGCCTGCAATGGTCATCCTGGCGCGCGACGGCGGATATTGCCATGGGGCGCGGGCTGAACCGACAGATCATGCGCGCCTATGGCTGGTTGGCCTCGCGGTATCGCCACGGTGACCGGGTGATCCTCATGGGGTACTCGCGCGGCGCTTTTGCGGTCCGCTCACTTGGCGGCGTGATCGACCGGGTCGGCCTTCTGCAAGCGGAACACGCGACCGAACGCAACATCCTCTTGGCCTATCGGCATTACCGCACCGATCCCGGCGGGCCTTACGCCCGCGATTTCGCCCGCGCCTTCTGCCACGCGGAGATGGCGATTGAAATGGTCGGTGTCTGGGATACGGTCAAGGCGCTGGGCCTGCGCTTGCCATTGTTCTGGCGGCTGACGGAAAATGCCCACAAATTCCACAACCCGCACCCCGGGGGCTGCGTGCGCAACGCCTTCCAGGCGCTGGCCCTTGACGAAACGCGTGTCGCCTATGCGCCGGTGCTGTGGCGCGGCAGTGCGACAGAACAACGGGTCGAACAGGTCTGGTTCCGCGGCAGCCACGGCGATGTCGGGGGGCAGTTGGGCGGCTTTGACCAAGCCCGCCCATTGGCCAATATCCCGCTGGTCTGGATGCTTGAACGGGCTGTCGAGTGCGGCTTGCCGTTGCCGGTTGGCTGGCAGGACAGCTTTCCCCGCGATGCCCACGCGCCATCCGTTGGAACATGGCGCGGATTGGGTAAACTTTTCCTCGCCCGGCGTCGCCGGAAAACCGGGCGCGACGCTTCCGAACGGCATCATCCATCCGTTCTGGATCGCCCGGCGCAATTTCCCAAAGGGTAAGGCGTCTTTCTCGTTCCAAATACCCCCGCCGGAGGCACCGCTGGTTTTCCACGGGAAAACCAGCCAGATAATCGTGTGGCCCGGAACGGGCCTCCACAATCCCAAATGTCGTTCAGGCGACGTTCTCCAACTGGACGCGCGGCAAAACGCCCAAAGCATGGCACACGTCGCGGGTCAGTTCGGGACGGTTGAGCGTATAGAAATGCAGGCTGTCCACGCCCCCGTCCATCAGCTCGGAACACAATTCCGCGCACAGGGCGGTGGCCAGCAGGTCTTCGCGCCCGTCGCGCACGGCCTTGTCAAACGCATCCTCCACCCACGCAGGAATGGTCGTGCCGCAGCGGCGGGCAAAATTGCGCGCGCCTTTCCAGTTCTCGATGGGAAGAATGCCGGGGACGATCGGCGCGTCGATGCCCGCCTTTTCACAGGCGTCGCGGAACCGGAAAAACGTCTCGGCCTCGAAAAAGAACTGGGTCAACGCCTCTGTCGCACCGGCGTCGATCTTGCGCTTGAGCCAGTCGATATCTGCCTGACCACTCGCGGCCTCGGGGTGGATATCGGGATAGGCACCGACGCGGATCGCAAATTTTCCGGTCTGGGCCAAAGCCTCGATCAGTTCACAGGAATTGGCAAACCCGTCGGGGTGGGGGGTGAACCGGCCTTCTCCCTTGGGTGGGTCGCCGCGCAGGGCCACGATATCGGTGACACCGGCGGCGGCAAAGCTGTCGGCAATGGCAAGGGTTTCTGCCCGGGTGGCGTTCACGCAAGTCAGGTGTGCGGCCACTGGCAGGCCGGACGACTTGTGCAGCGTCGCCACCGCATCCCGGGTCAGATCGCGCGTCGTGCCGCCCGCTCCGTAGGTAACGGACACAAAGCGCGGATCAAGCGGGGCCAATGTCTGCACCGTATCCCAAAGCCGAAACGACCCTTCAAGGTTCTGCGGCGGGAAAAACTCGAACGAAACCTTGGGTGCGGACATTGTGAAACCTCTTTCTTTGTTTCGCTCTTGTTGCACATGCAGCAATGTGAGACAATTTCATAATACTCAAGAACTATATGAGTGAGACAATAGGTTGCATATCGAGTTTCGTCATCTTCGCACCATCAAGGCCATTCACGATGCAGGCGGGTTGGCCCGTGCGGCGGATGTCCTGCACATAACCCAGAGTGCGTTGTCGCATCAGGTCAAGGGGCTGGAAGAACAGGCCGGTGTTGAACTGTTCGTCCGCCGATCCAAGCCGATGAAGCTGTCTCCTGCGGGAATGCGCCTGCTGCGGCTGGCCGAACAGGTGTTGCCGCAGTTGGAAGCCTTGCAAGAGGAATTTTCCAACTTGCGGGATGGCAAAACCGGCCGGATGCACATCGCCATCGAATGCCATGCCTGTTTTGAATGGTTGTTCCCGGTGCTTGAGAATTTCCGCAAGAGCTGGCCGGATGTGGATGTCGATATCCGCGCCGGTCTGGCCTTTGACGCGCTGCCCGCCCTTCTCAAGGAAGAGGTCGATCTTGTCGTGTCGTCGGATCCCGAGGATTTGCCGGGGGTCGAGTTTGTCGAACTGTTCGATTATGCGCCGGTCTTTGTCGCAGCCGCGATCCATCCGCTCGCGGCCAAACCGTTTGTGGATGCCGAGGATTTTCGGGGACAGACGCTGATAACCTATCCCGTGGAACGATCGCGACTGGATATTTTCAACCAGCTGCTCAGCCCGGCCAAGGTCGAACCTGCTGCGATCCGGCAGGTCGAACTGACGGCGGTTATCCTGCTATTGGTGGCGTCCAATCGCGGTGTATCAGTGTTGCCCGACTGGGTCGTCCGCGAGGTGAAATACAGTTCGGACTATATCACCCGCCCCCTGACCGCCGAGGGAATCACCCGGCGTCTCTATGCGGCAGTGCGCAGCGACGATCTGGAAAAACCCTTCGTGCAAAAACTAGTTGCATTGGCCCGAAGTGAGGCCCGCAAGCTGCAGGCGGCATGAGGGGCCGCGCCCCCACCGGGGGCACCGGCCTTGGTTGGGCGGGCAACACTGCCCACCCAAAGCCCATATTTGAGATCAGGCGATCTTGACGATCTGTTTGCCGACGTTTTTGCCTTTGAGCAGCCCCATAAAGGCGCGTGGAGCGGTTTCCAGCCCTTCGGCGATGTCTTCCACATAAGCGATGCGCCCGGCCACAACTTCGGGAGCAACCGCCCCGAGAAACTCGGGATAGCGTGCCCAGTGGTCCGAAATGATAAAGCCCGTCACCGCCAGACGGTTGACAAGGATGGTCCGCCACAGCTTGGGCCCAGGCAGAGCGGCGCTTGCCCCGGCGCCCAACGCGCCCGCGTTATACCAGCTGATCATACCGCAAACGGGAATGCGTCCGCCCACGTTCATCAAAGGCAGAACCGCCTCGAGCACCATGCCGCCGACGTTTTCGAAATAGATGTCGATACCGTCGGGGGTTTCTGCGGCGATCGCCGCGCGCAGGGCTGATGCATCGTCGTAGGCGCGGTGATCAAGGCAGGCGTCGAACCCGAAGGTCTCGCAAGCCATCGCGCATTTGTCGGGGCCGCCGGCGATTCCGATCACGCGCAGGCCCGCGGCCTTGGCCAACTGTCCCACCATGGATCCCACCGGGCCTGTGGCCGCGGCGACCACCAGTGTTTCGCCAGCCTTCGGGCGGCCATATTCCATCAGCCCGTGCCAGCCGGTAAAGCCGGGCATGCCCAGCACGCCAAGCGCGGTGGACAAAGGCACCGACGCATCCAGCTTGCGCAGCATATTGGCAGGCTGAACCCCGTGGCTGGCCCAGCCGAACATGCCGAAAACATGATCGCCTTCGGTCAACGACGGATCGTTTGATGTGATCACCCGGCCCACGGCGCCGCCTTCCATGGTGCCGCCGATTGGCACCGGGTTGGCATAGGAGGCCGCGTCATCCATACGCCCGCGCATATACGGGTCCAGTGACAGATAGAGCACCTCGACCAGAACTTCGCCCGGTCCGGGTTCGGGCATCGCGTTCTCTTCGATGCTGAAATCCTCATCAACCGGTTCGCCCTGCGGGCGGCGGGCCAAGGCCACGCGTTTCATCATGCTCATCTATTTGTCTCCCATTTGTTTTGATCTTGGGCACAGGGTTGCCGGTGCTTTGGGCGCTTGGCAAGGGGCGCGCGCGGGTGACGCGGCGGCGCGGGTGTCTTCTCCCTTGGCAATTGCGGGCAGGGCGCGTATACGCGCGGCCTGATCAACAGGAGCCGGACGATGATTGGCAGCGCAAACCTCAACATCATGATCAAAGCCGCCCGCAAGGCGGGGCGATCTCTCGTGAAGGATTTCCGCGAGGTGGAGAACCTCCAGGTGTCGATGAAGGGCGCGGGGGATTTTGTCTCCAAGGCGGACCTTGCCGCCGAAGCGATACTCAAGCAGGAATTGCGCGACGCACGCCCGACCTATGGTTGGCTGGCCGAAGAAGGGGGCGAGGAAGAGGGCGAAGATCCCACACGCCGCTGGATCGTCGACCCGCTGGACGGGACCACGAATTTCTTGCACGGGCTGCCGCATTGGGCGATTTCCGTCGCGCTGGAACACAAGGGCCAGATCGTGGCCGGTGTGGTCTATGATGCGGCCAAGGACGAGATGTTCTTTGCCGAAAAAGGGCAGGGCGCGTGGATGAATGACACCCGGTTGCGGGTGTCGGGACGGCGGACAATGATCGAAAGCATCTTTGCCACCGGCGTGCCTTTTGGCGGGCGCGCGGATTTGCCGGAAACGCTCAAGGATCTGGGCCGACTTATGCCGGTCTGTGCCGGTGTGCGGCGGTGGGGATCGGCGGCGCTTGATCTGGCTTATGTGGCGGCGGGCCGCTACGAAGGTTTCTGGGAACGGCGTCTCAATATTTGGGATATCGCCGCCGGGGTGATCATCCTGCGCGAAGCGGGTGGCATGGTCCAGCCGATTTCGGGACGCGACGATTTGCTGGAAACCGGCGATGTTCTGGCTGCGAACGAAGTCATTTTTGACAGTTTTGCCAAGGTGATACGAGGCTGATCTAAAGCTTCAGTTCAATACCGTCTGTTGTTTCTATCGGCTCGAAATCGGCGGGGTTTATCCCGTCGATGCAGCCGATGTTGATCCCACATTCATCCGGCCGCGTGCGGCGTCGGTGATGGGTGTAAATCCCGCAGATCCGGCAAAAATAGTGCTGCGCCGTTCCCGTGCCCCATTGATAGAGCGTCAAGACATCGTTTCCGCGCAGCACGCGCAGGCTGGATGCCGCGGCAGACACATTCGCCGCCTGCCGTCTCTTGCAAAACGAACAATTGCAGCGTTTGGCCTCGGACAAGGGGGCGACAAGGTCGGCTGCGATTTCAACCGCGCCGCAGTGGCACGTCGCGGTGATCCGGGTCATTTACGCACCTTTGGAATATGGCTGGCACGAAAGCGGTATTGCGCCTCGGGATGTGGCGGAATGCCGTGGGTGTGGTTCCAAAAGGCGGTGCCGCCCAGCCTGCGCCACGTCGGGACGGTCAGCAGGAAGCCAGCGACAAAGCCCCCGGCATGCGCCCAGTAGGCGACGCCACCGGTATCGGGGTCGGCCCCGATGCCACCCAGAAACTGCAATCCGAGCCACACACACAGCATGATCCACGCCGGGATCGGAAAGATGCGGAAGAACACGATCAGGATGATCAGGATATCGACCCGCGCCTTGGGAAACAGCAGCAGGTAGCCGCCCATGACACCGGCGATGGCACCTGATGCGCCAACTGTCGGCACTGCCGATCCGGGCGCGGCCAGAACATGCGCCAGCCCGGCGGCAATACCGCACATCAGGTAGAATACCAGAAACCGCCGGTGTCCCATCTTGTCTTCGAGGTTGTCACCAAAGATCCAAAGGAACAGCATGTTGCCGCCAAGATGGGCGATCCCTGCGTGCAGGAACATCGACGACATCAGCGTTTCCCAGCCGCCTCCACCGCTGATGTTGCGCGGAATGATCGCCCAGTCTCGGAAAACCCCGTTGATCGCGTGATCATCAAGCCCTGCATAGCTGAAGAAAATCACGACATTCACCACGATCAGCGCGTAGGTGATATATGGCGTGCGGCCGGACGGGTTGTGATCGCGAATTGGAAACATGCGGGCAAGCTAGCGCGGTTCACCCGGGTCGGAAAGTGGATTGCGTGCGGTATTTGGGTTGGTTCTTGCTATCCCGGTCATCAAGACACGTCCGGATGCGTTGTCATGGGTGGCGAGAACGGGCCCAAGCCGTTTGGGCCAAGATTTTGATGAGTTGGAAGAAGTTCACCGTGCAGAACACATCCGGGCAATGAAATGGCGTGCTGGCATCTCGCCACGTTCCAAGCCGGTTTCAACCTTGGAAAATGCCCGGTTGGCCGCGCGGCCAGAGATGCGGTTTTGTGCCCGGGCGGGATGTTTGCCGAGGCTGTGCGCGCGCGCCGATGACGTGCCTCCACCTGCGATTGCGAGCCGCCGGGAGAGCGAAAACCACGCCGCCCGCGTCGCCCTGAAAGGCCCGTCTGAACTGTGCAGCCGACCCGATACCGGCCAATTTTTGGCCAAAACAGTTGAAAATTAGCGAAAACCGGGTAAAATTTGGGCATTATTTTTCCGACGACACATTATATTTTGAGAGATCAGATTCATGGCAACGCCCAAACTCTCTGCGCCAGTTGGCCTCAATCCCCGCGAAAGTCAGGGGGCTTCTGTCAAGAACACCAGCGAAGACGTGACCATCGTTCAGATTATGCTGGTCGCCAATGACATCAGTGTTCCGATCAACGGCAAGATCGACCCGGCCACGATGAAAGGCATCGAAGACGCCCAGCGAAGCATCGCCAAATTGAAGACGCCAGACAAGGTGATAGATCCGGGCGGCACCACCTGGAAGGCACTGTTTCCCAAGTTTGACGCCTTTTGGAAAAAGACCGAAGCCGAGGCGGAAACCATCAAGAAGGCCCGCGCCGATTTTGGCAAAGCCCTGCGCAAGAAAAGCAAGGCGATGTATATGGTCCTGTCGAAATACGAGGCCATGTATTACGGTCTGGCCAAGAGCCGTCGCGAATTGCGGTTCGGGTCATGGCTGGTCGAGACCTTCAAGTGGATCAAATGGCCCGGAAGCGGGCCGTTCATGGCGGCCAAAAAGGCCTATTATGCCTATGATCGGGCGATTGCGACGGGCAAATTCAAGAAACTCAAGGCTCTGACCAAAGCAGCGGACCGTGCCATCGGGCTGTTTGTCAAATCCATATCGGATTACTATCGCGCCGTGGTTTCACCCAGCTGGGCGGGCACTTACCTGTCGATGGCCAAATTCTCGATGGATCACATCCTGCCGATCGTGGTGGTCACGCTGACCGCTGCGGCCCTGACGCCGCTTTTGCTGGGGGCGGCGGGCCTGACGCTGGCGACGGCACCGGTTTGGGTCAGTTTTGTCGCCGCGGGCTCTGCGGCCGCTGCGGGGGGCATTCTGACAAAGGGCATCAAGGACATAACATCCGCAGCGGGAAAATACCTCGCCGGGAACAAGATTAAGGGATACAAAAGCATTGCGGAAGGGCTCAAGACCTACGGTTGGGCTGCCTTGCAAGGGCTTTTGATCAAAGGCCCTTTGTCCAAATGGCTGGCCCCCCAGATCCAGAAGGCGAACTTCCACTATCTGTTGAAAGGCGGCACTCTGCGGCTCAGTGACGGTGCAACCAAGTATCTCGCGCGCACCACCGTGAACGAATTCTACCTTTTTTTCCAATCCTACTTGAAGGGGTCGGGCAAATCGAATGCGAAATCGACACTCAAGAAGGTTGCCAATCAGATGACCGGGAAAGAGAAGAAAGATCAAATCGCCGACAAGTTCCTGAAAGAGCTTTTCAAGACACGCGGATTCCAGTCAGCTCTTGATGCCCACCTGCTCCGTATGGCCGAAAGTGGCTAGGCCACGTCGTGACGGCGGAGATCAGAGCAATCCGCAGATTGCTCCGGACCCAAGTTAGGAAGGGGCACGCAGCTCAGGCCGCCCTTTTGGGCCAAGGCCTTTCCTGACTTGTGGCTGGCCGTGACAGGGTCCTAAGCCATCGCACCCAAGAGCGCGGCGTTGCCGCCCGCCGCCGTGGTGTCCACGCAGACGTGGCGTTCACCCATGATCCGCGCGATGTCCGGTGCGCCGGTGATCAGCGGGATAATCGGACCTGTGCGTTCTGACAGGGCGATTTCATATGCGCGCGCGGTGTCCGTGTCGCCCCACCAGATCACGCCGCCAATCGGGCCTGCGTCGCGCAAAAGCGCGGGTGCGGCGCGCCCCGTGGCCTCGATCGCAGTGCCGCCAAGGGCGCGGACCAATGCCGACTGATGCGCAGCCGCTTGCCTGCCCGGCCCAAGGCACAGCAGAGCCGCGCGCGGGTGCATCGACAGGCGGTTAGATTCCCCCGTCGGACCGGGCAGGGAAACCGGTGCTGGGCGTTTCGCGATGTCACCTGCCACAGGCGCAGGCAGGGTGGTCATCTCTGATGGCCACGTGTCCTCAACGGTTTCGCGGGCCGGTGCCTTGAAGCGCGTGAGGTAGTTCGGCCCGCCCGCCTTGGGGCCGGTGCCGCTCAATCCTTCGCCGCCAAAGGGTTGCGATCCGACAATTGCGCCAATCTGGTTGCGGTTGACATAGAGATTGCCAGCCCGCACCCGTTCGGTCACGTGTTGCACGCGGTCGTCGATACGGGTCTGTAGCCCGAAGGTCAGCCCATAACCTGTCTCATTGATTTCGTCGATCACCGCATCAAGCTGATCTGACCGGAAGGTGGCCACATGCAGGATCGGGCCAAAAATTTCGCGGTCAAGGTCCTGAATGCCTTGCACCCGGATCATCGCGGGCGCTGTGAATGTGCCGCCCGCCGGGCGCGTCAATTCGTGGATCATGCAGCCCTCGGCGCGGGCGCGGGCGACGTGTTCCTCAATGCCCGCCTGCGCCTGCGCGTCGATGACGGGGCCGACATCCGTGTCCAGATCCCATGGGTTGCCGAGGCGCAGTGCGTCCATCGCGCCGGAAAGCATTGTCAGCAGGTCTTCGGCGATATCTTCCTGCACATAGAGGCAGCGGAGCGCCGAACACCGTTGACCGGCGGACTGGAAGGCGCTTTCCACGATGGCCTGCACCGCCTGTTCAGGAAGAGCGGTGCTGTCCACGATCATCGCGTTCAGCCCGCCGGTTTCCGCGATAAACGGCGCACCCGGCTTCAGGTTACGTGCCATGTTGGCGCGGATTTTCAACGCGGTCTCGGTCGAACCGGTAAAGGCCACGCCCGATATACGCGGATCAGAGGTTAGTGCCGCGCCAACGTCGCCCGCCCCCGGAAGCAGTTGCAGCGCCGATACCGGAACACCTGCTGCATGCAGCAGGCCAACCGCCCGCGCGGCGATCAGGGGTGTCTGTTCCGCCGGTTTGGCGAGAACCGCGTTGCCTGCGGCCAGCGCGGCGGCAATTTGCCCGGTAAAGATCGCCAGCGGGAAGTTCCAAGGCGAAATGCAGGTGAAAAGTCCCGCCGGTTGTGTTTCGTCTTCGGCGCGTGCCGCATAATATCGCAGGAAATCAACCGCTTCGCGCAGTTCGGCTTCGGCATCGAGTTGGGTCTTGCCGGCCTCGCGGGCCAGAACGGCAAAGATTTCGCCCAGATGCGCCTCGTAAAGATCTGCGGCACGGCTCAGAGTGGCGGCGCGGGTTCGGGCGTCTTGGTTCCACGGGGCCGCATCGGCCATCGCCGTTTCGATATCTGCGGGGCTTGCGGGGGACACGTGGCCCACGGTGGCACCGGTCGCGGGGTCGGTAACGGGCTGCGCGGGCAGGGGGGAGGTGGACCCGGCGATCATGGGGGCCGCGGTCCAGATGTGATCGCGGAACGGCGCGCGCGCGGTGTCCACTTCGGCCAGCATCGGCAGATTGCGCAGATCGGTGCCGTGCGAATTCACCCGTTCGGGCAGAAACATATCGGTGCCGGGTGCCAGATCGGGAATGTCGATATGCTCGAACGGATCAGCGGCGACGGTTTCGGGGGCAACAGCGTCGTCCACGATCTGATTGACAAAAGAGCTGTTCGCCCCGTTTTCCAGAAGACGGCGCACCAGATAGGCCAACAGGTCGCGGTGCGCGCCCACCGGTGCATAGATACGGCAGCGGGTTGCATTCTCTGCTTTGACAATGTTGTGCAGCGTTTCGCCCATTCCGTGCAGGCGTTGAAACTCGAACGTTTCCCTGTCCGGGGCCATGTGAAGAATGGCGGCCACAGTATGCGCATTATGGGTGGCGAATTGCGGATAGATGCGATCGGTCATGGCCAGAAGTTTGCGCGCGTTGGCGATATAGGACACATCTGTCGCCGCCTTCGAGGTGAACACCGGGAACCCCGGCATTCCCAGAACTTGTGCCCGTTTGATTTCGGTGTCCCAATAGGCCCCCTTGACCAGCCGCACCATGATCTTGCGGTCATGCCGTTCCGCCATGGCATACAGCGCCTCAATCGCCAGCCCCGCGCGCGGGCCATAGGCCTGCACCACCACACCAAAGCCATCCCAGCCCGCCAACGCCGGTTCACTCAGCACGGTTTCGATCACTTCCAGCGACAAGGTCAGTCGGTCGGCTTCTTCGGCGTCAATGTTCAGCCCCATGCCCGCCGATTTTGCCAGCAACGCCAGCGCGCGCAGTCGCGGCACCAGTTCCTGCATCACCGACGCGCGCTGGGCGACCTCATAGCGCGGGTGCAGCGCCGAGAGTTTGACCGAAATGCCCGGATTTTTGCGGATATCCGCATCCGTGCAGGCCTCGGCGATGGCCGTGATGGCGCGGGAATAGCTCAGGTGATAGCGCTTTGCGTCGCCTTCGGTGCGGGCCGCTTCACCCAGCATGTCGTAGCTGTAGGTATAGCCCTTTTTTTCCATACCAGCCGCGCGGGTCATGGCCGATGTGATGGTTTCGCCCAGAACGAACTGTCGGCCCATTTCCTTCATTGCGCGGGCCACGGCGCTGCGAATTACAGGCTCTCCGAGGCGTTTGACGGCGGCGCGCAGATGCTGAACCGGACCTTTGTGATCGTCATCCAGAACCTTGCCCGTCAGCATCAGCGCCCAGGTTGAGGCATTCACGAGAGGGGAGGAGGAGTGCCCCAGATGGCGTGCCCAATCCGAGGTGGCGATCTTGTCCTCGATCAGCGCGTCCATCGTGTCGGCATCGGGCACCCGCAACAGAGCTTCGGCCAGGCACATCAGGGCGATGCCTTCGTCGGTGCTCAGCCCGTATTCGGCAAGGAACACTTCCATCAGGCCGGGGGCGGTTTCCGAGCGGATCGCGCGGACCAGATCGGCGGCCTGCGTCACGATTTTCGCGCGCGCCTGCGGCGAGAGATCTGCCTCTTGGATCAGGCGCGCGATGATGTCGGATTGATCGGCATAGGTTTGCGCGTCGATGGCGTGCAGGTCGGTGATAAGGGACATGGCGCGGCTCCGGCATTCAGAATTTTGGCTAGTATATCGTTGTTGAACAGGTCATATTTCCCGAAAAACTGTGTTTAGTGGTCAAAATGGCTGAAATTGATGGGTGTCTCGATGCAAAATGATATGCTGGATGACTTTGATCGGCGCATTCTTCAGGTTTTGTCCGGGGACGGTCGGATATCTGTCACTGACCTTGCGCAGCGCATAGGTTTGTCAAAATCACCGACTCAGGCGCGGTTGAGGCGGCTCGAGGCAGAGCGGTACATCACCGGGTATCGGGCGTTGGTTGATCCAATCCGGCTTGGGCTGGATCATGTCGCCTTTGTTGAAGTGCGGCTGACCGACACGCGCGAGGCGGCGCTGGCGGCCTTCAATGCAGCGGTCAATCGAATTCCTGAGATCGAACAGGTGCACATGATTGCTGGAAATTTTGACTATCTCATGAAGGTGCGCACCCGATCCATGAGCGACTATCGTGCGGTTCTTGCGGAAAAGGTGTCCACTCTGCCGCATGTGGCGGGCACCTCGACCTATGTGGCGATGCAGGCGGTCAAGGAACCCGGCGGGCTGGACGTTGGCGATATTGTGACTTGATCCACCTGGCAAACGCGTCAGTTTAGTCGCATGCAAAAGATAGCTTACCTGATCCCGATCCTTGTCGGGCTGTCCGGCCCGGCGGTGGCGGGATGCCCGTCTGCACCCGACCATGCCGATGCGTTGACCCTGCTGTTCGACGAGGCGGCCCAAGCCACGACCCAATCCGAGGGGCGGGCCATTTCGGACCAGATGTGGGAACTCTGGACCGATGCGCCCGACGAAATCGCCCAGGCGATGCTCGAACAAGGCATGGCGATGCGCGAATCCTACGATTTCCTTGGCGCAATCGCGACGTTTGATCGATTGGTGGATTATTGTCCCGATTATGCCGAAGGGTATAACCAGCGCGCTTTTGTCTACTTTCTCCGGCAGGAATTTGATCTTGCCGCGCAAGATCTGGACAGGGCGCTTGCCCTATCGCCGCGCCATGTCGCGGCGCTGTCGGGCAAGGCGCTGACCCTGATGGCGCTGAATCGGCTGGACGAAGCCCGCGCGGCGCTTGCGATGGCATTGGCGTTGAACCCATGGATTCCCGAGCGCGGTCTCGCGGCCCCCGGCGGGCCACTTGAACCTCCCGGCGAGGATATCTGACCCTACTGTTGCGCGGGATGCTTTACACCGCCGGGGCAGTGGCTATTGTCGCGCGCATCTGGCCCGCGTGGTGGAATGGTAGACACAGGAGACTTAAAATCTCCAGGCTTCGGCCGTGCCGGTTCGAATCCGGCCGCGGGTACCAGATGACCCCCATTTCTTCCTGTCTTTGTGACGTCTTTCGACTGCAGCACATGGGCCTGCGTCCATCGGTCGGGGGGGGTGCCCTTGCAAAGCCGCCACAGACTGGCTATGGCGTTTTTGGCACATGCTTGCCTCGGTTTGCCGGGCCATCAGGAACAAGAAAAAATGTCGACAAATCCGATCAAGATACTTGTGGCCTTTGCCCTGCCTTTCTTGATGATCGTCCCCCCGGTTCTGGAAAGCATCCGCGGCCTGCATTCGCCGCAGCTGACAATCAATGCGTTGATGTTCACGGCGTTGTTTGTATTGCCTTTTTCTGTTGTTCTTATGCTTTTGAACCGGCGCACAGACGCACCGAGGGGCTGGGCGCGGATCGTGTCGGCACTCGTGATCGGGATTTGCGCTTTTGGGTTTCTGGATATCGCGTTTGGCGGCGTGACGATTGCGGCCAGTTACCTGCCGGTTCTCGAAACCGCGTCTTTGATCGAAAAGGTGGCGATCCACTTTGCCCTCATGGCGGTTGCGATCGTGATTTTGAGTGGCATCGCGTGGGTCATGTATAATGACATCCTGAACCTGCTGTTGATCCTTTTTGGCATTATCGCGGTCTCGTCCGTGTTCCTGACGGAGCAGAAACCCTATGACAATTGGTCCAAGCCAGCGACCGTCGTCACCGAACCGTCGCGTGATGGTCCGACCGAAGTCTATATCATTCTGGATGCGATGATGGGGCTTGAGGGCATTGACCGTTCCATTCCCGGCGGTCAGGAATTTTATGACGAAGTGAAAGCCTTCCATGAAAAGCATGGCTTCGCACTTCATGCCAATGCATTCAGCCGTCAGGGCTCGACCGCGTCGTCCTTGCCGCCCGCGGTGAATTACGATTATCGCGGGATGGTCCCCGATGCGTATTTGGCCGACTACAATGGGTATGCCAGCGTTGTCGTGAATGCCCTTTTTGAAGACATGGCAAGCAATGGGCGTGGTTTGAAGGTGTATCAGACACCTTACCTTAACTTCTGTCAGGTAGAGACGGTCAGTTCGTGTAACACGCTGGGCATTTTCGATCCGTTCAACGGGTATCTGCCGCCTGAAATCTCCGAAAATGAAGCCTTCTTGACCCTGATCGGGATGAAGCGGATTTCGCTGGATTCCCTGAGCATGACCTATGTCCGGTTGTTCCTCAAGAACGCCTTTCCCCGCTCCCTTGCCCGGTCCTTGTTCAGCGTCGGTGAGGTGCCCGAGACCGGCAATTATAACGGATTGAGCTTTGATCGTTATTTCGCGGAATTTTCCGAAGACCTGATCGCGAGCCGTGGAAAAACCAACTATTTCGCGCATTTCGTCGTGCCGCATGATCCGTTCATTCTGGATGCCGAATGTCGCCCGAAAGCAGCAGCGACGGGCGCGATGTTCCTGTCACAAGGCGAGGGCATTGAAGGCGAGGAATTCGAAGAACGCCGTAAAGCCGGGTATCGCGATTATTTTGCGCAGGCGCGCTGTGTCTACAAACAGCTTGACGGTCTCTTTACTCGATTGGCGACGGACGAGGCATTCGATGACGTCAGGATCGTTCTGTTCGGTGACCACGGATCACGCAATTCGGCGGGCAAGTTCGCCAGATATCTTGGCGAGCGTGACCTGCACGACAACTATGCCATTCTGTTCAGCGTCTGGGAGCGCGGGCAGGATTTTGAGATCGTCGAGCAGCAAGCGTCGCTCCAACAGCTTTTGTCGAAACGAGACGCCGGTTTCCGCTTTGATCCGACTGAAGAGATCGTGAAAACCGTGGTCGCTCCGCAGCAAAAACCCGGACAACCAAGAACGAACGTCGAAATTGTTATGCCGCTGAACTGATCCGCGCGGCCGGAATTGAACTTTTGATGCGTCTCCAACGGGGATAAAGCGCCGGTTTACATCCCGGTGATCCTGAAGGGCCGCGATTGGCTGATGCCTCGAATTTGGGGCGAATAATGAGGTTAGACCATGAAGATATCTGATAAATCAGGGATTTTCCGGATGCTTGGCACCGTCTGGGCCAAGCCGCATGCCAGAATGGCGCTGACCGTCGCTTGCGCGGCGATGGTGTATCCCAGCACGGCACATGCCTATATTGATCCCGGCTCGGGTAGCGTGGTGATGAGCACGCTTCTGGGCCTCGCCGCGGCTGTTGCCTATACGTTCAAGAAGTACTTCTACAAGATCAAGCGGGTCTTTCGTAAAGGCGACGTCGCGCAGGATGATGCTGCGAAGGATACAGCGAACAAGGACTGACCCTTGATGCATGTCAGGGGGCTTGTTCGAATGGCGCGTCGCGCCCGCCCCATCGCGTCGGCGCGCTTTTCTTGGGTCATCGTAGATCGCCCCGAGGCGGGACGACCGCGTTCAGTTGATTGAGATCGAAAACGTCATGGCCAATTTCTTTGAGATTTTGTTTTCTCCCATCGTTTGGGTGATGGGTCTTGTCATGGATTGGTACATCTATGTGTTTTCGTCGGTCGGATTTTCCGCGCTTTTTCTTGGGTTTACCTTTTCGGCGTTGATGTTGCCCGTGCGTCGGAGATTTGACGCGTTCGAAGGCCGGATCAGCGCCAAGATAGACGCGGTCAAGGCGGATATTGCCAAGCTGGACAAGAGCTTGAAAGGTGAGAAACGCTTTCTCGCGAGCGAAGAAATCTACAAGTCCCACAATTACCATCCCATCCATAACATCGGTTTGGGGGGGAGCTTTCTGGTGATGATCCCGGTGCTGATTTCCGCGATCTTCCTGTTTTCGGGCGATAGTGTTCTGACTGGCGAAAGCTTTTTTGTCATTGACGATCTGAGCGAACCCGATGGGTTGTTGTTCTCGGTCAATTTGCTGCCGATCCTGATGATCGCAGTGACCATGATTGATGCGCAAATCAACTTTGGGGACAATAAATCGGCAAAGATCAGGTTTATGGTGATTTCGGCGGTGTTGTTTGCGTTGGTCTATAGCCTGCCGGCGGGTCTTATTCTGTATTGGACGGGCAGCAATATCTTCTCGTTGGTTTCAAGGTTTTTCCCGAAACCTTCGGTATGAGACTGATTATCGCCTGATGGTCGAGGTTGTTGCACATACACACAACAAAATTGCCCCGCAGCGGGTAAGGGGATTATTCAGCAGTGAGCGCAGATAAAGGCCGTGGAATGAAGCAGCCCAAGGAACATAAAGTCGTCATTCTGGGCGCGGGTTCGCCGCATCGCGGGCAGGATGCCGAACCGATCATGCCAAACGACGGGGCCAGCAATGTGATGGACTGGATCCTTCATGCGGTGGCCTACCTTGACCCCGAACTGCATTTCGTCAGCGGTTATGATGATGCCGCTCGTCTGCGCGAGAACCGCCCAGAAGTCAGTGTCTGGCGAAACGAGGATTGGGCCGAAACCCGGTCAGCGTGGTCGCTGCTTCAGGTTCCGGTGACGCAAGCGCCGCGGGCGTCCGGGGTCGATCAGAAGCTGACGGTCATCTACTCCGACATCGTGTTTCGCGAAGACGCGGTCAGAAAGCTGGAGCTGGGTAACGCCGATATTGTTGTCGCGGTCGATAGCAAATGGCGCACCCGTTACGCCGGACGAACCAGAGAGGATACCGAGCGCTGCGAAAAGGTTTGCTTGGCGGACGGGCGGATTACACGTCTGGGACACGATATTGACCCCGAGCGGGCTTCGGCGGAATTTGTGGGGCTGGTCCAGTTCGGACCATCGGCGATCGAGTTGCTGGACGAATTGGCTCGGACACAGCCCGGTTTTCTGCGCAGTGCGAACCTGTCCGATCTGGTGGAACACTTCCGCCTTAACGGATTAGCGGTGCGGGCGGTTGATCTGTTCGGCGACTGGGCCGAGCTTAACGACCCCCACGATCTGGCCCGGTTTGTTCTGGGCACGAAGGCGCAAACTCTGCTGCGTCTCAAGGACGTGCTGCGCAACGGGCGGATCGAAGAACAGGTGAGCTTTACCGTCGGAGCGTGGGAAGATGATGCAACAGGCATAATCGACCGCGTGCAGGAACGGTTTTCGACCCAGCCCGTCATCGTGCGTAGCAGCGCCCTGAGCGAGGATGGCTTTGCGTCGTCTTTGGCGGGGGCCTATGACAGCATCCTTAACGTCGATACCTCGGACCGGCAGATCCTGACCGAAGCGATCCAGAAAGTTGCTGACTCCTATACGCAGAGCAATCCCGCCGACGAAATCCTTGTGCAGCCAATGTTGCGTGATGTTCTGGCCAGTGGCGTTGCATTTACCCGAACGCTGGGCACCGGTGCCCCCTATATCGTGGTAAATTATGACGATGTAAGCGGCAGCACCGAATCCGTGACCTCGGGCAGCGAGGGCGATCAGAAAACAATCCTTTTGCGGCGGGATATGGCGATGGATTCGCCCAACACGCCACCGATCCTGTTGCCGCTTCTGCGTTGCCTGCGCGAGATCGAATACCTGCTGAACTATGACGCGCTGGACGTGGAATTTGCCATTACCGAGGGGTTTGGCCTGCATATTCTGCAAGTGCGCCCGCTGGTCGCCGGGGTCGAATCCGTGGCAGCCGACTGCGATGTGCACGACGCGCTTGATGCGGCTGAGAAAACCTTTGCCGACGCGCAGGCCCCATCCCCCTGGCTGGTTGGGTCGCGCACGATTTTTGGCATCATGCCCGATTGGAACCCCGCCGAAATCGTCGGAAAACGGCCCGATCCCTTGGCCTATAGCCTGTATTGCGATCTGATCTGCAATGATGTCTGGGCCAAGCAGCGCGCCGAATACGGCTATCGGGATGTCAGGCCGCAGCCGCTATTGATGTCATTTGCCGGTCATCCTTATGTCGATGTCCGTGCCAGCATGAATTCCTTTGTGCCCGCTGTTCTGGACGACAGCGTCGCGGATATGATGGTTTCGTTCTGTCTGGACTGGCTGGAACAGCACCCCGAACTGCACGACAAGATCGAATTTGACGTTATTCCCACCTGTCTCGCACTGGATTTCTCTCGGTGGGAGGACCGGTTGATGTCACGGGCCGGCTTGTCCTTTGAGGATTGCGCGCAGTTGCGCGAAGGGCTTAGGGGATTGACGGTCAACGGAATGGCGCGGGTTGCGTCCGATCTTGATGATATCGCCAGGCTCGCACGCCGCTTCGATCTGCTGCGCGACGCCCCTATGGCACCGTTGACCAAGGCGTTTGCGCTCCTGGAAGATACCAAGCGGTTCGGCACCTTGCCTTTTGCCCACCTTGCACGCAACGGGTTCGTTGCCATGACGCTGCTGCGGTCGGGCGTGTCCACGGGCGCGATCAGCAATGAAGAAATGGACGATTTTCTTCGCTCGGTCAAAACCGTGAGCCATACTTTCACCGAAGATGCCAATGCTTGTGTCAGCGGTGATCTGTCATGGGAGGCCTTCGTTGATCGCTATGGTCACCTCCGGCCCGGCACCTATGATGTGACGTCACCCAATTATCGTGAAGATCCCGAACAGTATCTCAGGCCCGCATTGGCGCAGGCACAGGCGGCACCCGCGGGCCATGACGGCCACGGCGAACTGTGGCGCGCGGCGCGGCCACGGCTGGCTGCGGCGATGGCCGCCGAGGGGCTGCCGGGTGACGCCGACGAGATCGAGACGTTCCTGCGCAGTGCGATTGAAGGGCGCGAATACTCGAAGTTCATGTTCTCGCGCAATCTGTCGCTGGCGATGGATCTTTTTGCAGAATGGGGCGAAAGCAAAGGGCTGACGCGGGATGATCTGTCAATGCTTGACCTTGCTGATCTGCGCGCTGCCAGAAGCGGTTCCGAGGTGCAATCGACCGCATCAGACGAAGGGTCGGTATCTTATCTGCGCCACAAGGTCCGTGCGGGTCGTCACAACCGCGCCGTGGCCGCCGCCATCGAATTGCCGCCGCTGCTGTGCAAATCTGCTGATCTGCATGTGTTCCAATATCCCGCGTCTGCGCCGAACTTTGTCGGTAGCAAGGCCGTGATCGCGCCGTCGGTCGAGGTGGACAAGGTCCAGAACGTGCCCGATATCGACGGCTGTATCGTGGTTATCCCAAGCGCCGACCCTGGGTATGACTGGTTGTTTGCCCAAGGCATCGCAGGGTTGGTCACGATGTATGGCGGGGCGAACTCTCATATGGCGATCCGGGCCGCCGAATTCGATTTGCCCGCCGCGATTGGGGTGGGGCCCGCGATGTATGAAACACTCGCGCAATCCAGCGATATCCAACTGGATCCGCGCAATCAGGCCGTCCGGGTGATCCGATGACGCGGATTGCGGTGACTCAGCGCGTCGCGGTCGATCCCAACCACGGGGAGCGGCGCGATTGCCTGGACCAACGCTGGCACCCCCTGCTTGAGGGGATGGGCGCGGTGATGATTCCGGTGCCCAACGGCCTGACGGACGTGGCGCAATGGGCGGCGGCACTCGGGGTGCAGGGGGTGATCCTGTCGGGCGGCAACAGTCTTGGCCACCTTCCGGAAGCGACGGATACCGCCCCCGAACGGGACCATACCGAACGCCAGTTGCTGGATTGGGCCGCAGCCACTTCGACGCCGGTGCTGGGCGTATGCCGCGGCTTGCAAATGATGGCGCATCATCTCGGCGCATCGCTGGCCCCGATCGAGGCGCACGCGGGCACCCGCCATCAGGTGCGCACGCAGGCGGGCCCGCGCGTGGTCAACAGCTATCATACCTATGCGGTGCCCGACACGGGCACTGTCCCTGAGATTATTCCGACAGCATGGGACGAAGCGGGCCATATCGAAGCTTTCACCCACAAGACATTGCCCTGGATCGCGATCATGTGGCATCCAGAGCGTGAAACCCTGCCGGACGATGACGACAGCCGGACCCTTCGGACGCTTTTCAATTTGGGAACACCCACACCATGAAAACAATCATCCTTGCAGCGGGCATGGGATCACGCTTGATGCCTTTGACAGCAGAAAAACCCAAATGCATGGTCGAACTCGCGGGCAAGCCCTTGTTGCACCGTCAGATCGCGGCTTTGCGCGGGGCAGGGGCCGATGACATCACTTTGGTGGGCGGGTATCGTTCCGACCGGCTAGAGGGTGATTTTGACCGTCTTGAACTGAACCCAGCCTACGACACCACCAACATGGTTGCGACGCTGTTCTGCGCTCTGGAGCAGATGAAAGAAGGCGAAGACCTGATTATCAGCTACGGCGATATCGTGTTTGAGCCGCGCGTGATTAACGCGGTGCTCGATTGCGATGCACCGATCGTGACTGCGATTGATCAGGAATGGCGAAAGTATTGGGAACTGCGCCTCGATGATCCATTGGAGGACGCCGAAAGCCTGATCCTGCGTGATGGCGAATACATTGCTGAAATCGGTCGCAAGCCTCAAAGCTACGACCAGATTCAAGGACAGTACATTGGCCTGACAAAGGTCCGCGCCGATCATGTGCGCACATTCGTGGAGACGTGGCAGGCCATGGATCGGGACGCGCTTTATGACGGTCAGTCCTTTGACAACATGTATATGACCAGCTTTCTCCAGCACCTGATCGACAGCGGCACGCCGATCCGCGCGGCCTTCATTCAGAACGGCTGGCTTGAGGTGGATACGATTCAGGATCTGGAACGCTACGAGGCACTGCACGCTCGCGGCGGGCTCGCTGAATTCATTACTTTGGAAGGCTGACCCATTTTTTCGACTGTCAAAAAGATGTGGCAGGAATGGCAGGGGCTTCGGGCCTTCAAGCGTGTTCCGCGCAGCGACCGCAAGATCGTCGTCTATTCCGAAGGCGGCGGATACCTGACATTTCTTGAACCGATCATCCATGCGCTTTGCACGGATCACAAGCAGCCGGTCCTTTATGTCACATCGGCGGCGGACGACCCGTATCTGACCGCGCCACCGCCGGGCGTGACCGCCTTCCAGATCGGCACTGGAACACTGCGCACCGCGTTCTTTTCGATGCTGGATGTGGATGTTCTTGCAATGACCATGCCCGACCTTGAGACGTTTCATATCAAGCGGTCGCTGAACGGCGTTCACTATGCCTATATCCAGCATTCGATTGTCAGCACCCACATGGTGTATCGCGACGGGGCCTTTGATCATTTCGATACGGTGTTCTGCGCCGGTCCGCACCATATTGCCGAGATCAGAAAACACGAGGCGTTACGCAAGCTGCCGGAAAAACATCTGGTCGAGGCCGGGTATTGCAGGCTGGATGCGATCATGCACGCAGCGCGCGGCGAAACGGGCCTGACCACGACACAACCCATGCCCAACACCGTGCTGGTTGCACCCAGTTGGGGGCCGGACGGGTTGATCGAACAACATGGGATGCAGGTGGTTGAAACTCTGATCGACGCCGGGCTGAACGTGATTCTTCGGCCCCACCCGCGCACGATCCGCTTTCACGGCGATGTGATTGCTGCGATCCGTGACCGGTTCGGCGCTTCGGAAAGGTTCACCCTCGATACCGATCCAAATGCGGTGACATCCCTGCTGGCCGCTCAGGTCATGGTCAGCGATTGGTCAGGTGCCGCGCTGGAATTCAGTTTCGGATTGTTGCGTCCGGTGCTGTTCGTCGATGTGCCGCGCAAGGTGAACAACCCTGACTACGAATCGCTGGGAATCGAACCGTTGGAAGTGTCCGTGCGCGACAGGTTGGGCAAGGTTCTTGCCGTGGACCATATGAACGACATGGGTCGGGAGGTGCGCAGGCTGTTGGAGCAGGCGCCAAAGTGGCACGAAGACCTGCAAGCCGCCCGCGATGAATTGGTGTATCACCCGGGCGACAGCGGGCGCGCAGGGGCGCAGGCCTTGATGGATATCCTTGCCAAGCGGTCCACCTGACGGGTCAGCCCCGCGCCGTCGATACTGTGCCTTGTGTCTTTTCATTGGCACAACCCGCGATCTCAGCGGGGCAGATCGCACGGTATGATCTGTTCGATCCGGGGTCTGCCGTTGGGATTCGCATGAATATCCGGCAGGGTTCGCTCAGGATCGGGAAAACCGCACCTGACGCGCGTGGTATCACACCACTGTCTGTCCATTTCAGAGGATTAAGTGGTGGGCGACCTAGGAATCGAACCTAGCGTGCGTCTCCGCGAGGGAGTTACAGTCCCCTGCCACACCTTGCGGCCTGTCGCCCACTGTCTTGCGCGTTGCGCTCGACGTGGGGGCGTGATTACAAGCGGTGGAAATGGGCGTCAATAGCAAAATCCTGACCGCCCGCATGCTTTTGCGTCGCGCTGCCGCGCGCGCCTGCCAGAGAGGGCCAGAACAATGAAAAAACCCCGTTGGGTCGTCGAAAAGGAACAGGCCAAGAAGGCCGCAGGCAACGAAACTGTCTGGCTCTTTGGGCTGCATGCGGTGCGCGACGCGCTTGAGAATCCGCGCCGCGAAAAACAAAGGTTGATCGTGACGCAAAATGCCCATGACAAGCTGGCCGAGGCAATCGCGGTATCCGGGATGGAACCGGAAATCGCCGACGCCCGCAAGTTCACCGCGCCGCTTGATCCCGGCTCGGTCCATCAGGGGGCCGCGCTTGAAGTCAAGCCTTTGGACTGGGGGCCGCTCGAGGACCACGCCATCGGTGCAGAGCGCCCACGCCTGATGTTGCTGGACCGGGTGACGGACCCGCATAACGTGGGCGCAATCCTGCGATCCGCCGAGGTTCTGGGCGCGCAGGCGGTGATCGGCACCCGGCACCATTCCGCCCCCGAAACCGGCGCGTTGGCCAAGACGGCGTCCGGCGCATTGGAACGCCAACCTTACTTGCGTGTGCGTAACCTGTCCGACACGATCACAGCCTTGCAGGGGATGGGGTATCTGGTTCTGGGGCTGGATGGCGAGGCGGAGCAGACAGTCGGCGATGCCATGTCAGGCCGCGCCGATCAACCCGTTGCGCTGGTATTGGGGGCCGAGGGGCCCGGGTTGCGCCAGAAAACCCGTGAAACCTGTGACATGCTGGTGAAAATTCCGGCTGCCGGTGGTTTTGGATCGCTGAACGTCTCAAATGCTGCCGCGGTTGCCCTATATGCTTCCTTGTACCCGAATGGAGGCTGACAGATTTCCTATCCGACCAAGATTGCAACCTGTTGCTACTGTGGCACGCGCGCGGCGCTGGTGCTTGATCGTGGACGCCATGAGCTAAGCTGCGCGTCCTGTGGTGCTCCTTTGCACGAAATGAAGGCCCTGCACCGCGACCGCGCAACCCCTGCCATCCCGCACAAGGCCAAGGCACCTCCCCACCCGGTGGCCGCGGGCAAGCCGAAACCCAAGAAGAAAAAGCAACCCAAGCGCCGCAAGAGCCTGTTTTCCCGGCTGATCGAAGAGGTCGTCGATGTGATCGAGGACGTGATTGATTGAACCCGGATCCGCGCGGGCGCACTGACACCGTTTCACATCTGCGTGCACGCTCTGTTCAGGGGCAGGGCAGACTGCCATCCTGTTTTGAGCAGACACGGAGATCAGATCATGCACAGACGAACGGTTTTGGCGGGTATGGCGGGCCTTGCGGCGTTGGGACTGGCCACAGCCACCCTGACCCCAGCTGCGCAGGCA
Organism: Alphaproteobacteria bacterium; assembly: GCA_030425395.1. Taxonomy (GTDB): domain Bacteria; phylum Pseudomonadota; class Alphaproteobacteria; order Rhodobacterales; family Rhodobacteraceae; genus JAUIAS01. The sequence continues at coordinate 91,999 of JAUIAS010000003.1, forward strand.
GCACAGAGCAGTGCGTGGTTCACCAAAGGGGGCCATGCCATCGGTGGCTATGATCCCGTCGCGTATCACACCGAAAACCGCCCTGTGAAAGGAACGGCGGATCACGCCTTGCAGTGGCGCGGAGCAACGTGGCTCTTTGCGTCGCAAGACAACCGCGCCGTATTCGAAGCCGATCCCGAAAGGTTCGCTCCCCAATACGGCGGGTATTGCGCATATGCCGTGGCCAACGGGTATACCGCCAAAACCGACCCCGACGCGTTCTCGGTCGTTGAGGGCAAGCTCTACCTCAATTACAGCCGCCGTGTGCGCCGCATTTGGGAACGCGATGTGCCAGCCAATATCAGCGCCGCCAACACCAATTGGCCGGGGCTTCGCGGCCAGTGACGCGTCAAACCGGTCTCTCCAGCCAGTGCGCGGAAATTTGCCGGTGTGACGCACCGGGACGATAATTTTGCATCACGACCGCGCGAGGGGACTTCAAAGATCGACCCAGACACCTATCTGTAATCCAGAGGGCAAAGCCGGAACCTTTACGCGTCTCTAAACTGTCCCTCGTTCCGCACTCGCGTCCAAGGTCTTTGGCCTTGGGCGCTTTTTCTTTTCTGAAATCGTGCTAAGCAGGGCGCATGACACACTATTCCGATGCCCATCTGAAAGACATCCTGACCCGCACGAAATCCGTTGCGGTTGTGGGGGTGTCCATGAATCCGGTGCGCCCCAGCTACTACGTGGCGCGCTACCTGTCTCTCAAGGGGTTCGACGTTATTCCGGTCAATCCCGGCCACGCGGGCCAGACCGCCTTTGGCAAGACAGTTGTGGCCTCATTGCGTGATATTGACCGTCCTGTTGACATGGTCGACATCTTCCGCCGCTCCGAAGCGGTGCCGCTGATCGTGGAGGAGGCGCTTGAGGTATGTCCCAACCTCTCCACCATATGGATGCAGATCGGCGTGCAAAACGCCGCCGCCGCCGAAATGGCCGAAGCGCGCGGCGTCACGGTGATTCAGGATCGTTGCCCCAAGATAGAATATCAGCGCCTGTTCGGAGAGCTGCGCATGGGCGGGTTTGCCACCGGGATCATATCTTCCAAGCTATAACCCGGCTGCTTTTTTCGCAGAGGACCCGCTGTTTCTTTCTCGTTAAAAATACCCAAATCCGGCCGGTGCCCCAAGGCCCGACATTCGCAAGGCTGAGATGGCCGGCCATGGGGCAGGGCGCTCTGCCACGCACCGACATTTCAGGAAAGAGCAAAAGGGGGTTCAGCTTGGGGGGCGGGCTGCTTTTTCGGCGATACCACTGGTGCCTTCACGCCGGGCGAGTTCGGTCTGCACATCGTCAAGCGTGATGTCCCGCGCGGCCAGCATCACCAGCAGATGATAGATCACATCCGCCGCCTCGGCGGTCAGCAAGGCGCGATCACCGCGCACCGCTTCGATAATGGCCTCCACGGATTCCTCGCCAAATTTCTCGGCGCATTTTTCCGGGCCTTTGGCCAGCAGCTTCGCGGTCCAGCTTGACGCAGGGTCTGCACCTTTCCGGGCGGCGATGGTCTTGGCGAGCCGGTCGAGCGGGGTGGATGTCATGTCAGCCTCACGGGAATGCCTGCCGCGGCCATGTGGTCCTTGGCTTCGCGGATGGAGTAGTCTCCGAAGTGGAAGATGGACGCGGCGAGCACGGCGCTTGCTCCGCCTTTTGTGACCCCGTCCACGAGGTGATCCAGCGTGCCGACCCCGCCAGAGGCGATCACCGGGATTGGCACGGCTTCCGAGATCGCGCGGGTGAGCGGCAGGTTGAAGCCTGCCCGCGTGCCGTCTCGGTCCATCGACGTCAGCAAGATTTCACCCGCCCCCTTCCTCGCGGCGGTGCGGGCGAATTCGACGGCGTCGATGCCGGTGGGTTTGCGCCCGCCGTGGGTGAAAATTTCCCATTTCCCCGGGCTGACGGTCTTGGCGTCGATGGCGACCACGATGCATTGACTGCCGAACCGGTCGGCGGATCGTGCGACCACGTCCGGGTCGGCGACAGCGGCAGAGTTGAATGATACCTTGTCCGCCCCGGCCAGCAGCAGGGCGCGCACGTCTTCGGGGGTGCGCACGCCACCGCCAACGGTCAGCGGGATATAGCATTGCTCCGCCGTGCGGGTGACCACGTCGAACATGGTGCCGCGATTTTCATGTGTGGCGTGAATGTCGAGAAAACAAAGCTCGTCCGCCCCTGCCGCGTCATAGGCGCGGGCGGCGTCGACGGGGTCGCCCGCATCGCGCAGATCGACAAAGTTCACGCCCTTGACCACCCGGCCATCGGCCACGTCAAGACAGGGGATGATGCGGGTCTTCAGCATGATGCGCTCTCTTTGCTGCGTGTTGCTGGCTGTTTAAGTTTAATTCGACCGGTTTGCCAGTGTTACGCGGGCGTCATTTCTCGTCCGTCCGAAACAGCCTGTGCATCAAGATTGCCACAAGGATAACCGAAATCGAAAACGGCAGGATGGTCCAGTGCCCGTTCTCGGCAATGAATTTCACGACACGCCCCGCGCTCTCGAAGTCACAACCCGACAGGTCGTCGGTCTGCATCTTGCAATCCGCATATGGCCGGGCCGATTTGCGCCAGATATCCCAACAGACGTACCACACGGCCAGCGGCGTCATCCACAGGTAGGCAACCGCCATTTGCATCCGGGTCGGTTTGGGCTTGGAGCCCTTTTCTTTGTCGTCTTGCGGCACCGTTAGGCTTTCAGAGCCGCCAGCGCCGCGCCGAGGTCAAGCGCGCCATCATAAAGCGCGCGGCCCGAGATCGCGCCATTGAGCGCCGCGCCGCAGTCGCGCAGGGCAATCAGGTCGTCAAGCGACGATACGCCGCCGGAGGCGATGACGGGGATCGACACGGCATTGGCCAGTGCCGCCGTCGCCTCGATATTCGGGCCTTGCATCGCGCCGTCGCGGTTGATGTCGGTATAGATGATGGCCGCCACGCCCACGTCCTCGAAGCTGCGCGCGAGATCGGTCACCATCACATCGGTTTCCTCGGCCCAGCCTTTGGTCGCCACGCGCCCGTCGCGGGCGTCGATGCCCACCGCCACCTGACCGGGAAAGGCGCGCGCCGCTTCGCGCACCAATGCGGGGTTTTCCACCGCCACGGTGCCAAGGATCACGCGGGCCAACCCCTTGGACAGCCATGTCTCGATTGTGGCCATGTCCCGGATGCCGCCACCCAGTTGCGCGGGCACCTTTGTGCGCTCAAGGATCGCCTCTACGGGGGCCGCGTTGACCGGCGCGCCTGCAAAGGCACCGTTGAGGTCCACAAGATGCAGCCACTCGCAGCCTGCCTCGACAAAGGCCATTGCCTGGGCTGCCGGATCGTCATTGAACACGGTGGCCTTGTCCATATCGCCCTTGTAGAGGCGCACGGCCTGACCGTCCTTGAGGTCGATTGCGGGATAGAGGATCATGGCACGGCCCTATTGTTTCTGACTGGGGCTGTTATGCATGGCGCTGGCGGAAATGCAACGCGACCTCGGGTTAATCTTGCCAGCGGGGGGGATTGGCGACCATGCTGGCGGCGCAATGCTGACTCAGCGGAGGAGAACGGACAGATGCAGAAACGATTTTTGGTGATGGGCGCAGCGCTGGCCATTATGGCGGCGGGTGCGGTGGCCGCAGACCCGGCCTATGGCACTTACAAGACGATCCCCGATGACAACGGCAACTTTGGTCATATCGAGGTGGCCGCCTGCGGCTCCCGGATCTGTGGCACGCTGGTGCGGTCCTTTGACGGATCGGGCGCGGAAATCCAGTCGGACAATATCGGCAAGAACATCATCTGGGACATGCAGGCCAAGGGCGACGGCACCTATGATGGCGGCAAGGTCTGGGACCCTTCGCGCGACAAGACCTATAAATCCAAGATGGAACTCAAAGGCAAGAACCTGGCGATCTCGGGATGTGTCATGTTCATCTGCCGCGATGGCGGCACCTGGATGCGCATCAACTGATCAGCGACGCGGTAAAGCGGTTCAGGGCGACTTCTTCGTTGAAGGCGCGGCGCGGAAAGCTCGAAAAGAACCCGTTGTGCCCGCCATAGGTGGTAAACAGCCGTTCAAGCGCCGGATCTTCGGGCAGGGATTCGGCGTGGACGGAGCGCACAATCGGGTCGTCCTTGGCGCTAAGCACGGTGACACGTGCCGGGCAATCGGTGAAATCTCCGGGGTGAATGCGGTAGCCCGCGAAATAGGCATCAATGGACGGGTAGTCTGTCCATTGATGCACTGAAAACTCGGTAAGCGCCCGGATCGACCGGTGAGCCAGAATAGCGTCGATGCCCTGTAGATGGGGAAATCTGGCGTGCTTGGATCGTGTCAGCTTGGCGAATTTCCGCATGAAATAGGTGCGGAACATGGCATAGGCGTCGATGCGGTCACAGGTGTCTTCGGGATCAATCACAGGGCTGATGCCGATGACATGGCGCAGTTGCGGCAGGGGATCTTTGCGCAGGTCGCGCGCCAGTCTTAGCGCAAAGTTACCACCCAGAGAGAACCCCATCAGGCCCATTGGCAGATCGGGAAATTCGGTGGCCAGCTGGTTGATCGCAGTGCGCAGGAAATCGTGCCGGGTGATGTCGACGATATCGGAATTCATCAATGCTGCGTCGCCGTGTTCCGGCAGGGTCATCCGCGCCACGGAAAATCCTGCTTCAAACAGGTGTTGCGCGGCCGACACGACATAACCCGACTGCGGTGTGCCAAGCCAGCCATGAAACAGCACGATCACCCCTGCGGCATCGGGGCGTTCATTGAGGTAACAACTGGTTTTCAACCCGTGGCCCGCCTCAAGATCCCGACGGATCGCGCGGGCTTCGAAGCCGCGTCCGAGCTTTTGGCGGCGCGAACTGCTGGCCAGCATGGTCTGGATCATTCCTGACCGCAGCCAGAGAGGAGGACGGAAATCAGAAGGGTTGCTCATTCGGGCCTCATCTGGGATCGCGCAGAGGTTGCGGCGGAATGCCGTTCAGGTAGTGCCGGTAACCGACATGTCCAAGACCCCATCGGTTTGTCAGGGTGCCCAACGCAGGAAGTTGGCAATCAGGTGCAATCCGGTCTTCTGGCTTTTCTCGGGGTGGAACTGGGTGCCGATCATCGTATCGCGGCCCACGATCGCGGTGACGTCGCCCGCATAATCGACATGGGCAATACGGTGCGCGGGATCGGATACGCGGAAATGGTAGGAATGCACGAAATAGGCGTGCTGACCGCTTTCGATGCCATCCAGAACCGGGTGGGGATGATCCACGATCAGATCGTTCCATCCCATGTGCGGCACCTTGAATTCGGGATTTTCCGGGGTAATGCGCACCACGTCGCCGCCGACCCAGTCAAGCCCGTCTGTCGGTTCATACTCAACCCCACGGCTGGCCATCAACTGCATGCCGACACAGATGCCCAGAAATGGCTTGCCGCCATGCTCCACGGCCTCGCGGAGGGCTTCGAACAAGCCCTTGTGGCCGCGCAGCTCAGCCGCGCAGGCAGGAAAGGCACCATCGCCGGGCAAGACGATCCTGTCGGCCCGCGCCACCACATCGGCATCGGATGTCACGACAACTTCGCCTGCGTCGACCTCGCGCGCCATGCGCTGGAATGCCTTCTCGGCGGAATGCAGGTTCCCGCTTTCGTAGTCGATAATCGCTGTCAGCATGGCTCAGAGTGCGCCTTTGGTTGACGGAATGGCGTCTGCCTTGCGCGGATCGGTCTCCACCGCGTCGCGCAGCGCGCGGGCCACCGCCTTGAATGCTGCTTCGGCGATGTGGTGGCTGTTGATGCCGTGCAGCGCGTCGACGTGCAATGTGATCCCGCCATGGGTGCTGAGCGCCTGAAAGAATTCCCGCACCAGTTCGGTGTCAAACGTGCCGATCTTGGCGGTCGGCAGGTCAACGTTCCAAACAAGGAAGGGACGTCCGCTCAGGTCCAGCGCCGCGCGCACCAGCGCATCATCCATGGGCAGCAGGCAAGACCCATAGCGACGAATGCCGCGCTTGTCGCCCAATGCCTGCGCCAATGCCTGACCCAGCGCGATCCCCGTGTCTTCGACGGTGTGGTGATCGTCGATGTGCAGGTCTCCCTGCGCGCGGATGGTCATGTCGATCAGCGCGTGACGCGCCAGTTGATCCAGCATGTGATCAAAGAAGCCCACGCCGGTTTGATTGTCGTATTGGCCAGTCCCGTCGAGATTGATCTCGACCGAGATATCGGTTTCGGCGGTCTTGCGGGTGATGGCGGCGCTGCGCATGGGTTCGGTTCCGGTCTGGTTGTCTGGCGCGCTTATAGGGCGTCGCGGCTCAGGCTCCAACCCCTTTGCGGTGTTGATGCGGTTGCAAGTGGCAAGAGGCAAGAGGCGGGCGGGGGATTGCACCCCGCCGCCGCCCATGCCAGCGTGGGCATAACCAGATCCGTGTAATCCGCCAAGGAAACCGCCATGTCCACCTGCGTGTTCATTCAGCTTCGCTGCAAACCCGGAACAACCTATAACGTGGCCGAAAATATCGCGCTGCGCGAAATCCACTCGGAACTTTATTCGACCAGCGGTGAATATGACCTGTTGATGAAGCTCTATATTCCCGGCGATCAGGATGTGGGCAAATACATCAATGATCACCTGCTCGATATCGAAGGCATTGAGCGATCCTTGACGACGATGACCTTCAAGGTTTTCTGATCCTTACATTTTTTGACGATGCTGTTTTTCGGCGCATCGCGGCGGAGGTGGCTGGTGTCGTGCCCATTTGATGGGCGACACGGCGGGTTTGCGCGGCAAATTCCACAAAATTTCGCGGTCTCACAAAATTTACCATTTGATAAAATTTTGAGATGTGCCACTCTGATGCCAAGAAAACATCAGGGAGATCCAGCATGTCGCAAGGTTCCATGGCTCCGGGAATTGCCGCCGGGCGGCTTGATTCCGCTACGCTGGCCGAGAATTTCCAAGACCTCCATCCGCCCTACGCCCCGCATGAGGCGGCGGTTGCGGCGGATCGCTGCTATTTCTGTTACGATGCGCCCTGCGTGACGGCTTGCCCCACGGACATCGACATCCCGCTGTTCATTCGCCAGATATCGACCGGGCAGCCCGAAGCGGCGGCGCAAACGATTTTTGAACAGAATATCCTTGGCGGTATGTGCGCCCGGGTGTGCCCCACGGAAACCCTGTGCGAAGAAGCCTGCGTGCGTGAAGCCGCAGAAGGCAAACCTGTGGAAATCGGGCGGCTGCAACGCTTTGCCACCGATACGTTGATGGCGCGGGACGTGCATCCCTTTACCCGCGCGGCCCCGACGCGCAAGCGCGTGGCCGTCGTGGGGGCCGGACCTGCGGGGTTGGCCTGTGCGCACCGTCTGGCGATGCTGGGTCATGACGTGGTGATCCACGAGGGCCGCGACAAAGCCGGGGGTTTGAACGAATTCGGCATTGCCGCCTACAAAAGCACCAACAATTTTGCCGCGAGCGAAGTCGATTGGCTGATGCAGATCGGCGGGATCACGATGAAAACCGGCGTGCGGTTGGGTGACGGATTGGCTCTGGCGTCGCTGCAACAGGAATTCGATGCGGTATTCCTGTCGGTGGGGTTGGCCGGGGTCAACGCCCTGCGCGCGGATGGTGACGATAAGGATGGCGTCGGTGACGCTGTGGATTTCATCGCCGATTTGCGTCAGGCCGATGATCTGACAACGCTGCCTGTCGGGCGCGACGTGGTGGTCATCGGCGGGGGTATGACCGCCATCGACGCGGCTGTTCAGTCGCGGCTTCTCGGGGCCGAGAATGTCACGGTTGCCTATCGCAGATCGCGCGCACGCATGGGGGCCAGTCGGTTCGAGCAGGATCTTGCGGCCTCAAAGGGGGTCAAGCTGATGTTCAATGTCCAGCCGGTTGCCGTGCATGGCAACGGTGCGGCGCGTGAGGTCGAACTTGCCTATACCGTGGAAGACGGGGACGGAGCCTTGACACCCACCGGTGAAACGGTGCGCATCAAGGCCGATCAGGTGTGGCGGGCCATCGGCCAGACGTTGCAAGGATCGCCCGACGGGCTGGACATCGACGGGGGCAAGATCGCCGTTTCCGAAGCAGGGCGCACCAGCCTGCATGGCGTCTGGGCGGGCGGCGATTGCGCCAGCGGCGGCGATGATCTGACCGTCACTGCGGTGGCCGAAGGGCGCGACGCGGCGATGGATATTCATGCAAGATTGACAAACACGGGTTGATGTAGGGATGCGGGGACTGGCAAGCTGTGACCAAAGGGAACGTTACACCTTCCCGGCGATCATCCTGCAGGAGGCCCGCAATGGTCATACGCATCTCCCCGGCCTGTCGCAGGGCCACGGTTCCGACCCGAATGGGCGAGCCAACCGCGCTGCGCTGGCGCGGCAAAGACAATCCGGCCCCAAGCCGGTTGGCGTGTCCCGTCGCGGAACCTTGTTGCGCACCCCACCTGTCGTGCACACGGTAGGGGGGCGGAGTTTGGACACCCTTTTTCTGATGATCACCGCACCGCTATACCGATGGCAGGGAAATATTTTTGTCGAAGATCAGACGATCTCGGGTCTTGCCGCGTGGAATGACAATTTTGGCAAGGTGATCGCCTGCTCCAACACGTTCTATGATCAGCCGCCGCCCGAAGGTTGGTCCGACCCTTGGTCCAACGGCCTTGATCCGGATCGGGTTAAACTGATCGAACTTCCTTACGGCTATGATCTGAAGACCTTCGCCCGCGAACGACAGCGTGTTTCCCGGCTCTTGCTGGATGCCATGACCCGCGCAGATTACCGGGTCTGCGGGATCGGCGGATGGATCGGCGATTGGGGCAATCTGTGCGCCGGAATTGCGCGACGCAACAAGCTGGTCCATGCCGTTTGGTTCGACCGGGTCGAGAGCCAGGTGATCGGATCATCGCCACGTCCGGGGTGGATCGGGGCGCTGATCGCGCGCATCAAGTCGGCAGTGACGGCCTATAATGAAGAGAAGGCGCTGGCATCGGCGGACCTCGCCCTTTTGAACGGGCGCACAGTGTTTGAACGCTTTGGCCCGATGACGCGCAACCCGCATCTGGTCGCAGACATTCATATCGATGATGACGACCGGATTTCAGAGCAGGCGTTGGAGGCCAAGAAGGCCGCCGCCGGGACTGGCCCTCTCAAGGTGTGTTACGCCGGGCGGACCATTTCGATGAAGGGGCCTGATCAATGGCTTGATGCGCTCGAACGGGTTGTCGCGCAGGGCCACGATATCACGGCGACCTGGCTGGGCGACGGCGATATGCTGGAGGCCATGCGCCGCCGGGTCGCCGAAGGCCCGCTAAACGGCAAGGTTTCGCTTGAGGGGTTCGTGTCGGACCGCGATCATGTGATTGACACGATCCGGCAGTCCCATGTTCTGCTGTTTTGTCATGTCACGGATGAAAGCCCGCGTGTTCTGGTCGAGGCATTGTTGTCCGGCACGCCGCTTGTCGGGTTTCGCGATCCTTATGCAGAATCGCTTGTAACCGAAAGCGATGGCGGGATTCTCGTGCAGCGCGGCGACAGCCTTGCCTTGTCGGAAAAGCTGGCCACGCTGGCCCGTGATCGCGACGCGCTCTGCGCGTTAATTGACCGCGCCGCGGCTTCGGCCCGGCATCTCACCCGGTCCCGGGTGTTCGCGCATCGCAGCGAACTGGTACGGACCTATCTCAAATCGGAAAAAGGGAGGTCCCAGTGATGGCAGACCTGCGCACAGATTTTCTTGGAATTTCGAGCCCGAACCCCTTCTGGCTGGCTTCGGCACCGCCGACGGACAAGGAATACAATGTCCGTCGCGCCTTTGAGGCCGGCTGGGGTGGCGTGGTCTGGAAGACGCTGGGCGCAGAAGGCCCGCCCGTGGTTAACGTCAACGGCCCCCGGTATGGCGTGATCTATGGCGCGGATCGGCGGGTTCTGGGGATCAACAACATCGAATTGATTACCGATCGCCCGTTGGAAACCAACCTCGAGGAAATGGCGCGGGTCAAGGCGGACTATCCCGACCGTGCGTTGATTGCATCCATCATGGTGCCCTGCGACGAGGCGTCGTGGAAGGCGATCCTGCCCCGCGTGGCCGAAACCGGCTGTGACGGGATCGAACTGAATTTTGGCTGTCCGCATGGGATGAGCGAACGTGGCATGGGCGCCGCCGTCGGGCAGGTGCCCGAATATATTGAAATGGTCACCCGGTGGTGCAAGCAATATTATGACCGGCCCGTTATCGTGAAGCTGACCCCGAATATTACAGATATCCGCCACCCCGCACGCGCGGCCCGAAACGGTGGCGCGGACGCGGTGTCGCTGATCAATACGGTGTCGTCGATCACTTCTGTGAACCTTGACGATTTCAGCCCTGAACCCTCCATCGACGGCAAGGGGAGCCACGGCGGATATTGTGGACCGGCGGTCAAACCGATCGCATTGAACATGGTGGCGGAAATCGCCCGCGATCCGGAAACGCATGGCTTGCCGATTTCCGGGATTGGCGGGGTCACGACATGGCGCGACGCGGCAGAATTCATGGTTCTGGGCGCGGGCAATGTTCAGGTCTGCACGGCGGCCATGACCTATGGATTCCGGGTGGTCGAGGAGATGAAACGCGGGCTGAGCCAGTGGATGGACGAAAAAGGGTATACCGCCACATCCGATTTCATCGGAAAAGCGGTCCCCAATGTCACCGACTGGCAATACCTGAACCTCAATTTTGTCGCCAAGGCGCGGATCGACCAGGATTCATGCATCAAATGTGGCCGGTGTTATGCAGCCTGCGAAGACACGTCCCATCAGGCGATCTGGATGCATGAGGACCGTGTTTTCGAAGTGAATGATGCGGAATGCGTGGCTTGCAACCTGTGTGTTGATGTCTGCCCTGTTGAAAATTGCATCACCATGGAGCGGCTGGCACCGGGTACGGTCGATGCCCGCACCGGCAAGGTTGTGGTCGAGGAATACGGCAACTGGACACAGCATCCCAACAACCCGTCGGCGCAGGCTGCGGAATAGGCCGGGTGACGTGATCGGACTGTCGGCGCGCCTTTGGCGCACCGACCGGGCGGGGGGCTGCCGCCCCCCGCACCCCCCGCGAGTATTTTTGGCCAGAAGAAGGGGCGGCGTCAGAGGGTCTTGAGGGCTTGGGCGAGCCGTTCCATGCCCGTTTGGATTTCCGCAGGGGTAGCGCAGGAAAAGCTGAGCCGCAGGGTATTGTCCTGAGAGCCATCGGCGAAAAAGGCGCGTCCCGGAACAAAGGCCAGGTCAAAGGTTTCGATGGCCCGGGCCAGAAGCCGCGTGGCGCTGCTGCCTTGTGGAAGTGTCAGCCAGATGAACATGCCACCTTGGGGCCGGGTCCATGAGACGCCGGGGGGCATGTGCTGTTGCAATGCGTCCAGCATGGCGTCGCGGCGGGTTCTATAGGCCGCACGCACGGTTGGCAGATGGGTGTCGAAGCAGCTTTCGGCCACGCGGTGAACGGCCATCTGGTTGAGCGATGGGCTGTGCAGGTCGGCGGCCTGTTTCAACAGGACGAGTTGTTTGATGATCGGTTGCGCGGCCACGACCCAGCCGACGCGCAGTCCGGGGGACAGGGTTTTGGAGAAACTGCCGCAATAGATCGTGCGGCAGGCATCCAGATTGCCGGTGCGCGCCAGTTCCAGCGCCAGCACCGGCGGGATGTCTTCGCCTTCGTAGCGCAGCGCCTGATAGGCGGTGTCCTCGATGATGGCGCAGTCCAGATCCTGTGCCATGTCCAGAAGGCGATTTCTGTGTGCGGCGTCCAGGGTTTCGCCCGTCGGATTGGCGAAATCCGGCGAGAGGTAAGCAAATTTCACCGTGCTGCCGGCGGCCTCGGCCGTGGCGCGAATGAACTCGGCCGAGCGGTTCGCGGTCAGGTCCAGACGATCATAGCGTGGCTCATAGGCGTTGAAGGCCCCCAGCGCACCCAGATAAGTGGGCCAGCCCACCAAAGCGGTATCGCCTGGCGAAAGAAACAGCTTGCCCAGATAATCCAGCGCCTGTTGCGATCCCGAGGTGATCAGAATGTTGTCGGGGCCGCAGGGGATTCCAAGGCCGGTCATGTGGTTCGCGATCCAGGCACGCAGTGGCGGGTATCCTTCGGAAACCGAGTATTGCAATGCCGCACCGGGGCTTTCGGCCAGAATTTCGGCGCAGGCTTTGGCGAAGGCTTCGGCCGGAAACAGATCAGCATCGGGGATGCCGCCCGCAAAGGACAGAATACCCGGTCGATCCAGCAGTTTGAGCAGTTCCCGGATCTCCGATGCTTTCATCCGGTTTGTCCGGGTTGCGAAATGCTGAGCGATGGTCATGGCGTTGTCCTCCCGGAAGGGAGGATTGTGCATAAAGGAAATAAAGTCAATAATACTGACATTTATTTCAATTTTGAAGCGCCGATCGGTGATCGCCGACCTTAATGGGGCGACCTTGGGATGCAAAAGGTCAGGGACGCGGCCATTGTTCAGGGCGTCAGCAGACGACGGTACACGTGATCCAGAAATTGCGCGGCTCCATCAAGAGGGTCTTCACCCCCTAGAACCGCGCGGGCCTGCACTTCGAAATCGGCATAGTGCTGCGTATGTGCCCATATCGAGAAAATCAGGTGATAGGGGTGGACGCGCGCGATCTTGCCTGCGTCCATCCAGCCTTCGATAATGCGGACCTTGTCATCAACCAGCGGTTTGAGGTCATCGTTGAGCGCCGACAGAATGCGCGGCGCACCTTGGAGGATCTCATTGGCAAAAAGCCGGCTTTCGCGGGGGAAATCGCGGCTCATCTCGAGCTTGCGGTGCATGTAGCCCAAGAGTTCCTGCATCGGGTCGCCATCGGCATCAAGTGCGCGCAGCGGGTCCAGCCATGTATCAAGCAAGCCTTCCAACAGGGCGGCGTGCATCGCTTCCTTGGAGGTGAAGTAATACAGCAGGTTTGGCTTGCTCAGCCCCGCGGCAGCGGCGATTTGATCGACGGTGGCCCCCCGGAACCCGTGGGCGGCGAACACTTCCAGAGCTGCTTCGAGAATCGTGGCGCGATTGCGTTTCTGAATCCGTGTGGTTCCGCGTGTGCCGGTCATGGCTGCGCCCCCTCATATGCGAAAAATTTAAGCGCAAGACCCGGTGAAACCCTTCCTGGAAGGGTGGGAAACGGGGGCGGTCGGCACCGGGTTGCTTGACTGATCATACGTCCGTGATAGCGTGGGTTTGACCAGTTGGTCAAATTGATCCGTGCGCGATGGGCCCGGACCGAAAAACCAAAGCGCCGCGATCAGAGCGCCGAAAAATGAACAAGCGACGGGGACAAACACGATGGCCGCACCGGGAGAGAACCTCAAGATCAATGGCGAACGGCTCTGGGATTCGCTGATGGAGATGGCGAAAATCGGTCCGGGTGTGGCAGGGGGCAACAACCGCCAGACCCTGACCGATGAAGATGCCGAAGGCCGCGCGCTTTTCCAGAAGTGGTGCGAGGCTGCGGGCATGACCATGGGCGTGGACGAGATTGGCAACATGTTCGCCCGCCGCGAAGGCACCGAGTCTGACGCCCTGCCGGTCTATGTGGGGTCGCACCTTGATACCCAACCCACGGGGGGGAAATACGACGGTGTTCTGGGTGTGCTTGGCGGGCTTGAGATTATCCGGACGCTCAACGATCTGGGGATCAAGACCAAGCATCCGATTGTCGTCACCAACTGGACCAACGAGGAGGGCACGCGATTTGCGCCTGCAATGCTGGCGTCCGGTGTGTTTGCGGGGCGGCACACGCTGGACTGGGCCTATGACCGGGTGGATGCGCAGGGCAAGACATTCGGTGCCGAACTTGAGCGGATCGGCTGGAAGGGTTCGGAAAAGGTTGGCGATCGCAAGATGCATGCGATGTTCGAGTTGCACATCGAACAGGGCCCGATCCTTGAGGCCGAGGGCGTCGACATCGGTGTTGTGACCCATGGGCAGGGGTTGCGCTGGATCGAATGCACGGTGACGGGCAAGGAAAGCCATACCGGATCGACGCCCATGAAGATGCGCAGGAACGCCGGGCGCGGTCTGGCGCTGGTGACCGAACTGGTCCATGAGATCGCAATGGCGAACCAGCCCAATGCGGTGGGGGCCATCGGCCATATCGACGTCTATCCCAATTCGCGCAACATCATCCCCGGCAAGGTCGTGTTCACCGTGGATATGCGCACACATATTCTCGACAAACTCAATGGCATGGTCGCGGAACTGATGGAGCGCGCGCCGAAGCTCTGCGAAGACATCGGGGTCGAATTTTCCGCCGAGATTGTCGGCCAGTTCGATCCGCCCGCCTTTGATGAAGGCTGTGTTGCGGCGATCCGGGGCGCGGCAGAGCGGCTGGGATACAGCCATATGGATATCGTCTCGGGGGCGGGTCACGATGCCTGTTGGATCAATGACGTGGCACCGACAGCAATGATCATGTGCCCTTGTGTTGATGGTCTGTCGCATAACGAGGCCGAGGAAATCAGCCCCGAATGGGCGCGCAAGGGCACAGACGTTTTGTTTCATGCGGTGGTGGAAACCGCCCAAATCGTTGAATGACGACGTCGCGCGCAGAAGGATGAAAGGGTGCCGTGTCCACCGTTCAGATCATAGGGCCGAGGGAAATCAAGGCGTTGATTGCCGAAGAAATCGTCAATTATCCGCGCGATACGGCGCAGGACCGGGCGACCGTCGCGGCGTTCGAGGGACAGCTACGCGAGCCAAAGCTCGTCACGGTGAACTTCTCGGGCGGGATCACGCAGAAATGCTATTCTGTCACGCGTGGCGACGGGGCGTATCGGGTGATCTACCTGCCGCTGGCGGGGTATTTCTCGCTCGTGGTGGAAAGCGACTTCGGCCCGCTCGACATCGGAATTCATGGACCGGCGATTGGATGTTTCGCGTCGGTCTAGCCTAAAACAGCGCCGCAACGGCCCAACAAAAGACAAATGCAGGGAGAGTGAAACCATGACAACCGTGATCCGCAACGGCACCATCGTCACACACGACCGGACCTACATGGCCGATGTTGCCATCGAAAACGGCAAGATCAGCGCCATCGGAGAAAACCTCAAGGGGGATACCGAACTCGACGCGACCGATTGCTACGTCATGCCCGGCGGGATTGATCCGCATACCCACCTCGAAATGCCGTTCATGGGCACCTATTCCACTGACGATTTCGAAAGCGGGACGCGCGCGGCACTGTCGGGCGGCACAACCATGGTCGTTGATTTCGCGTTGCCGTCGCCGGGGCAGGGGCTCTTTGATGCGCTGCAGATGTGGGACAACAAATCCACCCGGGCCAATTGCGACTATTCCTTCCACATGGCTGTGACATGGTGGGGGGAACAGGTCTTTAACGAAATGGAAGGCGTGGTGCGCGATCGCGGCATCAACACCTTCAAGCATTTCATGGCCTACAAGGGCGCTCTCATGGTCAATGACGATGAAATGTATGCGTCGTTCCAGCGCCTGTCCGAGCTGGGCGGTATCGCCATGGTGCATGCCGAAAACGGCGATGTGGTGGCGGAACTTTCCGCGAAACTTCTGGCCGAAGGCAACACCGGACCGGAGGCACACGCCTATTCCCGCCCGCCGCAGGTCGAGGGAGAGGCAACCAATCGTGCGATCATGATCGCCGATATGGCAGGGGTTCCGCTCTATGTTGTGCACACCTCATGCGAGGACAGCCACGAAGCGATCCGTCGGGCCCGCCAACAAGGCAAACGCGTCTGGGGCGAACCGTTGATCCAGCATCTGACGCTGGATGAGAGCGAGTATTTCAACAAGGATTGGGACCACGCCGCACGGCGGGTGATGTCGCCGCCTTTCCGCAACAAGCAACATCAGGACAGCCTGTGGTCGGGGCTGCAGGCGGGCTCTCTGTCCGTGGTGGCCACGGATCACTGTGCGTTCTCCACCGAACAGAAACGGTATGGCGTGGGCGATTTCACCAAGATCCCCAATGGCACGGGCGGGCTTGAGGACCGGATGCCGATGCTGTGGACCTATGGCGTCGCGACGGGTCGCCTGACCCCCAATGAATTCGTCGCGGTTACATCAACAAACATCGCCAAGATATTGAATTGCTATCCGAAAAAGGGCGCGATTCTTGAAGGCGCTGATGCAGATATCGTGGTTTGGGATCCCGAAAAGGAAAAGACCATCACCGCCGCATCCCAGCAGTCGGCCATTGATTACAACGTGTTTGAAGGCAAACACGTCAAGGGCCTGCCGCGCTTTACCCTTACACGCGGTCATGTCGCGGTGCACGATGGCGAAATTCGCACGCAGGAAGGCCATGGCAAATTTGTCGCGCGTGAACCCAACACGCCCGTGAACCGCGCGCTGAGCACGTGGAAGGAATTGACAGCCCCACGCCCCGTGGAACGCACGGGCATTCCGGCGACGGGTGTGTAAGGTTCTGGACGAAAACCAAGGAGGGCCGTCGCGGCCCTCCACATGAAAGAAACTTAGATGAGTGTAATCGAAGCCCGCGACCTGTCCCTTGTGTTCCAGACCAATGACGGTCCGGTGCAGGCGCTGAGCAATGTGAACCTGACCATCGGCAAGGGAGAGTTCGTCAGCTTCATCGGCCCGTCTGGCTGTGGCAAGACGACGTTCCTGCGGGTCATGGCGGCGCTGGAGACGCCGACCTCGGGCAGCATCACGGTCAACGGGATGACCGCTGATGAGGCCCGGCGCAAGCGTGCCTATGGCTATGTGTTTCAGGCGGCGGGGCTCTATCCGTGGCGGACCATCGCGGGCAATATCAAGCTGCCGTTGGAAATCATGGGCTATTCCAAGGCCGATCAGGAAGAACGGGTGGAGCGGGTTCTGAAACTCGTGGATCTCGATGGGTTCGGGCGCAAGTTTCCGTGGCAATTGTCCGGCGGGATGCAGCAGCGCGCTTCCATCGCGCGCGCGCTGGCCTTTGATGCTGATATTCTCTTGATGGACGAACCCTTTGGCGCGCTGGACGAAATTGTCCGCGACCACCTCAACGAACAATTGCTCGACCTCTGGGCGCGGACGGAAAAGACCATCGGGTTCGTTACCCATTCGATCCCCGAGGCAGTTTATCTGAGCACCAAGATCGTGGTCATGTCACCACGACCGGGCAGGATCACCGATGTGATCGAAAGCACCCTGCCGCGCGAACGCCCTCTGGACATTCGAGATACGCCGGAGTTCCTTGAAATCGCCCATCGTGTTCGCGAAGGCCTGCGCGCGGGGCATGCCGATGTCTGACCGGGATATCGACACCACAGAGGACTGGCTGGAGAAAGCCCACCGTTTCTATGGCAATATCCGCGCATGGATCGTTCTGGGTATTGGGGTAGTCTTGTTGTTGGCCAACCTTGGTCCCGACGGTTTCGGCCAAATCGGGTGGTGGTCTTTCGGCTTTATCGCACTGGGGAGTGCGATGCTTTATGCCGGGAGGCGCAAGAAATGACCGTGATGCGCAAACATGGATATGAATACCGCGTCCAGCGGCACGCGGGGCAGGACGCATGAGATCTATCCTTCCCATCCTGACAGTTGTCGCGGCGATCTTTGTGCTGTGGTATGCGGCCGCCGTCGGGCTGAATTCCGCATGGGCGCAGGACAAGGCCAAGCGCGCCGGAACCTCCCTGACGTTTTCCGAACTGGTGGCTGATACGTGGTCTCAGGACAAGCCCAAGCTGCCTGCGCCGCATCAGGTGGCGCAGGAAATCTGGAAGACCACAGGCGCGATGGTTGCCAAGGGGCGGGCGTTTTCCAAGCGGTCGCTGATCTATCATTCCTGGATCACCTTCAGTTCCACCGCGCTTGGCTTTGTGCTGGGCACGGGGCTGGGCGTCGCGCTGGCCATCGGGATCGTTTATAACCGCACCATGGATATGAGCGTGATGCCGTGGGTGATCGCATCGCAAACCATTCCGATCCTTGCCATCGCGCCGATGATCATTGTGGTGCTGAACGCGGTCGGGGTGTCGGGCCTTTTGCCCAAGGCGATGATTTCGATGTATCTCAGTTTTTTCCCTGTGGTGGTCGGAATGGTCAAAGGATTGCGCAGCCCCGCAATGATGCAGCTTGACCAGATGCACACGTGGAATGCCTCGGCGTCGCAGACGTTCTGGAAACTGCGCCTGCCATCGTCGATGCCTTATCTGTTTACCTCTCTCAAGATCGCCATGGCCGCGTCGCTTGTCGGGGCCATTGTCGGTGAATTGCCCACCGGCGCGGTGGCGGGCCTTGGGGCACGTCTTCTCGCAGGCAGCTATTACGGCCAGACGATCCAGATATGGTCGGCCCTGATCATGGCCGCGACGCTGGCGGCGGTGCTGGTGGGTCTGATCGGCATGATCCAGCGGATCACGCTGAAGCGGATGGGGATGGCGCAATGAGCTGGTTAATTGCCGCGCTGGTGATCTGGGCTGCCGGTTGGTGGGTGAACAACGTGCTGGCCCACCGCCCTTTGACGACGTTCACGCAGATCGCGGTCCCGGTCATTTTCGGTGCCACGCTGATCGCGATTTGGGAATGCGTGGTGCACGGGCTGGAAATCGCACCTGTGCTGCTGCCCCCTCCCAGCATGATCGCCGCGCGCTTCGTGGCGTCGACGGATGTCCTTTGGGAAGACTTTGTACAAACCGCTCTCAAAGGTGCGCTGAGCGGCTATATCATCGGTTGCGGGTCGGCATTCTTGATGGCGGTTCTTGTGGACAGGTCGGAATTCCTGCAACGCGGGCTATTGCCCGTGGGCAACTTTGTCGCCGCCCTGCCGATCATCGGGATGGCTCCGATTCTTGTGATGTGGTTCGGGTTCGACTGGCAATCCAAGGCCGCCGTTGTCGTTGTCATGGTGTTTTTCCCGATGCTGGTGAACACCGTGCAAGGGTTGCAGGAAACCGATGCGATGCAACGCGATCTGATGCGGACCTATGCGGCGGGCTACGGGGCGACGTTGTTGAAACTGCGCCTGCCGGCGGCAATGCCGTTCATCTTCAACGGTTTGAAAATCGGGACCACGCTGGCTCTGATCGGGGCAATCGTGGCCGAGTTTTTCGGCTCTCCTGTCAGGGGGATGGGGTTCCGTATCTCAACGTCTGTCGGACAGCTTTCCATGGATCTCGTCTGGGCCGAAATCGTCGTTGCCGCGCTTGCGGGGTCGGGGTTTTACGGGGCGGTTGCCTTGATCGAAAAAGCCGTGACATTCTGGCATCCATCACAAAGGCGTCGGGCATAAAAAAGCATAACAACAAACCACCATCAAAAATAATCAACAAGGAGAAGATCAACATGAAGACACTGGCATATTCCTTCGGCTTTGCCGCCACCGCCCTGTGGGCGGGTATGGCGCAGGCCGCAGATGACGTATCGCTTCAGCTCAAGTGGGTGACACAGGCCCAGTTCGCGGGCTATTACGTGGCGCAGGACAAGGGCTTTTATGACGAAGAAGACCTGAACGTCACGATCAAGCCGGGCGGCCCCGATATCGCGCCTGCGCAGGTGATCGCGGGTGGCGGCGCGGATGTCGTTCTTGACTGGATGCCTTCGGCGCTTGCGTCACGCGAAAAGGGGCTTGCGCTGGTCAATATCGCGCAGCCGTTCAAATCCTCTGGCATGATGCTGACCTGCCGCAAGGACGCGGGCATCGAAACACCGGAAGATTTCCGGGGCAAGACGCTTGGCGTTTGGTTCTTTGGCAATGAATACCCGTTCCTGAGCTGGATGAGCCAGCTTGGCATTCCCACCGATGGTGGCGAAAACGGTGTGACCGTTCTCAAGCAGGGGTTCAACGTCGATCCGATCCTGCAGGGGCAGGCGGCGTGTGTGTCCACCATGACCTATAACGAATACTGGCAGATTATTGACGCGGGCCTGACCCCGGACGATCTCGTGGTGTTCAAATACGAGGATCAGGGCGTCGCGACGCTCGAGGATGGCATGTATGTTCTTGAGGAAAACCTCAATGATCCGGCCTTTGTTGACAAGATGGTGCGCTTTGTGCGCGCATCCATGAAGGGATGGAAATGGGCTGAGGAAAACCCGGAAGACGCAGCGATGATCGTTCTCGACAACGACGCATCCGGGGCACAGACCGAAAAGCATCAGACCCGCATGATGGGAGAGATTGCCAAGCTGACCGCCGGGTCCAACGGCGCGCTCGATCCGGCGGATTTTGAACGCACGGTGGCGTCGCTGCTGGCGGGCGGCTCCGACCCTGTGATTACCGCGCATCCCGGTGCAGCCGCGTGGACCCATGTGATTACCGACGCTGCGTTGAAGTGATCGGAACCCTTTTCGCGAAACAGACGCGCGCCCGGTCCGGGCGCGCGTTTTCTGTTGCGAATGGGTCAGGGGATCGGCAACGCCTGAAACGGGCGCTATTCCCTTCCGATCAAATTCGCATAAGTATCAGGGCAAGGACCCGAGGCGAGGGAGGCACGCAGAATGGAGCGTTTTGACAACAGTCCCGAAACGGCACTTGCGTGGCATCGCGATGGTGTCGGTGCCGCCCTTGCCACGGTGGTCGAGACATGGGGCAGCGCGCCGCGCCGCGTCGGGGCGCAGCTTGTCATCGCGGGTGACGGGCGCATCGAAGGATCGGTATCGGGCGGCTGCGTCGAAGGGGCGGTCATCGTCGAAGCTCTTGAGGCGATCGAGGATGGCGAACAGCGCCTGTTGGAATTCGGGGTCAGCGATGACGATGCCTTTGCCGTTGGTCTGGCCTGTGGGGGCACGATCCGCATTCTGGTCGAACCGGTGGGGACTGTGCTGCCAGTTGACCTCCTGAACGAACTGGTCGCCGCACGCGCGCGGCGCACGGCTGTCGCCTATGAGGTCGATCTGGACAGCGGCACGCGAAAATTGCTGCATGATGCCTACCCCGAAAGGATGCGGATGGACCGTTCCGGATTCGAGGATGACGGGCGCATCTTTGTTGCGGTGCACAACCCGCCTTTGCGGTTGATCGTGGTGGGGGCGGTGCATATCAGTCAGGCTCTGATCCCGATGGCGCGGATTGCGGGCTATGATCCGGTGATCATAGATCCGCGCGAAGTGTTTGGCACATCCGACAGGTTCCCGGGAGAAACCATTCTTCTGGACTGGCCGGACGATGCGGTGACCGAACTCGGGCTTGATGCGCGCACCGCGCTCGTCCTGTTGACCCATGACCCCAAGATCGACGATCCCGCGATTGAGGCGGGACTGGCGGCAGATGTGTTTTACATCGGCGCACTGGGATCGACACGGACCCATGCCAAACGCGTGGCGCGTTTGCGTGACCGAGGATTTACCGAGGCCCAGATCGCGCGAATTCACGGGCCGGTGGGGCTTGATATCGGGGCGGCGGGCCCGGCGGAAATCGCTGTTGCGACGCTCGCCCAGATGACCGCTGTGCTGCGCAAGGGGCAAGCATGAAATTCGGACCGGTGCCGGTGCGTGACGCGCAAGGTGCTATTCTGGCGCATTCCGAACAGGCCGCCGATCCGGCCGATGGCTACCGCAGCCTGACCTACAAGATCGCCAAAGGCACGGTGCTGAGCCATCAGCATGTTCTGGACCTTGAAGCCAATGACCACAAGCATGTGACCGTAGCGCGGCTGGAGCCCGGTGACGTCGAAGAAAATGCCGCGGCATTGTTTCTGGCTCGGGCGCTTGCTCCGAAGCCGGATCAGCTTGGTTTGCGGTTGTCGGGTGTGGGGGCGGGACGGGTCAATCTGATCGCCGATGGCGCGGGTGTGGTGGAGGTGGACGCCGCACGAATCGCTGCGTTCAACGCGGTTGATCCGATGATCACGGTTGCCACACTGGGCGACAAGACGCGGGTGGTGGCGGGCACGATGGTGGCCACGATCAAGATCATTTCCTACGCGGTGCCCGAGGCGGCCCTGATCAGCGCCGCCCAAGGCGCGGCGGGCGCATTGCACCTGCGCGCGCCTGTGTTCGCATCTGCCACGTTGATCGAAACCTCGGTCCGAGGGGCGACCCCGCCCGACAAGGGACGCCGCGCAATGGCGGGCCGCTTGGAACGATTGGGGCTGATGCTGTCTCCGCGTGTGGTGGTGCCCCATGACCCGCAGGCGATCGCCGAAACCTTGCGCGACGCACCGGGCGAGGTCTTGCTGATCCTGACGGCGTCGGCAACGTCCGACCCGCATGATACGGCACCGCAGGGGCTGCGCATGGCCGGCGGAACCGTAACCCGTTTCGGTATGCCCGTGGACCCCGGCAACCTGCTGTTTCTCGGGGCGCTGAATGACCGTCCGGTGATCGGCCTTCCGGGCTGCGCGCGCAGCCCTGCGCTGAACGGGGCTGATTGGGTGCTGGAGCGCGTCGTGTGCGGCATCCCGGTATCGGCCACCGATATCGCGGCAATGGGCGTTGGCGGCTTGCTCAAGGAAATTCCCACGCGTCCCCGCCCGCGAACCTGAACGGCTTCAGAAGTTTGCTGGGACAAGACAAGTGCTTGTCCGATCTCTATATTCCACTGAAGTTGTGCCCGGCTTTGTAGACGAGTTGCGCGATCAGATCGCAGAGGCGACGGGCAAGAATCGTATGAACCTCGCCTTTCATGTCTAAACGCTGGATAACGCGCGAAAATCGCTGAACTCGCTTCCCGATAAGACCCATGCACAGGTCAAACACGTGCATGAGGCAGACGTTGGTGCCACGGACCTGCGCCGGGAAATGGAAAAGCTCAAGAGCCCGGGCCAATAACGGAAGACGCTTCAGCGTGCGGTGGATGTCATGATCAACGTAGGCTCGGCCATAGGCGCTGTCGGTGACGCGGCCGGTATCGGCAAGGACGGGCGCGCAGGTCTTGTGGGATTGGCCGACGTCTACACCGAATTGGCCACGGAAATAAGGGATGCGACTTTGTACACCAAGACGTGCGATCAGCGTTTTCGCACCGACGGGGACAAGGGTGCTTCTCAAGACGCATCGCGCGTGCTTTAGTTACTTTCAACGAACATGCAGATTAGGGAGGAAAAGATAGATGCGGATAGAGGTTGAGGTAAACGGGCGTCGAGTTGGAGGGGATGTTGAGGGCCGGACGTTGTTGTCTGGTTTTTTGCGTGACACGCTTCGTTTGACCGGGACGCATGTTGGGTGTGACACGTCGCAATGCGGCGCGTGTGTTGTGCATGTTGACGGTGTTGCGGTGAAGTCGTGCACGATGCTTGCGGCGGAGGCGGACGGGTGTTCGATTTCGACGATCGAGGGTCAGGCGTCTGAGGATGGGACGTTGAACGCGATCCAGCAGGCGTTTCAGGATCATCACGGTTTGCAGTGCGGATTCTGCACGCCGGGCATGGTGATGTCCGCGGCGGCGCTTTTGAAGGAGAACCCCAAGCCGACGGAAGCCGAGGTGCGTCATTATCTTGAGGGCAACCTGTGCCGGTGCACGGGGTACCACAACATCGTCAAGGCGATCATGGCGGCGTCCGGTCAGGACGTTGGGGCGATCGCAGCTGAGTAGGGTGTGCCCGGCGTGGCGCATGGGATCGGAGGAGATTCTGTGGCGCGCGGCGGGGGGCCAGCCCCCCGCACCCCCCGGGATATTTTGAGCAAGAGAAAAAGGGGGGGCGTTTGTGTGCCCCTTGAGAGATCACGAGCGGGGTGGACCCCGCGGGAGTTTCAGGGAGGAAGATCATGCCGAAGGATTCGGGCATAGGTGCCAGCAGCAAGCGGCGCGAGGACGTACGGTTTCTGACGGGAGCGGGGAACTATACGGACGACATCAACATACATGGCCAGGCCTATGTGCATTTTCTGCGCTCGGATGTGGCGCATGGGCGGATCACGTCGCTGGATACGGCGGCGGCGGCGGCGATGCCGGGGGTTGTCCGGATTTTCACCGGTGCGGATTTCGAGGGCGTGGGCGGTTTGCCGTGCGGGTGGCAGATAACGGACCGCCACGGCGCGCCGATGCAGGAGCCGGCGCATCCGGTTCTGGCGCAGGGCAAGGTACGCCATGTTGGCGATCCGATCGCGGCGGTGATCGCGGAGACGGCGGAGCAGGCGCGCGATGCGGCCGAGGCGATCGGTGTGGATATCGAGGAATTGCCGGCGGTTGTGGACATGAAGGCGGCGCTGGCCGAGGGGTCGGTGAAGGTGCATGACGATCTGTCGTCGAACCTGTGCTATGACTGGGGCTTTGTCGAAGAGAACCGGGAGGCGGTGGACAAGGCGATTGCCGATGCTGCGCATGTGACGACGCTTGAGCTTGTGAACAACCGGCTGGTGGCCAACCCGATGGAGCCGCGGGTTGCGGTGGGCGATTACAGTCGTGCGACGGATGAATCGACGCTTTACACGACGTCGCAGAACCCGCATGTGATCCGTCTGTTGATGGGGGCGTTTGTTCTGGGCATCCCCGAGCACAAGCTGCGGGTCGTGGCCCCGGATGTGGGTGGCGGGTTCGGCACCAAGATCTTTCACTATGCCGAGGAGGCGTTCTGCACCTTTGCGGCGCGTGCGCTCAACCGTCCGGTGAAGTGGACGGCGTCGCGGTCCGAGGCGTTCATTTCTGATGCGCATGGGCGTGATCACGTCACCAAGATCGAGCTGGCGCTGGACGCGGACAACAACTTTACCGCGGTGCGCACCGAGACCTATGCCAACATGGGGGCGTATCTGTCGACCTTTGCGCCGTCGGTGCCGACGTGGCTGCACGGAACGTTGATGGCGGGCAATTACCGCACGCCGTTGATCTATGTGAACGTCAAGGCGGTGTTTACCAACACGGTGCCGGTGGATGCCTATCGCGGAGCGGGGCGGCCGGAGGCGACCTATCAGCTTGAGCGGGTGATCGACAAGGCGGCGCGCGAGCTGGGCGTTGATCCGATCGCGCTGCGGCGGCAGAACTTCATCTCGGAGTTTCCCTATGCGACGCCGGTCGCGGTGGAATATGACACCGGCGATTACGTCGCGACGATGGACAAGCTGGAAGAGATCGCGGACCTGTCCGGTTTTGCGGCGCGGCGGGCCGAGAGCGAGGCGCGCGGCATGCTGCGCGGGCTGGGCGTGAACTGCTATATCGAGGCGTGCGGCATCGCGCCGTCGAACCTGGTGGGTCAGCTGGGTGCGCGGGCGGGTCTTTATGATGCGGCCACGGTGCGGGTGAACGCGACCGGGTCGATATCGGTGATGGTGGGGGCCCACAGCCACGGGCAGGGCCACGAGACATCGTTCCCGCAGGTGGTGGCCGAGATGCTGGGCATCGACGAGAGCATGATCGACATCGTGCATGGCGACAGCTCGAAGATCCCGTTCGGGATGGGCACCTACGGATCGCGGTCGATCGCGGTCTGCGGGTCGGCGATGGTGCGCGCGACCGAGAAGATCGTCAACAAGGCCAAGAAGATCGCGGCGCATCTGCTGGAAGCGGCAGAGGCGGATATCGAGCTCAAGGACGGCCAGTTCTCGGTTGCGGGGACGGACAAGTCGGTTGCCTGGGGCGACGTGACGCTGGCGGCCTACGTGCCGCACAACTACCCGCTTGAGGATATCGAACCGGGTCTTGAAGAGACGGCGTTCTATGATCCGGCGAACTTTACCTACCCGTCAGGGGCCTATTGCTGCGAGGTCGAGGTGGACCCCGAGACCGGCAAGGTCACGATCGAACGGTTCTCGGCGGCGGATGATTTTGGCAATATCATCAACCCGATGATCGTGTCGGGCCAGGTGCATGGCGGGATTGCCCAGGGTGTGGGGCAGGCGCTGCTTGAGCAGGCGGTCTATGACGCGGACGGGCAGCTTCTGTCAGCCTCCTACATGGATTACGCGATGCCCCGGGCGGATGATGTGCCGTTCTACACGGTGGATCACAGCTGTGCGACGCCGTGCACGCATAACCCGCTGGGTGTGAAGGGCTGTGGCGAGGCCGGTGCGATCGGATCGCCGCCGTCGGTGGTGAACGCGGTGATCGACGCGCTGCATTCGGGTGGGATGACGCATGTCAGCCATATCGATATGCCGGTCAGCCCGTCGCGGGTCTGGTCGGCGATGCAGGGGTGACCGGAGCGTGTGATGAACGTGTGATGAACGGAGCGGGGGGCCAGCCCCCCGCACCCCCCGGGATATTTTGAGCAAGAGAAAGGGTGCGATGCCCTTGGGGCTTGCAGGAGGACAAGAGAATGTATGACTTCGAGTTTGAGAAGCCGGGCAGCATTGCGGAAGCGGTTGCGGCGTTGTCGGGAGAGGATGCGCAGGCGCTGGGAGGGGGTCAGACGCTGATCCCGACGCTGAAGCAGCGGTTGAATGCGCCGGGCAAGCTGGTCAGCCTGACCGGTATCGCCGAGATGCGCGGCGTGTGTGTGGGCGATGGCGGTGAGGTGATCATCGGCGGGGCGACACCGCATGCGGTGGTGGCGGCCGGGGCCGGGGCCTATCCGGCGCTGGCGGCGCTGGCGGGGCAGATCGGCGATCCGGCGGTGCGCAACCGCGGCACCATCGGCGGGTCGCTGGCCAATAATGATCCCGCGGCCTGTTATCCGGCGGCGGCGCTGGGGTCTGGCGCGGTGATCGTGACCAACGCGCGCGAGATCGCGGCCGATGACTATTTCCAGGGCATGTTCACCACGGCGCTGGAGGAAGGCGAGATCATCACCGAGGTGCGGTTCCCGGTGCCGCAGGCCGCGCATTACGAGAAATTCGTGCAGCCTGCTTCGCGGTTTGCGCTGACCGGTGTGTTTGTGGCGCGCTTTGCCGACGGCGTGCGGGTCGCGGTGACCGGCGCGTCGGAGGAGGGCGTGTTCCGCTGGACCGACGCCGAAGCGGCGCTGAGCGAGACCTTTGCGCCCGAGGCCATCGACGGGCTGAATGTCGCGGCGGAGGGGATGATCGGCGATCTGCACGGCACGCCCGACTACCGCGCGCATCTGGTCAAAGTCATCACCAAACGCGCCGTCAAAGCCGCGCAATAACACCCAAGCCCCCGGCACAAACGCCGGGGGAACCACGGGTCTCTTCTCTGAGCGCTTGGGTCATCCGTCCCACAGGCCAATGCGGTTTCGCCTTCTCGAAACAGCTATTTCCGGGGGAATTTCAGCGCCGGTGCGCCAAAAATGAAGAAAGGCGCCGGAGTGCGGCGCCTTTGTGCTGTGAGTGCTGATAGCGTGGACGGATGTCAGGCTTTCTGCGGAAGCGGGCCGATCATCATTACCATCTGGCGACCTTCCATCTTGGGCATATTTTCGATCTTGCCCAATTCCTTGACGTCTTCGGCCACCCGCTGAAGCAGGTCACGCCCAAGGTTCTGGTGCGCCATTTCCCGACCCCGGAACCGCAGGGTCACTTTGACCTTGTCGCCCCCTTCAAGGAACTTGACCACGTTGCGCATCTTGACCTCGTAGTCGTGGGTATCCGTGTTTGGACGGAACTTGACCTCTTTGACCTCGATGATCTTTTGCTTTTTGCGGGCTTCGCTTTCGCGCTTCTGCTGTTCATACTTGAACTTGCCGAAATCCATGATCTTGCACACGGGTGGGGTGGCGTTCGGTGAGATTTCCACCAGATCGAGACCGGCCTCCTGGGCGAGTTGCATGGCTTTGGCCGGGTGCACGACGCCGACATTCTCGCCTTCGGCACCGATCAGACGGATTTCGGAGGCACGGATCTTGTCGTTGACGCGCGGGCCGGTATCACGGGTTGGCGGCGCGTTATGAGGTCTGCGGGCTATGTCTGTCTTCCTTCGATTGTGACCATAATTCGGTGCCGTAACCTAAACCCGGCACCACTTTTCTTCAAGGCGCAAAACGGCCCTATGGTGGTTGGTGTGCACGGTCGGTGGGGACCGTTGCGAATGGGGATCAGTCGAGGAATGCTTTTTCCACGACATAGTGGCGCGGTTTGGAATTTGCGCCCTCTTCAAGGCCGAATTCCTCAAGCATTTCCTTGAGTTCAAGGTTGAACGCAAGATTTCCGCAGATCATCGCGCGATCCGTTTCAGGCGAAATCGGAGCAACACCAAGATCGGCGAATGCCTCGCCAGACCGCATCAGATCCGTGATCCGGCCCATCTTGGGGCTATCTTCGCGCGTGGTGGTCGGATAATAGCGCAGCTTGGCGATGTTTTCGGCACCCAGAAGTTCGGCCATCATCTCATCACTGCGGATGTCCTCGATCAGGCGGCGACCATATTCCAGCTCCCCGACTTCGCGGCAGGTGTGGGTGATGATGACCTCGTCGTAATCCTCATAGGTCTGGGGATCGCGCAACAGCGACGCAAAGGGCGCAAAGCCTGTGCCCGTGGCAAAGAACCAGATGCGCTTGCCTGGCAACAAGGCATCATGCACCAGAGTGCCAACCGGCTTGGGACGCAAAATGATTTCATCGCCCGGTTCGATATGTTGCAAGCGCGAGGTCAGCGGCCCGTCCTGAACCTTGATCGAATAGAACTCCAGTTCGTCGTCCCATGACGGCGATGCAATCGAATATGCGCGCAACAGTGGTTTTCCGTTGTCGCCCAGCAGACCGATCATGACGAATTCGCCGGAGCGAAACCGCAGAGAAGCGGGGCGGGTCACGCGAAAGGAAAACAAACGATCTGTCCAGTGTTGGACAGATGTCACCTTTTGCGCGTCGGGCAGGGTTGGTTTCTTGGCGGGGGCCGGTGTGGCGGCCACGGGGGAGGCATCTGTCACTGGGATCTACTCGGTCATGTGCTATCGGTATCGGTCATATAAACCGGTGCCTGTAAGTCAACTTTGATTTGCATCATGCGGGTGCGTGTCATCCGCGCAGGCGGGCTTGATAATCGTGTGATCGCCAGTCCGAACGCGCGATCCAGCTTGGTTCGGGCTGACGGGCGGCGAGGGTTTCGTCGATCTCGACCTCATCAAAACCGGCGCGGCGGGCCATCGCGAATTGATCGGCCAGAACGTGACCCTGCGCGCGCAACCGCCCGGAAAACCCACGCAGGCGCAGGAGACGCGCGATGCCAAAACCGCGCCCGTCTGCAAAGATCGGAAAGCTGACGCGGATCATTTCAAGGCCGGGGTGCAGGGGGATGGTCTCGGGATCGGTCTCGGGGCCGATATCCAGCGCACGGGGGAGACCGTTTTCGGTGGAAGGGGGTTCGAACCCGTGGGTCCAGTCGTCGGGGCCAAAACCGGTGTCCGTCACGAGGATTGTCATGTGTCGTCTCCTTGGCGCATGGCGCGCCCGTTGAGAAAGTGAATGCCGCATTCCTGCTTGGGTGCCCCACGCCAGCGTCCCGCGCGGGGATCTTCGCCGGGGGCGATGGGCGTGGTGCAGGGCGCGCAACCGATTGACGGGAACCCGCGCGCCACCAACGGGTGACGGGGCAGGCGGTTTTCATCCATGTAGCTGCGCACGTCTTCCGGGGCCCAATGAGCCAGCGGATTGATCTTGATCCGGCCTGTTCCGGGCTCAACTTCAAAGAAGTCCAGCGCGGCCCGGGTGCCCGCCTGGAATCGCTTGCGTCCGGTAATCCAGCCGTCAAACCCGGCCAGCGCCTTTTGCAAGGGGGCGGTCTTGCGAAGGGCGCAGCAGGCATCTGGATCGGTGTTGTGCAAAGTCCCGTCGGGATCGCGCTGGTTCGTGTCGGTGGCGCGGAGGATGCGCACCCCGGTCAGCCCAAGGCGTTCGGCGACCTCGGTCTGGTAAACCAGCGTTTCGGTAAACAGCATCCCGGTATCGACAAACAGGACCGGTGCGGCCCGGTCGATCAGCGCCAGCATATGCAAGAGCACAACAGATTCCGCGCCGAAGGACGATACCAGCGCCACCTGTCCCACATTGCGCAGCGCACCAGCCATGACATCCGTTGCAGCATGGTGGCGATAGCGGGTGTTGAGGGCGGCGACGCGGTGTGCCAGCGCCGCGCCATTGGTTGGTGCAGGGACGCCTTCGGCGAGAGTATTTTTGGCCAGAAGAAGCATGTCTGCGATCCTATTGTGCCGCCAGCGCGGGCTGTGAGTAGAGCGCGGCGCGGAAGGGATCGGACCCGATGCGGCGCAACGTGGCCAGAAATGGTTCATCCCGGGACGCGCGCAGGTCCAGATAGGCCTGCATCAGACGTTCGATGGCGGGCACGATGTCGTCGTAGGCAAAGCCCGGGCCCGCGCGGTCTCCGATGGATGCGGTTTCTGTGCTGTCGCCGCCCAGTGTGACCTGATAGGTTTCGACGCCTGCCCGATCCAGCCCAAGGATGCCGACATGGCCGAGATGGTGGTGGGCGCAGGCATTGATGCAGCCGGAAATCTTGATGCGCATGGCACCGATCTCCTCCTCAAGACCCAGTTCAGCAAAGCGTGTGGCAATTTTCTGGGCGACGGGGATCGACCGCGCGGTCGCCAGCGCGCAGTAATCCATGCCCGGGCAGGCCACGATATCCGATATCCGCCCGATATTGGCGGTTGCCAGACCAGCGTCGCGCAGGGCGGCATGGACGGCGGGCAGATCGGCGCGGTGCAGGTGGGGCAGGATCACGTTTTGGTCCTGGCTGATGCGCAATTCGTCATATCCATAGCGTTGCGCCAGATCGGCCAGTACCCGCATCTGGTCGGCGCTGGCATCGCCGGGGGTTGTGCCGTGGGCTTTCAAGCTCACTTCACCGATGACATGCCCTTCAGCCTTGTGACCACGGGTGTTTGTATCGACCCAAGAGCGAAACAGCGGGTCGTCGCGGTAGGCCTCGTCAAAGCCGGTCAGCGGTGCATCGCGGAAGGCAGGCGGAGCAAAATCAGCCTTGATCCGCGCCAATGCGGCGCGATCCGCCCCGGCAAAGCTATCTCGCAGGCGGGCAAAGCGGTCTTCGACCAGATCCCGGACCCGGTCCAGCCCGTGTTCATGAACAAGGATCTTGATCCTGGCCTTGTACTTGTTGTCGCGCCGTCCAAGCAGGTTATAGACCGACAGGATCGCCTCAACATAGGGCAGCAGGTCGTTTACGGGCAGAAAGTCCCGCAAGGTCCTGGCCAGCATCGGGGTGCGTCCCAGACCGCCGCCGATCAGAACTCGGACGCCCAGTGCGCCATTCACCCGGCGCAACTGCAAGCCGATATCATGGGCGTGGATCACCGCGCGGTCTGCGTCCGCTCCGGTGATCGCGATCTTGAACTTGCGTCCCAGAAACTGGAATTCCGGGTGGTCGGTGGACCATTGACGCAGCAATTCGGCATAGGGGCGGGGGTCGGTTACCTCGTCAGCGGCGGCTCCCGCATAGGGGTCGGCGGTGACGTTGCGCACCGTGTTCCCGGATGTCTGGATCGCGTGCAGCCCAACTTTGGCCAATGCATCCAGGATATCCGGCACGTCGCGCAGGCGTGGCCAGTTGTATTGCAGGTTCTGGCGGGTGGTGAAATGGCCATACCCTTTGTCCCAACGGTCCGCGATATCGGCCAATGCGCGCATCTGGGCACTGTTCAGCGTGCCATACGGAATGGCCACCCGCAGCATGTAGGCGTGCAGTTGCAGATACAGACCATTCATCAGGCGCAGGGGCTTGAACTCATCCTCGGTCAGTTCCCCGGCAATGCGACGGTCAACCTGAGCGCGGAACTGGGCATTGCGATTGGCGATGAAATCGCGATCAAAATCGGTGTAGGCGTACATGTCTGGATGTCTCCTTTGCCGTGTCAGGCGCGATGTTCTTGCTTGCCATGGGCGTGGTTGGACGGGCCGCGCGCGCGGAAGGTTTCTCGGAAATGGGCGGGTTCGGGGCCGTCCGGGCCTGCGAGCATGTCGGCCAAATAGACCCCGACCACTGACGGGTCGGCGGCGGCTTCGATCAGGCGCAGATCGGCGTCGGCAGGATCCTGAACGAGATCCGCCCTGCGCAAATCGCGGACCCAACCGCCCTGCGCGTCGAGATAGACCACATCGCCGTCGAGCAGGTGGTTTGCGGTGATCACACCGGGGTGAAAACGTCGGGACATCAGTAAGCCTCCTGTCGGGGTTCGCGGGTATCGGAAAGTGTGGCCGCAGCCGCGCGCGGGGCGAGCCCCATAAGCGTCAGCACCGGACCATGCGGCGCAGCTTTGGCCACGTCATCGGCCATTCTGGCCAGCGTTGTTGCAATGATGCGTTGATCGGGGCGCGAGGCATTTTCCACCAGCGTCACCGGGGTCGCGCGGGCTGCCCCGTGCATGAGCATCCGGCCCTGAATGAACCGGGCCGCTTTGCGCCCCATATACACGCCCGCCACCTCGCCGGGACGCGATAGCGCGGCCCAGTCGTGATCGGCAAAGCCTTGCATGTCGTGCCCGGTCAGAAACCGCACCGACGCATTGCGTCCGCGTCTGGTCAGGCTTTGACCGATGGCTGCCACCGCAGCCGAGGCCGCCGTGAGGCCCGGCACGATGTCATAGGAGTGTCCGGCTGTGGTCACGGCGTCCAGTTCTTCGTCCAGACGCCCGAATACCGTGGGATCGCCGGATTTCAATCGCACGACCTGCGCGCCTTTTGCGACATGGGCCACAATCAGCGCGTTGATTTCTGTTTGTGACATTGCAGGGCCAAAGCCTTGCTTGCCTGCGTCGATCATCACGGCTTCGCGGCGGGCAAGGTCAAGGATCGCCTGTGGAACAAGCCTGTCATGGATCACCACATCGGCCTCGTCCAACAGACGCCGCGCGCGCAGGGTCAGGAGATCGGGCGCGCCCGGACCCGCCCCGACAAAGCTGACGTGCCCGTCGCGCGGCTTGCGGGACAAGTGGTCGTTGAGCAAGGCGTCAAGCGCCGGGCGCAATGCGTCGGCACCATCGTGCGCCGCGCGTGGTCCGGTCTTGAAGTAATAGTCCGACCAGAAATCGCGGCGTGCCCGGCCCAGAGGCAGCGCGTCGGCCAGATGCCGAAATGATTGCCCGATACGTGCCAACAGACCGAGCGTGGACGGCAGGCGCGCCTCGAGTTCGGCCTTGATGGCGCGGGCCAGAACCGGTGCGGCACCTTCGGTGCCGATGGCGACGGTGACAGGATCGCGGTCCACGATCGCAGGAGTGATGAACGCGCTGTCATTCAGATTGTCGACGATGTTCACCAAAGCCCCTTCGCGGTTCGCTATGGCAGCGGTGCGGGCATCTTCGGCGGCATCTTCATCGGCGGCATAGAATAGCACGGCCCCGTGCACATCTCCGGCCCGCAACCGGCGCGGGACAAGCGTCAGACATCCCGCATCGGCCCAATCGATGATATCGGGGGCGGGATCGGGTGCATAGACTGTGATGGCCGCTTTGGTGCGCAACAATAAACGTAACTTGGCAAGTGCTGCGTCACCTCCGCCAGACACCACGACGTTGCGGTCTTCGAGGGCCACGAATATCGGGAAATGCCGCATCGTCTTGTTCCTTTTTGGCTGCGAGATCATCTATGATTGGCAGGAAAATGGAACAAAATTCCAATAATATCCATATCAAGCATTCAAAAAGGGAAACTGTTCTGTTATTCCTACCGTCAAGGCAAGTTGATCTCGCGAAAAGGAAATTCACGGAATGGCAGCGCGGATAGATGAAACAGATCGAAAAATCCTGTCTCTCCTTCAGGAGGACGCAAGCCGGTCTCTGGACGAAATTGCAAAGACCGTGGGCAGTTCCAAGACACCCGTCTGGAACCGGATTCGCAAAATGCGCGAGGCAGGAATCATCGGCCAGCAAACCGTTATTCTGGACGCCGAGGCGCTTGGGATCGAGGCTTGCTTCTTTGTGTTGATCCGCACGTCTGAGCATGAGGCCGAATGGCAGCGAAAGTTTCTCAAGGCGCTGCAAGACCGGCCCGAAGTGCAGGAAGCCCACCGGCTTGCCGGGGATATCGACTATATCCTGAAGGTGCGGGTCAGGAACGCGCGCGCCTACGACGCCTTTTACCAAGCCCTGATCGCCGAAGTTCGGGTGCACAATGTGACCGCGCTTTTGTCGATGGAGGAGATCAAGTCGACGACGATGTTGCCGATTTGAAGGACCGCCACAGCTTGGGGGTCTTTCCCCCATGCAGGGCGCGGTGACATATGAAAGAAAATGATGCGCGTCGCCCGTCCCTGATGGATCGGGGCTCTGGTCAAGCGTGACGCGGCTTTGGTAGGATTTCGCCATGAACCGGTTGATCCTTTCCCGTGGCGCAGTGATCGCCGGAATAACCCTTTGCGTTCTCGGGCTGTCCACGATCGTGTGGCAGGTCGGATACCGCGCGGCGCTTGACCGGCTGGCGGGGCAGGCAGAGGCGGATCTGATGTTGGCGGGAGATCGTCTCAGCACCCGTTTGCAGCGTTATCAGGAACTTGCAGTGATGATGGCGGATCATCCAGCGATGGAGGATCTGTCCACAACCGACCGGCGTGCGGCTGCGGCGCGCTTGATGCTTCGGGTTGCGGATCGGACCGGGGCGCTTGATCTTCTGTTCGCGGATCGCTTCGGAACGGTTCTGGCGGCGGCGCACGGGTTTTCCGTCACGGGGCTGGCCCAAACCCGACATTTCGAGCGGGCCATGCATGGCGCATTGGGGAGCGAATTCGGCATCAAGCGCCCTTTGGATCGCCGCGCCTACTATTATGCGGCACCGGCCTTTGGCGCTGATGGCCGGGTGCGCGGTGCCTTGGTTGTGGCTGTGGATGTCGAAGCGGTCGAACAAACCTGGTCGGGAAGCGTGCCCGCCGTCTACTTCACGGATGCGGAGGGGGAGGTATTCATATCCAACCGCTCCGAAATTCTGGGCTGGCGCAAGACCGATGATGGACCCGCGGTGGCCCCGGTGGGCGAGGGGCGACAGGCCGAGGTCAATCGTATCGCAGGCCACGAGATCTGGACCATGGATTGGGGGCCGTATCTGCCAAGGCGCGCCTTGCATCTTGTGTGGCCCCTGCCGGTGATCGGAATGACGGGCGAGGTATTGCTGGACGTGGCACCGGCACGGCGGCTGGCGACCTTGCAGGCAGCGATGGTGGCGGCGATCGTGTTGGCTTTCGGGGCCATTCTGTTTCTGGCGACGGAACGCCGCCGCACGCTGGCGCGCGCGAATGCCGTTCTTGAAACCCGTGTGGCAGAACGCACGCGCGCGCTGTCGCAGACCAACAAGGCCCTGCGCCGAGAGGTGGCCGAACGTCAGGAGGCCGAGGCCGCGTTGAAGCGCGCGCAGGCGGATTTGGTGCAGGCCGGTAAGCTGACCGCGCTGGGCCAGATGAGCGCGGGTATCAGCCATGAGCTGAATCAGCCGTTGATGGCGATCCAGTCGTTTGCCGATAACGCACGGCAATTCATTGACCGGGGCCAGGTGGATGTGGCGGCGGGTAATCTGGGGCGTATCGCAGATCTGGCCCGGCGCATGGCCCGGATCATCCGCAACCTTCGCGCCTTTGCCAGACAGGAAAGCGAACCGGCGTCTCGCGTGGATATCGTCAAGACACTGGAAGTGGCGGTTGAACTCACCCAGACGCGTTTGGACCAGGACGGCGTTGCCTTGCATTGGACGCGGCCAGACAGGGCAATCTGGGTGCAGGGGGG
Organism: Alphaproteobacteria bacterium; assembly: GCA_030425395.1. Lineage (GTDB taxonomy): Bacteria > Pseudomonadota > Alphaproteobacteria > Rhodobacterales > Rhodobacteraceae > JAUIAS01. The sequence continues at coordinate 127,488 of JAUIAS010000003.1, forward strand.
CGAGGTGCGCCTGTCGCAGGTTTTTGTGAACCTGATCAACAACGCCGCGGATGCGATGGCAATGAGTGCCGATCCAAACATCACCATTTCCGTGCACTGCACAGGCCCGACCGTCATTGTGGATGTCTCCGACACCGGACCGGGTATTGACGAGCCGGAAAAGATTTTCGATCCCTTCTATACCACCAAGGAAGTGGGGGCCTCGGAAGGAATGGGGCTGGGGCTTTCGATTTCTTATGGTCTGGTGCAAAGTTTTGGGGGTGCGATCCGGGGCCGCAACCGTGCAGAAGGGGGCGCGGTGTTTTCGGTGCAACTGGCCCAATGGCAAGAGAAAGACGCCGCTGAATGATGCAACGTCCCAAGGTTCTGATCGTGGATGATGATGCCGCCGTGCGCGATGCGCTGGTGCAGACGCTGCAACTGGCCGATCACGCGCCGATCGCTGCGGGGTCGTTTGTCGTTGCCCGCGATCATGTGACCCGCGATTTTGCCGGCGTGATCCTGTCGGACATTCGCATGCCGGGGCGGGACGGGTTTCACCTTCTGGCCCATGTCCGGGCGGTCGACGACGAATTGCCGGTCATCCTGCTCACCGGGGAAGGCGATATTCCCATGGCGGTTTCCGCGATGGAAAAGGGGGCCTTTGATTTTCTCGAAAAACCCTGTGCGCCCGATGATTTGTTGCGGGTGCTCGGGCGGGCGATCGCGGCCCGGAAGGCGGTTCTTGCGGCGCGTGCCGATCGCGCGCGCGCCGAAGCGGGTGATCCTGCGGCGCGGCTGATCTATGGTGTGTCCGATCTGGCCGAAGGCTTGCGCGCGCGGGTGCGCCGCGTGGCTCTGACCGACACAGAAGTACTGGTCTCAGGCGCGCCCGGAACCGGTGTTTCCAAGGTAGCCGAGGTGATCCACCTGTGTTCGGCCCGCGCCAAGGGCCCGTTTGAGAAACGCTCAGCCAGCGGGCTGGATCGAACCGCCCTTGCCGACGCCCTGCGCGCCAGCACCGGTGGCAGCCTGTTTCTGGATCAGGTGGACAGAATGCCTGCGGATACGCAATTCGCTCTGGCCGAGGTTTTGGAACAGGGTAGCGATGTGCGGGTCATCGCAGGCAGCACCGCCGATCCCGATCAGGCGGGCGCAGAGGAGTGGATCGTTCAGGATCTGTATTACAGGCTGCAGGTGATGACGGTCCGCATTCCAGCGCTTGCCGAACGGCCCGAAGATATCCCGGTGCTCTATCGCCATTACGTGGCCCAAGCCGCAGAGCAGTCGGGCATTCCTGTCCCGGAACTGTCACCGGGACATCTGGCAGGCTTGATGGCGCAGGATTGGCCGGGCAATGCCCGGTCGCTGATGAGCGCGGCAATGCGTTTCGTTTTGGGCATGCCCGAGGATGCGGATCCCGATGACGGGCTCGGGCTTGTCGAGCAGATGGCCCGGGTCGAGCGGTCCTTGCTGGTATCGGCGCTGGGGCGTCACAACGGGCGCGCCTCGGACGCGGCCAAGGCGCTGAAACTGCCACGCAAGACGTTCTATGACAAGCTGGCGAAATACGGGCTCAAGCCCGAGGATTTCCGCTGATTTCGGCTGCATTGCGGCGTGGAACTTGTCGGGCCGATGTCTATTTGTGAATGGGCCACAGAAGAGCGGCGCGAATCATGAACGTCTGTGCCTGACAGTGATTCGCTGGATACTGTGCGGATTTCCGCACAATGCGTCACTTTCCTCGTGTGGAATTTCGCACAAAATTTTCTGTCCCCGGAGCACCTCATGCCGCAAATATCCGCAATACGCTGAAATTATGGGTGAAATCGGAACGTCATCGGCAGCCCTCACAAACTGTTGAGAAGCGCGGCCCGTGCCGCTTCACTCTGGCCAGCGCACCGAATCCGGTGTGGCCGCGGGATGTCCCGCATGGACCAAATATCGGGAGGAGTAACCGATGAAATTTCTTGCAACCGCAGCAACAGCGCTCGCCCTCAGTGTGACCGCATCCGCCGGTTTTGCCGCATGTGACGATGGCGAAATCGTCATCAAGTTCAGCCACGTCACCAACACCGACCGTCACCCCAAGGGGATCGCGGCCTCGTTGCTTCAGACACGCGTGAACGAAGAGATGAACGGCAAGGCATGCCTTGAGGTGTTCCCGAACTCGACCCTCTACAACGATGACCAGGTGCTTGAGGCAATGCTTCAGGGCGACGTGCAGCTTGCTGCGCCTTCGCTTTCGAAGTTCGAACAGTTCACCAAGAAGTTCCGCATCTTCGATCTGCCTTTCATGTTCAAGAACATCGAAGCCGTGGATACGTTCCAGAATTCCGAAACCGGACAGGCGATGAAAGAAGCCATGGTGCGCCGCGGTCTGCTGGGTTTGCAGTTCTGGCACAATGGCATGAAAAACATGTCTGCCAACAAGCCGCTGATCTCGCCCTCCGACGCAAACGGCCTGAAATTCCGCGTGCAAAACTCGGACGTGCTCAAGGCGCAGATGTCGGCAATGGGTGCCAGCCCGCAGCCGATGGCGTTTTCCGAAGTCTACGGCGCGCTTCAGACCGGGGTTGTCGATGGACAGGAAAACACATGGTCCAACATCTATGGCCAGAAGTTCTTTGAAGTGCAGGACGGCATCACCGAAACCAACCACGGCATCATCGATTATATGGTCGTGACCAACGTTGACTGGTGGGAAAGCCTTGACGCGGATGTGCGCGATCAGCTGGCCACAATCCTTGCCGAAGTGACCGAAACCCGTAACTCCGAATCCACCCGTGTGAACGCCGAGGCAAAGCAGGCGATCATTGATGCCGGTGGTGTTGTCCGCGCGCTCACCGCCGAGCAGCGTCAGGAATGGGTCGATGTGATGAAGCCCGTTTGGGACCAGTTCCGCGATGACGTGGGTCAGGAAAACATCGACGCCGCACAGGCGATCAACGCCGGTCTGTGATCGCGTAAAGAAGAACCTGCCCGGCCTTTCCTGAGCGGGAGGCCGGGTTTTTCATACCGCGACATCCTGGGAGGATCGGTGTATGTCATCGGAATATCGGGCGCAGAGTCCGCTTGGTCAGGTCGTGAACGAGATCGAGGAAAACGCGATTGCGCTCCTGCTCGGGCTTATGACCATCATCACATTCATCAACGTCGTCTTGCGATACGGGTTCAATACTGGCCTGATCTGGGGTCTGGAGGCGGTGACCTTCCTGTTTGCGTGGCTTGTGCTGTTCGGGGTGAGTTATGCCGTCAAGATCACTGCCCATCTGGGTGTTGACGCGATCATAAACCTGTTTTCGCGCCCGGTTCGGCGTATCTTTGCCCTTGCCGCGGCGGTGATCTGCATTGTTTATGCCGGGCTGCTTCTCAAGGGGGCTTGGGATTATTGGGCGAACTTTGCCAATCTTCCCCAGACAACCGGACGGTGGTTTCCCACTGGCCTGGAAGAGATGAAGCGCACGTCGTATCGCGGCTGGTACGAAACAGTAGACATTCCTTTCCCGGAATGGCTGCGCTGGATCCAGCCGATCATGAACGATGGCGAAGATTATGAAAAAATTCCGCGCTTTATTCCATATGCGATGCTGCCTTTCGGTATGGCGTTGTTGCTGTTCCGGTTCTGTCAGGCCTTTGCCCGCATCTGGACCGGACAATCCGAAAGCCTGATTGTCAGCCACGAAGCTGAAGACGCAGTTGATGAGGTCGCGCACCTCAACCGGGAGAACTGATCCATGGAAGTCGCAATCCTTTTTACCATGGTGATCGGCCTGATGCTGGTGGGCGTTCCCATCGCCGTCAGCCTTGGCCTGTCCTCAATCGTGTTTCTTTTGGCCCTGTCGGATACGTCGCTGGCGTCGGTGGCTCAATCGCTGTTTCAGGCAATGGCCGGGCACTATACCCTGCTGGCCATCCCGTTCTTTATCCTTGCGTCCAGCTTTATGTCGACAGGTGGCGTGGCCCGGCGGATCATCCGGTTTTCCATCGCCTTGGTCGGGCATTTCCCCGGTGGTCTGGCGATTGCGGGTGTGTTTGCCTGTATGCTGTTTGCCGCGCTGTCGGGATCGTCGCCGGCCACGGTTGTTGCAATCGGGTCCATCGTGATCGCGGGTATGCGTCAGGTTGGCTACTCCAAGGATTTCGCGGCGGGTGTGATCGCCAACGCGGGCACGCTGGGCATCCTGATCCCGCCGTCCATCGTGATGGTGGTCTATGCCTCGGCCACGGATGTGTCGGTGGGACGGATGTTCCTCGCCGGTGTCATTCCCGGCATTATGGCGGGCATGATGCTGATGCTGACAATCTACGGCATCGCCAAGGTGCGCAACCTGCCCAAGGGAGAATGGCTCGGCTGGGGCGAAGTGTTTGCTTCGGGTCGTGAAGCGGGCTGGGGCCTGTTCCTGATCGTGATCATTCTGGGCGGCATCTATGGCGGTATCTTTACCCCGACCGAGGCGGCAGCCGTGGCAGCGGTCTATGCCTTCTTCATCGCCAGCTTTGTCTACCGTGACATGGGGCCGCTCAGCCGTCCCGAAGGCGAGCGCAACCTGACGCTGCTTGAGAAGCCTCTTGCCTTGCTGACGGCGATTGTGCACCGCGACACGCGCAAGACGCTGTTCGAGGCGGGCAAGCTGACCGTGACGCTGATGTTCATCATCGCAAACGCGTTGATCCTCAAGCATGTGCTGACCGATGAACAGATCCCGCAGCAGATCGCGGCCGCGATGCTGGACGCAGGGTTCGGGGCGATCATGTTCCTTGTGATCGTGAACGTGATCCTTTTGATCGGCGGTCAGTTCATGGAGCCGTCGGGCCTGATCGTGATCGTGGCACCGCTGGTGTTCCCGATCGCAATCGAACTGGGCATCGACCCGATCCATCTGGGCATCATCATGGTGGTGAATATGGAAATCGGGATGATCACACCACCGGTGGGGCTCAACCTGTTCGTGACCTCCGGGGTGGCGGGTATGCCAATGATGCGCGTGGTGCGCGCGGCGTTGCCGTTCCTCGCAGTGTTGTTCGTGTTCCTGATCATGGTGACCTATATCCCATGGCTGTCCACATTCCTGCCGACCTACTTCATGGGGCCGGAAATCATTGTGAAATAACCAGTCGCGCAAGGGTAAGCGCAGCTGCCGGTCCCGCGCGATGTGCGGGGCCGGCTTTTTTGTGGTTGGCGGGGTATTGGGTATTTGGAACGAGAAAGAAACAGGGCGCGCGCCTGAGGCTCAGGGCGTTCCTGTTTTGGGGAGAGAGGCCTGCAGCCGGTTCGGAGCGGTGCGTTCCCGGCCCCGGTCGGGGGCGAGGTGTCGGCGGGTGCCCTCTAGGGCTGTGATGCGTCTGACAGAGCGGTGACGATGGGCGAGAAATCCGCCGCGCGCAGACTGGCCCCGCCGACGAGCGCACCATCCACGTTGGAGGTGGCAAAGATTTCTGCCGCGTTGTCGGGTTTGACCGAGCCGCCGTAGAGCAAGGATGTGGCATCTGCAACATCCACGCCGAAGCGTTCGGTGAGGGCGGCGCGCATTGCGTCGTGTACCTGGGCGATTTGATCGGTGGTGGCGACACGACCGGTTCCAATGGCCCAGACCGGTTCATAGGCCACAACCAGACCCGCAGGAGCGGCGTCGGGCAACGATCCATTCAGCTGTGTGGTGATGACCTTCAGGGTTTCGCCCGCCTCGCGCTGGGCCAAGGTTTCGCCGACGCAGACGATGGGCACGAGGCCCGCTGTCACGGCGGCCTCGGTCTTGGCCCGAATGCCGGCATCGGTTTCGCCATGGTCGGCGCGGCGTTCGGAATGGCCGAGTATCACATGGGTGGCACCCGCATCGACCAGCATCGGTGCCGACAGATCGCCGGTATGCGCACCTGACGCCGCCGCGTGACAATCCTGCGCGCCGATGGCGATAGATGATCCCCGTGCCACGTCAGCCGCCGCGGCGATAAGCGTGGCTGGGGGGCAGATCAGCACAGCACAGCCGGGAGCCTTGTGCGCCGCAACCAGCGCGCGCAGTTCGTCGAGTTGGGCCGTGGTCCCGTTCATCTTCCAATTGCCCGCCGAAAGCTGCTGTCGCATGTGCCACCCCTTTTGTTGTTGGTCCCGTGTTAGCACTGGCCTGTGCGGCGCACAATCTCGGGAATGGCGGGGCGGGGACGGAAGGCGGTTGGCCTACAGATAACGCAGCGCCTCGCGGGCGAGGGCGCAGGCTTCCTCTGGGTCGTCCAGCGCATGTCCGGGCAGGCTCCAGTAGGGCATCGCGGCGCTCTTGCCATCCTTGCGGCTATAGGTCCAGCGTTCAGCGCCGGCCTCTTCGAGGCGGGCTATGAAATCGCCCGCGCCCTTGATCAGGATGTCCCCATCTGACCGCATCAACGCAAATATGGTGCCATCGCAATAAAAGGCCACTCCGCCGAACATACGCCGCGTGGTCAGGGGGCCGAGGCCGGAAAACAAATCATGCGCGAAAGCGATCTCTTCGGCGCTGAGCGCCATCAGCCGGTGCTGTCTTGAGCGGCGGCCGCGCTCAGTTCATCAATGTCCTTGAACTTGATCGACTCGCCGCACCCACATGCATCTGTGACGTTGGGATTGTTGAACTTGAACCCCGATTCCAAAAGCGAGGTTTCATAGTCGATCTGGGTTCCAAAGAGGAACATCTGTGCCATAGGCGCGATCATCACGCGCGCGCCGTCCTGTTCGACGACCTCGTCGTTCTGGGTCACTTCTGCGGCATATTCCATGGTGTATTCCATGCCCGCGCAGCCGCCTTTTTTCACGCCGATACGCAGGCCCGCGTGGCCGTCGGTGTCCATCAGCTTGGTGATTTGCTTTACCGCGCGCGGTGTCAGCGTCACAGCCTGTTTTCCAGGAATTCCGAACATGTGCTCTGTCTCCTTGGGCTGGGGGCCTTACATAAAGCCCAGTTCGAGCCGCGCCTCATCGGACATCATGTCCATACCCCAGGGCGGCTCCCAGGTGAGTTCGACATCGACGTGTTTGACGCCTGCGACCGGTTCGACCGCATCGGCCAGCCAACCGGGCATTTCGCCAGCCACCGGGCAACCCGGCGCGGTCAGCGTCATGACAATGCGCACCTCGTTCTCCTGGCTGATCTCGATCGTGTAGATCAGTCCAAGTTCATAGATGTTTACCGGGATTTCAGGGTCATAGACCGTCCGGCACGCGTCCACGATCTGATCGTACAGTGGGTGATCAGTAGACGAGGGCGCGATCAACGGTGCGCCTTCAAGCGGTTCGGTGGGCTGGTTCATGGGTCCCTCATGTCTTTCCTGACAGAAGATATAGGGTTTTCATGCCCTGTCGTCCAGTGCGCCGGGTGCGATATCTATTTTCGCGGCTTGCGTGGGGCCGGTTGCGGGCGGACCCGGCGTTCGATATCTTCAAACATCAGTCCGACGATATCCTTTTTCGTTGCTTTTTCAATGCCTTCGAACCCGGGTGAGGAGTTCACCTCAAGAACCTTGGGGCCGTCATGGGCGCGCAGCATGTCAACACCGGCAAGATGCAGGCCAAAGGCCCGCGCAGCCTGAACGGCGGTCTCGCGTTCGGCCTTGGTGATGCGCACCCGTGTCGCCACGCCGCCCTGATGCAGGTTCGAACGGAAATCGCCTTCGGCACCGGTGCGTTTGATCGCGGCGACGACCTTGCCGCCGATCACAAGGCAGCGGATGTCCTCACCGGCGGATTCCTTGACAAAATGCTGCACCAGAAAGTTTGCCCGCAACCCGCGAAAGGCCGAGATCACCGATTCCGCCGCCTTGCGGGTTTCGGCCAGCACAACGCCTTTGCCTTGGGTCGATTCCAGCAGTTTCACGATCATCGGCGCGCCACCGACAAGCCCCATGAGGTTTCGGGTGTCCTTGGGCGAGGCGGCAAAGGCCGTCATTGGCATGCCGATCCGGCGGCTGGCCAGAACCTGATGGGCCTGCAACTTGTCGCGGCTGGCCGAAATGCCTGCCGACCCGTTCACGCAATAGGTTCCGATGGTTTCGAACTGGCGGATCACCGCCGTTCCATATGGCGTGATTGACGCGCCGATACGGGGGATCACCGCGTCATAACGGGGCAGGCGCTTGCCGTCATAATGCACCTCGGGTGACACTGCATCTATCGCCATATAGCAGCGTGTGGTGTCGATGACTTCGACGGTGTGACCGTGTGCCTGACCCGTCTCGACGATGCGGCGGGTGGAGTAATTGTCTTCACGGCTCAGGACCGCGATGCGCAGGGTGCGGTTGGGCGCGGCGCTGCGCATACGGGGACTGTGATACGCGTCATAATCCAGCAGAGGTTGCAGATGACGTTCTGTGGGCGCGATCGAGATATGATCGCTGAGCGCCTGCCGCCCCAGAAGCATCCTGCTCGACATCGAGGCGCGGTTGGTCAGGGTGATTTCGATGGGCCAGCCCTGGCCACCTACCTCAAGACGGGTTTCAATGACATAGCGCAGTTCGGATTCGCCATTGGACGAGGTTACTTCGCGCTGGTCTATGACATGGGCCGAGCACGGAATCGCGAGATCTTCGCGTCCGGGAATGGGATGCACCTGAAACCGGACCATGGGGGCAGATGCCGGGCCAAACGGTTCGATGTCAGAGGCGTGAAGCGCCGAGGTGCGCGCCCCGGTGTCGACTTTGACGCTGATCGCGGGCAAGCCGAGTTCGGGCAAGCTGACCCATTCTTCCCAGCCAAAGGTAAGTTGTGTCGTCATCAAAGCCCCCTGATCCGCCGGAAATCGACCCCTTCAGGCCTAACTGTGCCAGCGCGGCGCTGCAAGGGATTGGTTGGTGGGCCGGGCTTGGGATTTCCGTGAAGATGCTGAACTTTGCCGGATGAAACGAAGGCAGTGATACCATGTCACGCGCGCGTTCAGGCCACTTCTTCTACAGCGGCGGGTTGCGTGTCAGTCTCTTGAACCGACCCAAGAGGCAGTCTGAGCACAAATATTGCGCCGCCCTCGGGGTTGGGCTTGTGCGACAGTGTCGCGTTTTGTTTGCCGGCCCTCTCTTGGGCCAATGGCAGACCCAACCCGACGCCGCGCGTCTGGGACGTGTTGTGTCCTGAAAGGCGCGTGAAAATCTGGAACGCTTGCGTCACCTCGTCCTTGCTCAGGCCCGGTCCCCGATCGTGAACCGAGATTTCGACGCACGGCCTGCCATAGACCTCGACACCGCGCACATGCACTACGACGTCCGCACAGGACTGATTGGGTGTCTTGCCATGGGCCAAGGCGTTGGCCACCAGTTCATTGGTCACGTCTTCGACCATCTGCCGATCGGATGTGACTGTGTCCGGGGCACCGTCATGCACGATCAGTGGAATGGTCGTTGTCTCGTCAAAACGCGAAGCGGCATTGTCGATGGCGTCTCTCAGGGCAGGTTGCAACTCAAACGTCGTTACTTCGTGCTTCACGTTTTCCGAGGTGAGCGCGACATAGTTCTCAAGCGCTTCTACCGTGCGCAAAAGATCATCTGTCCCGCCCTGTGCCAAGTTCAGGAGTTGACGCATCTGCGGGTCCCGGGACGTTTCGCGCAGGATAGACAGGCTGCCCACGATGGCGTTGAGAGGGGTGCGCAATTCGTGGCTTGCCAGTTGCAAAAAGGTGGTCCGGGCGGCAAGATTTGCCTCGGCCTCGATACGGGCCGCGTCAACTGCCTCTTGCCAATGGTGCAATTCGGTGGTGTCGCCCGAGGTGCCGCCCACAACAAGATGACTGCCCCGATACAGCGTTGTCAGCCCGAAACGGAAGACACGTGTTTCGCCGTCGATTTCAAAAGCGATTTCGCGCGAAACAACTTCTTTGACAGTTTCGCCGCGATCATCGCCGCTGTTTGCGATGACGCTGCGGTGCAACAACGCCTCCTCGACAGCGCCGCTCAGTTCGGGATCAAGAACTGATATGTCCTGCCCTATCAGCTCTTCTTTGGTCTTGCCGAACTGTGTGCACAGGTTTTCGTTCACTTCCCTGAAACGCCCGGTCTGATCCAGAATAAAAATGCCGCGTCCCAGACTTTCAAACAGCCACCCGGCTTCGGCTTTGAGATCACGCTGCCGGGCTTCGCGGCGCAGCAGCGTCCCGATCAGCAGCGCAACAAGCGTCAAGCCCATGCCGATTGCCACCGCCAGAATACGAATCCGGGTCTGCAATTCTTGCCCTTCGGCGGCGTCCTTTTCAGACACAACCCCAAGCCCCAGAAGATCCGAATACTTCCAGACCCCAATGACCTTTTCCCCGCGATAGTCTGTATAGGGCTGCAGGGAGGCTCCGTCTGTCTTGCTCACGGCTTCACGGGCCGACAGAATCAGCCCGTCGGCGCCCCGGGTCGGATCGAGAAGGGGCTTGTTCAGATAGGTGGTTTCTTCGGGGCAAGCTTGTTCCGCGTTGTTGGCCTCCTCAAATCGGGACGGGGACACCATCCGACCGGTGGGACCGACCAAATAGGTTTCGGAGGTTTCTCCGACAGCAAAGCCGGACAGCAGAGGAAACAGCGTTGCCTCTGGCGCGAAGCGCAGCGCAAACACAGCAATCGCCTGTCCGTTGGGGGCACGCACAGGTGTGGCCACAAAAAAGCTCATGTTCGTCCGGCATGTCACGCCGGGGAGCGGATCCAGCGGAACGTCAGATTTGATCAATGGCGATAGCAGGGTTTCGCCCCGACGCGCCCGTCCGAGAAACCGGGGCAGGGCGTCCAGCAGGTTACGCGTCCCTGTATTGGCCGTCAGCGAAGATGCCAACGACGTGCCGTCTCGGTCAATCAGGAAATAGCCGTCTATCTCGCCAACACCCAGGGCCCAGCCGATTGCCTCGCGCAATCGTTTTTGTGCCGGAGCGGCATTCAAGACATCCGGTCGGTAGTCGAGCTCGGACAGCTCTTGCGCCGCTTGAACGACAAGCGGGTCTGAGGCCAGACGCTGAGTCAAAGCGGTGTTCGAAGCATACCAGTTTTCCACTGCTGACAATGCCACGGTGTTGAACTGATCCAACCGGTGCAATGAGTTTTGGAAGAGCATTTGGGGACGAAAGAAAATTACCCCAGCCACAAGCGCCCAGATCAACGCGATCACGATCATGCCGATCACCCGCAGTCGCTGCCACGACGACGGTCTTGCCTGTCTGATAAGCCGGGCGATCATGTTGCCACACCCGGCAGCGCTATGTTGTCTGAGGCCGGTTTTTTGTCGGTCAACGTCATTCACTCTTTATTCCGCTGAGCGAAGTAGCTCAACCGAGGTCTGCCCGGTGTTATAACGTCTTGATGGGCAAAAGTTTAGAGTGTTTGGAGTTCTCGAAAGATACCTGAACTTCAAAAGATACGGCCAATTGTTGGGTCATAGTTGTGTTGGCTGAATTCGGATTTCGCAATACGAGTATATTGCCACTGCCTGCCGGGGCTTGAGGTGCGGTGGGGCTGTCTGTAAGCCTGCACGCAATCATGCTCTGAGGGGATCGCCGACAGGATGACATTTTCTTTCACGTTGAACGCCCGCGACGGGCGCGCACGCACCGGGGTGATATCGACGCCGCGCGGTGAAATCCGAACACCGGCGTTCATGCCCGTGGGCACGGCCGCCACCGTGAAGGCGATGATGCCGGAAAGCGTCCGTGCGACAGGGGCTGATATCCTTCTGGGCAACACCTATCACCTGATGCTGCGCCCGACGGCGGAACGCATCGACCGTCTGGGGGGGCTGCACCGGTTCATGAACTGGGACCGGCCCATTCTGACCGACAGCGGCGGTTTTCAGGTCATGAGCCTCGCCAGCCTGCGCAAGCTGACCGAAGAGGGCGTAACCTTCAAAAGCCACATCGACGGGTCCCGCCACACCCTGACGCCGGAACGGTCGATGGAGATCCAAAAGCTTCTTGGGTCAGACATTGTGATGTGTTTCGACGAATGTCCCGCCTTGCCTGCGTCGCGTGACCGGATCGCGGACTCCATGCGGCTGTCGATGCGCTGGGCGGCCCGATCGAAAGAAGCGTTTGGCGACCGTCCCGGCCATGCTTTGTTCGGTATTCAGCAGGGCGGGTTGGAACCCGACCTGCGACAGGAAAGCGCCGAAGCCCTGCGCGAGATCGGATTTGACGGCTATGCGCTGGGTGGTCTGGCCGTGGGAGAGGGACAGGAGGCAATGTTCGGCTGCCTTGATCATGCGCCCGAACACTTGCCGCAGGACAAACCCCGTTACCTGATGGGTGTGGGCAAGCCTGACGATATTGTGGGCGCAGTGGCGCGCGGCGTGGATATGATGGATTGCGTGCTGCCGTCGCGGTCAGGGCGCACCGGGCAGGTTTTTACCCGCCTCGGGGTTCTCAACATCAAGAACGCCCGTCATCAGGATGACCCGCGCCCGCTGGACGACACCTGCACCTGCCCGGCATGCGCAAACTATTCGCGCGCCTACCTGCATCATGTGTTTCGCAGTCAGGAAATCATCTCTTCTATGCTGCTGACCTGGCATAACCTGCACTATTTTCAGGATATCATGCAGGGAATGCGCACAGCCATTGCCGAAGGCCGGTTCGAGGCCTGGCAAAAGGATTTTCACGACACGCGCGCGCAGGGCGATATCGACCCGCTCTGATCCGCGCGGGGCAGGGGGGCGTGTCGCCCCCCTGAGGATTTTGGGTCGTAATACGTAGCCCCGTTCACGTCGGAACGGGTATCCCGCGCAAGGGCACACTTCCGTCGCCAGTTTGTGATCTCAGGCGTCAGGAGTGTCAGGGGCGCGCGGTTTCGCGAAGATAGAGAATGTTTCCCTTGCCGTCGGAGGTCGTGATTTCGACCAGATGCTTGTTGCGGTATTCACCAGCCTGGGTGATGAATTCCACCTCGTAAGAGCTGCGCTTGCCCTTGAACCGGTCGTGGGGGCCACCTTCGCACGTGGTCACGAATTTCTGAAGCAGCTTGCCGCGCCGTTTGCGTGCCTTGCCGGTATAGGCGATCTGACCGATCTTGCCGCCCTTGCAATACTGCCGGATGAAGCTGTGCATTTCTTTGACTGTATAGCCGTCCACAACGGTTGTGCCTTTGACCTCTTGTTTGCCCCGCTCAAGCGAGAAGAAAAACGCCTTGGTTTCGGCAGCCGCCGGAACGGCAAGAGCGAGGCTGACAAAGCCCGCGGCAAGAAAGGTGCGCATTATGGTATGTTCCTTGCTACGGAAAGCGAGTGGGATCAGCGGATGATCCGTCGCGATTGTGGCGCGCCCTTTAACAATCTGTATCCCGGAGCGCAACCTGTCCGGGTGTGCTCTGCCACCTATTGGAGCATCGGAAAAGCGAGGCATTGCAATGGGCCGAATTTGCCGCATTTCCCCCTTGTTCACCCGTGCCGGCACAGGCACAGTGCCTTGCACTCGACCGGGCGCGGTTGAAACGGGTCCGCTGCCGACCCAGATATACGTTTCTACAAGGGGAGACGGCGTGGCTGCCAAAGCAGGGGCCTGATCGTCTTGCCACAGACAAAGGACAAACAATGCCTGAGCAGATCAATCCTTCTTACCCGGTGCTGCCTTTGCGCGACATCGTGGTGTTTCCGCACATGATCGTGCCGCTTTTTGTAGGGCGCGACAAATCGGTGCGGGCGTTGGAGGAGGTCATGGCCAACGATCAGCAGATCCTGCTGTCCAGCCAGATCGACCCCAGCGATGACGATCCGACATCCGACGGCATCTACAAGACCGGGGTTCTGGCCAATGTCTTGCAGTTGCTCAAGCTGCCCGACGGCACCGTCAAGGTTCTGGTCGAGGGTCAGAGCCGGGTCAAGATCACCGGCTTCGTGGAAAACGATTCCTTTTTCGAAGCGCAGGTCAGCCCGCTGAGCGAAATGCCCGGCGACGCGGCGACGACGCAGGCCCTTGTTCGCACGGTGTCGGACGAGTTTGAACGCTATGCCAAGGTGCGCAAGAACATTCCCGAAGAAGCCCTGACCGCGGTCGGTTCTTCGGACGAACCGGCCAAGCTGGCCGATCTGGTGGCTGGTCATCTGGGAATCGAGGTCGATCAAAAACAGGATCTTCTGGAAACGCTGAGCGTGAGCGAGCGCCTTGAAAAGGTCTATGGTCTGATGCAGGGAGAACTGAGCGTTCTTCAGGTCGAGAAAAAGATCAAGACGCGGGTCAAGAGCCAGATGGAGAAGACCCAGCGCGAATATTACCTCAATGAACAGATGAAGGCGATCCAGAAGGAACTGGGTGACGGCGAGGATGGTGCCGGTGAGGTGGCCGAGCTGGAAGAGCGGATTGCCAAGACCAAGCTTTCCAAGGAAGCCCGCGACAAGGCCGAAGCCGAGCTCAAGAAGCTCAAGAACATGAGCCCAATGAGCGCCGAGGCGACCGTGGTGCGCAATTACCTTGACTGGATGCTGTCGATCCCGTGGGGGGTGAAGTCGCGCGTCAAGAAGAACCTGCTTAAGGCCGAGGAAATCCTCGATGCCGATCACTATGGTCTGGAGAAGGTCAAGGAACGTATCGTCGAATATCTTGCGGTTCAGCAGCGTTCCAAGAAACTCAAGGGGCCGATCATGTGCCTTGTCGGGCCTCCGGGCGTGGGCAAGACGTCGCTGGGCAAATCCGTGGCCCGTGCGACTGGCCGTGAATTCATCCGCATCAGTTTGGGCGGCGTGCGCGACGAATCCGAAATTCGCGGCCACCGCCGGACGTATATCGGCTCCATGCCGGGCAAGATCATCCAGGCGTTGAAAAAGGCCAAGACGACGAACCCGCTGATCCTGCTCGATGAGATCGACAAGATGGGGCAGGATTTCCGGGGCGATCCGGCGTCTGCAATGCTCGAGGTGCTGGACCCCGAACAGAACAACACGTTTGTGGATCATTATCTCGAGGTCGAATATGACCTGTCCAACGTGATGTTCCTGACGACCTCGAACAGCTATAATATGCCCGGACCGTTGCTTGACCGGATGGAGATCATTCCTCTGGCCGGTTACACCGAGGATGAAAAGCTGCAAATCGCGCGGCAGCACCTGACCCGCAAGCAGATCAAGAACCACGGGCTGAAAAAGGCCGAGTTTTCGATCAGTGACGATGCCATCCTGTCGATCATCCGCCACTATACCCGCGAGGCGGGGGTGCGGAACCTTGAACGCGAAATCGCCAAGGTGTCGCGCAAGGCATTGACCCGGATCGTGCGCAAGGAAGCGGAAAGCGTGGACGTTACTCCGGACAATCTGGATGACTTTCTGGGCGTGCCCAAATTCCGTTTTGGTCTGGCCGAGAAAGAGGATCAGGTCGGCGTGGTGACCGGACTGGCCTATACCAGCGTGGGCGGCGAATTGCTGTCAATCGAGGCACTGCGCCTGCCGGGCAAGGGCCGGATGAAAACCACGGGCAAGCTGGGCGATGTGATGAAGGAATCCATTGACGCAGCCTCGTCGTATGTCCGCTCGATCAGTCCCAAGATCGGTGTGCAGCCCCCCAAGTTCGAAAAGTGGGATATCCACGTGCACGTACCCGAAGGAGCCACCCCCAAGGATGGCCCGTCAGCGGGTCTTGCCATGGTGACTTCGATCGTTTCCGTGCTTACGGGCATTCCGGTGCGCAAGGATATCGCCATGACCGGCGAGGTGACACTGCGCGGCAATGCCCTTGCGATTGGTGGTCTCAAGGAGAAACTTCTGGCCGCACTGCGCGGTGGGATCAAGACGGTTCTGATCCCGCAGGAGAACGAAAAGGATCTGCCCGAGATCCCCGACAATGTGAAAGAGGGGCTTGAAATCATTCCCGTCAGCCATGTTTCGGAGGTTCTCAAACATGCGCTGGTCGGCGTGCCAGAGCCCATCGAATGGGATGAAGCCGCCGAGGAAGCCGCCGCCGCGGCTGCCCGCAAGGTTGAGCAGGCGCGCACCCCAACGGCGCATTGATCCCGCTCTGATCGGATGCATCAAAAAGCACCACAAAGGCCGCGCGATATCCCTCGTGCGGCCTTTTGCATTTGGCTTTCGCAGGGAATTTCTGGCAGTTTGTGTCCTTATAGGCTACAATCGGATCGGCAGGAAAATTGAGGAACAGCATGACAACGCAGCGCAAGACCGCAACAGCGGCACGAGCAACCACAACGAGAAAAGCAACAAAGCCCGCCGCAAAGACCAAAGCGCAGCCCGCGCCGACGCTTGTTACCGTGTCCGAACCGGTGATTTCAGCACCTGAATTGAAGAAGCGCGATCTGATCAACCTTGTGGTGGAACGCGCGGGGATCAAGAAGAAGGACGCAAAGCCAGCGATTGAGGCCGCGCTCGCGGTTCTGGGCGAGGCTCTCGCGGAGGGGCGTGAACTGAACATGCGTCCGCTTGGCAAGGTCAAAGTCACCCGGATGGAGAAGAAATCCAACGGTCAATTGATCGTGTGCCGCGTGCGGCAGCCCTTTGAAACACAAGACGCAGATGATGAAAAAGAGGCTCTTGCAGACGATCAAGACTGAGGGTAATACCCCCGCCAACGGGTGATTAGCTCAGTGGTAGAGCGCTTCGTTCACATCGAAGATGTCAGGAGTTCAAATCTCTTATCACCCACCATTTTTCAGGGCGCGCCGCAGATTGCGGAGCGCCCTTTTTGCATCCCCATGCCCGGTTTTGCCTATGGCGATCGCCGCAGAATGTCTGACTGAACACCGGTAAGCCACCGGAAAGGTCACATCCATCAACGCATCCCTGTGCTTGGGAGCGTGTCATTTTCAGCACCGTCAAAACAGCCGGTGCGAAAACCGGGTTTTGTTGCTTGTTGTTAGACTCTTGATTTGCGACCAAAGCCGCAAAATCATGTAAGGAAGCACGATGCGCTTGTTAACAATCAGTACACTCACTGCCGCCTTGTGCAGCGTCGGTATCGCGGCGCAGGCTGCTTCCGCTCGGACCTGTGACGGGACTTCGCTCAGCCAGACGTTTCGCTCCAAGGGCGACGTAATGGATCTTCGCGACCGATACGGCCCCGGCGCGGTATTCACCATTTCGGTTGAAAACCCCGGAACATTTTCGAGCTTGTCCATTACGGGGGTCTGTTCGTCAGCAGCAGAGTGTAACGGCAAGCAGGTTTCGTTTACCAACGCAATTGACCGCTACATCGTCTCCGGAATTGGCGACGGTCTCAATTCGCGTGTGACTGCGACCTGTTCCACCGGTCCCAACCAGGCCGAGCTTGATGCCGAACGCGATGCGATTGTTGCTGTCGGTGGTGCTTCGGGGAACCATATCGGTGCCGCGCTTGGTAACGCCATGGGTGCCCGTAAATCAGGCAGTGCGCCGGTTCTGTCCACCAGCGGTGTGTTTCTGACCACCCTGTCCACCCAAGGGGTGGCGTCGGCGCTGGGACAACCCACCGGCGCGCTTTGGATGGCGCTTCAGGGCACGCAATTCGGGGGAACACTTGACGGAAGCGGCGGCGAGTTCAGCATCGGTGGCGATGTTGCGATCACTGAGAACGCCTTCCTCGGTGCGGTCCTGTCCTATGGCACCTATGATGTGACCTCTGGCGGTATCAACTACGAGACGAACTCTCTCAGCTTTGGCCCATATCTGTCGGCGCAGATCGGGAGCCGTTATTCCATTGATGCCTATGCGGTATTGGCCAACCCCAATTATACAGCGGCTGGCACCAGCTACACCAGCCGGCGCACCTCGGCCGGGCTGAAAGCATCGGCAGAGTATGATCTCTGGGGCTTTGCAACCACGTCTCATCTGGGTGTGCGCGGTTTCCGGGAAATCCTGCCCGCGGCAGCCGTTGGCGGTGCGCGCGAAATCACGTCAACGACCGCGTCTTTGGGAATGCGCGTGGATTTTGCCCCCGGTGCCATGGCGCGGCCATATGCGTCGCTGGCGGTGGAATCGACCAGCTTCAAGGATGGCGCAATCCGCACCGACAGCGTCTCGCCGCGCGTGGGCTTTGGTGTTGATTTGAACGGCAAACTGGGCGCGTTCAGCCTGAACGTTGATGCAGGCGAAGTGTTCGACAACGCCGATGCGGTGACGTTCGGCTTTTCTTGGAAACTGGATATCTGATCCAACGGATCGTGATGCGAAATTCAGACGGTGCGGCTTGGCGGCCGCGCCGTTTTGCGTTTCACTGCGCGGGAAACGCAGCACAAGCCTTGGGGGCTGACATTCTGATTTCCAGTGTGGAACAAGGTCAACGGACGGCGCGGGCATGACCGCGTTGGCAAGTCTTTTTGCGGTGTCCTTTCTGGCTGCCACGATCCTTCCGGCGCAGTCGGAGGCGCTGTTGGTTTATCTTCTGGCCGAAGGTGAGGTCGCTCTTGCCCTCGCGCTGATCGCAGCCACGCTTGGCAACGTGTTGGGGTCGGTGGTCAACTGGGTGCTCGGGCGGTGGGCCGGGCGGCTTCGTGATCGCGCGTGGTTTCCGGTTTCCGCGTCCGCACTCGCCCGTGCCGAGGACCGCTATCGCCGGTGGGGCAGGCTGAGCCTGCTTCTCAGCTGGGTGCCGGTGATCGGCGATCCCTTGACCGTCGTTGCAGGGTTCCTGCGCGAGCCCTTGGCCAGTTTCGTGATTATCGTGACCCTGGCCAAGGGTGGGCGTTACCTCGTTGTGGCGGGAGTGGCGCTTGCGTGGGTCTGAGGGGGCTACCGCGTTGCCAGCCCCCAGACCATCGCAACCGCCGCCCCTGCGCAAGCCAGCGTGCGCAGAGAGTTCCACGCCGTCCAGCGCGGCAGATAGACATCCCGCCAATATCCTTCGGCTTGCGCGGCGGGCAAGCGGTCGAGCGCGGTGTTCATCGGCACGTTGAACGCGGCCGTGGTGGCAAAGCAAAACACGACGTAGACCACACCCGCCACGACAAAGGGCCATCCCTCGGACCCCTGCGTGATCCAGGCATAAATCGCGATTGCCAGGGATACCGGCACCATTCCCATGAAAATCATCATGAAAACAGCGCGATACACGGCGCGGTTGATCTGCTGCATGGCGGCGATGCCGCCTGCGCCGGGGGTGTCCCCCAGCGCCCGCATCACAAAGTCCGAAAAGGCGAGAAAAATGCCCCCCAGCAACCCGTAAGCCAAGGCTGCGGCGTGACAGGTCAGAGTGAACCACAACGCCATGTTATGCGGCCTCTTGCCAGGCACCGCTGGCCGCTGCCCGTGCGCAAACCTGCGCAAAGCTGCGCGGCGGGCGGCCCAATGCGCGCTGAACACCGTCGCCCAGCCACGCATTGCGCCCGTCCAGCGCCTCTTCGCAGACATGGGTAAACACATCCGCGACAAAGCTGCCCGCGATGGCGGTCATGGCGGTGCGGAAGTCCTCAAGCGTGATCGGGGTATAGGTCACGGTTCGGCCCGTTGCCTGCGACAGGATCGCGGCGGCTTTGTCGAAATCCAGCATCTCCGGGCCGGTGATTTCATAAAGCTGGCCACCGTGGTGAGGCTCGGTCAGGGCTGCGATGGCCACCTCGGCGATATCGTCCACGTCGATCATCGGTTCCTCAACGCGTCCGGCGGGCAGGGCGATTGAACCCGCAATGACCGGATCGCGCAAATAGCCTTCGGTAAAATTCTGCATGAACCACGCACAGCGCAGCAAGGTGAAATCCACGCCACTGTCGCGGATGATCTGTTCGCAGGCCTCGGCGTGGGTTTCACCGCGTCCCGACAACAGGACAAGACGCCCCACGCCCATCTGCCGGGCCAGCGCCGACAGCGCGGCGATCCGGTCTGAAGCACCCGGAAAAGCGAGATCGGGGAAATACGAAACATAGGCTGCGCTCACGCCATCAAGGGAAGCGGCCCACGTTGTGTCGTCATCCCAATCGAACGGGATCGGGGCGTTGCGGCTGCCGTCGCGCACGGGGTGGCCTGCCGCGCGCAATCCTGCAGCGATGCGGCTGCCGGTCTTGCCAGTAGATCCGATAACAAGAATGGGTCGGGTTGGTTGGGTCATTGTGATGCTCCATCATCTGGGTTGGTGATGACGGGAAAATGCGCTTTGGGGCGCGCGCGGTCTTGACGGCGGCGGTCACAGTATTGACGGATCCGGTCAACTGCGATGCTGGACCCGGTAGGCAGCGGGGGTCTTGCCCGTCCAGCCCTTGAAGGCGCGGGTGAACGCGCTTTGTTCGGAAAACCCGGTCAGAAAGGCAATCTCGGCCAGACCGTGGTCGCTCGTCAGCAACAAGCCCTCGGCCAGCCGCTGCCGCGCCCGGCGCAGGACATCCTGATAGGTTTCGCCCTCGTCCGCCAGTCGGCGGCGCAGCGTGCGTTCGCCCATGCCCATTTCGCGGGCGATGTCAGTGGCGCGCGGCGCGCCGTCGCTCAGCCTGTCAGAAATGCGGCGCAGCAGCACCTCGCCAAATCCGCTGTCGGGGGCGCGCTGGGTGATCTGTGCATCCAATTGTTGAGACAGGTATTGCGATATGGCCGGATCGCCCAGACGGTTGGGGCGCGCAAGATCGGCATCCGAAAACAGGAACCCGTCATGGGCGCTGCCAAAGGTGACCTCGACGCCAAAATAGGCGGTATGCGCCGTCACGTCCGCAGGGGCCTGATGCCTTAGAAATACGGCACGTGGCGCGACAGGGGTGGTGACGATCTGCGCGATGATAGACAGGATAGAGGCAAGAGTTGCCTCATTCGAAAGGCGCAATCCCAACCGCCGCTCTCCGTCCCTGTGCAGCAGGAAAAGCGCGCCATCGGCCACTGGCCGCAATTCGTACAGCGCCACGGATGTCAGCAATCTGCCATACCGTTCGGCGCGCAGGAACGACCCTCGCAAGGTTGGTGCGGTTTTCCACGCCAGCCCAAACGCACCGTAATCGTCGCAGCGCATACTGGCCCCCACACGCAGCGGAAACCCCGTCGCGTCGGGAATCCCATGCGCAATCCGTTCCAGCATCACATAGTAATCAGAGGCTGAGACCATCCGATCCACATCCGGTGCGCCGTCCGGATCGAGATCAAGCGCGCGTAACAAATCCGTGGCCAGCGCCGGATCATCCAGCGCTGCCACCACCTTGCGTATGAAAACCGAAGTTACCGAGCCCATGCCGAAAGGCTACTCCGGTTTGGTCCAAGGCTTCAACGGTGTCAGTCTGCCAGCGGCCAGTGCGCTCAGCACGATCAATCCCGTCGCGGTGGCCAGCATCGCCGACAACCCGCCGGTCTGATAACTCAGCCCCGACAGGACCGTTCCCAACAATCTGCCGCCCGCGTTGGCCATGTAGTAAAACCCCACGTCCATCGTGACCTGCTCTGCGCGCGAAAAGGCGAGAATCAGATAGGAATGCAGCGCCGAATTGACGGCAAACACCGCGCCAAATGAAAGCAGTCCAACAATCAGGGCCGCCGTTAACCACCCCTGAGGCCCATCGGACAGGGTCGCCGCCAGCGTCAATGCCGCCGGAATGATCGCGAGCAACAGCGCCCATTTGCGCGCGTCCGCGATCAATGTTGCCTCGGGGCGTGATTTCGCGCGCAGGATACGCGGAGCGCTGGCCTGCACCGCGCCGTACAGG
Source organism: Alphaproteobacteria bacterium (assembly GCA_030425395.1). Taxonomy (GTDB): domain Bacteria; phylum Pseudomonadota; class Alphaproteobacteria; order Rhodobacterales; family Rhodobacteraceae; genus JAUIAS01. The sequence continues at coordinate 148,968 of JAUIAS010000003.1, forward strand.
ATGATCCAGCCAGCCATGAAGGCCCCAATCACAAAGAAGGCTGTGCGATCTCCCGTCGGCGTGCCGTCCGAAAGCACCGCGTGGAAATAGACCGGGATACCAACCACAAACCAGACATCCCGCGCACCAAACAGGAATACCCGCGCCGCGGACAGCCAATTGACATTGGACGATCTGGAAAAGATCTCGGAGAACTTTGCCCCCTTGCTGCCCGCCGGCAACCCTGCGGGCATGGCCAGAGCCACGGCGCACAGAATAACCGCCAGCACTACCGCCATGCCCAGCGTGGCCGCTGTGAACCCGAACACGCCCAACAGCGCCGCGCCCATCCCGAAGCCAACGCCCTTGACCGCGTTCTTTGAGCCTGTCAGCACGGCAACCCATCGAAACAGGCCACCTTGCGCGGTCGGAGCCAGAAGCTTGACCGCCGATTTCGCGGACATCTTGGCCAGATCCTTGGCCACGCCCGACGCGCCCTGAACCGCCATCACAAAGGTCACTGACGCCGCCACCGACCACGCGGGATCAAGAAAGGTCAAAGCGACCAGCGCGGCCACCTGAAGCCCCAGACCGGCATAAAGCGTTACCGTCAGCCCGAACCTTGCGGCGATCCAGCCCGCATTAAGGTTGGTGATCATGCCTGCGATTTCATAGAGCACAAACAGATAGGCAAGCTGCACGGGGCTGAACCCCAGCGTGTGGAAATGCAACAACACCAGCATGCGCAAAGCGCCATCGGTCAGCATGAATGCCCAATAGGCAGCCGTCACCACGATATAGGCGGCAAACCCGTCGGGACGTCGGGTCACAGGCTGTCCCCCACCAAACAGGCTACATCCACCAGCCGGTGTGCATATCCCATTTCGTTGTCATACCACGCGTAGACCTTAACCTGGGTGCCTGCCACCACCATGGTTGATGGCCCGTCGATGATCGTTGAGCGGGTATCGTTGGTGTAATCGGCACTGACAAGCGGGCGTGTCTCGAACCCGAGTATGCCCTTCAGCGCCCCGTCAGCGGCTTTGGCAAACAGCGCGTTGACCTCGTCCACGGTGGTCTCGCGTTCCATTTCGAACACACAATCGGTCAGCGACGCATTCAAGAGCGGAACGCGCACCGCATGGCCATTCAGCCGCCCCTTGAGCTCTGGATAGATCAACGTGATCGCGGTTGCGCTGCCCGTGGTTGTGGGGATCAGGGAATTGAGCGCAGACCGCGCCCGGCGCAGATCCTTTGCAGGCTTGTCCACGATGGTCTGGGTATTTGTAACATCGTGAATTGTCGTTATACTTCCGTGTTTTATCCCGATTTCCTCATGCAGAACCTTGACCACTGGCGCGATACAGTTGGTAGTGCAGGAAGCCGCCGTGACGATCCGGTGGCGATTGGGATCATAAATGTGTTCGTTCACACCAAACACGATATTGGCCGCATCGCCGTCCTTGACCGGAGCCGAAACCACGACCTTCTTCACGCCGGCATCGAAATAAGGGGCAAGCTTGGCTTCGGTCTTGAAGACGCCTGTGCAATCAATCACCACATCGACCCCGTTCAGGGGGAGTTGCGCAATTGCGTTTGTGCCGATGAATGGCAGGCGCGTGCCATCAATTGTGATGCTGTCCGCATCATGCGAAAACTCTGCGTCCCAGCGGCCGTGAACCGTGTCGAATTCCAAAAGATGCGCGTTCATTCCCGCATCGCCGGTGGCGTCATTGATCCACGCGATCTTTGCGCCGCGTGCGAGCAGAGGTTTCAGGGCAAGCTTGCCAACCCGTCCAAGGCCGTTCAGGGCATAGGTGGTCATGATGCGGTATCCTTTTGGTCGATGTCCATGCGGGCGATGTCATCCACCGCCTGTTGTTGGCTGATCCGGTCCAGCGTTTCTATCGGCAGGGCGGTGAAGGCCCTTATTCTGTTGAGAAGTGCGCCATAAGCGCTTTGAAAAGCGAGACTTTTTTCCGCGTCTGTTCCGGTGGCCTTCACCGGGTCCGGCACCCCCCAATGGCCTGTAACGGGGCGTCCGGGCCAGGCGGCGCAATCCTCGTTTGCGGCGTGATCGCAGACCGTGAACACGAAATCCGGCTGGACCGCGTCAGGGCCTTGAAACTCGGCCATCGTCTTGGCGCGCAGGCCGGATGTATCATGGCCCTTTGCGGCCAGAAGCCGCAAAGCGAAAGGATTCAGTTCGGAATACGGTCGCGTGCCGGCTGAATGGGCGATGAACCGGTCGCCGCCTTCGGCACGCAGCAGAGTTTCGGCAAAAATGGATCGCGCGGAATTGCCCGTGCAAATGAATAGCACGTGATAAGGCTTAGAAACTGTTTGATTTTCTCTGGTTGAAGGCAGGCAGAGTTCGGGCCGGCCCCGGCAGCAATCCAGAAACAGGAAATCCAGCGTCTGTCGCACGGTTGTCATGTCGACGCTATACCGCAGCGATGTGCCTTGGCGGGATTGGGTCACAAGATCTGCCTGCATCAGCGCAGCCAGATATGCCGACAGAGTGCTGGGTTTGATGCAAAGGGCCTGTGCGAGTTCGCCAGCGGGAACGCGGTCGGGAAACCGGCGCATCAACAGCCGGAAAATCGCAAGGCGCTGCTCATGGCCCAACGTGGCGAGGCGGGAGGGAATCACATTTTCCATAATTCGAGAATAATGGAAATATATGTGACCGGCAAGCCGCCTTCTTTCCTTTCTGCCTGCTTCGTGTCACCTCTGTTTCGAACAAGGAGACCGCCATGACCGATCACCCCACAATCTGGTTTCTGCGCCACGGCGAAACCGAATGGAACGCAACCCGCCGTATTCAGGGCCAGATGGAATCCCAGCTCAGCGCGCGCGGGCGCGAACATGCGGCCGAACAGGCGCTGATCATGCCGCCGATTCTGGCCACCGGACCGCGCGTCATGGTGTCCTCGCTGGGGCGGGCGCAGCAAACGGCGCGTATCGCTCTGGGCGATACCGAATTTGAGACCGATCCCCGACTGATGGAAATTCATGCCGGAGATTGGCAGGGGATGTTGTATGCCGAAGTCATGGAGCAATTCCCCGACAAGGTCACGCCCGGCATGCGGGCGCTGGATATCTTCACCGATGCCCCGGGCGGCGAGGGGCTGGCCGCGTTCACCGACCGGGTGCGTGGCGTGATCGACACTTTGGATGGGCCAACGGTTATCGTGGCGCATGGCCTTTGGGGGCAGGTGATGCGCGGCCTGTTGCGCGGGCTGAACCATGAGGAAACCGCGATGCTCGATAACCTTCAAGGTGTCGTCTATCACCTTGAAAACGGGCAGGAAACAATCCTGCGGCCGCCCTCGGTGGTTTGAAGCGCGGGATCAACACAGCCGCATCAGGTATGCCTGCATTCCGTCGCAGACCAGCACGCCGCGCTGGTTGTGGATGCGCAGGTCCAGCCGCATCACGCCCGTCGTGGTGCCCTTTTCCAGCGCTGTAATCTCGAATTCGGGATACAGCGTGTCGCCTTCGTAAACGGGGGCCAGGAACCGGCTGGATTGTTCCAGAAACCCGATGAGCGCCTCGCCCATCTGATGGGCGAGCGGACTGGCTCCGATCGCAGCCTGAATCAACGTCTGGTACCCGTGTGCATAAAGCCCCGGATGCCCCAGCCGTTCCAGATAGGCCGCATCATAGTGAATCGGGTGGTTGTCGCCGCTGGCTGCCTGAAAAGCCGCGAAAACACCTGCGGTCATCGTCCGCGACGGCGCGCGGAAAACCTCGCCCACGGCAAAGTCATCAAATGCACGTGTCGGATGGGTGACATGGGTTCTTGGATCAAATGCCATGTTGTTTCCTCAAGGTGCCAAGTTGCCTCTTGCGCAGCGGCCAAGGCTTTTCTATATGGCGCTGGTCGGGTGATTAGCTCAGTTGGTAGAGCGCTTCGTTTACACCGAAGATGTCGGGAGTTCGAGTCTCTCATCACCCACCATTCCCCTCCCGAAGGTGTCCAAGCCGCAGCGAATGTGCGGGATATTTTATTTGATTGAGTTTCTTGCCTTGCGGTCTGCCAAGCTTGGCAATCTGTCCCCGGATTTCAGTGACTTGTCTGTTTCGAAGAAAAGATAACGCGGTTTGAGAATCAGGTCCGGGCCAAGGCCGGGATCATGGATGAGGCACAACAAAACTCTCGAGTTTACGCCTGTTTCCCGTCTGGCCAGCAAATTGATTTGAATATTGAAGCACCGTGCCCAAGGCCGTTCGCCGCGAATATCGCGGGCTCTCCATTCCATGGATGCTGCGGTTCGTTTGGTCAGGGCGATTGAAGGCGGCAAAAGCCATCTTCGTGCGGGGCGAAAGGTGTTCTCGCGCATTCGGAGATGTCGGGGGCGCTACCGTAGTGCGGAACAATCTCGGGCCGCTGCGAATAACTGGTCAAGAAGCGGCGAAAAATCGTCAAACCCCGCTTGACGCGGCGGGGGCCACCTCATATTAGGTCGCAACGCTCAGGCATCTGGGCGGGTAGCGAGCGGTTGTAGCTCAGTTGGTTAGAGTACCGGCCTGTCACGCCGGGGGTCGCGGGTTCGAGCCCCGTCAACCGCGCCACCGCTGCCCGATCACGATGTCCGTTGCGCAAGCGCGGTTGTAGCTCAGTTGGTTAGAGTACCGGCCTGTCACGCCGGGGGTCGCGGGTTCGAGCCCCGTCAACCGCGCCACTTTCCTCTTACTTGTCAATCAGTTTACCCCCATCGGGGGCAGTTGCCTTTGTGTCGGCGGTTGGCGCCGCCTAGTAGGCATACCCCAAGGCGGCCTCTACCTCCGGGTCGGTCTGCGCTCTCAGAAAGTCCATATCCTGCGCGCTCAGAGTGGCAGGAGTGGCGGGGCGTTGTTCAACAGATGGTTTGAACTTGGATCCGAGCCTGCGGGCAAACGGTTTGAACGGAGTTGCAGGCGTGGGCAGAGACAGACCTTCGCATACCGCGCTGATCACCGCCTCAGGATTGGTTTGCATGTCTTCCATACGGATCAGAACCATAGTGCAATCGCGGCGGAACATGCCCGTCAGCGCGCGGATCTTTGCGCTGCGCAGGGCAAAGAGGTTGGCATAAGGCGCGCCGCTGATCGGATCGCGGTCGTGTTGCAGCGCACGCCCCACAAGGGGCCGGGCCTCGGGTCCGCCGAAATATCGCGCCCGGTCCACCACCGTTTCCCAGGGCGCGCGGATAAACTCGGAAAACGTCATGCGTTGCATATGGGGCGGTGTGTGCCACGGTTTCGAATGCATCGACCGGGCCCAATCGGCGGCGTTGCGCACGATGCCCAGAACCGCCAGATCGCCCGGCACGGCGACCATATGGGGAAATCCATGTTTCCAGCCCAGCACCTCTGATGCCTCAAGCGGGCTGTGCCGCATCATAAGACGGCGTAACAGGTTCGTACCTGATGACCGTTCACCCAGCACCTGAAACCGACGTGGCGGCAGAGTGCCGACGGCGCGAACTGTCAGCCCGCTGTTTGCGAATTCCGGGGGAACGGGCAGGGCGTCTGTCATGGTCAATTCCTGAAACGGATCGCGGTAAAGATGCAGAATGGGGATTCTCATACCCTGCCGATGCCTGTAACACTACCGTTCAATGAACAGGCACAAGGGGCAGGCCCATGGGCAGGATCGCCGCCGTCACAATGGTGCGGGACGACGCATTCTTTCTGGATATCTGGCTGCGCCACTATGGCGGCCTGCTGGGGCGCGAGAATTGCTATGTTGTGAACCATGGCCGCGGTGCGGGCGTCGCGCAGCAGGCGGCCGGATGCAACATCATCGGTATTCCCGGCGATCCGCATCCCAATTTCGATATGAAGCGCTGGCGGTTGCTCAATAACATCGTGATGGGCCTGCGGTCCTATTATGACCATGTGATCGTGGGCGATGTGGATGAAATCGTGATCACCGATCCTGACTGCGGCAAGGATCTGGCCCAGTGGATATCGGACCAGCCCACCGGCCGGGTTCTGACGCCGGTGGGCCTTGAGGTGATCCACAGGATCGACATCGAACACGATGCAATCGGTGATCACGTGCTTGGCCCGCGCCGCCATGTGCGCCCGGCCCCGCATTACTCCAAACCGTGCATCATCTCCGCGGGCACCAAGATCGCACGTGGCGGCCATTTCACCCAGTATGACAAGCTGCACGCCCCGGACGAGCTGTATCTGCTGCATCTGAAGTTCTGCGATATCGGTGTCTACGCACAAGCGATGGACAATCGCAACGCGGTGGCGGCGGCCACGGGGGCGCATTTCAAGGACGCCTCCATCGGCCGTCACTGGTTCGCCGAGATGCGTGGAGAGGATCGCGCCGTGTTTGACGCGTTTATCACCCTCGATGAGCAGGAGACGTTCAACACGGGTCCGATCCGTCGCCGGATGTATCGAAGCTGGAAACCGCGCGGCGACAGCGGGTTCTGGCAATTCGACCGGCCGGATTATGCCATGCAATACCTGCTGCCTGAGCGTTTCAGCGGCCTGGTCTGACGCGCAAAGCGAAGGCACCGCGGTGACCCGGTTCGCGCCGGGCTTGCACGGGGCGATCAAAAGGCATCTAACCGCAGGTGCAAGACCCTGATCTGTGGACCTTCCGATGCAATCGCAAACCCATTCACCCGCCGCGGGCATTGCCTTTATGATCCTCGGGATGTTTCTCATCTCGGTGAATGACATGCTGATCAAAGGTGTGTCCGGAAATTATCCGCTGCACGAGGTGGTGCTGATCCGCAGCCTGATCGGCCTGTGCTTTACGCTGGTCTTCATGAAACTCGAAGGCGGTTTGCACCTGATGCGCACGTCCCGGCCGGGCCTGCACCTGTTGCGCGCAGCACTGGTGGTGACTGCAAATTCCGCCTTCTACGCCGCCATCGTGGTGATGCCGCTTGCCACGGCCACGGCCATCTATTTCGTGGCACCGATGTTCATCACGTTGCTGTCGGTTCCGGTGCTGGGCGAAACCGTTGGCCTGCGGCGCATTGCGGCCGTTCTTGTCGGGTTTTCGGGGGTTATCGTGGCGATGTGGTCGCAGCTCAGTTTCGGCGTCGGCTGGCTGGCGCTGCTGCCGGTTGTGGCGGCTGCGGGCTATGCGGGCATGTCGGTGCTCACCCGCCGGCTGGGTGGGGGGGCGTCGGCCTCTACGCTTGCGTTCTATATCCAACTGGCATTCGTGATCGTGTCTCTGGCATTTTACCTCGTTGCAGGGGATGGCCGCTTTATACACGCAGGGTCTTCGCCCAGCCTGTTCTTTCTGCTCCGGCCTTGGGTCTGGCCGGATCCGGCGGATCTCCCGGTGCTGATCGGGCTTGGACTTATGTCAGCGGTCGTGGGGTATTCCATGTCACAGGCCTACCGGCTGGCGCGGGCCTCGGCCGTGGCACCGTTTGAATACGTTCTGCTTGTGTTTGCCCTGTTCTGGGGGTGGATCGTCTTTGACGAATGGCCCGCCCCCACGGTGTTTGCAGGGGCCGCAATCATAATCGCCTCAGGGGCCTATATCTTCATGCGCGAAGAACGCCGCCGCCGCTGACACCCTGCCCAACATGCCCCTCGAAAACGCCTTCCCCTTTTTCTCTTGCTGAAAATATCCCGGGGGGTGCGGGGGGCAGAGCCCCCCGCCGCCAATTATTTGCACCCCGTTCGGGGTGCGGGGGCAGAGCCCCCCGCCGCGTATCCTGCACACCCCGTTCAGGTCGCGGGGGGCCAAACCCCTCGCTTTCTTACCCTGCCTCGCGGGTCAGTGCGTCAAGGACCCGCGCCCAGCTGCGGGTGCCTTTGTGGAAACTCTCCAGATCGTATTTCTCGTTGGGGCTGTGGATCTGATCATCGTCCTTGCCAAAGCCGATCAACATCGGCGTGGTCTCCGCGATGTTCAGGAAATGCCCTGCGATTGGGATGGACCCGCCGCAGCCGATATAGGCCGCGGGATCGGGCCATTCGTCGGACAAAGCCTGGCGTGCCGCTTCGAATGCAGGGGCGGAGGTATCAAAATTGCCTGCTTTTGAGGCCCCGTGCCCATGAAACTCAACACTGCAATCGGCGGGTACCATGGCGCGCACCATCTCGCGAAAGCTTTCGCGCAGCGCGTGCGGGTCCTGATCGCCGACCAGCCGGAACGAAATCTTGGCGCTGGCCTTTGATGGCAACACGGTCTTGAAACCGGCCCCCGCATAGCCGCCGGAAATGCCATTGACCTCGCAGGTGGGGCGCGACCAGATCATCTCAAGCGCGCTGCGCCCGGTTTCGCCAGCCGGAGAAGACAGCCCCACGTCGCCAAGAAAGCGTGCCGCGTCAAAGCCCAGCCCGTCCCACTGGGCGCGCAATTCATCCGAAATCTCGGGCACGCCGTCATAAAATCCGGGCACCGTGATCCGCCCGCTGTCATCGTGCAGAGCGGCAATGATGCGTGCGAGAACCCGGATCGGGTTCATGGCGGCCCCGCCATACATCCCCGAATGCAGGTCCTTGGTAGGGCCGGTGATGGTGATTTCCTCACCCAACAGCCCGCGCAGCATCGTGGTGATCGCGGGAACGCGGCTGTCGAACAGGCCCGTGTCGCAGATCAGGGCCAGATCGGCCTTCAGCGCGTCGGCGTGATCGGTCATGAACGGAACCAGAGACGGAGAGCCGGATTCTTCCTCGCCCTCAAGGAAAAAGGTGATCTTGCAGGGCAGGGTGCCATGCACGGCTTTCCATGCGCGGCAGGCTTCGATGAACGTCATCAACTGGCCCTTGTCATCGGCGGCCCCGCGCCCGCGGATCACCCGGCCCTTTGGGGTGTCTTCGATCTGCGGATCGAACGGGTCGCGGTCCCACAAGTCCAGCGGATCGACCGGTTGCACGTCGTAGTGGCCGTAGAACAACAGGTGCGGCCCGGGGCCGTCTATGGTGCCCATCACCATCGGATGACCCGGTGTCGGGCATTTGCGCGCATCCACCCCAAGACTTTGCAGATCGGCCACCAGCCAATCGGCAGCCGCGTCGCAATCGGCGGCATAGGCGGGATCGGTGGAAATCGAGGGAATGCGCAACAGCGCCATCAGCCGCTCAAGCGCGGCATCAAGGTCTTCATCGATTCGGTTGAGAACGGTATCGAGGGACATGGGCGGGCTCCGTTATTGGGAAAGTGTGTTTGAGCGGAGCCTATCAGCAGCATGTGGCGTGTCCAGCCTGCCCGAAACGCACATCACGTAGCGTTAAGGAAACCACCGCGACGATATTGCCCTGCGCCCGCTGTGCGACATGGGTGGAAAGGTGCGGCCAAGCGGTATATTTAACAGCTCAACCTGCAACGGAGAGTGTGCAAGGCCCGGCATCGCGACCCGACAGGGACGGCCCCGGGACAGCGCACGCGGCGGTAATGACGTGGCAGCGATCTTGATTCAGATCAAGGCTGCGTCCCCGTGCCTTGCCTAAGGCGGTTGTCAGATGGATGCAAAATCTGTATCCATTCACGAAATTGAATGCGCGTATATGTTCGCGCCGCGCACCTCAACCGGGTGTGAAGGAGTAAGGGAAGGAGACCGCACGTGGATTACGTGGCCATGCTCGATCAGGCAATCGACCGCCTCCATGAGGAGGGCCGGTATCGGACCTTCATTGATATCGAGCGCAAGAAAGGCCAGTTCCCGCATGCGTCCTGGCGTCGTCCCGACGGCACAGAACAGCCGATTACCGTATGGTGTGGCAACGATTATCTGGGCATGGGGCAGCACCCCATTGTTCTGGCCGCGATGCACGAGGCGCTGGATGCCACCGGCGCCGGTTCGGGCGGCACGCGCAACATTTCGGGCACCACGGTCTACCACAAGCGGCTTGAGGCAGAACTGGCGGATCTTCATGGCAAGGAGGCGGCTCTGCTGTTCACCTCTGCCTATATCGCAAACGATGCGACGCTCAGCACCTTGCCGCGTCTGTTTCCCGGTCTCATCATCTATTCCGACGAACTCAATCACGCGTCGATGATCGAAGGTGTGCGCCGTAACGGCGGGGCCAAGCGGATTTTCAAGCACAACGATCTGGCCGACCTGCGCGCCAAACTGGAGGCCGACGATCCTGACGCGCCCAAGCTGATCGCGTTTGAATCGATCTATTCCATGGACGGCGACTTTGGTCCGATCGAGGCGATCTGTGATCTGGCCGAGGAGTTCGGCGCGTTGACCTATATCGACGAAGTGCACGCGGTGGGCATGTATGGCCCGCGCGGTGCCGGTGTCGCGGAACGCGACCGGTTGATGCATCGTATCGACATCATCAACGGCACGCTGGCCAAGGCCTATGGTGTGATGGGCGGCTATATCGCGGCCTCCGAACGGATGTGCGATGCTGTGCGCTCCTATGCGCCGGGCTTTATCTTTACCACGTCCCTGCCGCCTGCGATCGCGGCGGGTGCGGCGGCGTCGGTTGCATTTCTCAAGACCTCCGAAGGTCAGAAACTGCGTGACCTGCATCAGGAACGCGCCAGCATTCTCAAAACCCGCCTCAAGGGGATGGGCCTGCCGATCATTGATCACGGCAGCCATATCGTGCCAGTGATCGTGGGCGATCCGGTGCATACCAAACAACTGAGCGACATGATGCTCGATGGTTATGGTATTTACGTGCAGCCAATCAATTTCCCCACCGTCCCGCGCGGCACAGAACGGCTTCGGTTCACGCCGTCGCCGGTGCATGGACCCGGCGAAATGGATACGCTGGTGCGCGCGATGGACGAACTCTGGAGCCACTGTGCGCTGAATCGTGCCGAGTTGAGCGCCTGACCATTTTGCCAACTGTGCAAACCTTGTTGCATTTGGTAACGTCTCGTTAGCAAAAGGCCGACCGAATCGTCAGGGGGGACGCATCCGGTCAAAGGGTCGCTAAACGGGGCAGTCATGGGGCAGTCATGATCGGGCGCAAGCACAAGCGCATTGAGCAAGAGCAGGCCGTTGAGCTCAAGAGCTTTGACGACTTTGAAGTGCGTCTTGGCGACATGATGCGCGGCGAGCGTGCGACGCTTGGCAAATCTCTTCTTGATGTCCAACGCGAATTGAGGATCAAGGCATCCTACATCGCGGCAATCGAAAATTGTGATCCTTCTGCATTTGACACGCCCGGCTTCATTGCCGGGTATGTACGCTCCTATGCGCGATATCTGGGTATGAACCCGGACGAGGCCTTTGAGACATTCTGCATCGAAAGCGGATTTTCTGTGGCGCACGGCATGTCTGCCGAGGCCTCAAGCACCCGCAAGGTGAACATTCCCGACCGGACCCGCAAGGTCGAACGGCAACCCTTCGAATTGCCCGGCGCGCCCTTTGCAGCGGCTCAAGGTGGGTTCCTGTCCGAGATTGATCCCCGTGCTGTCGGGTCGTTCGTGGTGTTGATCGCATTGATCACAGGACTGGGTTACGGGGGGTGGTCGATCCTCAAGGAGGTTCAGCAGGTGCAGGTTGTGCCGGTTGAGCAATCTCCTGTCGTGCTGGCCGATATCGACCCGCTCAACGGGATCGCTCAGGGCCGCGCCCCGGCCGAAGACCCGGTGAACGAAGTGATGGCGGCCAATCTGCGCACATCGCGGCCTGCGCCGCTGGCGGTGCCGGTTCTGGTGCCACGGGACGGGCCGATCTCCTCGCTCAACCCGCGCGACGTGGGAACCCTTGCCTCGCCCAACCTGCCCGAAGTCGATCGCGTGCCTTCGGTGGCGCGTGTGGCAGAAGCAGTGGTTCCGAAGGTTGTCGAGGAAACTGCCCCGCAACTGCGCATGGTCGCAGTCCGCCCGGCATGGGTGCGCGTCAGCGCGGCTGACGGCACCGTTGTATACGAGGGCATCATGGAACCGGGGCAGGGCTATGACGTACCCGCGACCGAAGAGCCTCCGGTGCTGCGGGTGGGCGAATCCGGTGCGATCTATTTCCAGCTGGGTGATCAGCATTTCGGTCCCGTGGGGCCGCGTGGCGTTGTGACGGCCAACCTTTCGCTTTCACAGGACACGATAACCGAACGATTTGCGTTGGCCGATCCCCAGGCGGATCGGGATCTGGCCCGTATGGTGGCCGAGGCGCAGACGCTGACCCCCGCCTCGGACTGACCGGCGGGCATCACAGCGCATTGCCGTCGTGATCTGTTGGCCCTATCTGAAACCTGAAGATTACCCCAGGAACCGAGTGCACGCCCATGTCCCTGAACCACGTCCGCCCATGGCGAAACATTTACCGTCGTAAATCCCGGCAGATCATGGTCGGGTCGGTGCCCGTGGGCGGCGATGCGCCGATCGCGGTTCAGACCATGACCAACACCCTGACCACGGATGTAGCGGGCACGATTGCGCAGGTGCAGGCTGCGGCCGAGGCGGGCGCGGACATCGTGCGCGTATCGGTCCCGGACGAGGCCTCGTCCCGTGCTCTCAAGGAAATCGTGCGCGAAAGCCCGGTGCCGATCGTGGCCGACATCCATTTTCACTACAAACGCGGGATCGAGGCCGCCGAAGCAGGTGCGGCGTGCCTGCGTATCAATCCGGGCAATATCGGTGATGAAAAGCGGGTCAAGGAAGTGATTTCCGCCGCGCGCGATCACAACTGTTCGATCCGCATCGGGGTCAATGCAGGCAGCCTTGAACGCCACCTGCTCGAAAAATACGGAGAGCCCTGTCCCGAAGCCATGGTGGAATCCGGGCTCGACCATATTCGCATTCTTCAGGACAATGACTTCCACGAATTCAAGATCAGCGTGAAAGCCTCGGATGTGTTCCTTTCCGCGGCGGCCTATCAGGGGATCGCCGAGGCAACGGACGCACCGATTCATCTGGGTATCACCGAAGCTGGTGGTCTTGTTTCGGGCACGATCAAGAGCGCCATCGGTCTGGGCAACCTGCTTTGGATGGGCATCGGGGATACGATCCGGGTCAGCCTGTCCGCCGATCCGGTGGAAGAGGTCAAGGTTGGCTTCGAGATCCTGAAATCGCTGGGCCTGCGCCATCGCGGCGTTAACATCATTTCCTGTCCATCCTGCGCGCGTCAGGGCTTTGACGTGATCAAGACAGTCGAGGCGCTGGAAACGCGGCTGGAACATATCAAGACACCGATGAGCCTGTCGATCATCGGTTGCGTGGTGAATGGCCCGGGCGAAGCGCTGATGACCGACGTTGGCTTTACCGGTGGCGGTGCCGGATCCGGCATGGTGTATCTGGCCGGCAAGCAGAGCCACAAGATCTCCAACGAAGAGATGGTTGATCACATCGTGGCCCAGGTCGAGGAACGCGCCGCGATCCTCGAAGCGGAAGCCGCACAGCAGGACGCCGCCGAGTAATCAACGGCTGCATCTCGTGCGAAAACGCAATCAAGCGGGTCGGCTGCACTTTGTGTCGGGCGCAACGCCGGAAAAGCGGGGGGAGTTCCCCCCGCTCAATTTATCAGACTTCGCGAATGCTGCGGTTCAGTCGCGTTTGGAGGCGACCAACTTGGCCATTTCGTTTGCGGGCAGGTAACCGCGCAGCACCTCGTCTTCAAGAATGAACGACGGCGTGCCGCTTATGCCCAAGGCTTGGCCCAGAACCCGGTTTTCACCCAGCTCACGCGTGACATCTGCGTGGTCCATGCGTGCAAGAATGGCATCCGCGTCCAGCCCCAGACCGTTTGCCAGCCGCGACAGCACCGTTTCCGACACATCACCGTTCAAGGTCATCAGCGCGTCATGAACGGCCTTGTAGGCATCCGCGCCCGCAACCTGCCGGGTCGCGACCGCAAACCGCGACATGACCACCGATTGATCGCCGAGGATCGGGTATTCCTTGAGAACAAGCCGGATGTTGCCATCCATCGCCAGAAGCGCCTCAACTTCTGCGACGGCCTTGCGGCAATAGCCACAGCGGTAATCCATGAATTCCACCAGCGTCACATCGCCGTCTGGGTTTCCGCCAACCCAAGAGTAGCCATCGTTAAAGATGGCGTCCGCGTTCTCGGCAATCATGCCTTTTTCGGCGTCGGCCTGCGCGGCCTGATTGCGGCTTTCCAGCAGGTTCACCGCCTCGATGATCACCTCGGGGTTATCCATCAGATAAGCCCGCACTTCGGCGCGGAAGGCGGCGCGTTCCGCGTCCGACATGGCGTCAAGATCAAGCGCCTGTGCCTGCGGCGTGGGGGCGGCCAGCACAAGGGCCAGCGCGGTCAGCGCCGGTGCGAGGACGCGGCGAAAAAAGGGACGGGGCATTGTTATCTCCGTTTGGCGTTGCGTTCAGAAGCAATGAGCACGTCTTCGGCCCGCCGCCATGCGGCAGAGCCGCGCGGCAGAAGGCCAACGGCCCGTTTGGCGTGAATCCCTGCATCGGCAAGCCGACCTTGCAGGGCATAACGTTCGGCAGTGACCACAGAGGCCATGCCGATGCGATTGGTGCGGGCATAGGCGATGGACATGTCGCGCAGGACACGGGCATCGCGAAAATCGCGGCGACGCGAGGCTTCGAGCGCCTCAAGCGCGGCCTTGGGCTGATCCGAGGCCAGCAACGCACGCCCCAGACCGCCAAGGATCTGGGCTTCGGTCGGTGCCAGTTGCGAGGCCATACGATAGGCGGAAACGGCGGCCCCGGTGCGCAGCCCCTTCATCAGGATTTCGCCCTTGAGATCCCAATAGAACGCATCCTTTGGCCGGATCGCCAGCGCGGCTTCGATCGCCCTGAGCGCGCGGGTCGTGTCGGACTGGCGGTGCCACATGATCGCCTCGCGCATCAGGCGCACGTCCTTGAATTGTTCCTCTTTCATGCGCCGCATGGTCCAGGACGGGGCCCGGATAAACGCCGACAGCTTGCCGCGCGCGCGCGCGAACCAATACCGGTCCTCGATGCGTTCGGGTATGTCCTTTTTCATCGACGCGACAAAGGCTTCGGCGGCACGCACCCGGTCGCGACTCAGCGGGTGGGACCGCATGTAGGGATCCTGACGCGCCACGCTCAGCGCCTCCTGGCCGCGAAACAGGCGGTGCACCTCAAGCAGGCCAGTCGGGCTGACCCCGGCTGCGCGCAATACCCGCGCGGCGGTCTGGTCGGCGGCGGATTCCTCGGCCCGCGTATGGGCCAGAAACCCCCGGAGCGCCGCGCTTTGGGTGCCAAATGCGATACCCGCCGCGGCTCCGCCATCCGCGCCGCCCGCCGCGGCCGCCACCGCCAGCGCCATTCCCAGACCCGCCGCCGTGCGCGCGTTTTGCATATTGGCCAGACGCCGGGCAAGGTGCCCGTTGGTGATGTGGGCGGCCTCGTGGGCGATCACTGCCTGAAGCTGGGCCGGTGTCTCCAGTTTGAGGATCAGCCCATAGTGCAGGTAGATCGCATTGTGATCGAGAACAAAGGCGTTCAGAGAGCTTTCATCGACAACAAGGATGCGCACCCGCCCGGGACTGAGCCCGGCGGCCCGCAAGACCGGCGCGGCCAGTTGCGTCAGGCTTTGTTCGATACCAGCATCACGCAACAGCATCGTGGCACGTGCGGGCTGCGCCAGCGTCATGCCGATCACCAGAAAAATCAGGCCAAGCGGGATTGACGCCAGCCGAGAGACGCGTTGAAACACCATGGCCGCACAATGGGAGCAAGCCATGCGAAACTCAACCCGCGCTGACGTCGATCCCTTCATTGTGATGGATGTCATGGAGGCCGCCCGCAAAGCCGAGGAGGCCGGACGCCATATCATTCACATGGAGGTGGGCCAACCGGGCACCGGCGCGCCCAAGGCCGCCGCCCGGGCACTGGCTCGCGCGATGGAAACCGATGCGCTTGGCTATACCGTGGCGCTGGGGCTGCCCGCGCTGCGCCGCCGGATCGCACAGCTTTATGGGGAATGGTATGATGTGGACCTCAATCCCGAACGTGTGGTGATCACGCCGGGATCTTCCGGGGGCTTTATCCTTGCTTTCACGGCGCTGTTCGACAGCGGCGACAGGGTCGGCATCGGGGCACCCGGCTATCCCAGCTATCGGCAGATCCTGCACGCGTTGGGGATGACGCCGGTGGATATCCAGACCGCATCGGAAAACCGGTTCCAACCGGTGGCGGGCGATCTGCAAGGTCTGGACCTTGCCGGGCTGATGGTGGCCTCGCCAGCGAATCCCACTGGAACGATGCTGGATCGTGATGCCATGGCCGGGCTGATCGGCGCAGCCCACGATATTGGCGCGTCCTTTATCAGCGACGAGATTTACCACGGGATCGAATACGAGGCCAAGGCCGTCAGCGCGCTTCAAGTCACGGACGAAGCCTATGTGATCAATTCCTTCTCCAAGTACTTCTCGATGACGGGATGGCGCGCGGGATGGCTGGTGGTGCCAGAAGATCAGGTGCGCGTGCTGGAACGCATCGCCCAGAACATGTTTATCTGCGCCCCCCACGCCAGTCAGGTTGCAGCCCTCGCCGCGATGGACAGCCACGAGGAATTGGAAGCCAACCTGGCCGTGTATCGGCGCAATCGCGCCCTGATGCTCGATGGTCTGCCGCGCGCTGGCTTTACGCGGATCGCGCCACCGGACGGGGCGTTTTACGTCTATGCCGACGTGTCCGACCTGACAGACGACAGCCGCGCCTTTGCCGCTGAAATTCTGGAAAAGGCGGGGGTTGCGGTGACGCCCGGGCTCGATTTCGATCCGGTCCGTGGGGCAGGCACCCTGCGGTTCTCCTATGCCCGCGCCACCGCCGATATCGAGGAAGGCCTTGCCCGGCTGGAACGCTTCATGCGCGCGCGCGGGGCGTTGGCCTGACACCCGCGCCCGTGGTAGGAAGGTCCCAGAGTGACAGCGACAATCCGGCACGTCAGGAGACGCAGATGAACGGACTACTCCGATGCGTGGCTTTCTGCGCGGCGCTGCTTGTGGCGGGCATGGGGGCCGGGCAGAACAGCGCGCAGGAACTTGGCGGACTGGCCCGCGTGGATCCGGCCAGCAGCGGCATTGAAACCGGTCGCGGCGATCGCACGACCCTGACCATCGGGCTCAGTCAGGGGGTGCCCTGGCGCATCTTTACCCTGACCGATCCGGCCCGCTTGGTGATCGACTTCCGCGAAGCGGATTGGAGCGCGGTGACGCCGGCCCAGTTCGAAGCCGGTCTGCTGGCGCAGGTGCGCCTTGGCACTTACCTGCCGGGATGGACGCGCCTTGTCTCGCGCCTGTCTCAACCGGCCACGATCACAACGGCGGAATTGAACGTGAATGACGACGGTGCAGGCGCAGTGTTGCGCGTGGCGCTGGAACCGACGGATGCCGACAGTTTTGCCGCCCGCGCCGGTGCCCCCCGTGACCCGCGATGGGATCTGCCGGAACCGGCGCTCACCGACCAGACCACCCCCCGAGACCCTGACGGACCGCTGAAAATCGTGATTGATCCCGGCCACGGCGGTGTCGACCCGGGCGCCGAGGCGGAGGGTATCAACGAAAAGACGCTGATGCTGACATTTGCGCGCGAATTGCAGGAAACGCTTCGCCGCGCAGGCGGGTTCGAGGTGTCGCTGACGCGAACCGATGACTATTTCGTATCGCTCGAACGCCGGGTCGCCATCGCGCATGAACGACGCGCCGATGTATTTGTGTCGCTGCACGCCGATGCGCTGGCGCATGGCACCGCACATGGCGCAACGGTGTATCTTCTTTCCAAAGAGGCGTCGGACGCGGCAAGCGCACAACTGGCCGAACGCCACGATCGGGACGATCTTCTGTCCGGCGTGGATTTGCATGACACGGATGATCGGGTCACCGGCATTCTTCTGGATATGGCGCGTCAGGAAACACGCCCGCGCGGGGAAGCGCTTGCCGGTGCGATCGTGGATGGCATCGCCCAGACCGGCGGGCCGATGAACCGCCGCCCCCTCCGCTCGGCGTCTTTTTCCGTGCTGAAAGCTGCTGACATCCCGTCGGTTCTGATTGAAATCGGATTCCTGTCTTCGCCACGCGATCTTGAAAACCTGCGCGATCCGAACTGGAGACAACGCATGGCCGACGGTATTCGCGCCGGGCTGGAACGCTGGCGCACCGAAGACGCGGCACGGCGCGCCTTGTCACGTCAATAACCGACGCCGCTGGCGTCAAGGCTCATACACGCTTCTTCTGGCCCGAAATACTCCGGGGGGAGGCGCGCAAGGCGCGTCGGGGGGCAGCGCCCCCCTTTTTTCTCCTCCCATTAGCGGAAACCGGCGCAGTGACGCGCAACGTGTTTTGACCCCGCTGGTTCAGGGGCGTATACGGAAGCGATAGTCCTTTAAGGTCACATGACGTGTTGCGAGCAATCTTTTCCTTTTTCGGTGCGATCTTTACCACCTTCACCCTTGGGGTGACGATGGTCGCCTTGTCTATCGGGGCGGTGTTCTGGGTGTATGGCCGGGATCTGCCCAGCCACGAATCCCTAGCGCAGTATCGCCCTCCGACGATCAGCCGCATCTATTCCGGCGAAGGCCGTTTGATCGACGAATTCGCCAAGGAACGCCGCCTGTTCACCCCGGCCTCGGACATTCCCGATCTGGTCAAGCAGGCCTTCATCAGCGCCGAGGACAAGAATTTCTATACCCACAGCGGCTATGACATGCGCGGCATCGCCGCCGCCGGGGTTGAGGCAATCCGGTCGCGGGGGGGAACCCTGCGCGGGGCGTCGACAATCACCCAGCAGGTCATGAAGAATTTTCTGCTCTCTGGGGATCGCCGGATCGAACGCAAGATCAAGGAAATCATTCTTGCCTCCCGGCTCGAAGAAACCCTCGACAAGGAAAGCATTCTTGAACTTTACCTCAATGAGATTTTTCTGGGTCAGAATTCCTATGGCGTGACCGCTGCGGCGCAGACCTATTTCAACAAGACCCTGCGCGAACTTGCTCCGCACGAGGCCGCGTTTCTTGCCTCCTTGCCCAAGGCCCCGTCGGATTATCACCCGGTCTACCGCAAGGCACGTCTGCGGTCGCGGCGCGATTTTGTGCTGCGCGAGATGTTCGAGAACGGCTATATTGATCAGGCGACCTATGAAGAAGAGGTCGCCCTGCCGTTGCGATCCGTTCAGAACGGGGATTTCGAAAGCTTCCGACAAACGCTGCCGCCACGGGATTATTTCACCGACGAAATCCGCCGACAGTTGAGCGTGGATTTCGGCGAGGGTGAGTTCTTTACCGGCGGATTTACCGTGCGCGCCACGATTGACGAGGAAATGCAGGTTGTCGCGGCGCAGTCTTTGCAACGCGCGCTTGAGGAATACGACCGCAACCGGGGCCAGTGGCGCGGAACCGGTGTGCGCGTGCCCACCGATGCATTGGCCAGCGAAGAGGCGTGGCGCGCGGCACTGAGCGAGGCCGAGGTGCCCCGCGATGTTGCCTTGGACGGACAGTGGCATCCGGCCGTCGTTCTCGAGGTCGGGGATCGCAATGCCCGCATCGGGATTGAAGGCGTTCCAGAGGACGAAGATGGGCATTTCATCACGCCCGAGGATGTCCGCTGGGCACGCCGCCGCGAAGAGGACGGCACCCTGCGCCCCCGCGCCAAGGTTGCGGGCGATCTGCTCAACCCCGGCGAGGTCGTTCTGGTCCGCGCGATCACCGACGACGATGACGGCAGCTTCCAGCGGTGGTCCCTGCGCCAGGTGCCTGAGGCACAAGGCGGGTTCGTCGCGATGGACGTCAACACCGGGCGTGTGATCGCCATGCAGGGCGGGTTTTCCTATCAGCATTCCGTGTTCAACCGTGCCACGCAGGCCCGCCGCCAGCCCGGATCGTCCTTCAAACCGTTTGTCTATGCCGCCGCGTTGGACAGCGGCTACTCCCCGGCCACCATTATCGTGGACGCCCCGATTGAAATCGACACCCCGCAAGGGTTGTGGCGGCCCAAGAACGCGTCAAACGAATTTTATGGCCCGACCCCGTTGCGCACCGGGATCGAACGATCCCGTAACCTGATGACCATCCGCCTTGCTCAGGAAATCGGTATGGATCTGGTGGCCGACTACGCCGAGAGATTCGGCGTTTATGACCAGATGGGAACCTTTCTGGCCAACTCGCTTGGATCCGAAGAAACCACTTTGTATCAGATGGTTGCAGCGTATGCGATGTTCGCCAACGGCGGCGAGAGGGTCGAACCCACGCTCGTGGACCGCATTCAGGATCTGTCGGGCAAGACGATTTATCGCCACGATCAGCGCGATTGTGTCGGATGCCAGCAGGCCGGGCTTGCCCCGGATGACGTGCCCACCATCCGGTCCAGCCGCGAGCGGGTGATGGATGCGATTACGGCTTATCAGTTGACCTCGATGATGAAGGGCGTGGTTGACCGCGGCACCGCCAGCCGCACGGTCAAATTGCCAGTCCCGACTGCGGGCAAGACAGGCACCACCAACGAGGCGCGCGATGTGTGGTTCGTGGGCTTTACGTCGAACATCGTGGCCGGATGCTACATCGGCTATGACAGGCCGCGCCCGCTGGGGCGCGGGGCATCGGGTGGCGGTATGTGTGGACCGGTGTTCACGCGGTTCATGACCGAGGCCGTCGAGAAATACGGCGGCGGTCCGTTCGCGGTTCCACCCGGCGGGCAATTCATCAAGATCGACCGCTTTACCGGCGCGCGTCTCGATGACGGGGCCAGCGGCCCCAGCGTTGTGGCCGAGTATTTCCGCACCGGCGAAGAGCCGATCTTTGGTCTTGCCTTTGACGGCGGGTTTGCGATGGGGTCCAACCTCCCATTGGCCGAAGAGGTCCGCGATGCGGGCAGACAGGTGCGCACCTCGACCGGGGACACCGCCGTGGTCGGTCCCAAGGCGAACTTCGGCACGCTCAGTTCAGGCGGCCTTTACTGACGCGAGACAGCTTGCCGCTCAGGCGGCGCTGGTCTATCAGGCAAGAAACCAGTGAGGACAGCAATACGATGCGCGCAGAAGCCGAAAACGCCGTTGCCGAAATCAAGAAATCCCTGACGCTTCTGGCGCAGCGGATGGATATGGAAACCGCCACGCACCGGCTTGAGGAATTCAACGCCCGTGTCGAAGATCCCAACCTGTGGGACGATCCCGCCGCGGCGCAAAAGCTGATGCGCGAACGGCAGGGGCTGGTGGATCAGATGGACACCTATGCCGCCATCGAACAGGACATGAACGACAATATCGAGATGATCGAACTGGGCGAGATGGAGGACGACGCCGACGTCGTTGCCGACGCCGAAGCCGCGCTGATCGCCCTGCGTGACAAGGCTGCCAAGAAAGAGCTTGAGGCGCTCCTGAACGGTGAAACAGACGCCAATGACGCCTTTCTCGAGATCAAGTCCGGGGCAGGCGGCACCGAGGCCTGCGACTGGGCACAGATGTTGGCCCGGATGTATGTCCGCTGGGCCGAAAGCCGCGGCTACTCTGTCGAATTGCAGGAAGAAACCGCCGGAACCGAGGCCGGGATCAAATCCGTGACCTATCAGATCAAGGGGCACAACGCCTACGGCTGGCTCAAGTCGGAAAGCGGCACCCATCGCCTCGTGCGGATTTCGCCCTTTGGCAAGGGCACACGCGAAACCTCCTTTGCCGCCGTGGGGGCTTATCCGGTGATCGACGACAATATCGACGTTGTGGTCAATCCCGCCGATATCCGCATCGACACCTACCGGTCGTCCGGTGCGGGTGGGCAGCACGTGAACACCACGGATTCGGCGGTGCGGATCACCCACCACCCCACGGGCATCGTCGTGACAAGTTCTGAAAAGTCCCAGCACCAGAACCGCGATATCGCGATGAAGGCGCTGAAATCCCGGCTCTATCAGCTTGAGCTTGACCGCCGCAACGCCGAGGTCAACGCCCTGCACGAAGCCAAGGGCGACGCAGGATGGGGCAACCAGATCCGATCTTACGTTTTGCAGCCCTACCAGATGGTCAAGGATCTGCGCACCAACCACGAGACCGCAGATACCAAAGGCGTTCTGGATGGTGACCTTGACGGTTTCATGGCGGCAACGCTGGCGATGAACGTCAGCGGCAAATCTCGCGCCGACGCAAGGGGCGGAGAATAAAGCGTTTAGTTAACCGGACAAACCCTAGGCTCAGGACCCATTGATTTCGGAGCAGCGGCGTGATTCACGGTTCGAAAAACGAGCTGTGAACATGTCTGATCTTTTCTGGCTGAGCGATGCGCAGATGGCGCGTCTTGAGCCTTTCTTCCC
>JAUIAS010000039.1 GCA_030425395.1 Alphaproteobacteria bacterium
AGAACTTCAACCTGCCGAAGCTTCGATACGATCTCCTCCGGTTTCTCACGCTTTCCAGACATCGCTGATCCTCCATTTTCGGGATAATCTATCCCAGTTGGTGGACCACTTTCAGGGGGCTACTCCATGCTGTCTGGCCGATGTGACGCAAGGGTATTTGGAACGAGAAAGAAGCAGCAGGGCTGTGCCCCTTGACGTGGCCGCGCATCGCGGGTTCGGTTGCGTGAAGCTAGTGTGAGTTGACCGATGTCCGATCCTCTGCCTGATGCGGTGCCCGCGGTCGCGGCATTGAACCCGATATTCAAGGCCGCGCTCTGGATGACCGGGGCGATTGCGTCTTTTTCCTCGATGGCCGTGGCGGGCCGCGAGGTGAAGGACGTGCACGATACCTTTGAAATCATGATGTACCGGTCGCTGTTCGGGCTGATCGTCGTGGTGGCGGTGATTACCCTGACGGGGCGTTGGGGGCAGGTGACGCGGCTGTCGCCGGCGTTGCAGCTGGGGCGCAATCTGGCGCATTTCACCGGACAGAACCTGTGGTTTTACGCGGTGACCGTGATCCCCCTGGCGCAGGTGTTTGCGCTGGAGTTCACGTCGCCCTTGTGGGTGGTGGTCCTGTCGCCGCTGATCCTTGGAGAACGATTGACGCCAATGCGCGCCTTGGCGGCGGCGCTGGGGTTTGCCGGGATCATGATCGTGGCGCGCCCCGATCCCGAGACGATCAATGCGGGTGTTGTCGCGGCGGCCTCGGCGGCGGTGTTTTTTGCGCTGACCATGATCACCACCAAACGCCTGACCCGCACCGAAACCATTGCCTGTATTCTGTTCTGGATGACTTTGATTCAGGTGATCCTGGGGTTGGTGACGGCGGGGTATGACGGGCACATCGCCCTGCCCGATGCGGCCACCCTGCCGTGGCTGGTGCTGGTGGGATGCGCGGGGCTTCTGGCGCATTTCTGCGTCACCAACGCGTTGGCCATTGCGCCCGCGACCGTGGTTGTTCCGTTTGATTTCATCCGCTTGCCCACCATCGCGGTGGTGGGAATGCTGTTTTATCAGGAGGCGCTGGATATCTGGGTGTTTGTGGGTGCCGTGGTCATCTTTGGCGGCAATTACCTCAATATCTGGACCGAAACGCGCCGCCCGCGCGCCTGATCCGGGGACTTTTGCGCAACAATCGGGTCGTGTGCGGGTGCGGCGGATGAAACAAGGCGACCATGACTGATCCAATCGTTCAAAAAACCATGAGCGGACGCGCCTGGGCGGAAATGGGCGTTTTGTCGTTTGTCTGGGGCGCGTCGTTTCTGGCGATGCAGGTTGCGCTGGATGAGATCGGGGTGGCGTCGACGGTCGCGCACCGGGTCTTTTGGGCGGCGGTTGCGTTGTGGGGTGTCATTCTTGTGCGCGGGATCGCGGTGCCGCGCGGGGCGCGCGTGTGGGGCGCGTTTCTGGTGATGGGTGTGCTCAACAATGTTCTGCCCTTTGGCCTGATGGCATGGGGGCTTGTCCATATCGAGAGCGGGCTGGCCGCGATTTTCAATGCAGCGACGGCGCTGTTTGGGGTGTTGATCGCGGCGCTGTTTCTGGCAGACGAAAAATTGACCCGGCGCAAGCTGACCGGGGTTGGTCTCGGGTTCGCCGGGGTGGTGCTGGCGATCGGGGTGGACAGCATCCGCAATTTCGACCTGCGCAGCCTTGCGCAGCTGGCCGTGCTTGCGGGCACGCTATGCTATGCGCTGGCGGGTGTCTGGGCGCGACGCACACTGGGTCATTTGCCGCCGCAAACCGCGGCCGCGGGAATGCTGACCGGTGCGGCCGTGGTCATGGTGCCGCTTGCGTGGATGCTGGATGGCGCGCCGCGTCTTGATCTGGGCGCGGACACTCTGTTTGCGTTGGGGTATGTGTCACTGATCGCCACGGCGGGGGCGTTCCTGCTGTATTACCGGGTGCTGGCCATGGCCGGGAGCGGCAACCTGATGCTGGTGACGCTGCTGGTGGCGCCGGTGGCCATCGTTCTGGGCGCGCTTGTGCGCGACGAGACTTTGCCGCCAAATGCCTATGCCGGTTTCGTCCTGCTCGCGGTGGGGTTGGTGATCATTGACGGGCGGGTCTGGAAGCGGATGCGCGGGTGACCGGGTCCGGGATTGATGTGCGCCGATGATTGACCGCCGCCCGAGCCACGGGTAACAAACGCCAACTGGTTTGCAGGGGTCCGGTATCCATGATTTATCCGAATGCGCAGGCGTGGCGCGACGCACCGCACAAACGGGTGCTGTTTTTTGGCATGTCCGGTCTGGGCAAGACCTATCTGTCGAACATCCTGCGGGACGCGGGCACGTGGTTCCACTATTCCATAGATTACCGCATCGGCACCCGCTACATGGGCGAATATATCGCCGATAACGCCAAGGCCCATGCGATGAAGGTGCCGTTTCTGCGCGATCTTTTGTTGTCCGACAGCATCTATATCGGGTCCAACATCAGCTTTGACAATCTCAAGCCGGTGTCCACGTATCTGGGCAAACCCGGCGATCCGGCGCGGGGTGGCATGGAGATGGCCGAGTATCGCCGCAGGCAAGAGCAATTCCGGGCCTCGGAAATCCATGCGTTGAACGATACCGGATATTTTATCGAACGGGCCGGGCAGCTTTACGGATATCCGCATTTCATCTGCGATACTGGCGGATCAATCTGCGAATGGGTCGATGCCGATGATCCTGACGATCCGATCCTGAACGAACTGAGCCGGCATACCCTGTTGATCTGGCTTCAGGGCAGCGAGGCGCACACTCAGGAACTGATCCGGCGATTTGATCGCGCGCCCAAGCCGATGGCCTATCAACCCGCGTTCCTGAACAATGCATGGGAAGAATACCTGAGCGAAAACAATTGCGTGGAAGGTGACGTTGATCCGGATACGTTCATTCGCTGGACCTATGCGCGCGCCCTTGCCCATCGCCAGCCCAGATATCAGGCGATGGCCAAGTGGGGCATCACCCTGCCCGCCGATCGTATGGTGAACGTCCGCGACGAAGCCGGGTTCACCGAAGCCGTGGCCGAGGCGCTGGACGCCCGGAGCTGAGCCGAAATTCCGCCCATCCCTGAACAGGAGCCTGACGCGATATGCCCATCAAGATCCCATCGGACCTGCCCGCCTTTGACGTGCTCACACGTGAAGGGGTCATGGTCATGTCCGAAGATCAGGCCGCCCGTCAGGATATCCGGCCGCTGCGCATCGGGCTTTTGAACCTGATGCCGAAGAAGATCCAAACCGAAAACCAGTTTGCCCGGCTGATCGGGGCCACGCCCCTGCAGATCGAACTGACCCTGATCCGCATGTCGGAACACCGCACCAAGACGACCGCTGCGGATCACATGGAAAGCTTCTATCGCACCTTTCAGGAGGTAAAGCACGAAAAGTTCGACGGTCTGATCATCACCGGGGCACCGATAGAACATCTGCCGTTTGAGGATGTCACCTATTGGGATGAGCTCACCCAGGTCTTTGAATGGACTCAGACCCACGTTCTGTCGACATTTGGCGTATGCTGGGGCGGCATGGCGATGATCAACCATTTCCACGGAGTCAGGAAGCACGACCTCGAGCACAAGGCGTTCGGCTGTTTTCGCCATCGCAACCTGATGCCGGCATCGCCGTATCTGCGCGGGTTTTCCGACGATTGTGTCGTGCCGGTCAGCCGCTGGACCGAAATCCGGCAGGATGAAATCGACGCGATACCCGATCTGGTCACGCTTCTGGGCAGTGATGAGGTCGGCCCCTGTCTGGTGGAAGACCCCAAGCATCGTGCGCTCTATATCTTCAACCACTTTGAATATGACAGCGATACGCTCAAGCAGGAATACGATCGCGACGTGGCCGCACAGGCCGAAATCGTGCTGCCGGTGAACTACTATCCCGATAACGATCCCGCGCGTGTTCCGCAAAATCGGTGGAGAAGTCACGCCCATCTCCTATATGGAAACTGGATAAACCAGATTTACCAGACAACACCCTATGAGATTGAGGACATTGGCACTTAGCCTGATTGCAGGAACGGCCCTCATCGCCACGGTTGCGGGATGCGGGATCGTGGCGCGTGAACGGGCCGCCCGCGCCGAAGCCGTGTTTCCCCCAACTGGCGATATCGTGGATGTGGGTGGCACCGGCGTGCATGTGCATATCGAAGGCACCGGGCCGGATCTTGTCCTGATCCATGGCGCGTCGGGAAACACCCGTGACTTCACCCACAGCTTTATCGACCAGCTGACCGACAGGTATCGGGTGATCGTTGTGGATCGGCCGGGACTGGGCTGGACGGACCGTCTGCCGGGATACAAGGGGCCGCTGAATGCCCGCTCCGAAAGCCCGCAGGAACAGGCCGCATTGATCGCGGCGGCGCTGGACCACGTCGGATCGCGGCGCGCGGTGGTCGTGGGCCATTCCTATGGCGGTGCGGTGGCGCTGGCGCTGACGCTGGATCATCCCGACCGGGTTGCCGGACTGGTGATGCTGGCGGGGGCGTCGAACCCGTGGGACGGCGATCTGGGAACGCTTTACGCGGTGAATTCTTCTGCCATCGGCGGGGCGACGGTGGTCCCTGCCCTGTCGGCCTTTGCGCCACGTGGCATGGTCGAGGGCATCGTGGCCGATATCTTTGCCCCCCAAGACCCGCCCGAGGGGTATATCAAGGCCATCGGGGCCGGCCTGACCCTGCGTCCCGAAAGCCTGCGCGCCAATGCCCAGCAGGTGAACGGTCTGCTGCCTCATATCGTCGACATGGTGCCGCGTTATGGCACGATCACGGCCCCGACGGAGATCGTGCACGGCGACGCGGACGATATCGTGCCGCTGGCGGTGCATTCCGTTCCGCTGTCGCAACAGATCCCCGGTGCCAGACTGACGGTGCTGGAGGGCGTCGGCCACATGCCCCACCACGCGCGCCCCCAAGACGTGACCGACGCCATCGACCGCGCCGCACGGCGGGCCGGAATGATGTAGCAGCGAAAGGGGCTGCCCATTCGCACGCAAGCCGTTTGCGTTAATCCCCTTAACATCCCATATTGCAGATATATCAAACGTCTGAGGACCGGCATGACCCTTCCATTTGACGGTGCGATCAGCGCCTTTTTCGACCAAGACGCGCCCGATGAAATCCGCGCGGCCATCCGGCGGGCGGACAAGGACGATATTCTTGATCCGCGCTATCCCTATTCGGAGGAAATGAAGCGCAAAACCTATGAAGCGCAGATGGAGGCGCTGCAGATCGAACTGGTCAAGCTTCAGGCCTGGGCGCGCGACAGCGGCGCGCGTGTGGCGGTGGTGTTCGAAGGCCGCGATGCCGCCGGCAAGGGGGGCACGATCAAGCGGTTTCGTCAGAACCTCAACCCGCGCGGCGCGCGTGTGGTGGCCTTGTCGAAACCGTCGGACACCGAACGCAGCCAATGGTATTTCCAACGCTATGCCGATCACCTGCCCGCGGGCGGCGAAATCGTCTTTTATGACCGAAGCTGGTATAATCGCGGTGTGGTCGAACATGTCTTCGGGTTCTGCACCGATGCGCAGCGCGAACATTTCTTTGCGCAGGTCGGGAATTTCGAGAACATGCTGGTCGAGGACGGCATTCACCTGTTCAAGATCTGGCTGACGGTCAGCCGGGGTGAACAGTTGCGTCGTTTTCTTGCGCGCGAGGGCGACCCCCTGAAGCAGTGGAAACTGAGCCGGATTGACGTGGAGGGTTTGCACAAATGGGACGACTATACCGCCGCCATTGACGAAACCCTTGCACGATCGCATAGCGACACCGCGCCGTGGACGATCATCCGGTCCGATGACAAGCGCCGCGCGCGACTGGCGGCGATCCGCACGGTGCTGTCTCAGATCGACTATGCGGGCAAGGATGCCGATGCCGTAGGAACCCCGGATGCGTCGATCTGCGCGATGCCCGACCTCTGACATGGCAAAACGCGGGTATCATCACGGCAATCTGCGGCAGGCGCTGGTCGAGGCGGCGCTGGATCTTGTGCGCGACAAGGGGCCGACCGGCTTTACCCTGTCGGAGGCGGCCAAGAAGGCGGGTGTGACCCCTGCGGCGGTCTATCGCCACTTTGCTGGCCGCGAGGACCTGATCGCCGAAGCCGCGCGGCAGGGCTATGAGGTCTTTGCCGATCTGATGCAGTTTGCCTATGACAGCGGCCAGCCTTCGGCGCTGGCCGCGTTCGAGGCAACGGGCCGCGCCTATCTGGCCTTTGCGCGGCGCTATCCGGGGCATTACATCGCGATGTTCGAAAGCGGAATTTCCGTCAATCGCACCCCGGAACTGGCGGCGGTCGCACAGCGCGCACGCGATGTTCTGGAAAAGGCGGCAACCGATCTATCGCAACATATTCCGCCGGAAAAACGTCCGCCCGCCGCGATGTTCTCGGCCCATATCTGGGCGATGAGCCACGGTGTCGTGGAGCTTTTTGCGCGCAACTCTCCGGGCACGCAATCACCGTTTTCGCCCGAAGACCTTTTGGAAAGCGGGATCGGTGTCTATCTGCGCGGTCTGGGATTGATCGGCGCGGACAATTAGGACGCATTGCACGCCGCGCCCGGTGCCGATATCAGGGCGATAACTCAGTCGAAAGGTTCCGCCCCGTGAGCAGACACATCAAAGATATCACCCTGACGGACAAACGGCGCCTGCGCGAATTGAAAACCCGCGAAAAGGCCTTTTTCGATATTGCCTTTCTCAAGGCGATGGAGCCCGAGGCCCGGTCACCCTGTATCGACCTGCTTGAGCATTCCAACGCGCATTTGCGTCAGGATATCCTTGCAGCAGCCATGACCGGGTTCAAGCGCGGTGGATTTTTCATTGAGTATGGGGCCACCAATGGTGTCGAGCTGAACAACACGCTGATGCTGGAAAACGAACTGGGCTGGACCGGCATTCTGGCCGAACCCGCGCGCATGTGGCACAGCGATCTGAAAGCCAACCGTCATTGCACGATCGAAACCCGCTGTGTCTGGCGTGCCTCCGGCGAGACGTTGCGCTTTACCGAGGCCCCGCGCGGCGAAAACTCGGGCATTTCCAGCTATGTTTCCACCACGCGCAAACTGCGCGGCAACAGCTATGACGTCACGACGATTTCGCTGAATGACCTTCTGGCAGAACTCAATGCGCCCGATGTGGTCGATTACATGTCGGTGGACACCGAAGGCAGCGAATTTGAAATTCTCAATGCCGTGGATTGGGATCGTTGGTCGTTCCGCGTGATGACGGTGGAACATAACCACGCCCCACAGCGCGCGGATATCTACGCCTTGTTGACGTCCAAGGGGTATCGCCGGGTGTTCGAGGACATCTCGAACTTTGACGATTGGTATCTTGGGCCCGCGTCCTAAACTTCCGGAATAAGCCTCTGCTTGCCCTGCCCGTCCATCCGGACGGCCAAGGCGGCCCGGTCGGCGTCGGATTTATTCTGACCCGCCTTTGTTTTCGCAGTGATCTGCGAAATCGCGATGTCGAACCCGACGATATTGTCGATCATCCCGGCCAGATAATCCGCCGGTGCGTCGCCCATGCGCCATGCGTCTGCGCCGTTGGTACGGGTTTCCATCATCTTGGTCAGGCGTGACACGATCCGGCGTTTATCAGCGGCATCATGCAGAAATCCTATGGTGCCGCGCACATGCACAACCGCGTAATTCCAGGTGGGCACGGCCTTGTGCGTGTCGGCCTTGGAAGGATACCAGTTGGGCGAGATATACGCCTCGGGGCCCTGAAAGATCGCCAGAACCTCAGCCCCCTCCGCGAGAATCCGGTGCATGTCGTTGTTTAGCGCCACATGGCCGATAAGACGGTCATCCCTGTCCATCATAAGGGGGATATGATTGGCCACGATCCCATCCGCGCCTTGCCCCACGATCACGGCCAACGGATGATCCGCCACCAGCGCGGATATCCGCGCGGCTGAGGTTTCTTGAAAATGGGTGGGCAGATACATGGCAGGCTCCGGCGCTTGGGATCTTGTGACGCCCGACACTAACGGTAAGACGCGCTCGGCCGATCCAGAAGGCCGCGCGCGCCGATTGAGGAAAACGGGTTCACTGAACCTTGAATTTGCCAGCTTTCTGCATGGCAGTTGCCTCGGGCACCCGCTCAAAGGCGGCGCGGCCCACAACGACCCCCATGCCGATGCTGCAGTTGATATAGGCGGTTTCGCCATTGGCGATCGACACGGTCGTGATCTTTTCCTGTTCGGTCGTGGCGGAAATCTGATGGGTGCCCGGGCTGACCTTGGCGATATGCGCAACGCCGGGTGTGCAGCGGCCCATTTCGACCCCGTCAACAAAGACCTTGGGCTGGATTGCCAAGCCGAAATAAGAAGTGCGGAACAACGCGACGCGGGCTTCGTTGCGCCCAACCGGTGCCAGAGCCGCAAGGGTGCCCGCCTTCGGGGCCTTTGCCTTGGGCGCGGCCTCTTCCGCTGCTGCTGCAGCCGGTGTGGCCGCATCGGGCAGCGGGGTCGTCGAAGTGGCGGATGGGGTTTCACATGCGGCCAGTGTCAAAATCAGGCCTAGAGCGCCGCCGGCGCGAAGAAGTGATGCGTGCATGTAATTTTTCCTCGTTACTTGTGGCCGCATAGGGCCTTGAGAGCGGTGGGACGTCAAGCGGGAAACAAACCTGGCCCTCAGCCCGTTTTTTGCGCCTTGATCGCCGCGTCGCGCATCTGGGACAGGGTCACGCGCGGGGTCAGGGCCTCGGCTGAAATCACCAGATCCAGAACCGCGCCGGTTTCCGACGCCTGCGCCCGTTCGAACGCGGCGGCGAAATCTTCTGTCCGTTCGACCCGTTCGCCGTGAAAGCCATAGGCCCGTGCCAGTGCCGCGAAATCGGGGCTGAACATATCTGTGCCAGAGACCCGGCCCGGATAATGCCGCTCCTGATGCGCGCGGATCGTGCCGTAGGTTCCATTGTTGAGGATCAGAATGATTGGCTGCGCTCCGGCCTGTGTGGCGGTGGCCAGTTCCTGTCCTGTCATCTGGAAATCGCCGTCTCCGGTAAAGCAGACAACGGTGCGTTCGGGATGTGCAATGCGCGCGGCAATGGCCGCGGGCAAGCCATAGCCCATTGCCCCGGACTGCGGGGCCAGCAGGCGCATTCCCGGCCCGAACTTGATGAACCGTCCCGACCAGATCGCGAAATTGCCAGCCCCGTTTGTGATGATGGCATCGTCGGGCAGAACGGCGCGAAGATGAGCAGTGACCTGCCCCATGTCCACCGGCGACGGCTGATCGGGGGCGTCGAACGCGGCCTCGTAAGCCGCGCGCCCTTCTGCGCGCCAATCGCCCCAATCCCCGCTCACCGGCGCAAGGGCGCGCACAAAGGCGTTCGGACCGGATTGGATACCGATTTCAGGTTGATAAACCTTGCCGAGTTCGGAGTCGGCCCCGTGCACATGGATGATCTTTTGCACCGCTTGCGGCACCGACAAGAGGCTGTAGCCATCGGTGGAGTTTTCCCCAAACCGCGCGTTGATGGCGAGGATCACATCCGCTTGGGATATCATCGCCTTGACCGATGGGTTCATGCCGACCCCGGCCTCGCCGCAGAACACGGGCGAATGATTGTCGAACTGGTCCTGATAGCGGAAGACCGACACGACGGGGATATCCGAGCTTTCGGCAAAACGCTGCAGGTCGGCGCGACCCGCTTCCGTCCAGTTGCACCCGCCGTAAAAGATCAACGGTCGCTCTGCCCGCGCCAGAAGGTCTTGTGCCTTGGCCACCGCATCGGGGTCCGGGTGCGGTTCGCTGAACGGTGCGGGCCCGCGCAGCGCTGGCGTGTCGGTCAGGGTCGTCAACATGTCTTCGGGCAAGGCGATGACCACCGGACCGGGCCGCCCCGTTGTGGCGGTTTTCCATGCGCGTCCAAGGATTTCGGGGATGCGGTCAACCTGATCAATTTCGACCGCCCATTTCGCTACCGTGCCCAACATTGCGCGATAGTCGATTTCCTGAAACGCCTCACGGCCCTTCATGTCGGTGCCCACCTGCCCGACAAGGCAGATCATCGGCACGCTGTCCTGCATCGCGGTATGAATGCCGATGGACGCGTTCGTCACCCCGGGCCCCCGCGTGACCAGACACAGACCCGGCGCGCCGGTCAGCTTGCCCCATGCGGCCGCCATAAAGGATGCACCGCCTTCGTTGCGGCAAAGAACGAAATCAAGTTGGCCCGCCGTATCATGCAGCGCATCCAGCACCGCGAGATAGCTTTCACCGGGCACGCCAAACGCCTTGCGCGCGCCCAGAGCCACGAGACTTTCAACCAAGAGTGTACCGCCGTTGCGCATTGCCGCGAATCCCCGTTTTGCCTTGCGTTGCGGCACGATACCCGAGGACATTCACCTTGAACACGCCCGCGATGGGCTGGATTGATCAGGCGGGTTTCAGACGGCTGGCCTTTTTGCTCATCTTCACCGCATCGCGCACTTCGGTCTTCATCAGTTTGACCACTTTGCGCAGCATGCTTGACACTTTCCTGATCGCGGAGCTGACGCTGGCCACCTCAAGGATCCACGGCACGATAAAGCTCAGAGCTGTCTTGAAGGCGTTCACGATTGAAAGAACGCCACCCAACACGTCGATTTCCTTGAGAAAATCCGTCACTGAAGTTGCGATGCGCCGCACCATGTTGGCATAGCGCGTCACCATCCGCTTGAGCGTCCCGGCCAGTTTCTTGGGCTCCATGCCCTTGCGGATCACAGCGATGATCTTGGAGCCAAAACGCAACGCCATCTTGATCAACATCGGCGTGCGCTTGAGCGTATCCTCAATGAAACTCACCGAGCGCTGCATTGTTTCGACAACCTTCTTGCCCACGGTGGATACAATTTTTCCTGTTTCTTTCAACACCCTGGAAACAAAGAAGACGGTCGATTTCAGCTTGGCCGCGACCTTCTTGAAAACGACCTTCCAAAGATTGAAAAGGCGGGATTGCCATTGGTTGATATAAGCTTCGATTTCATCGACGGATTTATCCATCGGGCTGGGCGTGCCGCCGGAATCTTTGCCGGATTTTGTGGGTTTTGCCATGTTCTAAGTCCTGAATGATAAGATAACTTGAAAATAATGGTATCAGGCTGACAGACTATCCGCCCAAAATCAATCTTTACACGCGCAGGACAAACCCGATGTCCCAGACCTCGTCCAACGCGGCCCGAAGTGGCCTGATCCCCAAGGGTGCATTCGTGTTCCCTGTCGATGCGTTTCAAACAACGCGCGAATTCGCGTTCCTGTTGTTGCCCGATTTTACCCTTTTGGCGTTTTCCTCGGCGTTGGAGCCGTTTCGCATCGCCAACCAGCTTGCCCAAAAACTGCTTTATCGCTGGACGGTGCATTCCCCCGATGGCGGACCGGTGGTGTCGTCTTCGGGCATTTCCGTGATGGCCGACGAACCGTTGGACGCGCTGTCGCAAGAGGCGCATCTGTTCGTGTGTTCCGGCAATCGCGGAACCGAGGTTGCGACCCCAAAGGTGCTGGCCGGTTTGCGACGGCACGCGCGCTTTGGCGGGCGGGTTGGTGGCATATGCACAGGCGCAGCCACACTGGCGCGCGCGGGGCTGTTGCGAGACCGGGCCTTTACCCTGCATTGGGAAAACCAGCCCGGATTCATCGAAACCTTTCCCGATCTGGTGCCGACACCCAACAAGTTTGAAATTGACGGCGATCTGATGACTTGCGGCGGCGGTGCCGCGGCGACGCAGATGATGCTGTCGGTGATAGCATCCGATTATGGTTCGGATTTTGCTATCGTTGTTGCCGATATGTGTTTGAATTCCGGGGATATTACCCC
This sequence comes from Alphaproteobacteria bacterium, assembly GCA_030425395.1. Taxonomy (GTDB): domain Bacteria; phylum Pseudomonadota; class Alphaproteobacteria; order Rhodobacterales; family Rhodobacteraceae; genus JAUIAS01. The sequence goes on from JAUIAS010000039.1 coordinate 11,841, forward strand.
GAACGCAAAGCAACGGTCTTCGATCGCGCGGGCCATTTCATCACGCAACGGGCGATTGTTGAACGTGATGCGCCATATGTATGAAAACATTGAAGAACCCCTGTCGATGGAAGCGTTGTCGCGCGATTGTGGACTGTCGCGCCGCCAGATCGAACGCCTGTTCGACGCGCATCTGTCGGAAAGCCCTGCCGCCGTTTACCGCAATATCCGGCTGGACCGGGCGCGCACGCTGCTGGCCGAAACCGATCTTGCCGTGGCCGATATTGCGGCGGCCACGGGATTTTCATCAATGGACCTGTTGTCGCGCCATATGAAGGCGCGGTTTGGCGAAACGCCACAAGGATTACGCCGCCGCTAGGTGTCAGGCATCCCCATTTAAAAAGGGGCTGGAAAATTTCTGTCGGGGCGGGTCAACTCGGCCCAGAACCATGCGAGGACCCGGCGTGAAACTGCAAGCCTGTCAAAACCTGTTCCCGACCCCTGTGCTATCGTTTTCGGTGCCCGAAGCCGAGACGCTGAATGCACAGCTTGAGCAGGAGATCCGCGCAATCCGCGATGCGGAGGATGGCGTTACCCGCACGAACCGCAATGGTTGGCACTCGGACGGGGGATTGTTCCAACGCGATGAACCGGGCATCGCGGCCCTGTGCGCGCATATCCGCGACAGCTTCGTCGCCGCGACGCGCCTGATCGCGCCGGGCTTTGATATCGACGCGCATGACGCAAGGTTGCAGGGCTGGATCAACGTGAGCCCGCAAGGGGCCTATAATACGCCCCATAGCCATCCACGGCATCAATGGTCTGGCTGCTATTATGTCACCCAGCCGGAGGTAGAGGAGGGTCAATCCGGGATGATAGAATTCCTCGATCCGCGCGGGTCGCTGTCCGACGCAACCCTTCTGCGGGCGCAGGCGTTCTCTCATTCATTTCGGATACGCCCCGAACAGGGGACCATGTTGGTGTTTCCGTCATTCCTGCAACATTGGGTTCACCCAAATCAGCAACCACAGGAGCGGATTACAGTTGCATGGAACGGCAGGTTCAAACCCCGAAAGAAAAATCCGTAGCCCGTGGTTCGAATTTGCTTTAGGCTGCTTGGCCAAGCGCTTGGGGCTAAATGGTTTGTGGTTTGAACCAGATTGTGATCGGTTCCTTTCCCGAACAGACGCTTGCGACAACACGGCCGCCCTTGGCGAGCTGCCTAAAAAACAAAAGGTTTCGGCGCGCAAGCGCATGGGGCGACTAACCAGAGGTTCCGAATTTGGACATCAAGAATCAAAAAAGAGAGTCTATGACAGAGACGCGCAAACCATATGAAAAGCCGCGTTTGCTGCCGCTCGACTTTGCGCAGCATACGGCAGCCGGAGGCCCCAACTTAGTGACGGACGGCACGCAGGAGTCTTCTTCTCCAACCAGTTGATGTTCCGGTTGTGAGGGCGACGGAAGGTGTTCCGTTCCGCCGCCCGCCTGTTCATAGCTCAGCCCAGATTGGGAAAGTAGTCCTCGCAAACGCCTTCGCGGTAGACATCGGCGGTGCAGCAGTGCAGCCCGCCGCCAAACGCATAGGCGTCGCGCAATTCAACCTCGACCACTTCCATGCCCAGCTTGTCCATTTGCTCGGCCTGATAGACCTCTGATTTTTCGACGCAAACGGTTTTCGGATCGAGAACCAGAACATTCATCGACAACCAGACCGACGAATAACATAGCGGCGGCGGCTGGTTATGCGCGGGTTGCGCCGCATCAACGATATCCCAGCCGTTGCGTTCAAACATCTCGCGTTGCTCCTGCGGCAGGCGGCGTTGCGGGTTGTTGAGGATCAGGCCGGGGCGCAGAGGTGTGAATGTCGCGTCAATATGGATCGGATAAGGATCACCGGGGAAATTCACGGCATGAACGCGGTGATCGGGGAAATGCCGCCGCAGCCATTCGATGCCCTTGAGGTTGGTGGTAAAGCCATGCTGAACCACGAGATCGCGGCCAAAGCGCAGCACATCCGCCGCATCGAACAGGGGTTCTTCCTCGGTGGTTACAAAGAACTTTTCGGCGGCCCATTGCAGGCGTTTCTCATCCCCGATCTTGTCCGAAAGGTAATCCGGGTGGTAATCCGCATCCGTCAGGCGCGGCTTGGGTGCCGCTTCGTGGCGGAAGTTGGGGTCTTCTTCCCAGTATTTCTGCAACAATGGGCGATAGTTCAGATACTCGAACCACCGGCAGCGATAAGACATTGTTGCCTCGAGCATTTCTGAACCGACCGTCAGCAAGACATCACGCGGCGGCATGCAACCGAACTGGCTGTCGGTGTGGAAATCCGGCGTGGTCACCGGCTGGGAATGGTCGATGCTGGTGGGACGGTCCACACGGATGCCACGGGCCTGCAACTGGGCCGCAAAATTGTCCAGCAGTTCATTGGCGCGGTCGATGGTTTCCTGCGGCCTGCGCCCCCATTGGCCACGCATGTCGCTGTCTTCGGGCACCTTGGCGTCAAGCGCGGGTTCCTCGGGCGGGATATGGCAATCGTCAGCACGACCGACGATCACATGTTTGAGCGGATCCCATTCATTCCAGCTGTTGACGATTGTCTTGGTCATCTGTTCCTCCGGTTGACAGCGCGCGGACGATGCCCAGTGTCACCGCCAAGGGCAAGAGGCATCACGCCCCCTGACCGACAAATTGCAGGATTTTCTGCGCGTCGAACGTGGCCTTGGGACCGATGCAGACAACCCCGATCTGATGGGTGCCCTCTGCGGCCTCGACGTCCCAGCGCGGGCCGACCACGTGGATCAGCGCAAGCCCCTCAGACGTCGGCACATATCCCTTGGCCCGCGTCACGGAGTCATCATCGGCCAGACGGCGGGCCAGGGCCTGCGCATCCACCGGGGATTCGGGTGTCAGGACCACGCTGGCAAAGGCCGCGTGCGGATCCGACCCGGACGACAGCCGCCGCCCGGCCAGAGGCAAGGCCCCCACGATGGCCGCAAGCGGAACATCGGCCTTGGCCGAAGTCACGAGACGCGCCGGGCCGGACCGGACGCGCAGCCACCCGCACACATCTTCCAACGCTTGCGCAGTGACCAGATCGGCTTTGGTTACCAAAAGGATATCGGCCTGTTCCAACTGGCGCAGGATGGTATCGGACAGGAACTTGTCGGCCGCATTGCGCCGCACCTGTTCGGCATCGGCCAGCACCACGGTTGCGTCAGGGCGCAGCCCCTTCACAAGGCTGACGCTGGTCATGATCGACGCGGGCAGCGCAACGCCCGACGCTTCGAGAAGCACATGATCGAAACCGGGATCGGCATCGCGGATGTCCTCAAGCACGCCGATCATGTCGCTGCCATAGGCACAGCACACGCAACCGCCCGAGATTGACATCAACCCGTCTTCCTCGGCCTCGATCAGGTCTTCGTCAATCGACAACTCTCCGAACTCGTTGACCAGAACAGCCAGCCGCAGCCCATTCGCATTGCGAAGCAAGTGGTTGATCAAGGTCGTTTTTCCGGCCCCAAGATAGCCGCCGATAACCGTAACGGGCAGCTTCATCAGATGGTTGCCGCCTCAAATATGCGGCCAGCCTGAACCGTTCCCCAGACGCGCACATCCTTCAAGGCTTCGGGGCTGGCCTGTGTCGGGTCATCTTCGAGCACGGCAAAATCGGCGCGCTTGCCGGTTTCGATGGATCCGATGCGGTCATCCATCTTCATGGTGATCGCGGCCCCCATCGTCACGGCATAGAGCGCCTCTGCCACGCTGATCCTTTGGAATTCGCCCTGGGTTCGGCCCGATGCGGTGTGCCGCGTGGCGGCTGCACTGGCGGTAAACAGTGGCCCAAGCGGCGTTACCGGCGCATCGGAATGGATGGTCATGGGCACGCCCGCATCCAGAGCTGTGCGACAGGCGTTCATGCGTTCGGCCCGCTCCGGCCCCACAGTCAACGTGTAATGTTCGTCCCCCCAATAGAAATGGTGATTGGCAAACAGGTTCACGCACATGCCCAGCCGCCCCATACGGCGGAATTGGGCCTCGGATGCCAGTTGGCAGTGTTGCAGGGTAAAGCGGTGGTCGAAATCGGGATGCTTGCGCAGGGCGGCCTCAAGCGTGTCGATGGTCAGTTCGGTCGCCTCGTCCCCGTTGGTGTGCGTGTGCACCTGCACGCCGCAGGCCAGGGCGCGTTCGTAAATCTCGGCCAGTTGATCGGGCGCGATATACCAAAGCCCGTTGGGCGCGCCATTGTAATAGCCCGGCCACTGCATTCGCGCCGAGAACCCCTGAATCGATCCGTCAGCGACAACCTTGATCCTACCCAGTTCAAGCCGGTCGGTGCTGCGTTCCTTGAGCGACAGGGTGTAATCCACCAGTTCCTGCGGAGAGAGCCCCATATTGATGCGAAACGCCACAAGGCAAACCGGAAAGCGGTCTTCGCCGGTGACCTTTTCGAAGACTGCCAGAAGATCGTCGTTCAACTGCTGCCCCAGATCGGATGATGTCGTCACGCCCGCCCGCACGCACAGGCGCGAATAATTGCGCAGGCCGTTTTCATCCGCGGCCAGAAACGCGCGGTTCATGCCCACGTGAATACCCACAGGCATCATTACTTCGGGGCCTTTCAACTCTCCGGTGGGCAGACCATCCCCGGCCAGCGGAATGCCGGGATGGTTATTGCCCGTCTTCAGCAACCCGGCCAATTCCAGCGCCTTGGAATTGACATTCAGGATATGGCCCGAAGCATGCATGATCCCCACGGGACGGGTCGCGGACACCCGATCCAGATCGGCGCGGGTGACGCGCACGTTATCCATATAGATCGGGTCCAGCCCCCACCCCAGAAGCGGCGCGTCGGGGTCATCCATCGTCTTTTCGATCTCGCTGAGGCGTGCAACCACGTCATCCACGCTTTTGACCCCGGACCAGACCTTGCCGTCAGGGTCCATACGGTCGAACCAGCCGACATAGGTAAAGGACCACATCGCCCCTTCCATTGAATGGGCGTGCCCTTCGATCAGGCCGGGCATGATCACCTTGTCGGCAAAGCGTGTATCAAGGGTGTACTCACCCCAACCGGCCAGTTCCTCGAGCGTCCCGGCCCCCAGAATGCGCCCGTCGCGCACCGCCACATGGGTGGTTTCCGGACGGTTGGGATTCATGGTGATGATTTTTTGCGCGGAATAAATGGTTGTCTGCGTCATGCCGGTCCCTGCTGTGATCATTGTGTTTGGAAAACGGTAACGAGGTTTTCATGAATGGAAAAATGGTATTAATTGTCGGGAAAGCCTCATTTTCCTGAGGAACGGGGCCGCATGACCAGCTTGAACAGAAAGAGCCCGCAATGAACTTTACCCTCAAACAGTTGCGATACGTCGAGGCGGCAGGCCGTTTGCGGTCCATTGCCAAGGCAGCGACAGAGCTGTCGATTTCTCAATCCTCGATCACGGCCGCCATCGACTCGCTGGAGGCCGGATTGGAGTATGATTTGTTCGTGCGCACGCCGGCCAAGGGGATCGAACCCACTCCGGCGGGTGCGGATGCGCTTTTGCTGGTGCGCAACTTCATTCACGAAGCCCACCAGTTCGAATCCGCGATGCAATCGGTGGGGGGGGATGCTGCAGGTCTGGTGCGGATCGCATGTTACGCGACCGCCGCGCCTGCGTTTCTGCCGCCCATTCTGCGCGATATCACCGACCGTTTTCCGCAAATGTCGGTGCAGATTCTGGAAGGCAACATGGAGGCAATCATCGGCTTTCTGGATGAGGGAAAGGCCGATCTCGCCTTTACCTATCCCAAGGTTTTACATGCCGGGCATGATTTCCTGCCGTTGTTCCGCCCCCCGCCCTTTGCGTTGATCTCGTCCGACGATCCGATGTCTCAACAAAGCAGCGTTTCGTTGGCCGAACTGGCGGCGAAACCCATGGTTCTGCTGGATCTGCCGCTGACGCGGGATTATTTCGTGGGTATTTTTCAACGCGCCGGATGCACCCCCAATATCGCGCATTCCACGCGATCAGCAGAAATTGCTCGCGCTTTGGTTGCAGGTGGCTTTGGCTACACAATCCTGAACATACGCCCGCAATCATTCCAAGACGAAAACGCCCGATATCGCGCCGTTCCTATCCGCGATGAAACCGATGTGAATTGGTTCGGAATTGCCACCATCGCATCAGTGCGGCGACCCAAGATCGTTGATGCATTTCTGGATAACTGCAAGGTTTTACAGGATAAAGGCGCGTTTTCGGGACTGACGGTGACGCCGGACAAACCCTCGAAACCCCAATTTTCCGTGGATTGAAAGGTATTAATTCTGTTTTTTGCGGGAAATAAGCTGGTCTACGCTTTTTGCATAACAAAACCATCAGGGAGAATTGAAAAGTGAAGCATGTAGTAAAGGGACTGTTTGCGGCAACCGCCACGGCGGCCTTGCTTGCGACCGGTGCCATGGCCCAGAACGTCGGAGGCACACTGGTCGGTGTCATGGGCGGCACGCCACGGGTTCTGAACCCCGCGGTGCAGTCGGGTGTTGTCACGGGCTTTGTCGGCTCGCAAATGTTTGCAGCACCGCTGCGGTATGACGACGGCTGGAATCCGCAGCCCTATCTGGCCAAGAGCTGGAGCGTCAGCGACGATGGTTTGAAGGTGACACTTAACCTTCAGGAAAATGCCGTTTTCCATGATGGGGAGCCGATCAAATCCTCTGACGTGGCGTTTTCTGTGAAGGTGATCAAGGAATACCACCCGTTCAAGTCAATGTTTGCGCCGGTTACGTCGGTGGATACGCCCGATGAACACACCGCCGTTTTGAACCTTGCCCACCCGCACCCTGCGCTGATGCTGGCGATGTCGGGTCAGCTTATGTCGATCATCCCCGAACATATCTATGGCGATGGTCAGGACCCCAAGAACCATCCCCGCAACAACGAAGATGTTGTTGGCTCCGGTCCGTTCAAGCTGGTTGAATTCAAGCCGGGCGAACATGTCATCATGGAACGCCATGACGGGTATTGGGAAGAAGGCCTTCCCTATCTTGACCGGATCGTGGTGCGCATCATCCCCGACAGCGCATCCCGTGCGATTGCCATTGAAAATGGCGAAGTTCACCTGTCTGCCTTTGAAAACCAGCCGACAATCGTGAACCGGATGCGTGCCGCTGAGGGCGTGAACGTTTCGAACGATGGATACGGCGGCATCGGTCCCATCGACTGGCTTGCCATGAACGTGACCCGCGGTCCGCTCAAGGATGAACGCGTGCGTCAGGCGATTGCCTATGCGATCGACAAGAACTTCATCATGAAGGCGGTCATGCGCGGCACGGCCAAGGATGCGCGCACAGGTGTGCACCCCGACAGCCCGCTCTACAACCCCGACGTGAACCCATACGACATTGATCTGGACAAGGCCAATGCCCTGCTGGACGAGGCCGGGTTCCCGATGGAGGGCGGCAAGCGTTTCGACATTTCGCTCGAGCTGGTGCCGTTCCCCGGTTACAAGCCGCAGACCGAGTACATCAAGCAGGCGCTTTCCAAGGTCGGAATCAACGTGACCATCGAATCCTCGCCGGATTTCCCGAGCTGGGCCAAGATCATGGGCACCATGGATTTCGATATGTCCATGGACAGCGTCTATAACTGGGGTGACCCGGTGATCGGTGTGAACCGGACCTATATGTCGGACAACATCGCCAAGGGCGTGTGGTCCAACACGCAGGGTTACTCGAATGCGCGCGTCGATGAACTGCTGGCTATGGCCGCGCAGGAAAACGACGAAACCAAGCGTAAGGCGCTTTACGCCGAGTTCCAGGAGATCGTGAACAAAGAAGTGCCGATCTACTATCTGAACGCCGTGCCGATGCACACGTTCTACAACGACAAGGTCCAGAACCCGCCGACCAACGGTATCTGGGCAACCTCGTCCCCGCTGGACAAGGTCTGGCTCAAGGACTGACCTGAGCACGGGGCGGCCCGCCGCGCGGCGGGCTGCCCCATCCTTTCCCCCGCTTTCCCCCAAAGGAGTGCCGTGCGTTGGAAATCATCCGCGTTATCGTGACCCGTCTGGCCTATGCCGTTGCGCTGTTGATGGCGGTTCTGGTCCTGAACTTCACGCTTATCCATATGGCCCCCGGAGACGTAGCCGACACAATCGCGCAATCCATGGGCGGTGCCGACGAAGAAATCCTGGACCGAATCCGGGCCGACTATGGGTTGGACCAGCCGTTTCTTATCCAGCTTTTCAACTACATGGGTCGGGTTCTGAGCTTTGATCTGGGGTATTCATTCTTCTATTCCATGCCAGTGACAGAGCTGATCCTTCAACGCCTGCCCGCCACGCTCTTGCTGGTGTTCTCTGCACAGATTTTGGCGATGATCGTTGGTGTGGTGCTGGGCGTGATCTCGGCCCGGCGTCCCAATGGCATCCTGTCGCATTTCGTGACCTTTTTCGCCCTGTTCGGCTATTCGGCCCCTGTGTTCTGGACGGGGATTCTGCTGCTCATCGGATTTTCGCTGAACATCCAGTGGTTCCCCGTGGCGGGGATGCGCGATGTGACGATCGAGGGCGGCTTCTGGGTGCATACGTTCGACGTGCTGCGCCACCTTGTGCTGCCGGTGATTGCTCTGTCGTCGATCTTTCTGGCCCTGTATTCGCGCCTGTCGCGCGCCACGATGATGGAAACCTTGGGGAGCGACTATGTCCGCACCGCCAAGGCCAAGGGCCTGTCCACGCGGTCGGTTGTTTACAAACACGCGCTCAAGAACGCGCTTTCGCCCGTTATCACGCTGGCGGGTCTGCAGTTTTCTGCCGTGGTTTCCGGCGCGGTTCTGGTTGAAACCGTGTTCTCATGGCCCGGTCTGGGCACGCTGGCGTTCCAGTCGATCATTGCGCGCGACACGCCCACCATTCTGGGCATCCTGTTCTTTTCCGCGCTGATGGTCGTCATCGGGAACCTGTTGACGGACTTTGCGCTGCGCGCGGTCGATCCAAGAATGAGAGGTCGGTGATGAGCGATCAAGCGACACAAGCGCCGGTCAAGGCGCAATCCCCACAAGCGCCGGTCAAGGCGCAATCCCCGCTGTCCGAAGCGTGGGACATGTTCAAACACAACCACGCCGCGATGCTGGGTCTGGTTCTGCTGGTCATCATTATTCTGGGGGCCGTTTTCGGACCTTACCTGTATCCCGGTGAACCCTTTGAAATGGTCTGGGCGCCGTTCACACCGCCGGGAACCGACGGGTATTTACTGGGCACGGATTACCTTGGGCGCGATCTGCTGGCGCAGATCATTCACGGCTCGCGGGTGACGCTGATCATCGGGCTGTCGGCGGCCATCGTGACGGTGGTGATCGGGGTCACAATCGGGGCGCTGGCCGGATTTTATCGCGGTATGGTCGAAGAGGCCCTGATGCGCTTTACCGAGTTTTTCCAGGTGCTGCCAACGCTGCTGTTCTCGATGGTGATCGTGGCGCTGTTCGGAGCCAGCCTGCCGATGATCACCCTTGCCATCGGTATCGTCAGCTGGACCGCAGTTGCCCGGATCACCCGCTCTGAATTCCTGCGCATCCGCGAACTGGAATACGTGATGGCCAGCCGCGCGTCGGGGGCATCCAACGCCAAGCTGATGTTCAAGGTGATCCTGCCAAACGCCCTGCCCCCGATCATCGTGCAATCCGCCCTGATGGTCGGATCGGCCATCCTGTTCGAGGCGGGTCTGTCCTTTCTGGGGCTGACCGATCCAAATGTGATCAGCTGGGGCCAGATCATCGGGTCAAACCGCCAATATATCCTTGAAAGCAGCTTTACCGTGACCATTCCGGGCCTTGCCATCTTTATCACTGTTCTTGCGATCAGCCTTGTCGGGGACGGGCTGAACGATGCGCTGAACCCCAAACTGAGGAAGCGCTGATGGAGCCGCTGCTGAAAGTCGAAAACCTGCGCATCGAACTCAAGACCCGCGCAGGCGTGGCCCCGGTGATCGACAACCTGAACTTTGAGCTGGGGCGCAACGAAAGCATTTCGTTTGTGGGGGAATCCGGGTGCGGCAAGTCGATGACCGCGCTGGCGTTGATGGGGCTGCTGCCGGAAGGCATCGGGCGCATCGCATCGGGCAAGATCATCTTTGACGGCGAAGACCTGACGCAAGCCTCGGAGTCACGTCTGCGGGATTTGCGCGGCAACGAAATCTCGATGATTTTTCAGGAACCGATGACATCGCTGAACCCGGTTTATACCGTGGGCGAACAGATCGCCGAGGTGCTGCGCGAACACCAGAACCTGAGCAAACCCGCGGCCCACAAGGCGGCCATCGAATTGCTGGACGCGGTGCGCATCCCCAACCCGCAAAGCCGGGTGGACGACTATCCGTTCCAGATGTCGGGCGGTCAGCGTCAGCGCGTGATGATCGCCATCGCGCTGGCTTGCAAGCCCAAGATCCTGATCGCGGATGAACCGACCACCGCGCTGGATGTGACGGTGCAGGCCCAGATTTTCGACCTGCTGCGCGATTTGCGCGAACAGACCGGCACATCCATCATCATGATCACCCATGACATGGGAGCCGTGGCGGAAATGGCGGAACGCATGATCGTGATGTATGCAGGACGCAAGGCCGAGGAAGGCCCGGTCCAACAGATCATCGAACACGCCCGTCACCCCTATACCAAGGGGCTGATTTCCTGCGTGCCGCATATCATGGCCGACCCCGCGTTCGAACGCGAAGAACTGACCGAAATCACGGGGATCGTGCCGGGGCTCGGATCGTTCGGACAGGATAAATGCCTGTTCTCGGAACGCTGTTCCATGGTCACCGATCAATGCCTTGGGGCGCGTCCGCCCGAGGTTGATTTTCCTAACGGTCAAAGCGCGGCTTGCTGGCGCGCGGAGGAAGTGTGATGTCGGAGCTTCTGGAAATCGAAAACCTGTCGGTGCGCTTTCCCCTGCGCAAATCAGGCGGGGCCTTTGGTGCCAAGACCTATCTCACTGCGGTGGATTCGGTGAATTTCACCGTCAAGAAGGGCGAAACGCTGGCCATCGTGGGCGAAAGCGGATCGGGCAAAACCACCGCCGCGCTGGCCATCGCGCGTTTGGCTGCGGGGGAAACCACCGGCGAAGTTCGCCTTGAAGGCAAGGATATCCTGCCGCTTTCGCAAGACGATCTCAAGGCGATGCGGCGCAAGGTGCAGGTGATCTTTCAGGATCCCTACTCCTCGCTCAATCCGCGTCAGCGGGCCGAAGATATCGTGCGCGAACCTCTCGACAGTCTGACGGACAAGACGTCGGCGGAAAAAGACGTGATCGTTGACGAACTTTTCGCCGCCGTTGGTTTAAGACCCGAGCAGAAGCGACTGTTTCCACACCAGTTTTCCGGTGGTCAACGCCAGAGGATAGGAATTGCCCGCGCCCTGTCCACGCGTCCGGAAGTTATCATTTGCGACGAACCGGTCAGCGCGCTGGATGTGGCGGTGCAGGCGCAGATTCTCAACCTGCTGAGACGGCTACAGGCGGATTTCGGGCTGACCTATCTGTTCATCAGCCACGATCTGGGCGTGGTGCAGCACATGTGCGACAGCGTCGCGGTGATGTATATGGGCAAGATTGTCGAACATGCCGACCGTATCTCGCTGTTTGCCAACCCGAGCCATCCCTATACCGCCGCGCTGTTGTCGGCAGTGCCCTCGGTCGATGCGCGTCGTCGCGAGGAAACCAAGCGCATTCTGATTCCCGGCGATCCGCCCGATCCGCTGAACATGCCGCCGGGATGCCGGTTCGCATCGCGCTGCCCGGTGGCCGAAGCCCGCTGTTCGCAGATTGAACCTGAACTCAAGCCCGTCGCGGACGGCCAGTCGGTAGCCTGCCTTCTGCGGGAAAAGGGCTGACCCGGCGATCCTGTGAAGGAGGACGTCAGAGATGGATTTCGATTTTCAAACCCTGCCCGCGCAGGACAGATACCGGCTGCTTTGCAGCTTTGTTGCGCCGCGCCCCATCGCGTTGGTGTCCACCTGTGGTCCCGACGGTGTGCCCAATGCCGCCCCGATGAGCTTTTTCAACGTCTTTTCCCAGGATCCCCCCATCGTGATCCTTGGAATTCAGGCGCGCCCGGATGGCACCGAAAAGGACACCATGCGCAATATCCGGCGGGACGGCGAATTCGTGGTTAATATGTGCGATATGGCGATAGCGCAGCAAATGGTCGATTGCGGCTGCGCCTTTGACGAAGCGGTGGACGAAATTGATATAACCGGCTTGCACCACGCCCCGTCGTACAAGATCGCACCGCCCCGCGTGGCTGAGGCACCGGCGTCGATGGAATGCCGGGTGGAACGACTGATCGAGTTTCCGCGTCGGGTGATCGTTCTGGGCGAAGTGGTTCAGATGCATGTGCGCGACGGCTGTCTGGATGATCAGGGCCATTATTTGCGCGAGGGCACCTATCAGCCGGTTGCCCGGTTGCACGCTGACAATTATATCGTTTCGGATCAACAATTTGTCTTGTCCGAAACGCAAGATATCAAGACCCGTGGCCGATCATGAGGACACTATGATGACCACGGAATGCGTTCTTCTGCGCGATGTTCGCCCGTGGGGGGCGGAGTTGACTGACATCCTGATTAGAGACGGGCACATCGCCGCAATATCGCCGGGACAAATCGCTCCGGCGGAGGCCGACATGATCGACGGCGCCGGGGCCATTGTGCTGCCCGGTCTGGTCGAAGCGCACACCCATCTGGACAAGACGCTGTGGGGCATGGGCTGGCGGCCCTATCAGGCCGGACCGGCGCTTGGCGACAAGATCGACACCGAACGGCGGTTGCGCGCGGAATGGGACGTCGACCCCCATCGCCAGTCGTTGCGCCAAGCGTTGCTGAGCCTTGGCCACGGGTCCACCGCGATCCGCAGCCATGTCGATATAGATACCGACTGGGGGCTGGCAGGGTTCGAGGGCGTCGCGCAAACACGCGCCGATCTGGCAGATCAGATCGACATGCAGATCGTAGCCTTTCCCCAATCGGGCCTGCTGAAACGGCCCGGCACGCTCGACTTGATGCAAGAGGCGCTGACCCAAGGCGCGGACGTTGTGGGTGGGTTGGATCCCTGCAGCATGGATCGCGATCCCAAGGGCCATCTGGACGCGGTTTTTGGATTGGCCGAACGGCACGCAAAACCCATCGACATTCACCTGCACGAACCCGATGAACTGGGCGCGTTTTCCATGGAACTGATCCTCGAGCGGGTGCGCGCCCATGGGATGCAGGGACAGGTCACAATCAGCCATGCGTTCTGTCTGGGTATGCCAGACAGGGACCGGGCGCGGGCGTTGATCGCGGCTCTGGCTGAGGCGCGCATCCACATCGCCACCGTTGCGACCCCCTATCGGCCGGTTCCCTCGGCCGGGGACCTGCGCGCGGCGGGCGTTACGCTATGCGCCGGATCGGACGGTATTCGCGATTGTTGGGGGCCTTATGGAAATGGCGATATGCTGGAACGGGCGATGCATCTGGGCCTGCGCAACAACTTGCGCCGGGACGAGGATGTCGAACACGCACTGCGGTGTTGCACCTATGCCGGAGCCGAGGTCATGGCGCTCGCGGATTATGGACTAAAAATTGGCTGCCGCGCCGATCTGGTGCTGGTCGACGCCGAAACCGTGGCCCATGCCGTGGTGTCCTATCCGCCGCGCAAACTCGTGCTCAAGGCGGGCCGTGTGGTTGCCCGCGACGGGCGCGCCGGGATGGCCGCCCCATGAGGGAAACAGGCCGTGTTCTGATGACGGCCCGCTGGGTCGTCGGACATGATGCCGGGCACCACATACTGCTGCCTGACGGTGAAGTCGTTTTTGAGAACGGTGCCATCATCTTTGTCGGGCATGGCTTTGACGGTGACGTGGCGCAGCGCGTTGATTGCGGTGACGCACTTCTTGGGCCGGGATTTGTTGATCTGGATGCTTTGGCGGATCTCGACACCACGATCCTTGCGCTGGACAATCAACCCGCATGGAAGAAAGGACGCGTCTGGCCGCACAGTTATATGCAGGCAGGCCCGCGCGAGATGTATTCGCCCGAACAATTGCGCTGGCAAAAGCGCTATGCCTTTTCGCGACTGATCGCCAACGGGATCACCACCGCCCTGCCGATCGCGTCGCTGTTCTATCGCGAATGGGGCGAGACATGGGACGAATTCGAAGGTGCGGCGCAAGCGGCGCAGGATCTGGGGCTGCGGGTCTATCTTGGTCCGGCCTATCGCAGCGGCAACACCTATGTATCGA
>JAUIAS010000075.1 GCA_030425395.1 Alphaproteobacteria bacterium
CAGTGCATCATTGTAAGCCGACCAGTTCGTGGTTTTGTACTTTGTGGGGTGCCAACTACTCATGCCCCCCAGCTATCATGCTGGATTCATACAGTGAATCCCCGAAGCGATTTGTGCAACAAAGCCCGTGGTGTCCCGTGACAGGCGAAAACGTTTTCGGAAAGCCAGAGCGTCGATGGCAACCCGCGCAGCCATTCCAGATGGCGTTCTTGGAGTTGGTCGAAAGCGACCCCATCAATCGAATTCATATCCTCGCGCTTGTTTTCAACAAGCCACCGGTCATGATTGCCACGGATAGACAACATTTCGTGAGCCAGAAGGAGTTCGGCAGTTTCACGCGCGGCCATAGGGCCGCTCAGGTGATCCCCAAGATTGACAATACTTTCAATGCCTTGGTCAGAAATGTCCTGAAGGACAGCCTCCAGAGCGGCGGAATTGCTGTGAATATCAGAAATGACGGCGAAACGGGTCTGATCAAAGTCTTTCATTTATGCACCCTATCAAAGCACAAACAATCAGGCAGTCAAAATCGCGATACGTCAGGATCACTTTGGCTGCCTGCGAAAGACGGCAGTGATTACCCCAAAGCGGGCATTTGCAATGTCTTTGACCGTTTCAAAGCGGCTGGGTCGTTGCCGTCATTCGGGTCTGTGCACAAGATGGGCGTCTTGCAGAAAGTCTATTTCCCCGTCATCGCCAGATGGTCAGGGGCACCAAAAGCCACCGCGCCGACAAATGATGCGCCATGCCTTGGCTGTCGGCATGGCTATTCCTTGGGTGTCTGATTCTACATGGTTGCGTTTGAAATCAATGCTCCCGTGTGCCGGTGTTGGGGTAATGCGCGGTGGCCAAAACCGTGGATCGGCGACAACAGCGCGGCAAGATCCTTGGTGCCTCACCCGGCGCGCGACCGCAATGGCCGACCAAAGGACATGGCAGAGGCTGCCGCAACGATGGCGTCGGCGTCGATACTGAAATGGCGGTGGAGATCGCCGACCGTTCCGGTCTGCCCGAATCCATCGACCCCCAGCGCGGCAACGCGGTGCCCAGCAACGCCGCCGATCCATGACAGCGTGGCCGGATGGCCATCAAGCACGGTGATCAGCAGACAATGCGCAGGCAAGCCCTCCAGCAGGCGTTCGGCATGCGCGCGCGCTGTTTCGATCCCTTGGGCGCGCGCGCGTCCGGCGGCAGCCCACCCCGCATGCAAACGGTCAGCGGGGGTGACGGCCAGCACACCGATATCGCGCCGGTCGTTGCCGATCCGCCCCGCGGCCTCAATCGCTGCAGGTGCCACCGCGCCCTGATAGACAATGACCACCTCGGCATTCGGGCCCGGCTGTCGCAGCCAATAGGCTCCATCAGTAACCCCCTGACGGAAAGCGGCGTCGCGCGAGCACAAGGCCTGCTCAACAGGCCGGGTCGACAGCCGCAGATACACCGCACCACCTGACCCGTCGGGCAACCATGTGCGTGGATCAGAGTCCGACCCGCCCTGCCGCTGCATATAGTCGAAACCCCAGTCCATGATCACCGAAAGTTCGTCGGTAAAGGCCGGTTCGAACGAGGCGAGGCCGTCCTGGCTCATCCCGATCAGCGGAGTTCCGATTGACTGGTGTGCACCGCCCTCTGGTGCCAGCGTCACGCCCGACGGCGTGCCCGCGATCATGAAACGGGCATCCTGATAGCAGGCATAGTTGAGCGCATCCAGGCCACGACAAACAAAGGGGTCGTATACCGTGCCCACAGGCAAAATCCGCGCCCCGAAAAGCGAATGGCTCAGCCCCGCCGCACCAAGGGCAAGAAACAGGTTCATTTCCGCGATACCCAGTTCCAGATGCTGACCCTCGGGTGAGAAGTTCCACTTCTGGCTGGATGGAATGTTCTCGGCCCGGAACGTGTCGGAACGCGGGTCGCGGGCAAAGAGACCACGGCGGTTGACCCATGGGCTGAGCCCTGTCGAAACCGTGACATCCGGCGACATGGTCAGAATGCGCTGCGCCAGTTCGCTCTCGGATTTGGCCAAACGGTCAAGGATCTTGCCAAACGCTGCTTGCGTTGATTGGACCGGATCGTCGAGCCAGACCGGCCCGATCTCGGCAACCGCGGGCGCGTTTGTCCGGCGCGGGCCTTGGGCGAAGAAAGGTGTTCGGTCCAGAAAGGCCCGGAATCCTTGCGGGTCGGAGACTGTTGCAAGAGGCTCCCATTCCTCACCCTGCGGCACTCCCAAAGTGGATTGCAGTGTCGCCATCTGCGCCTTTGTCATCAGACCCGCGTGGTTGTCCTTGTGACCAGCCAGCGGCGTGCCCCAGCCCTTGACGGTATAGGCGAGAAAGACAGTCGGGCGGTCATCAGAGATGGATCCGAAGGTTTCTGCCAGACTACGCAGGCTGGAGTAGCCCCCTGAAAGTGGTCCACCAACTGGGATAGATTATCCCGAAAATGGAGGATCAGCGATGTCTGGAAAGCGTGAGAAACCGGAGGAGATCGTATCGAAGCTTCGGCAGGTTGAAGTTCTGCAAGGGCAAGGAATGACGGTCGCGGAGGCTGTGCGCCAGATCGGCGTGACACAGCAGACGTTCTACAGGTGGCGTAAGCTCTATGGCGGGATGGGCAGGTCTCAACTCGCTCGACTGAAAGAGCTTGAGAAAGAGAACCAAAGGTTGCGGCGCGCTGTATCAGACCTGACGTTGGACAAGCTCATTCTGACCGAGGCGGCACGGGGAAACTTCTGAGCCCTTCGCGTCGTCGCAAGTGCATCGACCATGTGCGGCAGGAGCTTGGCGTGTCCGAGCGCCGCGCCTGCCGCGCACTTGGGCAGCATCGATCCACGCAACGAAAGGTGCCGCGAGGCCGTGCAGATGAACAGCGGTTGACCGATGATATCATCGAGCTGGCCGATCAGTACGGACGCTACGGATATCGGATGGTCGCCGGGATGCTGAACAACGCGGGCTGGTGTGTGAACCACAAACGGGTGGAGCGTATCTGGCGGCGTGAAGGGCTGAAAGTCCCACAGAAACAGAAGAAGAAAGGGCGGCTTTGGCTGAACGACGGGTCATGCGTGCGTCTCAGGCCAGAGCGCCCAAATCACGTTTGGTCCTACGACTTCGTCCAGGATCGCACGGCTGATGGTCGGGTATATCGGACGCTCAACATTATCGATGAATACACAAGAGAGGCCCTGATGATCCGCGTTGATCGCAAGCTTAACTCCACGGACGTGCTGGATGCGCTGACAGATTTGTTCATCCTGCGCGGCCCCCCGGAATACATAAGATCCGACAATGGGCCGGAATTTATCGCCCGGAAAGTGCGGGACTGGATCGCTGCCGTCGGCGCCAAGACGGCTTACATCGAACCCGGATCACCTTGGGAAAACGGATACTGCGAAAGCTTCAATGCCCGGTTCCGTGACGAATTGCTGAACGGCGAAATCTTCTTCAGTCTGCGAGAGGCCAAAATCCTGATCGAGCAATGGCGCATTCACTACAACACCGTCAGGCCGCACAGTGCCTTGGGGTATCGCCCGCCTGCGCCCCAAAGCATCGTCCCGATGGACCAGAGGCCCACGATGCACTAACAATCAAACCGGACCACCCGATGGGGGCACGCCA
>JAUIAS010000040.1 GCA_030425395.1 Alphaproteobacteria bacterium
ACTCGATACGATAGATGCCCCAAGGTCTTCCTCTCAGCCATCGCCCTCGCAGCAACCGTCATCTACTGGCTATGAGTCCTGACCCTAGCCATTCGATGAAACTGGTTGGAGCAAAACTGTGAAGAATAGTTCCGTATATGGCCTGAATCTCTTTGCTTTCGATGTACCTAGCAGTTTCTGAGTCAGCGGGAATATTGTCCAAAAGCGCCTGTCGAATTCTTTCGTATTCGCTTTGTGAATACCCACCGCCGAAGAAGTAGAATATTGCATCCCATACCCTACCAATTACGAGGGACATCGAAACAGAGGCAAACCCCAATCCAATGATCAGCAAACCAATTGAACTCAAGAGCTGCGCTCGGTCGGTTAAGAGAGGCCGAATCAGATCAGCAACGGAACTTTGAACTTCTGCAATTGATGCCAAGCACAAAGCCAGTACGAACAGAAAGATAACGCCGGGTGAAGAATTGAAAAACTTTTGCAGATTGGTCATTTATAAAGTCTCATCATGAATTTTTGTATGAGCCTATCGCGGGCTCGAGTAACTTCGCAAGCCAATCGCATCATTGAAAAAGCCGACGTTCGTCCTCAGCGCAGCATCCAGCGATTTGGGCTCTCACCCGGCGTTCGCCGCATGTTACACGAAAGGCCGCTGTCGGGAAACGGGCCAAACTTTGCAAACTCCGCTTCCTGCGCAGAGCTGTCGTTGGCGACTGGTGCAGCATAGTAGGGCTTTGAACGTGAGCCTTGAATGGCGGCTTTCGTGTTTTTGGCAGGGTGCGTTTGCGGGTGCCGCGAATGACCGGAACCCGCCCTTCGAGCCGACGCCAGCTCCGTTGCGATCTGATTTTCGCAATTGCAGCCAACGCCCGGTCCGTCCTGCGAAGGGGAAGCTGGTGCCATCTGGGACAAAAAAGGCCGGTCCCGAGGGACCGGCATCAGGCTGTCGGCGATCTTGGGACCGCGCGACGGGGAGAATGTGAAAAAGCGATCAGATCGCGAGGTATTCCGCGCGAAGCTCGGCGTTGCCCAGCACTTCCTCGGCGGTGCCGTCGAATACGATACCGCCGGTATCGAGGATCACGGCCCGGTCCGCCAATTCCAGCGCGCGCACGGCGTTCTGTTCGACGATGATCGTGGTCATGCCCTGTTCCTTGATGTGGATGAGGGTCTTTTCGATCTCGTCCACGATGACCGGGGCAAGGCCTTCGTAGGGTTCGTCAAGCAGCAGAACCTTGATGTCCCGCGCCAGCGCCCGTGCGATGGCGAGCATTTGCTGTTCACCACCCGAAAGCGTTGTGCCTTCCTGATTGCGGCGTTCGCCCAGTCGGGGGAACAGATCATAGAGCCGTTCGATCGACCATCCGATCGGCGGGGCGATCTGTGCCAGCTTGAGGTTTTCCTCAACTGTGAGACCCTGGATGATGCGGCGATCTTCCGGCACCAGACCGAGCCCGGACGAGGCCGCCTGATAGCTGGTCATATTGTGCAGCGGCTGGTGATCGAGCCAGATTTCCCCATGGGTGACCTGCGGATCACCGATCCGCGCGATCGAGCGCAGCGTCGATGTCTTGCCGGCACCGTTGCGGCCCAGAAGGGCGAGAATTTCGCCCTCGTGCACGTTGAAGGATACGCCTTGCACGATATAGCTTTCGCCATAGTAGGCGTGCATGTCCCACACCGAAAGGAAAGCGGGCGCGGTGGTCGCCATATTGGCGTTCTTGGTAAAGTCGGGTTTGACGTTCATCTGAAAGCCTCCTTACGCGCTCTCGCCCAGATACGCTTCGCGCACCTTGGGATGGCCCTTGATGTTTTCAGGCACATCCTCGACCAGGGGTGTCCCTTGCGCCAGAACGGTGATCCGTTCGGCGAGTGAGAACACCACATGCATGTCGTGTTCGATGATGGCGATGGTGATGTCGCGTTCTTCCTTGATCTGCTTGAGCAGGTCGATGGTGTTGTTGGTGTCCGCGCGTGCCATCCCGGCTGTGGGTTCGTCCAGAAGCAGCAGGCGCGGCTCCTGGCTGAGGCACATGCCAATTTCCAAGCGGCGCTTGTCACCCCGCGACATGGAGGCCGCGTGCATGTGCCGCTTGTCCGCCATGTTCATGTCGACCAACATTTCTTCGGCCCGCTCCAGCATGTCCTTCTGGTTCATGACTGACCCGATGGCATTCAGTTCGAACGCGCCGTCCCGCTTGGCAAAGCAGGGGATCAGCATGTTTTCCAGAACCGTCAGATCGCCAAAGATTTCGGGCGTCTGGAACACGCGGCTGATGCCCATCTGGTTGATCTCGTGCGGGGAACGGCCCAGCACAGACTGTCCGTCGAACATGACCGACCCGGTATCGGGGATCAGCTTGCCGACAAAACAGTTGAGCAGTGTGGACTTGCCCGCGCCGTTGGGGCCGATGATGGCGTGCACCGAATTTTCCTGAACACTCAGGTTTACGTTGTTCAGAGCCTGCAACCCGCCAAAGCGCTTGCCGACGTTCTTGACCTCAAGAATACTCATGGTTTGCGCTCCTTATTCCGCAGGCTCGGTTTTGCCCTTCGGGCCGTTTGCATCTGCCTTCTTGCCCTTGAACAGCTTGGCGATGCGTTGACCGCCTTCGACAAGGCCACCGGGCAGGAAGGTCACGACCAGCATAAAGATGATGCCGAGCGTCAGGTGCCAGCCCTTGCCAACGAAGGGATAGATGATTGCGACAATGAAGTCTTCGAAGCCGTCGGGCAGGAAGGCGAACCAGCTGTGAAGGATCTCAGAGTTGATCTTGGAGATGATGTTCTCCATGTATTTGATCGCGCCTGCGCCCAGCACCGGACCGATCAGCGTGCCGACCCCGCCGAGGATGGTCATCAGAACAACTTCACCCGAGGCCGTCCAGAACATCCGTTCCGCACCGGCAAGAGGGTCCATCGAGGCCATCAGCGCCCCGGCCAACCCGGCATACATGCCCGAGATCACGAAAGCCGCGAGCGTGTAGGGTTTGGTGTTCAGGCCGGTATAGTTCAACCGCGTCTGGTTGGATTTGATCGCACGCAGCATCATGCCAAAGGGCGACCGGAAGATACGGATCGACAGGTAGAAGGCCAGCAGCATGATCACGGCGCTGAAGTAGTAGCCAACGTTGAACGTAAAGCTCCACACACCCATAGCGACTTCGGTTGTGTCGCGCATCTCAAGCCCGAACAGGCCGGGGACGGGGATGTTCCCTTCGGCGGTTGCGCTGGTACCAAGGATACGCGGATCGTCCAAGGCCAGTTGCAGCCCGGTTTCACCTCCGGTGATCGGCGTCAGCACCGAATAGGCGAGTGCGAACATCATCTGCGCAAAGGCCAGCGTCAGGATCGAGAAGTAGATGCCCGAGCGACGCAGCGAGATATACCCGATGAGCAGCGCGAACAGACCCGAAGTGATCACCGCCAGAACGATGGCGGGCAGGACGTTCATGCTCAGCAGTTTGAACATCCAGACCGCAGCGTAGGAGCCCACACCCAGAAAGGCGGCGTGGCCGAAGGACAGGTAACCGGTCAGACCAAAGAGGATGTTGAACCCGATCGCAAAGATCCCGAAGATCACGAACCGCTGCATCAGGTCCGGGTAACCGGCGTTGAACTGGGCCATGGCCGAGTCCACCGGAAAGGGATTGAGCAGGAAGGGGGCCAACATGGTCAGCGCGACCACCAGCAGAAGAAGTTTGGCGTCTTTTGTTTCCAAGCCGAACATGGATCAGTCCTCCATCACGCCCTTGCGGCCCATAAGGCCCCTCGGACGGGTCAACAGAATGATGATGGCGACCAGGTAGATGATGACCTGGTTGATGCCGGGGATAAGGTTGATCACTTCGCGCATCGAGGCAAAGCTTTCGAGGATGCCAAGCAGGAAGCCGGCAGCCACCGCACCGGGCAGCGATCCCATGCCGCCGACCACGACGACAACAAAGCTCAACACAAGGAAGTCCATCCCCATGTGATAGTTTGGTGAATTGATCGGCGTGTACATCACGCCCGCCAACCCGGCCACGGCGGCTGCAAGGCCGAACATGATTGTGAACCGCTTGTCGATGTTGATGCCCAGCAGGCCGACGGTTTCGCGGTCAGCCATACCGGCCCGAACAACCATCCCGAAGGTGGTGAACTGAAGGAAGGCAAACACCGCGCCGATAACAACGGCTGCAAAGCCAAAGTAGACCAGTCGCCAGGTGGGATAGATGATGCTGTTGGCCTCGTAGCCCAGCAAGATGCCCAGATCCGCAGAACCCTTGAACATCTCTGGTGCCGGGGTCGGGATCGGGTTTGCACCGTAGTAATACTTGATGACTTCCTGAAGCACGATCGCCAGACCGAATGTCACGAGGATCTGGTCGGCGTGGGGGCGCTTGTAGAAGTGCTTGATCAACCCGCGTTCCATGATCACGCCCACGGCGATCATTACCGGTATGGCAAACAGGATCGAAAGCGGTACAGCCCAGTCGATAATGGCGCTGCCCGTCGCTTCGCCGAACACGTCATAGATATATGGCACATCCCGCATCAGGGGATTGCCCAGAAAATCCGTTTCGCCCGGAACCGCAACCTTGTGGCTGAGACTGAACAGGCGGCTGAGGGTCACGGCGCAGAATGCCCCGATCATGAACAGCGCGCCGTGGGCGAAGTTCACCACGCCAAGCGTGCCAAAGATTAGTGTGAGCCCGAGCGCGATGAGCGCATAGGCAGAGCCCTTGTCGAGCCCGTTCAGGATTTGGAGAATTATGGCGTCCATTGCCCCACCCCTTGCGGTCTGGAAGAGAGAAAAGGCCCGACGACAACGCAGGCCGCCAGGGAGAAGGTGCAGGATGGGTGTTTACCCATCCTGCGATTGGCGTGAGATTACGCGCCGGGGTTACAGGAACCCAGTTCGCCACCAAAGATGGAGGCGTCGTATTCCACCTGGCCGCGCGGTGTGATTTCCACGATTTCCAGCAGGTCGAATTCCGAAGTCGGGTTTTCTTTACCCTTCACGACCAGCACGTCCTTGAAGCACTGGTGGTCTTCGGCACGGTAGAGGGTCGGGCCGTTGCCCAGACCGTCGAATTCGAAGCCTTCGAGAGCTTCTGCAACGGCGCAGGGGTTGAACGATCCGGCGCGTGCAACCGCGTCAGCATAAAGCAGCGTCTGCACATAGCATGTGTGCGCGGCCTGGCTGGGCGGGTTGCCATACTTGGTGCCGTAGGATTTGACGAACGCCTTGGAGCCTTCGTCGGGGAGCGACCAATGCCAGTTGGCGGATCCGAAGATGCCCTTGATGTTGGCACCGGCACCGCGCGCCATCAGACGCGAGAACAGCGGAACGATGATTTCAAAGTTCTTGCCGTTGACTTGCTTTTCACGCAGGCCGAACTGAACCGCGTTGGTCAGGGAGTTGACCATGTTTCCGCCGTAGTGGTTCAGAACCAGCACGTCCGCGCCGGACTGAAGAACCGGAGCGATATAGGAGGAGAAGTCGGTCTGCGTCAGCGGAGTTTTCACCGCGGCAACGGTTTCCCAGCCCATGGCTTCGGTCGAGGTGCGAACCGCTTCCTCGGTGGTGTAGCCCCAGTTGTAGTCGGCGGTCAGGTGATAGGCCTTGCGGTCCTTGCCGTAGTTGTTGGCGAGGATCGGCGCGAGCGCGGCACCGGACATGTACGAGTTGAAGAAGTGACGGAAGCCGTTGGCCCGCTTGTCCTTGCCCGTGGTGTCGTTGGAGTGGGTCAGACCCGCCATGAAGATCACGCCGGCTTCCTGGCAGAGTGCCTGAACAGCCACGGCCACGCCCGAAGACGAACCGCCGGTGATCATGACAGCGCCGTCTTTTTCGATCATCGATTTGGCCGATGCGCGCGCTGCGTCGGATTTTGTCTGCGTGTCGCCGGTGACGTATTCGACTTTCTTGCCGATGATGCCGTTACCTTCCAGCGCCTTGGAGCTGAAGGTGTTCAGCATGCCGCCGTCGCCGCCACCGTTCAGGTGCTCAACCGCGAGCTCATAGGCGCGCAGTTCGTCGGCGCCTTCGTCCGCATAGGGGCCGGACTGCGGCACGTTGAAGCCGAGCGTTACGGTGCTGCCCGTCGGAGCGTTTGTAAAGCCGCTGTGGCTGGCAGCCGACAGATAGGTCGGCAGCGCGAGACCGGCACCTGCAAGTGCACCGGTTTTGATTACGCCACGGCGTGTGACATCAGATTTGGACATGAACATCCTCCCAATTTCATAAGTTTGCGACGTGCAGCTCCTCAACTGCATGCGCAGGGCACGATTGTGCAAAAACATTATGCCGCCGCACAAGAAAATTTCGCAATAAGCCACTTGATTAAAACAATTATTTTGTAAATATGTGGACAGGTGGGTGTGCAGTTTTGTAAATCAAGTTATCACTGCGGTGCAGAAACTCTTTGAAAAGGCTGCGTTAAAGCGAAAGGATCATCATGGCGCGCGATACGCTGACGGGAACCCGAATTCGCGAACGCCGCACCATTGCAGGGCTGCGACAGGCGGATTTGGCGCGGGCCGTGGGGATTTCGGCCTCCTATCTCAATCTTATCGAACACAACCGTCGCAGAATCGGGGGCAAGCTTCTGATGGCGATTTCCGGGGCGCTGGGGGTCGAGGCAACCTTGCTGACCGAAGGTGCCGAGGCGGCTCAGATCGCGGCGCTGCGCGAGGCGGCGGTGGACATGCCGGATGTCGCGGCGGAAGCCGACCGGGCCGAGGAATTCGCGGGCCGCTTTCCCGGCTGGGCCGAGGTTCTGACCCGCACGCACCGCCGGGTGCTGTCGCTTGAGGCCACTGTCGAGACCCTGTCTGATCGCCTGACCCACGATCCGCATCTGGCCGCGTCGTTGCACGAGGTGCTGTCGACCGCAGCCGCGATCCGGTCTTCGGCGTCGATCCTTGCCGAGAACCCGAACCTTGAGGCCGAATGGCAGGACCGGTTTCATCGCAACATCAACGAAGACAGCCTGCGTCTTGCCCAAAGCAGCAAGGCGCTTGTCGAATATCTGGACGATAGCGCCAATTCCGACGATCGCACGTCTGCCCCGCAGGAAGAGGTGGAAACTTTTGTTGCCGAACAGCGCAACCATTTCAGCGGGCTCGAGGCGGGCACCGCCACCCCGGATGAGATTGTCGCGGCAGAACCGCGCCTCACAACGGCTGCTGCGCGCGATATCGGACGCCGTGTTCTGCGCCAATACGCGCGTGACGCGCGGCTGATACCGTTGGAGCGGTTGCGCGAAGTCCTGTCCGATACAGGGATTGATCCTGTGGCCATCGCCCAGAGGTTCGATACGGATTTGCCGACCGCACTGCGCAGGCTTGCTGCGTTGCCGGACGAGGATCTGGCGGCACCTTTGGGGCTGATCGTGGCGGATGCCTCCGGCAGCTTGATCTTTCGTAAGCAGGTCGAGGGCTTTGCGGTGCCAAGATTCGGGTCGAGCTGTCCGCTGTGGCCGGTGTTTGCTGCTTTGGGGCGGCCCAATGTGCCGTTGCGCCGGGTGATCACGCAGGAAGGGCGCGGGCGCGCGATGTTCACGGCCTTTGCCGTCGCCCATCCGATCATGGCACCCGATTTTGACAACGATCCGCTCTATCACGCCACCATGCTGTTGGTGCCGACCCAAACCGATGACAATGCCGAAGGCGCGCGCGTGCAATCGGTCGGCACCACCTGTCGCGTCTGCCCCGTGGCCCGGTGCGCCGCACGGCGAGAAGTTTCGGTTTTGGGCGAAGAGTTTTGACAGAAAGTGCAATTGCCCCGATAAAGTAATGACAATAAAAGACCGGGTCCGCAGCAATGTGGCATAACCGGTGCCTTGGGAGGGGAAACTGAACATGAACCGCAAGGTCTTGTTGATCGAAGATGAACCGAACATCATCGAGGCAATCCGCTTTTTGTTGATGCGGGACGGTTGGGAGGTCGAAACGCATTCCGATGGATCAACGGCGGTGCAGGCGGTGCAAAAATCCGGGCCTGCGCTGGTCATTCTGGATATGATGCTGCCGGGTCGGTCAGGCATGGATATCCTGCGCGATCTGCGGGAAATTTCGGAAACTGCCAACTTGCCGGTCCTGATGCTGACCGCGCGTGGTCAGTCACGCGACCGTGACATGGCGGAACGGGCAGGGGTCAGCCGCTTTATGACCAAGCCCTTTTCCAACGCCGAGGTTCTGGACGTGGTTCGCGATCTTCTGGCGCAGGCCCCGTCGCAATGAGCCAACAGCGCCCGCCGGTTTTCCTTGAACGGCAATCCTACCGCCGGCGCCGTTTGATGGACGCGGCACGCTTGTTGCCGGTTTTCGGGGCCGCTTTGTTCATGGTGCCGCTTCTATGGTCCAAAGGTGACGATGGCGGGCCGGCGGTGCAGACATCAACCGCCATGATCTATGTTTTTGGCGTCTGGGCGGTCCTGATCCTGTGCGCGGCGGTGTTCAGCAAATTTGCCCGCCGCTGGCGCAATAACGATAGCCCGCACGGGCCTTCGAGCCTCAAAGCATCGACGATGATCCCCAGGACGGGGTCTTCGCATCCGCGCGCCCATGCGGATGATGACGTGGGCTGACGGAGATGGTATCGCTCGACCTGCTGATTGCGGTTTGCCTGATTTACGTGGCGATCCTGTTTGCGGTGGCTTTTGTCGCGGACCGTCTGGCGCGCAACGGACGGGGAAACTGGCTGCGGTCGCCGTTGGTCTATACGCTCTCGCTCTCGATATATTGCACTGCATGGACATCCTATGGCGCGGTCGGCTATGCGGCGCGGTCCGGGTTGGAGTATGTCACCATCTATCTGGGGCCGACGCTTGCCATGATCGGTTGGTGGTGGGGTGTGCGCAAACTGGTCCGGGTGGGGCGGTCGCAACGCGTGACGTCCATCGCTGACCTCATCTCGGCGCGCTATGGAAAATCCAACCTGTTGGCCATCGGTGTGACCATCCTCGCCCTGATCAGCCTGACGCCCTATATCGCGCTGCAACTTCAGTCGATCACCCTGTCGTTTTCCATTTTCGCTGCCCCGAACGGCCAGACCATGAGCAGCGACGTCGCCTCGAGCGCGTTTTGGGTGGCATGTGGACTGGCGGTTTTCGCGATCCTGTTCGGCACCCGGAACCTTGATGCAAATGAACGCCACCACGGAGTGGTTACGGCCATCGCGCTGGAAGCGGTGATCAAATTGTTGGCTCTCTTGTCGGTTGGTGTGTTCGTGGTCTGGGGCGTGGCGGACGGGGTCGAGGACATCCTGAACCGGATCGACCAGTCCGACATCGGCAGTTGGCAGGTGCAGGACGGACGGTGGGCCACGATCACCTTTCTGGCGGCGGCTGCCTTTATCTGCTTGCCGCGCATGTTTCAGGTGATGGTTGTCGAGAACGACGACGAACGCCATCTGCGCACGGCGGCTTGGGCGTTTCCGCTCTATCTTTTGTTGATCAGCCTGTTTGTCCTGCCCATCGCAGTGGTCGGGCTGGAGCGGCTTCCCGAAGGGGCCAATCCGGACAGTTTTGTTTTGACACTGCCCCTGATCGAAGGGCGCAACAATCTCGCCATCCTGTCGTTTCTCGGCGGATTTTCATCTGCGACATCAATGGTCATCGTGGCGGCGATGGCCGTGTCCACAATGATTTCCAACCATATCGTGATGCCCATCTACCTGTCGACGCGGGCGCGGCAGGGTGTGTCGATCTCGGGGGATGTGCGCGACATTGTCCTGATGTCGCGTCGCCTGTCGATCATTGCGGTGCTGTTAATGGGATATGGGTATTACCGGATCTCGGGTGGAGGCACGGCGCTGGCCTCTATCGGATTGATTGCATTTGCCGGCATCGCCCAGATATTGCCCGCGCTCGTGGGTGGTTTGTTCTGGCGTGGTGCCACGCGGGCGGGCGCGATGGCCGGTCTGACGGTCGGGTTCGGTCTGTGGCTTTATACCATGCTGTTACCGGGGCTGGGGCAGTCGGGCCTTCTGCCGGCGACGGTTCTCCGGGACGGGCTGTTCGGTTTCTATTTCCTGCGGCCTGACG
Organism: Alphaproteobacteria bacterium; assembly: GCA_030425395.1. Taxonomy (GTDB): domain Bacteria; phylum Pseudomonadota; class Alphaproteobacteria; order Rhodobacterales; family Rhodobacteraceae; genus JAUIAS01. Next base: position 10,035 of record JAUIAS010000040.1, read on the forward strand.
CGCTGTTCGGGATCACCGGTATGGATCCTATCGTGCATTCGGTGTTCTGGTCGATCACGCTGAACACCGCCGTTTTCTGTATTGTGTCCCTGATCACGTTCCCAAGCCCGATCGAACGGTTGCAGGGGGCGCAGATCGTTAACGTTTTCGAACATTCCGTAGGCCCACGCGGCTGGACCGGGTCCGTGGCGCAATCCGAAGATCTGCTGATCATGTCTCAGCGTATTCTGGGCGCGACAGAGGCGCAGGCGTTGTTTCAGAAAGAGGCGGATTTGCAGAAGAAGGCAGGTCATCTGCCCGAGCCAACCCCGGCATTTGTCCAGCGGCTGGAACTTGAGCTGTCGGGGTCGGTCGGGGCGGCCACTGCCCACGCTATGGTTGGGCAGATTGTCGGCGGGTCGTCGGTATCGGTTGAGGATCTGTTGGCGGTGGCTGACGAATCCGCGCAACTTTTGGAATATTCCAGCGAGCTTGAGGCCAAGTCCAATGAACTGAGCCGCGCCGCCGCGCAATTGCGGGATGCCAATGAAAAGCTGACGCAGATATCGGTGCAAAAGGATGCGTTCCTGTCGCAGATCAGCCATGAGCTCCGCACTCCGATGACGTCGATCCGCGCATTCTCCGAGATCCTGCGCGACACGGACGGCATGACGCCAGAAGACAAGGCCCGCTATGCAGGGATCATCCATGACGAAACCCTGCGCCTGACCCGGCTGTTGGATGATTTGCTGGACCTCAGCGTTCTGGAAAGCGGGCAGATCAGCCTGAACTTGCGTGAGGCGAGGATTGGACCGGTGCTGGATCACGCGGTATCGACGGCAATGGCGGGATCTGGCGGTACGATGACGATCCATCGCGACAGATCAAGCGAAGATGTGCCGATCACCACGGATGTGGATCGGCTGGCGCAGGTGTTCATCAATCTGATTTCGAACGCACAGAAATATTGCGACGCGCCCAATCCATCGCTGACCATAACGGTGGGGCAGCACGCAGGGCAGATCACCTGCGATTTCATGGACAATGGTTCCGGCATACCGCGCGACTCGCAGGCCATGGTGTTTGAAAAATTCGCCCGCGTCAGCGGGGACAAGGCGGGTGGGGCCGGGCTTGGTCTGGCGATTTGTCGGGAAATTCTGGAACGCTTGGGTGGACAAGTGATCTATATGAACGGTCTGGGTGGCGCCGCGTTCCGGGTCACGCTGCCCGCACAGGCCGCAGTTACGGTGCAGTGACGGGCCCGCAACTGTTCCGGCAGCCCGCGCAACACGATCTCCCTTGGCAGGTTAAAGGAATTCGTAACCCTATTTGCGTTACCTAATCCCAAATGAACCGGCAAAAGAAACGGGGGAACGGCCTTGGTTGCGGTAAAGACACGCAAACTTGCCCGCGCGGCGGAGGCGCGCGCCCAGAAAGATGGTGATTTATCGCCGGCTTTGCGGATGGGGTTTGCGCGGGCGGCAAAAGACCTTCTCGATCTGCCCTTGGCAGTGATCGGGATCGAACGGTCCGCGCCGTCACCGGCGGATGCGGCGGCGCTGTGTGCGGATGGCGCATTGTGTTTTGTTCTGGGGGCACCTGAGGCACCACGCGCGGCCGCCTTTTTGGGTGCAGGCGTTGTGGCAGCTCTTATCCGCCAGCAGACGATTGGTCAGATTTCTTCCGGCTCGTCCCAGCAAGAGCCGCGCCCGCTGACCGCGACGGATGCCGCCCTTTGTGCGCCATTTGTCGAGGCGGGATTTCACCAAATACGCCGCCTCGCCCCCCAAGAGGCGCAGCGTCTTGGACTGGATGACGCGCTTTGCTGCACTTGGGTGCGTGCGGTTCATGACGTCAGAATGGCGCTCAGCACGCAGGACTATGGGCGCGTGGTTCTGGATCTGGATCTGGGCGGTGGGCTGGTGCAGGGTCAGATCGCGTTACTCATCCAGCAGGAACAGGCCACAGACCATGCCGAAGCCAAGGATGCGCCGCCGCCTCGCACTGGCCCTGCGGAGGTGATGCTGGATATTCCTACGGAGCTGGACGCTGTGCTCTGCCGGATGTCCTTATCATTGACCGCGTTGGGTGACCTGTCGCCGGGGGATATTTTGCCTTTGCCGGGGGCCACCGTTGATCGCACCGCGTTGGTTGATCTCGACGGGCAGGATGTTGCCCGCGTGGTGCTGGGCCAGTTGAACGGCGCGCGGGCTGTGCGCATCGCGACGCGGGACACCGATATCGTCAAGGTGTCTGGGCAGGGGGCGGCCCCGGCCCGGTTCCAATCCGCAGATGCCCCGGCGCTGATCCGCCCCGCCCAGGGCGTATCTTCCGAACCCGATGAAATGTTGCATGCATCCGAAACGGCGAAAGACGCGGCGGGAGAACCGCTGACTTTGAACGCCAGTCCGGCGACGTCAGGCGAAACCGATGCTGTGAGTTTCTCGATAGAGGATGCCGCGGCCGAGATCACGTCGCTGGCTGGCTTGACCGAGGAAGACCTTGCGGAAATCAATGCCGCGGCCACCGCCGATGTGACCGGGCAACCGGTGTAGGCCGTATCGCGTTCACCCGTAACAAAATGCCCGCAGGTCAGGCTGCGCCGCCGGATATCATGCCACGCACCCCTAGGGGGCAAGAAGTGATGATCCGATTACCGTTGGACGGATGTTGACCTGCGCCGCAAATGGCGCAGGTCCCGGTCTGTTTGGAAATTTCGGTTTTGGCCTTTGCGCAAGGTGCTTTGGGGCTTCAGCCCCTTGCTCTGCGATTTCGGCCTATCGCTCCGAACAAAATCGGGGATCACTCCGCCGAAAGGGCATCCAGTGTTGGGCGCAATCCATCCAGCGCATAACCCGCACGCGTGGTCGTCGCGAGGATCTGATCCACGGGAAGCTCTCCGGCCTGACCCAGCGCCCAGATGATCGAAGACCGTGTTCCCGAAGCGCAATAGGCCAGAACCGGACCACCTGCGGAGGCAATCATTTCTTTCTGACGTGCGATATTGTCGGGCGTCATGGTCTGATGCGTGAGAGGCAGAACCTCGAACGCAAGACCCGCCGCTTCGATCGCCGTGCGCACGGTTTGGCTTTGATGCGACGGAGGAACCTCTTCGTCGGGACGATTGCAGATCACCTTGGCAAAGCCAGCGGCCTTGATCGCCGCGACATCGTCCGGTGCGATCTGTGGCGAAACGGAATAGCGGGGGGTCAACTCACGGATGTTCATGGCTGAGTGTCTTACGCTGCCGCGCCGACGCTGTCCAGTCGCGCGCGCAGCGGCGGCGCAACCAGCATTCCCGCGATCATGGCCAAAACAAAGATCACCCCTCCGATCCCGCCATAGGACAGGGACGCGATGGATGGTCCGGGGCACAAACCGGCCAGCCCCCAGCCTGCGCCAAACAGGGTCGAGCCGAGGATCAGTTTGCGGTCCAGCAGTGGATCGGTGGGCGCAGGGAAACTGCCGCCGACCAGCGGACGGCGACCGCGCGTCAATTGCCACGCGATGACCATGGGAATGATCGCGCCACCCATGACAAAGGCGAGCGTCGGATCCCAGTTGCCAAGGACATCAAGCCAGCCCTGAACCTTGCGGGTGTCGGTCATGCCCGACACGAACAAACCGGCTCCGAACAGGCCGCCGGACAACAGTGCGATAACGATACGCATCAGATCACTCCCAGAATGTGACGGAACAGAACAACGGCGATGCCCCCGGCAAGAATGTAGAAAACCGTGGATACGATCCCACGCAGCGAGAACCGTGAAATGCCGCAGACGCCGTGCCCGGAGGTGCATCCGTTCGCGATACGCGTGCCGACACCGACCAGAAGGCCAGCCGCGATGATGACCAGCCAGTTGTCCGTGACATGAGTGCTGATTGGCGTGTCATAGAGCGGCATCAGCAAAACCGGCAACAAAATCACACCGGCAAGAAATGCCAGACGTTCCTTGGCGGTGTCCTTGCCGCTGGCGTCAACCAGCCCGCCGATGATGCCGCTGGCCCCCATGATCCGGCCGTTGCCCAGCAGATAGACGGCACCGCCCAGACCGATCAGCCCACCGCCGACCAGGCCCCAAATCCAATCCTGTTCCATATGTCGTTTCTTTCCGTGTTGTTCGCGCTTTTTCGGGTGCCGGTCAGAGTTTGTTGACCGGCAATTTCAGATATACGTTGCCCTGCTCATCCTCGGGCGGCATCTGGCCTGCCCGCATGTTCACCTGAAGCGATGGCAGGATCAGGCGCGGCATGCCAAGGGTGGCATCGCGGCTGTCGCGCATTTCGACAAACTCCTCGATGCTGCGGCCCGCGCCGATATGCACATTCAGAGCCTTTTGTTCGCCGACGGTGGTTTCCCACGCATAATCGTCGCGCCCCGGTGCCTTGTAATCGTGGCCCACGAAAATCCGGGTGCTATCGGGCAACGACAGGATTTTCTGGATGGAATTGAACAGGGTTTCGGACGATCCACCGGGGAAATCGCACCGCGCGGTTCCGAAATCGGGCATGAACAGCGTATCGCCGACAAAGGCCGCGTCCCCGATGACGAATGTCAGGCAGGCCGGCGTATGGCCGGGGGTGTGCAGCACATCGGCCCGCAGTTGCCCGATGTGAAAGCTGTCGCCTTCTGAAAACAGGGCGTCGAACTGCGAACCGTCGCGTTGGAATTCGGTGCCTTCGTTGAAGACCTTGCCGAAAGTGTCCTGAACGATGGTGATGTTCTTGCCGATGCCGATCTTGCCGCCGACCTGTTCCTGGATATAGGGCGCGGCGGACAGGTGATCGGCGTGCACGTGGCTTTCCAGGATCCATTCGACCGTCAGGCCCGCGTCCCGGACATAGGCAATGATCTCATCGGCAGAATTGGTGGATGTGCGCCCTGAGGCGTGATCAAAGTCCAACACGCTGTCGACAATGGCACAGGCCGTCCCGGTAGGGTCCTGGACGACATAGGACACGGTGTTGGTGGCTTCGTCAAAAAAGGCTTTTACGATCGGGGTCATTTGGGTCTCCTTCGCGTTCCGTTATTCATATAGCAAAGTAAGAATATGTTTCAAGCCTTTCATGATCGGCTCTTGATATGAGTCATGGCAGGCAATCGTCGGGGCGCATATCCTGCGCCAGATGATCGGTGCCAAGTATTCGGGCAGATGCTCTTAGAAACGATGCATGTTGCATCATTTCAGACCCGGCGTCCCGGTTTCGGCAGAGCATGACATTGCCCTGTTACAATCGCGTGGCACACTCGGATCGTTGGGAAAAACACAAAAAGGGAGAGAGACATGGATAGTGCCAGCCTTACCGCTTTGGAACAGCAGATCAAATCCGCCAACGGTGCCGCACGCCTCAAAATGCAGCCCAAGCTTGAGGCTGCGATGATGCAGTTGCAGCAGGACGGAGTGCGCGTTCCTGCACGTCTACGCAACCTGAACGAGGCGCTTATCCAGGAACAGATCGAAGACCGATTCGACAACTTGCCGATCTGATCGGGCGCACCTTGCAAATGGGCGATGGGTAAGCGACTGCGCGCTTACCCCAGAAAGATACCCACAACCACCAGCATCAGACCGATCACGGACAAAAACAGAGACCCAAGGTTCAAGGGCAGCGCCTTTTGGACCGCCGCGCGCAGGTCTTCGTCTGACTTGGCCCGTCGCTTGGCCCCGGCCACGCGCACGATGGACCAGATCAGCCCTAAAAGCCCCAGCGCCGATAATGCGGCCCCGATCCAAACGATAATCTCGAACATGCGACTGTTCCCTTTGCCGATGCGGGTGGCCGTTGGCCGGTATTGCCGGGCCTATTCCCATGAGCCGTGGCGCTAACCGATTGGGGGCTTCGGCGCAAGTATGGCCTGAACGCAGGATAACCGGATCAGGGACGGAAACTCAGCGACAGGGTAAAGCTGTATTGCGCCTTTGACAGGTCTTGCGGGGCCTTGGCGAACCGTCGCGCGCGTTTGACCGCCTCAAGGGCTGCCGCGTCAAAAGCCGCAACGCCCGATGATCGCACAAGCCGCAGCGATACCAATCGGCCGGACCGGTCCACGGTCAACGCCACTCGGGCCGTGCCTGATCCGGTTGCGGCGCGCGGATAAACCATACTGCGGTGCACTTTGCGCTGGATGCGCGCGCCCCATTTCGCCTGAAGCGCATTGCGCAACTCTGATTGTGCGGCATTGGGGGCATCCTGACGTTCTTGCCCGGCCTTTGCTGCATTTTGTGCAGGTGCATTGCTGTGCGGTTCTGTGCGGCGCGGCTCTGGTGGGGGCGATGCCTGCGGAGTGGGGGCGGGTGTTGCGACTGGTGCCGGTGGCACTGTGTCGGCGCGAGGCGGTGCGTCGTGGCGCGGCAGGGTCGGGGAGGTCGGCCCTGGCATGGGCGCAGGCCGCGCGGATCGCACGGTTTGCCGGTGCGGATTGGCGAGCGGCATGGCCAGATCAGGCGCGTGCGCCGCAAGCGACGGGGGGGGCTGCGTCTGGGTCAAGGCGACGCGCGCGGGCGCTTCGGTCTGGGCCACGGGTGGCGCTGCAAGAGCCGGGGCTTTGGGGCGCGTGGGCAAAGCCGCCAGAGTCATTCCGCGATCTGCCGGGCGCGGTATCTTTGGGGCCATTGTCGCGTCGGACGACACGTTCGGCTGCGCGACAAGTTCTGCTGTCACGTCAGGCGGGCGCTGCCATTGCCGCGCGACGGCGGCCATTGCCGGGCTGGCTGCGGCCAACACCACGGGCGCCTCGGTCTCCGGTCCGTTGGACGCCACGCCATTGCTCGCCGGGCTGGCGGCCCAGACGCCAAGGTGCAGTGAGGTGGCCAGTGACAGGAAAACGACGGCTTCGGCCAGCTTCATCATCGCGTCACCTCGGTCGTTACCAGCCGGATATCCGTGGTCCCGGCCTGCGAAAGCTGCCCCAACACTTTGGCAAAGCGCGCCGCATCCACCCCGGCGTCGGCCCGGATGATCACCGCCGTGCCGTCCGCCTGCGCAAGAGCGGCCTGCAGAGCGTCTTGGCCGCGCAACGTGTTAAACCCCATGTCCCCGTCGGCCCCGAGAAACAGAACCAGTTCACCGTCCGGGGCATCGCCTTCAGATGCGGTTTCCGGTGGTGTGATTTCAAACGGATCGGGCGGCGCGATCTGGGCAGTCATCAGGAAAAAGATCAGCAGAAGGAAGACCACGTTGATCATCGGCACGATGTTTTCGGTGGCATGGCGGGGCGGACGTGTGGGGGTGAAGTCCATGGCTATTCCACCACCATCAGTGTCGGGAACCCCGCCGCGCGCAGGATATCCATCGCGCGCGTAAGGTCTGCCAGCGTGGCGGCACCACGCGCCCGCATCAAGACTGGCGCAGTCAGGTCAGGTTCTGCTCCGGGCATCAGATCGCGCAGGGCTGCGGGCAGCGCAGCGGGCGATATCGGCGCACCATTCAAGAACAGGGCCGTGCCGTCGAATTCCACCAGCCGGGGTGCGCCCTGCCATTCGGCATCGCCCGTTGCCGCCGGGGCCAGCGCAAGCGCCGCATCGTTGCCGAACCGGGCCGCCAGCATGAAGAACACAAGCAACAGGAACACCACGTCGATCATCGGCGTCAGGCTGGGCCGCGCGCGGCGGCGGGGCAGGGTGCCGGTAAATGTCATCCACCCGCTCCTGTGCCCGGGCGCGGGCCTCCGCGTAAAAAGATGCGGGTTGCGGTGTCCTCCATATCGGCCTGAAGCCGTTCCACGATACTGTCGAACCAGCTGAGCGCCATGGATGCGGGAATGGCCACGGCCATGCCTGCCGCAGTGGTCAAAAGCGCCTCCCAGATGCCACCGGCCAAGGCCGACGGATCGGCGCGGCTGCCTGCGTCCTGAAGCGTCTGGAACGCGTCGATCATTCCCAGAACCGTGCCCAGAAGGCCCAGCAGCGGTGCGATTGCTGCGATCAGTTCCAGCGCCCGAAGCCCGCGCCGCGCCTGCGCCAGATCCGCCTTGGCGACACGGGCGGTTTCTTCGCGTGCCTCGTCTGCGGAAAAGCCCGCGTCGATCCGCGCGGCCATTGCGGTATGCGCCAGTCGCGCGCGCAGGGACCGGCGTCCGGATACGGTGGCAATCGCGGCCTCGGTCTGGCCGCTGGTCCACAGCTCGACCGCCCGCGCGGTCGCGGCTCCGGACCACGCGCCGATCAGGGCAAAGCGCCACAGCTTCCACAGGATCAGGGCCAATGTCAGCACGCTGAGCAGCCCGATCAACCACAATGCCGGGCCGCCGCGATCAAGGAATTGTGTCAAGGCGTCGGGGATCATGGCCTGTCCTTCCCGCCCCACAGGGCCGCTTCGATCGCGTCCAGCCCGTCGGTCAACGCAGCAGGGCCGGGTTGCAGGATCAAGGGGGATTTTATTTCATGGACGCGCCCGTTCGCAATGGCCGGGATCGTATCCCAACCCCGACGGGCGGCGATCTTTTCTGGGCGCACTTTCTTGCCGCACCACGATGCGATGATCACATCCGGGGCGGCGGCGACAATTTCGTCCGGCAACAGGATGCGCGCGCGTGCCCCCTGGGCCGCGGCGCGGTCCGCGAACACGTCTATTCCGCCCGCCAATTGCACCAGTTCCGATACCCAGCCGATGCCTGCGATCTGGGGATCGTCCCATTCCTCGATATAGACGCGGGGCCGGGTCGGGCGCGGTGTGGCGGCCAGAACATCGCGGCGCGCTTGAAAACGGGCGACGATGGCCGCCGCGGCATCGGCGCGATCCACCAGCGCGCCCAGCATACGGATCATGTCGAGAATGCCCGCCACGGTCCGCTGATTGAACGCGTGCACCGCAACACCCTCCCGGATGAGGTCCGCGGCGATGTCGGCCTGCAAATCTGAAAACGTCAGGACAAGGTCCGGGCGTAGCCCGAGGATTTTTGGCACATCCGCAGAGGTGAATGCGCCGACGCGGGGTTTTTCGCGCCGGACCCGGGCAGGGCGCACGGCATAGCCTGTCACGCCAACGATGCGATCCTCGGCCCCCAGCGCATAAAGGGTTTCAACCGTTTCTTCGGTCAGGCAGACGATGCGTTCGGGTGGGAAAGCCATCAGCGCACCACCTCCAACGGCTGAAATACCGCGCCGGACGGTGTTTGCGCGTGATAGGCCGTGACGTTGAACACGGTGGCCATTCGATCGTCGGTGAGAACCTCGGCGGGGGGACCATCCGCCACCACGCGGCCCTGATGCAGCATCAACAGGCGTGTGCAATGGCGTGCCGCCAAACCCAGATCATGCAGCGATACGACAACCGCGTGGCCTTCTGTGGCAAGGCTGGAAAACACGTCCATCGTGGCGATCTGGCTGGCCGGATCCAGCCCGGCGATGGGTTCGTCTGCCATCACAAGGGCGGTGTCCTGCGCCAGCGCGCGGGCGATCAGAACGCGCGCCTGTTCCCCGCCCGAAAGCTCCGTCGCGCGGCGGGTGCGAAACGTCTCAAGCCCCATCCGGGCTATGGCCGCATCAATGGCGAAGCGGTCCTCGTCGCGCAGACGCGCGCCGCGCGGCAGATGCGGGATGCGACCCAGCGCAATCAGGGTTTCGACGGTTACGGGCCAGGCGATTTCGCGGGATTGGGGCATCCAGGCCACCTGCCGGGCACGGTCGCCTGCGGGCAGCGCGGCCAGGTTGCTGGTGCCGCCCGCGCGTGGCAGCAGGCCGATGGCGGCACGCATCAGGGTGGTCTTGCCCGCGCCGTTTGGCCCGATCAACCCGACGCATTCGCCGGGGCCAACCGTCAGGGTGACGGCGTCTACCACGGGGCAGCCACCGCGCGTGACGCTCAGTTGATTCAGGCTCAGAAGGCTCATGCGGTTTCCTTCCGGGTCTTGTAGATCAGGTGCAGAAACAAGGGTGCACCGACCAGGGCCATAAGAACCCCGAGTTTCAAGTCCCGATCCGGCAGAACCACGCGGACCGCGATATCGGCGGCCAGAACCATCGCCGCACCGCCAAGCCCGGAGGCCCAGAGCAATGCGCCGGGGCGCGCGCCGACAAAGGGGCGCAAGAGATGCGGCACCACAAGCCCCACAAAGCCGATCGCCCCCGCCACCGATGTAGCCGCGCCGACACTGGCCGCGGTTCCCGTGACAAGCAAGAGGCGCAGACGTGCCAGCGAAATACCCATCGCCTCGGCTCCGTCCTCGCCCAGTGTCAGGGCCTCAAGCCCGCGCGCGGTGGCCGCAAGCATGAGCCAGCCAACGCCCATGAACGGCAAAGCCAGCCAGACATGGGCAAAGGACCGGTCGGCCAGCGACCCCATCAGCCAGAACACGATATCGGCGGCGGCAAACGGGTTCGGTGACAGGTTCAACACAAGCGATGTCAGCGCCCCGGCCAACGCGGAAATCGCGATGCCTGCAAGGATCAGCGTGATGGCGCCTCCGCGCGGCCCGGCCAGCGCAAGGATCAGTCCCACAGCGACAACCGCACCGCCAAGCGCCGAGAAGGGCAACGCGAGCGCAAAGCTGGCGGCCAGTCCGGTCTGGATTGCCAGCACAGCGCCCAGTGCTGCGGACCCCGACACCCCGATCAGGCCCGGTTCGGCCAATGGGTTGCGCAGATACCCTTGTAGCGCGGCACCCGACAGGCCCAGCGATGTCCCCACCAGAGCGGCGAGGATCGCGCGGGGCAGACGTATTTCGCGCATCACCACGCTTAGCGGATTTCCCGTATCGACAAGCAGGGCGCGCAGGCTTTCTATCGGTCCGGCAATGGCGTACCCGGTGACGAGGGACGCGACGAACAGCGCCGCCACCACCGCGATCAGTATCACGGCAAGGCGGGTCATTGTGCCAACTCTTCGCGCAGATCGCGCAGGGCGCGGATGGCGTCCAGAACGTGTGGCGTGCCGCAGGTCCAATCACGGACGTCCAGCGCGTTCTTGACCGTCAGCCCGGCCAGCGCGGGGTGAGAGAAGGCGTCTTCGGCCCGCGATTGTCCGGGGTAATCGCGGCCGCGGATCACCACATCAGGGGCCAGCATGACCAGCCGTTCAAGCGGCAGGGTCGCCCCATGACCGATCCCGGCCTCGGTTGCGACGTTGTCGAACCCGGCGGCCTTGAGAATGTCGCCGGCAAGGGTGTTGTCGCCGGTTGTATAGCTGTTGACGTAATACAGGGCGGCTCTTGGACGGTGGGCGACGGGCGTGTGCAGCGCGTCAAGCGCCGCGCGGAAGTCGGCCACACGTTCCAGCGCCGTATCCGGTTGTTCCAAGGCTTTTCCCATTTGCGTGATACGCGCGGCAATGTCCGAGAGCGAGTTGGCAGGGGCAAACACCTCGACCGGGATTCCAAGGTTGCGCAACATCCGAAGCGTGGCAGGCGCGGTAAAGCTGCTGGCCAGAACAAGATCGGGGCGCAGCAGATACACCTCTTCGGCACCGGAACCGTTGGCGGGCACGCTGCGGGCCGCGGCGGACATGGGCGACGAGGCCGGATCATGCGACAGACGCGACACCGAGATCAATTGCCCCGGCGCAGCCACCATCAAGGCCAGTTGATCGGTGCACAGATTGATGGACACAACGCGCGATGGCGGCGCGGCGTGAACCGCACCGCCCAGGATCGCCGCGGCGATCAGGGCTGTGATCTTAGTAAGTCGCACGGAACCCGACAAAAAAGGCGCGGTCGGATGTGCCGTATCCGGCGGCGGTCTGATACTGTTCGTCAAACAGGTTCTCGATCATCAGATAAGCATCCGCGTGATCGGTGATCGCATAGGTAAAGCTGGTGTTGACGACCGTATAGTCACGCATCGCCTGTGCTGGGAAAGTATCGTTGGCACGGTTGGCGACGTGGGTCAGCGATACCGCGGCATCCAGCCGGTCGTTCAGGGCAACATCAAGGGCCAGAAACAGTTCATGCTGGGCCACGCGCGGGATTGCGGCACCGGCGGCGTTCTGCGCATCGGTATAGGTGTAGGCCAACGACAGGCTGGCCATGTCCGTGATCGGGCGCGCATAGCTCAGCTCGATCCCCTGGAATGTCGAGGTGCCGGGCGTGTTGGCCAGTGTTGAGAACGTGCCGGGGTCACAGGAAAAGAACACAAAGTCGATGGTCACGGGACAAGCGGAGTAAGCGATCCGATTGTCCACCTCGTTGCGAAACGCGGTAAAGCCAAGCTCGGCCCCGCCGCCGATATCCAGATCGAACCCCAGTTCAGCGGACGTGCTGGTTTCCGGGTCGAGCGCGGGGTTGCCCGCATAAGGATACAGCGGATCGGGGAACGACGCGTAGAGTTCGCTGGCCGCGGGCGGGCGGAAACCGGTCGCCACCGCACCGCGCAGGTTCACAGTGTCCTGAGCGCGATAGCTGAAGGCGAGCCGTCCGGTGGTCTTGCCCCCGAATTGCGAGTTGTCATCGCGGCGCAGCGTGCCGATCAGGTCAAGATCGTTGGACGGGCTGAATACCGCCTCTGCAAAGGCACCGCGCGTTGTGATTTCAGAAACACCGCCGGGAATGCTTGTGTCTTCTGAGCGTTCCTTTTCATAGTCGGCACCGAAGCTCAGCTGGAGCTGATCGCTGATATCGCCTGCCGCCTGATATTCGATCCGCTTGCGTTCACCCTGAAACCGGCTTGAGAACGGGGACGCAAAGCCGCCCGCCGTCGCGGAGACCTGTGAGCGTTCGACACGAAAGCTGGACGCGGCAATGTCGTGAGTCCAGCCGCCATCGGTGGCGTAGCTGGCAAACAGGCGCAGGCCGGTTTCGTCGCGCTCTCCGGTTTCATCGCCGGGTGTGCCATCCTGAGGGACGAAACCGAATTCGTCGAATTCGGCTTCTCCGGTGCTGTAAAATCCGTTCAGTCCCAGCTCAAGCGCCTCTGTCGCCTGCCATGTCGCGCCAAAGCTCAACCGTGTTTCGCGAAAGCTGTCGTCTTCGGTGTTGCCAAGGTTTTCATCAGCGGCGGAAAAGCCGTCAGACTGTGCGTGGGACAGACCGAAATAGGCGCTCCAGTCGGCGGTCTTGTGGGCATAGGAGTAATTCGTGGCAAATGTGTTGAAGCTGCCGAATTTGGCTTCGGCCTTCTGGGTCACCCCCATGGGAGCCGCGTCATCGGGGGCGGTTGCGATGTTGACAACACCCGCCACGGCCGAACCGCCGTAAAGCGCCGATTGCGACCCTTTCAAAACCTCTATCCGCGTCAATGCACCGACCGGAAAGGATCCGAAATGGCCATACTGCCCGCCCGTGGTCGAGGGATCGTTTACCTTGATGCCGTCCACATAAACGGCGGTCAGTTCTTCCTGTGCGCCACGGATCTGAAACCGGGTCAGCCCGCCTGGGGGGCCGTTGCGCACAATGCTTATCCCGGGCTGGCGTGCCAGCGTATCGGTGAGTTGCAGGCCTGCCGATTGGTCGAGATCTTCGCCAGTGACCACCTCGACAGAGGCCCCGGTGCGCGCGGCCTCGATCGGGACCGAGGTTGCAAAGACCACGATTTCGCCAAGGTCGAAACCTTGCGCGTGGCTGCTGCCAGCCATCAATGCGAGAGTTGAGGCAGACAAGATCAATTTTTTCATGTTTCCGAATCCTTTCCGGAACGTTGGTCGTCAAACGTGTTTGGAAAGGCCTCAAGGCGCTTCCGCAAACGGTGAGTATTGCCACCATTACGGACTGTGCGCCGCCCACATCGACACGCCCCGCGTCGAGTGAAGGTGATCGCCCTGGTAGGTCTCCTGACTTGCGGGTCAAAGCGCGGGCCGGACCTTCCCGGGTTGGATAAACCCAGTGGTATATGCCGGATGCACTCACCGCCTACAGTTGCGGGGGCAGCCGTGGAATTGACCCGATGGGCCGCACCACGTTCCCTTTAACGACGAGTCACCCCGCCGAACCAAAGCATCATTGGGGTAACGCGGGACCACCTTGTCGCGCAAGAGGTGAAAGCGACGCACGATGACGATCTTGCGTCTTGCGGTGGCGCGGCGCGCCATGTAGCACCTTGCCGACAGCCACGATCAGCGATGACAGGAGATCCCGATGAGCGAGCAGCAGACCGATGCCACCTACCGTGTAACCGCGGACGAACTGCGCAGCTTTATCGAGCGCTTCGAGCGTCTTGAGATGGAAAAGAAAGACATCGCCGACCAGCAAAAGGAAGTGATGTCCGAAGCCAAGGGGCGGGGTTACGACACCAAGGTGATGCGCAAGGTGATCGCCCTGCGCAAGCGTGACCGCGACGACATCGCCGAGGAAGAGGCGGTTCTGGAGATGTATAAAGAAGCGTTGGGCATGTCCTGATCCGGATGGCCCGGCGGTAGGCCAGATTGGTCACCGCATCGCTTGGTTGTGAGGCAAACCCGCACGATGCGCCTGCGGGCTGTGCGATCCTGATCCGCCAGCCTTGCTTTGGCTTGCCAATCGTCAAAGGCTTTAAGCCCTGTCTGTCGGATACGGCGGCATCCGGATCGTCTCTGGCTTGATGGCCTGGCGATCATCCCGACCGCCTGCCTATTCGTACAGTACGTAAAGGTTGTTCTTGTCGATTGCCGGATATCTGGACGCGGTTCCATTGGACCATCTGATTTCAAGCTCGACCGGCGTTTCCTTGTCATCAATGCCGAAATGTATCCTCGGGGGGGCTGAACTGTCCCAAATACCGCCAAGCATCATGTCGCGTGTCTTTTGCCCGTCGCGCAGATGCAGGATGACGCGCGCGCCGAGACCGAAATAGTTTCCTGACCTT
>JAUIAS010000041.1 GCA_030425395.1 Alphaproteobacteria bacterium
CGAAGCGGCGCTGAGCGAGACCTTTGCGCCCGAGGCCATCGACGGGCTGAATGTCGCGGCGGAGGGGATGATCGGCGATTTGCACGGCACGCCCGACTACCGCGCGCATCTGGTCAAAGTCATCACCAAACGCGCCGTCAAAGCCGCGCAATAACACCCAAGCCCCCGGCACAAACGCCGGGGGAACCACGGCACAAACCGTCAGAGCGGGAAGGACGGGGGCAGAAACCCTCCGATGCGCCGGGTCAGATCGCGCGCGTTCTCCAGAAGGGCCACACGGGTTTCTTCCCTGAGCCCTCGCGTCATCCGTCCCACAGGGGCCGCAACGGCGACAGCGGCCACGGGGCGGGCGTCTGCTCCGAAGATGGGGCTCGCCAGTGAATGCACGTCCGCTTCGAACCCGCCGATGGATTCCGCGATGCCGGTTTCACGGATCGGCGGCAGGCGATCGCGGACAGTATCGGGATCGGTCAGGGTGTCCGGGGTATGTGTGGCCAGATCCAGCGACAGGATGTCCTGAGCAAAGGAAGCATCGGAAAAGGCCAGGATCGCGAGGCCCGAGGCGGTGGCATGGAATGGTAGGATGCTGGCGTCCTCCATCGTAACGCGGCTGCCGTGCCGGGCGCTGTAGTGATGGGCCAGTGACAGAAGTTTGTCACCGCGCAGGATTGTGACATGGGCGGTTTCGCCTGTCGCCTCACAAAGCCTGACAAGGATTTCACGGGCGACGGTCAGCAGCGGCACCGCCGCTTCGCGTAGAGCAGCAAGGCGTAAGACCTCCGGTCCAAGGCGGTACGCGGTGCTGTCGGGTGGTTGTTCGACAAAGCCCTGTGCCTGCAATTCGCGCATCAAGCGATAAACCGTCGCCTTGTTGACACCCGACAATCCGGCCATCTCGGTCAGGCCGATTTCCAGTCGGGCGTGATTGAAGTATTGCAGCAGGGAAAGTGCTTTGTTGACGGTGCCCATCGGGATGCAGACCTTGTGAGATGGTATCCTGACGCATCTTGCGATGCGGTTGTTTGGGTCGATTATGTAACCATTGGTTCGGCATGTAAACCAGATGGCGGGCGCGGTAAAATGTTATCCGGTCGCCCTCTGTGCCTCGAAACGTTCAGCCGCGCGGGAGATCATGTCATAATCCAGTTCCAGACCCAGTCCCGGTTGGTCGCTCAGGGCCAGATGTCCCCGGATTGGTGCAATATCCGGGGCCGCCAGGATATTGTCCTGCAACAGTTGCCACATGATCTGGTTGCCATCATCGAGGTTCGGGATCGCGCGCCCAACATGGTGTTCGGCGACCGTGGTAATTCCCGTGGTCATGGAGGAATGGATGCAGAGCTTCAAGCCTGCAGCTTCCGCGATGGCGGCGGCCTTGATCATGGGGCGCAGCCCGCCGATTTCGCGTGGTCCGACGGCGATCATGTGGGCGTGGCCGCCGCTGACCGCACGGTAGACTTCGTTTAAAGTGAAAACGGATTGATCCGCGCCGATGGGGATGGGGCTTTGGCGCGCCACCTGCCCCAATGCCTCAAGCGATGTGGCGGGCGTGGGTTGTTCGATGTATTCCACGTCAAACGGGGTCAACCGCGTGATCATCCGCAGGGCGGTTGCGGGATCCCATGCTTCGTTCGCGTCAAGCCGCAGGCGTGTATCGCCTATGGCTTCCCTGACAGCCTTTGTCGCGGCGACATCGCGATCCGGGTCGATGCCGACCTTGAGATAGACGATCGGATGGCCCTGCGCCACGGCTGCCTTTGCATCAGCGACCAGCGCGTCGATGGTTTGCCCCTGAAGGAAATAGAAATACCCGACATGATCGCGCACAGCTCCACCCAGAAGGTCCCAGACCGGTCGGCCCGTGGCCTGCCCGGCGAGATCGAGCGCAGCCATGTCAAAGCCGCACATAATCTGGTTGGCATAGCGCGGCATGTTCCCCCCGAAGACAAGGAAATTTGCGCGATAGGCCTCGGCCATGATCCGGGGCGCATCAAACACCGAACGTCCGATAAAGTGTTGACCGATCTTACGCAGAATAACGGCCTGCGCAGCAGCATCCGGGGCGGTGGTGGTTTCGCCAACGCCGATGTGGCCATCTTGGCCGACCAGTTCGATCAGGTTGACGCAAAAGGCATCTTCGGTGCCTTGCGACCATACATAAGGTGTTTTGAGGGGCAGCATCATAGGGGTCACGCGGATTTCGGTGATGATCATTGGCTGTGTTCCCCTGTTTCGATTCCGGTCTTGGCCCGGTCTTGGCCCGGTTTTGGCAGGCGGTCGGGCCTGTCGTCGCGTTGAGCCAGCAAACGGTTAACGAGGCGACGGATTTTTGCAAGCGTGGGTCAAAAAACCGGGGTGCGATTCCCTCGCGTGGCCATGCCACCGGTCCGGAGGTTCTGCGTGGTCCGCTGTGCGGAATGACGCAAGGTTTCTAGTCGCCAAAAACGCATGGGGTTTGCAGGACTTCCACGACAGTGGCTATGAAGTAGGCAACGCAGTCAAGCAGGTAAACCTAGAGCCGGAACCTTCCGCGCTGCTGCTGCCGGGACTGAAGAGACCAAGGGAGAAGAGCCATGAGCGATGCGGCCATAATTTATGAACTGCACGACGATATCGCGATCCTCGCGGCGAACAATCCGCCGGTGAACGCGCTGGGACTGGCCGTGCGTCAGGGGTTGGTCGACGGGATCGCCCGCGCCGAGGCGGACGGGGCGAAAGCCGTTCTAATCTATGGGATGGGCACGACGTTTTTTGCGGGCGCTGACATCCGGGAATTCGGAAAGCCGCCGACCGAACCGTTCCTGCCTGATGTCTGCACGCGGATCGAGGCGTCGCCGCTGATCGTGGTATCGGCCTTGCACGGCACAGCCTTGGGCGGAGGCCTCGAGATCGCTTTGGGGTCGCATTATCGTATTGGCGTTCCGTCTGCGCGTGTTGGCCTGCCTGAGGTTCTGATCGGTGTGATGCCGGGTGCGGGTGGCACCCAGCGTTTGCCGCGCCTGATCGGTGTCGAAAAATCCATTGAAGTTATTACAACCGGACGCCAGATCGGTGCAGCCGAGGCGCTGGAACTCGGTGTGCTGGACCGGATCGAGGATGGTGATCCGCGTGAAATCGGATTGGCCTATGCCCGTGAACTTATAGACGCGGGTGCTTCGCGCCGCGCGGTCAGCGAAATGCCCGCTCCTGAGGCGATTGATTTTGACGCGGCCTATGAAGCGGCGTTGAAGAAATCGCGCGGCCAGCTTTCGCCCGCGGTCGCCATTCGTGGTATTCAGGCCGCATGTGAATTGCCCTTTGCTGAAGGCATGAAGCGTGAACGCGAATTGTTCATGGAATTGATGGCTACGGATCAGCGACAGGGATTGATCCATGCGTTTTTCTCGGAGCGGGCGGTGGGCAAACTCCCCGAACTCAAGGGCGTCGCCCCGCGCGAGGTTGCTTCAATCGGCGTGATCGGCGGCGGCACCATGGGTGCAGGGATCGCGACAGCGGCACTTCTTGCCGGATTGCGCGTGACGCTTGTGGAAATGTCGGATGATGCGGCTGAGGCGGCAAGGGGCCGCGTCGCGGGCAACCTGTCCGGCGCGCTCAAGCGTGGCAAGATCAGTCAGGACAGCTTTGATCATATGACCGGTTCCGGGCTCTCGCTCGCCACTGAATACGATGCGTTGGCCGATGTCGATCTGGTGATCGAGGCGGTGTTCGAGGAAATGAGCATCAAGAAGGACGTGTTCACCAAGCTGGATGCGATTTGCAAGCCCGGTGCCGTGTTGGCCACAAACACCTCTTATCTGAATGTCGATGAAATCGCGGCCATGACATCTCGTCCGCAGGACGTGATCGGCCTTCACTTTTTCTCGCCTGCGCATGTGATGAAACTGCTTGAGGTGGTTGTCGCGGACAAGACCGCGCCTGACGTGGTGGCCACCGGCTTTGCGCTTGGCAAGAAGTTGGGCAAGATCAGCGTGCGTGCAGGGGTCTGCGACGGGTTTATCGGCAATCGCATTCTTGCTGTGTACCGCACCGCTGCCGACCACATGATCCTCGATGGTGCATCGCCGTTCCAGATTGATGACGCGCTGGAAGCATTCGGCTTTGCCATGGGGCCCTATGCCGTGGGCGATCTGGCGGGGCTGGATATCGGGTGGGCCGTGCGCAAGCGGCGCCGGGCAGAAGGCATGGACCTCCGCGCCCGTGACGTGAGCTTTGCCGACAAGCTCTGCGAAAATGGCCATTTCGGACAGAAGACCGGCAAGGGGTATTACATCTACGAAAAAGGGAGCCGCACCCGCACACCCAATCCAGAGGTCGCGGACCACATCGCCGCTGAGCGCGCTGAAAAGGGGATCACCCCGCGCGAATTCACAGCCGAGGACATCGTGCGTCGTTACATGGCCGCCATGGTGAACGAGGCCGCCAAGGTCGTAGGCGAAGGCATCGCGCGCCGTCCGTTGGACGTGGATATGACCCTGCTCTTTGGCTATGGGTTTCCGCGGTATCACGGAGGACCGTTGAAATGGGCGGATTTGCAGGGGCTGCCTGCATTGCTCGATGATATTCGAGGCTATGCCAAGGAAGATGACTATTTCTGGCAACCTGCACCTTTGCTGGAGCAATTGGTGGCCGAAGGTCGAAGCTTTGACGATTTGAACAAGGCGGGCTGAGCGCCACCTTGCACCACATCACGGTCGGTGGCGGCACGCCGCCGATCATTCTGAAATCTGAACCCAAGGGGAAGTCGTATGGACCTGAGCTATTCACCCGAGGAAATTGCCTTCCGTGACGAAGTGCGCGCATTCCTTGAAACCAGCCTGCCCAAAGACCTGAGTGACAAGGTCCGGCAGGGCCACGACAGTTTGAGCAAACAGGATATCGAACGCTGGCATGCGATCCTGAATGATCGCGGCTGGCTTGCGCAGAACTGGCCCAAGGAATTCGGCGGGGCCGCGTGGAATGCGGTTCAACGGCACATCTTCGAAGAAGAGGCTGCCCGCGCCAATGCGCCACGGATCGTGCCGTTTGGCCTGTCGATGCTGGCCCCTGTTTTGATGAAGTTTGGTAGCAAGGAACAGCAGGATTACTATCTGCCACGGATCCTTGATGGCAGCGACTGGTGGTGTCAGGGCTATTCCGAACCGGGCGCGGGGTCCGACCTTGCCAGCCTGAAGACCCGTGCCGTTCGGGACGGGGACCATTATATCGTTAATGGTCAAAAGACATGGACCACGCTCGGCCAGCACGCGGACAAGATTTTCTGCCTTGTGCGCACCGACGTGGACGTCAAACAGCAGGAAGGCATTTCTTTCCTTCTGATCGACATGGACACTCCCGGTATCGAAGTGCGTCCGATCATTCTTCTTGATGGCACGCATGAGGTGAACGAGGTTTGGTTTACCGACGTGAAGGTTCCGGTCGAAAACCTTGTGGGCGAAGAAAACAAGGGTTGGACCTATGCCAAGTATCTGCTGACCCACGAACGCACCAATATCGCGGGTGTCGGTTTCAGCGAGGCGGGTCTTGAACAGGTCAAACGGATCGCCCGCGCGGAACGCGCCAACGGTCGCCCGTTGATCGAGAACCCGCATTTTGCGGCGCGCGTGGCGCAGGTCGAGATTGATCTGATGGCCTTGTCCACCTCGAACCTGCGTATCGTGTCCAAGGCCGCTTCGGGTGAAGCGCCCGGGGTCGAGGCGTCGATGCTCAAGGTTAAGGGCACGATTATCCGTCAGGAGATCAACGATCTTGCCCGGCGGGCGGTCGGCTCCTACGCGATGCCGTTCCCGTCCGAAACGGTGGAAGGCGACAACGATCCGATCGGTCCGGACTATGCCGGTTCGACCGCGCCGCAGTATTTCAACAACCGCAAGCTTTCCATCTTTGGCGGTTCCAATGAAATCCAGCGCGGCATTATTGCCAAGACCATGTTGGGAGGTGGCCGATGAACTTTGATCTGACCGAAGAACGCCAGATGTTGCAGGACACGCTGCGCCGTTTCCTGCGTGATCGTTATGACACGGAAACCCGCAATGCCATTTTGGAAAGCGATACCGGCCTGAGCGCCGAGATCTGGTCTCAGTTGGCCGAGCTGGGTGTGATCGCCGCGCTCTTTACCGAAGAACAGGGCGGCTTTGGTGGCGCTGGCTTTGATATCTCTGTCGTGTTCGAGGAACTGGGCCGTGCAGGCGTCGTGGAGCCGATTCTGGACACCGCGATTCTGGGGGGCAGGTTGATCGCCGCTGTCGGATCCGAAGATCAGCAGGCGCTGGTCGAAGACGTGATCGCGGGTGGCGCGCATCTGGCGCTTGCACATGGCGAACCGGTCAGCCGCTATGACCTGAGCCACGTGGAAACCTCTCTGCGCGCTGATGGTGACGAGATCGTTCTTGATGGTCGCAAGGCCGTTGTTGTGAACGCCGAAGCCGCAGGCCACCTGATCGTCTCAGCCCGTGAAAGCGGTGCGGCGGGTGATGAGGCGGGCATCAGCCTCGTTCTGGTGCCGACCGATACGGCCGGTATCACGATGAATGGGTATCCGATGCTGGCCGGTGGACGTGCCGCAGAGGTGACGCTGGACGGCGTGCGCGTGCCCGCTTCTGCGCGGCTTGGTGCGGCGGGTGAAGGATATGCGGCGTTGTGCGATGTGCTCGCACTCGCGCATGTCGCCTTGTCTGCCGAGGCGCTTGGTGCCATGGAAACCGCGACCGGCCTGACCCGCGAATATCTTGCCACGCGCAAGCAGTTTGGCCGCCCGATCGGCACATTCCAGGCGTTGCAGCACCGCATGGCGGATATGCTGATCGAACTGGAACAGGCCCGGTCGAGCGTCATACGCGCGGCGGGCTACATGGACGACAGCACACGTATCCGCGACATGAATATTGCAGCGGCACGGAACCTGATCGGGCGTGTGGGCCGTTTGGTGGCCGAAGAAGCCATCCAGATGCACGGCGGCATTGCCATGACGCAGGAATACGAACTAGCCCATATCGCCAAGCGCATCGTGATGACCGATCACCGATTTGGCGACGCCGATCACCATCTGGAGAGGTTCATTGCCCTCAGCGCTGCGTAATGATGCCTCGTCTATCGGCAGCGGGGCTCAGGAACTTGTCGGATACGACATTGATCTGAGCCCCGCCGATGGAACAGCGCGCGTCGTTCTGGATATCGACGCGCGCCACCTCAACCGCAACGGCAGCCTGCATGGCGGAATCGTGGCGATGATGCTGGATGCGGCATCGGGCTTTGCCGCGTCGCGTACCGTTCCCGGCGACGAAATCGGTTCGGTTGTGACGGTATCGTTTACCACGCATTATCTGGCACCCGGCCTTCCCGGACGCGTCGTGGCAACCGGGCGCGTCGCGGGCGGTGGCCGCACGCTGCTTAACTGCGATGCCGAACTGACGGCGGTGGACGGCAGCGTTCTGGCGCGGTCCAGCGGTGTCTTCAAACTGATAAGGAACCCGAAATGACTCTTGCTCGCATGGACGATCGCGGCGACCGCCTTTTGGTTGTCAACATGAACACAACCCGGCGCGGGGCGTTGTCGGCAGACCTTTATGCCTGCATCAAGCAGGCCATGGAAACTGCGGTGGAACCTCGTGTGCGCGCCGTTATCCTGAC
Organism: Alphaproteobacteria bacterium; assembly: GCA_030425395.1. Lineage (GTDB taxonomy): Bacteria > Pseudomonadota > Alphaproteobacteria > Rhodobacterales > Rhodobacteraceae > JAUIAS01. The sequence goes on from JAUIAS010000041.1 coordinate 7,627, forward strand.
GTCCGAGGGCGGGTTCTTTTGCGCCGGGGGTGATCTGAACGTGTTGATCGAGCGGCGCACGTTGCCGGAATATGAACGGCGCGCCAAGATTGACGATTTGCACGATCTGGTCCGGATGATCCGGGCCTGTCCTGTGCCCGTCATTGCCGCCGTCGAAGGCGGTGCCGCAGGGGCTGGGGCATCGCTGGCATTGGCCTGCGACATGATCGTGGCCGCCGAGGGGGCGAAGTTCACGGCAGCCTATGTGAAAGCGGGCCTCGTGCCGGACGGGGGGCTGACCTCCGCGCTTTCTCGCCTTGTTCCGCGACCGCTGGCAATGGAGATGTGCTTGCTGGCCCGCCCGGTTACTGCAGAGCGCCTGCATGCCCTTGGTGCGATCAATGCGGTTGTGCCGGAAGGTCAGGCGGAAGCCACCGCGATGGCGCTGGCGGATGCAGTCGCCCTTGGCCCGCGCGTGGCGCAAGGTGTCATTCGCGGCATGGTCGCAACCGCCTACGAAGCGACAGAGGCGATGCAACTTGATATCGAGCGGAACGAAATGGGTCGCGCGTCAGGCGGGGAAGAAGCGGCAGAAGGCATTGCGGCATTCCTTGAAAAAAGAAGCCCGAATTTCGGCGGCTGATTGGCCACTGGCCACAAGGGAAATCAGGGGAGGGAACGCGCATGGTTGACGCGAAATGGCACGGATATCTGGATAACCAGATCAACACGCGGCCCGATGCGCCAGCCGTCAGCGATCCGACGGGAACGAACTGGACATGGGGTGCGTTGGGGAAGGCGGTCGAGGACGCGTCCCAAACCCTGCGCGATGCAGGTGTCATGCCCGGCGATCGGGTCATGATCCTGTCGGAAAACAGTACCGCCACCGTGGCTTTCCTGTTCGGGTGTTCACGGCTGGGCGCGATTGCGATCCCGTTCAATGCACGCCAGACCGAAGCAGAACTGGCCCGCGTGGTGGAGCATGCCACACCCGCTGCCATCGTTCTGACCACGGCGGTCTCGCGGGATGCGCAGGCCCATGCAGATCGGCTGGGTTCGCAGCCCGTAACGGGGAAATTCGGCACGGTGCACCTTGTCGCGCGTTCCAGCGACCCGGATCCGGATCGCGATGTTGCGGTCCTGCTGTATACGACCGGCACGACCGGCACGCCCAAGGGCGTCATGCTGACCCATGACAACCTGCGCTTTGGTGGTATGACATCCTCAAACTTGCGCGAAATGACCACGAATGACGTTATCTATGGTGTGCTTCCTGTCACCCATGTTTTCGGTTTGGCCTCGGTCGTGACTGCCGCAACCTATGCCGGGGCGCAGATCCGGTTCGAGCCGCGCTTTAGTGCGGCTGCGCTTTACGAGGCTTTGACAAGTGGCGTGACCCTGCTGTCAGCGGTTCCGCAAATGCACGCGCTGCTGATGCAATACACCAAGGAAAAAGGGTACGACCGACTTCCAAGCGATACGCTGCGCTATGTGTCCTCAGGGGCGGCACCTCTTGATCCCACATGGAAGCGCAAGGCCGAAGCCTTTTATGGAGTGGCGGTCCAGAATGGATACGGCATGACCGAAACCACAGCGGGCGTGTCGGCGACGCGAAACGAAATCGGCGATCCGGATATCTCGGTCGGCCCACCTCTGCCTCAGGTCGAGGTCCGTATTGATGAAACCGTCCCAGGCGGTGGAGACGGCGAGGGAGAGGTTCTGACCCGAGGGCCACACATCATGAAGGGCTATTTCCGCAACCCCGAGGAAACCGCCCGCGCGTTGGACTCGCAAGGCTGGATGCGGACAGGCGATTTGGGCTGCATCGACGACAGGGGCCATGTGCATATCCTTGGTCGTTCAAAAGAATTGATCATTCATGGCGGTTTCAACGTCTACCCGCCCGAGGTCGAAGCGGCCCTCAACGACCATCCGCAGGTAATCCAGTCGGCCGTGATCGGGCGCGTGGCTGCGGGCGATGAACAGGTTCTGGCCTTTTGTCAGGTGCCGGACGGCTGCACGTTGTCACCTGACGATTTGCGGGCCTTTGTCGCCGAACGCTTGGCCGGATACAAACGCCCACGCCAAATCATTCTTGCCAGCAGCCTGCCCGCCGCACCCACCGGCAAGATCCTCAAACATCGCCTGTTGGACACATTTGCAGAACAACTCGACCCGTGACGCGGTTCAGCCGTTCACAATGGTCGCGCATCCGGCAAGAAAATATGGCGTAAGGGCAGCGCTTTCGATCATCGCACCCTGCGTGCGCAATGCAGCGGCATAGGGTTCGCCTGCGCTATCATCGGCAAGCACGGTCACCAACTGACCAAGCCAATAAGGCCGTGCCGCCGCGATTTCCGCGCCAATCAGATGGGCCAATTCCTGTCCTGACTCACCCGTGCGTGCCTGCGCCAGATGCGCGGCAATCCGTTCCGGGCGTGTTTGCGTGTCCGACAAGGCGGCATCGAAGGCAGGGCCAGGTCTATAGGAGGCATTCAGCGCGGCGGCCAGTCGGGGTGTTTCAAAGGCCATCATGCTGACCACCTCGCCCGCCGAGATATGGGACCAGAGTGTTTGCTCTGCCACTGTCACGATTACCCCGTCAAATTTGGGGTGGGCTTCCAGATATCCGGCAATCGCAATTTCCGCCCCGCCGGAAATGACCGGGGGCTCTTGCTGCCGCAAAATAGGTGTTGCAATGATCGTTTCGCGCCGCAACGGTGTGGCAAGGGGCGGGCAGGGCACCGGAGAAGGTTTTGCCCCAACGTATCCACACACAACGGTGGGGCGGGCGTCATCGCTGTCAGAGGTCAAGGTGTCGAGACCGTCAAGCGCATCCGCACCTTCGGGTAATGTCACATTGTGCATGGCGATATTTTCCGCGCCGCGCATGTCCCAAATGCGCAGGCCCGCGCCTGTGACCCAGACGGCGCGCCAGACATGAACCGGATCAGGCATAGACACCGTTTGCCGCTGCGCGCACCGCGCGGATATTGTCTCCGTAGACCTCGGGCGTTTGAACCGATCCGCCCTTGAACACTGCAGAGCCCGCCACCAGCACATCAGCGCCGGCCTGTGCAACAAGAGGTGCCGTGACGGGGTCGACGCCGCCGTCAATTTCAATATGCACCGGGCGGTCTCCGATCATTGCGCGCAATTCGCGCACCTTGGCCGTCATGTCGATGAACTTCTGGCCACCGAAGCCGGGGTTCACAGTCATGACGCAGACCAGATCGGTCAGATCAAGCAAATGCGCGATTGCCGAAGCCGGCGTGCCGGGATTTAGGGCCACGCCAGCTTTCATACCCGCGCCGCGTATCGCCTGAAGGGTGCGGTGAATGTGGGGCCCTGCCTCAATATGAGCGGTCAGGATATCGGCACCCGCTTCGGCATAGGCGTCGATGAAAGGATCCACGGGCGCAATCATCAGATGCACGTCCATAACTGTTTTGACATGTTTGCGGAACGCTTTGACCGCCATCGCGCCAAAAGTGAGGTTGGGCACGAAATGCCCGTCCATGACGTCGATATGCACCCAATCCGCGCCTTGCGCTTCAATAGCTTCGATCTCGGCACCGAAGTTTGCGAAATCGGCGGAAAGGATCGAGGGAGCGATCTTGATGGAACGATCAAAGGACATGGGGCACCACTGTTGAGAAGAGTCGAAGTGGATATAGTGGCTGAAACGCTGAAACGATAGGGTGCAATCGGGTTTTGAGCTTGGGTGATTTGCAATCAGCGCCGCAAAGATCCGGGGGACGCGAATGCCCCTTTGACATGGAATGCGATGGCCGCTGGCGAAATCGGCGGGATCAGCCGGGACGCACAGGTCCACATCCCGGTGCGCCTTGTCCGGTCAGCGCATAACTGTGCAAAAGATGAAAACGCCCATCGCCATCCTCGCCGACCAACGCGATTTGGGAAATCGCGAAAGGCCGCGGCAGCAGCGGGGCCAGCCGGGCGGCCAGTGCGGTTTCGACGGTCGTCCGGGTTGGTTTTTCCATGCGGCTGGTGAGCGTGATGTGAAACCGAAATTGATCAAGCACATAAGGATAGCCCCAGCGCGCCAGCATCGCATCTTGTTCCGGTGACAGATCCGCCTTTTGACGGCGGCGGTCGGCCTCGGCAGCAGACAGTGGCGCGCGGAAGGCATCCAGATCAGTAACGCAAGCTGCGGCAAGCCCGTTTATCCCAGCGGTATCACCTTCCGGACAGAGGGCGAGAAACCGGCCCAACCGTCGCAGCGAAAGGCCATCCGCGCGTGCGGGCGGTATCCGTGCCGCCAAGGCGGCGCACGCGTTGTGCAAGCTGGTGCTATCGTGATCCGGATGCAGGCGAAAGGGCGGCTTGAGCGTCGCATGCAGCCCGTATTGGCGCGGTGTTTGCGTGACCGCCCGAATGGTGTCGGCGGGCAGGTCGGTTTCGGGCGGTTCCACCATTTGTCCGGTGACGCAATCCCATCCCAGCCACGCGGTTGCAAAACGCGCCCACGGTGCATCTGGAGGCGGAAGGAAATAAATGGCATATCGAGTGGGTATCATCAGGGCCTGCTGGTTTGTGAACCACATAAGGTCGGGACGTAGGGCAGACATGACAGAGACGATAATCCTTGCCAATGCGACGTTGATCCTGCCTGACGACCTGCGCCGGGGGGCCTTGGTGATAAAGGACGGTGAAATCAGCGACATTCTTGAGGGCCCTTCGGTGCCTGCGGGGGCGCAGGATATGGACGGCGACATGATCGCACCGGGTCTGATCGAATTGCACACGGACAACCTTGAGCGCCACATGCAGCCGCGCCCCAAGGTGTATTGGCCACATGACGCTGCGATCCTTGCTCATGATGCGGAATTGGCTGGCGCTGGCATTACCACGGTTTTTGACGCCATGCGGGTGGGGTCGGTTCTGGACGAGGCGGCGCGCTATGTGCCCTATGCCCGGTCCCTTGCAACCAAACTGATGGGTATGCGGGCAGCGGGGCATCTCAGGATCTGCCATTTTTTGCATTTGCGTGCCGAGATTTGCTCGGAAACGCTGGCCGAGGAAATGGCGGCTTTCGGAGAAGAGGATCGCGTTGGCATTGTTTCCCTGATGGATCACACGCCCGGGCAACGGCAATTTCGCGATTTCGAAAGGTTCCGTACATATGTGATGAGCAAACATCGTATGGAGAGAGCGGCATTTGACGCCCATGCCGCGCATTTGCTTGAGGTGCGCCAAAAGTTCGGTGAGGCACATGAAGCGCAGGCAGTGGCCGAGGCCCGCCGTCTTGGGGCAGTGTTGGCAAGCCACGATGACACGACCGCGCAACAGGTGGCAACTTCGGCGGGACATGGCATTCGGTTGGCGGAATTCCCAACGACGACAGAGGCCGCCGCCGCCTGTCGTCAACAGGACATCGCCGTGATGATGGGGGCCCCAAACCTTGTGCGCGGGGGATCGCATTCAGGTAATGTGGCGGCGGCCGATCTGGCCGAGGCAGGGCTGTTGGATATCCTATCTTCTGACTATGTGCCCGCTGCGTTGCTGACAGGGGCAGTGCGTCTTGGGCAGTTGTGGGGTGATCTCGCGCGGGGTCTGCGAACGGTCACAAAGACACCTGCCGACGCGGTCGGTTTGAATGATCGCGGGCGCCTTGTGATCGGGACGCGCGCCGATCTGGTGCGGATTCGGATGGCAGGCAAAATGCCCGCCATTCGGGGCACTTGGGTGCAAGGGGTGCGGGTTTAGGCGCGGTAGAAAAGATACCGGTCAACTGGGATCGAATCCGGTCCGGTGACTTCTGTGAAGCCGACAAGCGGCTGGCCCGAAATGATCAAGCCGCCGGGGGCCATGACCGCGCCGATATAGGGGCTGAGCCGGGCGGCTTCGGCGACATCCTGATCTTTCACACCGAAACCCAGATCGTAATGCGCAAGGGCAAACCGCGCGCCTTCCGCGGCAAGCGCGGCGAGCATCGCGTCGGCTTCGCCTTCCAGAAAATCTTCGATCGGAGGGATACAGCTTGGATGACATTGCAGGACCCGGTCGATGACCCGGATGCGGCGATTGGGCAAGGCTTCGCGCAAATGGTCGAAAGTGCGCCCGTTACCAAGTCCGAGATCCAGAACGTCGCCTTCCGTATCGGCGATCTGACCTGCGGCCCAGTTCAATCCGTCGCGCTGGGCGGTGAGGCGGCGCAGCATGCTGTCAAGTCTGCTCATGTCGAGGGTATCCCTTCATCGGCGCGCCAGGGGGTCGCACCTTGATCCAGCAAAACCCCAAGCAGCCATTCGCAAAAGTCCCAGATTGCCGCATCGTGCACAAGGTGGTGGGTGAGAATACCCAGCGGTTCGCTTGGATCACTGTCACCGTTCGCGCGTCCGTGCAATGTCTCACACAGCCGTTCAAGGATGAGGTCGGCATCCATCAGCCCTCGGGTTCCGCGCCAGTCGATGGGATCTACATGGGCGTTGATCTGGACCAGCCCTTTGGCTGCTTGCGCCGAGGCGCGCGGGCCGTATGTGGATAGCATGACAAAGCCGGCATCAGCGAGCGCATCGCCCATGTCCGAGGCCATCCGGTTCCAAGGTGGGACGAAGGCAGCAAACAGAGACGGTCCAAACACTGACGACAACCGTGCCAAGCCCGCCCTGGCGTCGGCCATGCGTGCGGGCAGGGGACGATGTGCCCCGAATTCGGCCTTTTTCTCATCTTCCGGCGCATGGCTTTGATGCGCAAATCCATGCACCATTGGAATGAAATTCGGTGTCGCGGATACATAGGCACCCAACGCGGGTGTCGCACCCCTTGGGACCACCGCCAGATGAACCGCTACCCCCGTCGCCTCGGAAAGTTCGTGCAATCGGTCCAACGCGTGGGTCGGCGTGATCGCGTCGTCGTCACGCAGCCACAGACGGGGCATGGCGTTCGCCGCCCGGCATTCGGCCAGCGCATTGTTGAGCTTTGAAAGGTCAGGCCGCGCGGGCATGGGCGAGATCCTCAAGAAATTCGATGCTTCGCATCGCGCCGTCGAATTGGTGGGAGGATACCGGACGGCGCTGCGTCGCGCAAAGCGCGCCAAGGCGCGCTGCGAGGGATTGCGCAGTGATTTCCGCCCCGATCATCATGTCGATCCCGGTCAACTGTGACAGGCATCGGGCGCGCAGGGTCTGTTCGACTTCGTTTCCGTCGTCGAACGGAACAAACAGAGCAGGCACACCGGTTTGCAATATGTCCATCGCGGTGTTGTAGCCGCAAAGGCTCAGCGAACAGGCCGCGCACGCGAGCAGGTTTCGGAAATCCGGGCGCAGCCCTTCAACTGTGACGTTGTCGGGTGCCTCTGCGATCAGAGAGGCCCGCACCACCTCTGCGTCCTGTCCGCCGACCAACAGCCGGAATTTCTGTCCCGGCATCAGCCTTGCGGCCTGAACCGCTTTTTCGAAAAGGTTGCGTCCCACCGCCCCGCCCCCGGCGCTGACCAGTATGTCGCCTTGTCCTGCGATCCCGCTTTCGCCTGAAGGTGCCGCGGGGGCGACAAAGCCGGTATAGCGCAAACGCTCCTGCAAAAATGGTGATACCGGCCAACTGGCGCTCAAAGGCACGACATCTGGGTCGGAATGCACCAGAACAGCATCATAGTATTCGGCAAGGACCGCTTCGGTCTGCACCACCCGTTTGGGTTTGGAGGGTGGCGCGAGGATATCGCGGATCGACGCGGCCACAGCGGCCGGGCGGGGTAAACCCCGCGCGGTTTGAATGGCTGTTGTGAATTCATGGGCCAGACCGCGGCGCCCGAACGGATAAAGTTCAGTCAACAGGACGTCTGGTGCGAATGCCGTGATCTCTTGCGCAAGCCGGTCGCTGCGTTGGGTCTTGTAGGCATCACTGGCCGGCGTGCCCGTGTCGTCCAGAAGGGTCGAGAAATCCACACCATCCGAGCGTAGCGGCGGTAGCTGGACCAACCGTGCATTGCCAGTTTCAAGCCCTGTGACAGGCATGCCGCCAGACAGTATCGTGACATCGACCCCCGCACTGGCAGCCGCGCGTCCAAGGACCGCCGCGCGGCGCAGATGGCCGGTGCCCAAAAGATGAGTTACAACAATACAAAGCTTCATGCCCCCTCCCGCCGCACCAGGCGCACGGGCTCGTCGCTTTGCAGTTTCAGCCCGTTGCCATCGTCCATGAGCACAAACAGCCGGTTGCGTTTGACCCGAAAAGGGGCGGGGCCGTCAAAATTCCACGCGGTGGCCAGCGCCAGCAGAACCCGCATCACGCCGATATGACAAACAGCGAGATTATCGCCAGTCAACGTGTCCACCCACGGCAGCAGCCGATCACGCAGATCGGCGGGGCTTTCGCCGCCGGGCGGACGATAGGTCCACCCCCAGTCCTCGATGTGTCGGAAGCCGCTTTGCGGATCGGCAGCCAGATCAACGCCGCGCTGGCCTTCCCATCTGCCCCAATCCATTTCGCGCAAGTCCGGGGTGATCTCGGGTTCGCGCCCGGCAACGATCCGGGCCGTTTCGCGCGCGCGGCCAAGCGGGCTCGACCACAGCCGGGCGGCATCCCACGGGCCGGGCAGGCTGAATTGCGACACCTCCGTTCTTCCCTCGGCGTCCAAGGGTTCGTCTGTGCTGCCCTGAATGCGGCCCTGACGGTTCCATGCGGTTCGCCCGTGGCGCAACAAGGCAAGACGACGGATCATGACAGATCCTCCAATAGTGGTTGCAGCCCGAGGGTGATGCGGTCGCGGGCGGCTGGCAAGAGGTGATCACGCGCGATATGCGCGCGTGCTGCACAAGCGGCGTTGTCGCGCAAGGTCTGGGACGTCAGCATCGCGTCAATCCGCGCGGCAAGGACTGCGGTACCCTGTTCAGGGGACGGATACGCGGTGTCACTGGCTTGTCGGGCAAGAACGTCGCGAACGCCGGGACGGTCTTGGGCGATGACCGGAACGCCATAGGACTGCGCCTCAAGATACACCATCCCGTAGGCTTCGTTCACGCCGGGCCACAAAAACAGGGATGCATTGGCGTAAAGCCTGTCCAACGCATCGCGTGGCAATGCGCCGTGAAACCTGATCCCATTGCCAAGCGGGCGCATCAATTCTGCAACCTCTGCCCGGGTCGGACCGTCGCCAACGATGTCGAGCCGCCAATCCGGTGTTTCGACAAGGGAAAGGGTTTCGGCAAGGAGGCGATAAGAGGCCCGTTTATCCCCGGGTCGCATCATACCCACCGACAGCATCGGCCCGGCACCTGTGCCCGCTTCCGGAAGTTGGCATGCGGGCAGGAACGGTGGCAGATGGATCAAACGCTGCCCGGCGGGGCGGTCGCGTTCCAGCGTGTCGCGGTCATGTGCCGTCATGTAATATACCAGCTTTGCCGCGTCTGTCGCCGCTTCGGCCTGCTGGGCAAACATCGCCCACGGCCCGTTCAGCCGTTTCCGCGCGCGGGTGGCCTCGATCAGGACATAGGGAACAGACAGGGCGCGCGCGACGCTGGGGCCGATCAGATCGGGGGCCTTGTAATAATTGTGGTAGGTGATCCAAAGGCGTGGCGGGTTCGGTCGCCAGCGCGCAACCAGCTCTTGGGCGACCGCGTCGGCCTGAGCCATCAGCCGTTGTTGAGCCCGGACATCCCCGACCCCGTCCCGGCTGCGCAGCGTCGCGGCAAGGTGGACAGGCAGGCCGGTGGCCTGCGCCACGACTGACTTGAGGTTGCGCGCCATTTCGCGGTCACCCGATGGTGTGGGATGATCGGGGGATTTCAGAGGTGCGTAATACGCGACCCAGTTCATGGCGTCCCGCGGGTCATGCCGCGCAGCAACCCGGCAAGGCGGTCAATGCCCGGCTGCATCGCAAATTCCGCCCTCAGCCGGTCGAAAGCCGCATCGGCCATGCGCGCGGCGCGTTCTGGTTCGGCGGCAAGCGCGGTGATGGAGGCGGCGAGCGCTTCGGGCGCATCATCGCTGAGCGTTCCGTGGACGCCTGTCGTGATGAACTCCGGGATCGCCGATATCGGAGTGGACAGAATGGGCAGGCGTTGCAGCGCGGCCTCCATCAGCACATTTGGCAAACCATCGCGGTCTCCGTCAGCGGCGACACGGCTGGGAAGAACAAAAAGATCGGCGCCGCGCATCGCCGCGATAACATCCGGTTGCGCGCGTGCCCCCTGCCAATCGATGCGGTCAGCAACCCCAAGTTCCTGTGCACTGGCCTGCAAACTTTCGGACAATGTGCCTCCGCCGATGTGCACCCAGCGCCAGTCCAGATCGGCAGGCAGCAGGGCCAGCGCCGCGATCAGCCGGTCAAAGCCTTTTTTTTCGACCAGCCGTCCTACCGACAAGAGCGTTAGCGGTGCATTCTCTTCGCGAGGCAGGCGATCCGGCGGATCGGGAAAGCGGGCAAAATCGAGACCATGATATATCAGGTGCACGGGCGTGCCGCCGTTTGCAAGCTCGCGCAGGTGGTCTGCCCCGAAGGCAGTGCACGTGGCCCCAAAGGCCGCGCCACCCATTGCCGGGTCCAGCTTTTCGCTCAGGTCCCAGTCTTCGGACGTCCAGATATCCTTGGCATGGGCGGAAAAGCTCCACGGCAACCCCCGGATCATAGCGGCGTATCGCGTGACAGAGGCGGGCGTATGAAGGAAATGCGCATAAAGCCCTGCGATATCCTCTGGCAATTCGGCGGCCAGAACGCAGGCCTGCCCAAAGCGGCGCAGGCGGTTGCGTGTACGGTCGCGCCGATAGTCGTGCAAAAAGGTGGCAAATGCGCGCCAAAACCCGCGTCGTGTCAAAGACCGCAGCACACCTTGGGCAACCCGGCGGGGATCGTCGCGCAGATATTCCGGCAAGTAGGTCACCTGAGCGGTCAGCCTGTCGTGCAGTGGATGCGTTGCTGTGTCGGTTGGGTGGCGCAACGACCACAGCCCCAGCGTCAGTCCAGCCGCCTCCAGCGCCACCAGTTCTTGCGCGACGAACGTCTCTGACAGGCGTGGCCAGCCTTTGACCACCACCGCGATCTTGGCTGCTGGCGATGTCATTCTGCGGCGCGGGTCTGAAGCTGATCACACAATGTGTGGACGCGGTCGGTCACATAGTCGAGCCCGTCCAGCAACCCGTCCGAAATCGCGGCTGAGGGTGGGTTTTGATAAGGCAGTGACCGGATCGCGCCGATCATGGCATCGACCGTCATGCCGTCGCGCCGTTCATCCAACATGCGCACAAGGCCCAACTCCTCGGCCCGGCTGGCGCGAATGTATTGTTCAAGGCGCGGTATTGTGCGCGGCACGATCACCGCGCGTTTGTCGAACGAAAGCACTTCGCAAAAAGTGTTGTAGCCACCCATGCAGATCACACCCTGCGCACCCGCGAACAGGCGTTCAATTTCCGATTCAAAGCCAACGGCGCTGACCCGCCCATTAAGCCGTTCGACACGGGTTTCGAAATCGCGTCGGGTGTCGCCAGACAAAAACGGACCGTAGACGATCTTGGCGCGTGGGATCAGGTCGGGGTCTTTTTCGTAAGCGGCGAGAACAAGGTTGACCATTGCTTCGCCGTCGCCGCCGCCGCCCGGAGTAACAAGGATATAGGGCGCTTCGTTTTCCGTTGGGGGCGAACACACGGTGCGGCGCAAATATCCTGTCCAATGCATCCGCGCCCGCGCCTGCTGGCTCAGGTCCAGACCGCGCGTCGGATCATAGACGCTGCGCACGCCATAGACCCATATTTCATCATAAAAGGTTTCGGTCGCGGCAATGGCGTTTTTGCGCTCCCATTCGCGGGCCAGAACCTCGGGTTCGTCCAGCACGTCGCGCAGGCCCAGCACAATTTTGGTGGTGCCGCGCTCAACAAGATCGTTCAGTGCGTCCAGAAGTTCACCGCGAAACCCGGTGGGTTCCTTGTCCACGATCAGAAGATCGGGATCATATTGTTCGATGGCCGATTGGATCAGCCCCGACCGCAAAGACGTGGTCGCGTCTATATCCATGCCGAGCGTTTGGGATTCATAGGTGCCATCGCTGCGTTTGGTTACGCCGGGCAGGCGGATATGGTCCACGCGATGGGGAAAGGTAAATCGTCCCGCCACAGGCGACCCGGTCAAGATCAGGGCCGATGCCCCCGGATCCGCCGCGGTTATCGCGCTGGCAAGGGCGCGTGACCGCCGCAAATGGCCAAGCCCGAAGGTATCATGGCTATATAGCATCACGCGCGGACTCCGTCCCATCACGCGCGCCGAAAGCGGTTCTGAGCCGTTCTGTCCCATATCGGTCCTTTCGCGCTCAGGTCGTGCAGACAAAACGCGACCGATGCCGCGTCCGCCACACCGGACAAATGTTCCGGTTGCGTGGCCTATGTCCTTCGTCCCTCTCGAACCACAGCGCAGCCCCATTCATTGCGCAGGATCCGGTATTGTTGTTCCGTTTAGCCATTGGCGGAAGCGGCCAAGCCGCGCCCCCTTTCGGCAAATCCTATGAACCTTGCTATTCCATTTCGCCCCAAATGCAATCTTGCATTCCTGTTTGTGCCATTTCTGCAACCCAATTTCGATCAAACGTTGGGCTGATACGCGCCATGGTAGAATCCTGAAGCCTCGGTCATTGTGTTGCGGATCAGAGGTGGCTTAGTTTGCGGGTGGGAAATTTACGGGGAAACGCGATGCGACAGATTTTTCGGGCTCTGCTAATGTTGCTCGCCTTTCTGGCCATCCCAGCCGGCGCGACCGCCCAGCAGGATGCGGGCACAGTCGTTTCTCCGAAACTGGAACAGGCAATCCGTGCTGCCTCTGAAAGCGGAATCGGCGTTATCGTCGTGGACCCGAACGGCCGGTTGATTGCAACGCCTCAGGTGCCCGGCGCGGTGGCGACCGAACAGGACGGCGAAGGCGGCGCGCCGACATCACAGTCAATGGGCCCCGAAAACCCGGCCGCATCCGCCCTGATGAAGACCCAGGAACAGGGCAAAGCGTTCCGCGAAACCTTGCGCCAGCGGTTGGCCGATTGGGACAGTTCGTTGAACGAGGTGGCCTATATTCTGCGCGCGACCAGCCCCGATGGCCGCATCATGACGTATATCGAGGCGGTTGGTTTCAGCATTCTGCTGTTCTTGTTCGCGCGGCTGGTGACCTTTGAGGTTTTTGCCAAGCGTTTCGCCAAGCGCTTTGTCGTCAGCCGGATCAAGGATGCTCCGGTCGGGTATCGCGAAAAGATGCCGTTCCTTGCGTTCCGGTTTCTTGTCGGGTTGGTGGCAACGGTCATTACGATGGCGATTGCCTATATCACGGGCGCGCTGATCTTTGGCCCGGTGGACGACGTTTCGCTGCAATTCACCATTGCTGCAATCTATGTGGGTTATTTCGCTGTCCGCCTGATCAGCGATCTCTGGCGCATGATCCTGTCGCCGTATCTGGCACAGTATCGTATCCCGCAGTTTTCTGACGCAGATGCGCGCAAGCTGTATTTCTGGGCGGTCTCGCTGGCATATATCGACATCATCGTTCTGATGGTCAGCACCTGGCTGTACGATTTCGGACTGAACTATAACCTTTATGCCCTGAGCTATGGTGCCATGGCGCTTGTCGGGATGATCGCCAATTTGCTTATGGTAGTCTTTAATCACCGGGCCATTACCAACGCGATATTGGGTGGCCGCGCTGCGCATGACGTGCCGTGGATCATGCGGGTTCAATCTCGGGTCTGGGCCCCCGTTGTTGCTGGATACTTTGTGTTCGGGTGGCTCGAACTGGCCTTTGATCTGGTTCTGGAACAGCCTGTTTCGGTGCCGTTGATCGCCGGGGCCTACGCGGTCCTGATGTCGATCATAATCGTTTATGGGGTGATTAATTATGTGATCGAGCGCTTGTTCGAGCGCGCGCGCCTCGTGCGCGAGGTCAATGACGGGTTGACGGATGGCGATGGCGACCCGGAGCCGGAAGGTATGGAAGACCAAAGCCCGCCGTTCACCGTTCACCATATGACCACGTTCGAAGAGCTCGCGCGGCGGGTGTCGGGAATCATTGCGTTTGTCGTGGGGGGCTATGCGCTGCTGCGCATCTGGGATCAGCAAAGCATGTTGATCCAAGACAGCATCGTTGACCGGGCCTTGGACGTGACCGTGATCATCTTTATCGGCTATATCGTCTATCACGCCTTTCGGATCTGGATCGACAACAAGATTGCCGAGGAAGCGGTGGATGCACCTGACGCGGAACTCGGGGACGAGGGCGGTGGGTCAAGCGCCAGCCGACTCGCGACGCTGTTGCCATTGTTCCGCAATTTCATCCTGTTGGTTGTGGTCGTGGCGATGGCCTTGATTGCCCTGCTCGAGGTGGGGATCAACGTTAGCCCATTGTTCGCCGGTGCCGGTGTTGTGGGTCTTGCGGTCGGCTTTGGGGCGCAGGCGCTGGTGCGCGATATCTTCTCTGGCGCGTTCTTCCTGATTGATGACGCGTTCCGCAAGGGCGAATACATTGACGTAGGAAGCGTGAAGGGCACGGTTGAGAAAATCTCGGTGCGCTCTTTTCAGCTTCGGCACCACCTTGGTGCTCTGCACACCATTCCCTTTGGCGAGATTCAAGTTCTGACCAACTATTCCCGTGATTGGGTTATCATGAAGCTGCCATTGCGGGTGACATATGACACCGATGTGGAACGCGTGCGCAAGATGATCAAGAAGCTCGGGCAGGAGCTGCTGAGCGATCCCGTGATCGGTGACAACTTTATTCAGCCGCTCAAGTCACAGGGCGTTATCGAAATGCAGGACAGCGCGATGATCATCCGGGTCAAATTCATGACCAAGCCGGGGGATCAATGGTTGGTGCGCAAGAAAGTGTTCGAGGAAATCCGCGCCTTGTTCGAACGCGAGGGCGTCAAGTTCGCCCACCGCGAGGTGACAGTGCGCATTGCCGAGGATCAGGCAAAGGACATGAGTGATGAAAAACGCGATGCCGTGACGGGTGCGGTCGAAGCGGCGATGGAAGAGGGGCTTCTCGAAGGAGGGCCGCCGGAAGGCGACGACCGCTAGATCCCGCGTCAGTCAAACGTGCCCGCAACGCGTCCCAGCAGCATGAAAGCCCGCGCGGTGCGGGTTTCCGCCAGCGCCGAGATTTCAGCATCGGTGGCATTGGGTTCGAATCCGGCAACCATCTGATCGAACCGGCGCAGGAAATGATGCGCTGCGTCGCGAAAGATCGGGTCCTGTTTCATGCGACCGGCGGCAAGTGCCAGAGAAGACCGATCGCGGATACCACCCAGCGGGGCGATCGCGCGACCACGGGTGCCGGTCGCGAACTGGCGCCAGATTTCGGGCCGGGCACGATCCGGGCGCAGGTCGTCCATATAGATGCCGTCCTGGCTGAGAAGGGTCAGGATATCCTGGGCCGCACGGACAACCAACGCGGCTTGCCTGTCCTTGAGTGCGCGGCGAAGGGACGCAAAGCCTGCTTCATCCTCGGCAGTTTCGGGAAAGTTCAGCGCCCTGATGAAATCGTCGTTTTCCAGTGGCGGGGCCAGCGCCTCGGCAGGGGTGCCAAGTTCAAGCATGGATTGACCGTCCTCTGCAACCACAGGGCTGGCGGGTGCCGGGCGCGGTGCTTGAGACACGCTACGCGACGAGGAAAACGTGGCCAGAGTGGTTTCGGTCTTGCGCGTCGCTTCTGCAATTTCGTCAAGCTTGCGCGACACAGAGGAGGCATCACCGGTCACCGCACCACGTTGGGATTGCGCGACATAGGCTTGTCTGATCGCGTCGATCGCTGATTGCAGACGGTGGCTTTCTTCACGGATCACGCGGCTGGATCGTGCGGCGGTTGCAGCCACCCAAATCATCGCTACAGGCAGGAAGATCGCCATGAGGATGATCAGGAAACGCACCGGATCAAAATCGCTCTGGGTTTGGTCGGGCGCAAAGTTGAAAAACAGGAATACCGTAAGCAGCCATACAACCGTCAGGGCGATGGCTGCGATTTCAATCCCCGTGATCGCGTTGCGCTGCGGCTTGTCATAAATGCCAAGCGGTGTCGGTCGGCTCTGTTCTTTTTGCTCTTCTGGCCCGGACATGATTGCCCCT
>JAUIAS010000042.1 GCA_030425395.1 Alphaproteobacteria bacterium
GGCGACTGTCGGAGAAGATTTGGTTGCGCATCTCTGCGCGCGGGGCGTGGATACTGTCTTTGGGATACCGGGTGTGCATACGATCGCGCTCTATCGTGGATTGGCAGGCAGCGGCATTCGCCACGTCACACCGCGCCACGAGCAGGCGGCGGGTTTCATGGCCGACGGCTTTGCGCGGGCGAGTGGCAGACCGGGCGTTGCGTTTGTCATAACCGGGCCGGGAGTGACCAATACACTGACCCCGATGGGACAAGCCCGCGCCGACAGCGTGCCTATCCTTGTCATTTCCGGGGTGAATACGCGCGCGTCACTGGGGCTGGGTTTGGGCCACCTGCACGAATTGCCCGATCAGTTGGGATTGGTTGGTCAAGTGGCGCTTGAGGCGTTCCGCATTGAACAACCGGACGAGGTGGTCCCTGTGGTCGACCGGGCCATGCGGCGTTTGGCTGTGGACCGCCCCGGACCGGTGCATATTGAGCTACCTCTCGATTTGGCCCGTGAGCCGGCGCAGGCCCCTTCGGGCGACGGGGTTGCCACGCAGGCAGCGCCGGAGCGCCCCAAGCCCACGCCGTCAAAGCTGGCGGACGCCGTGGCAATGCTGGCCGGGGCGAGCCGTCCTCTGATCCTGATCGGCGGCGGAGCGCGGCACAGCCGGGTGGTGGAACTGGCAGAACGGTTGGATGCTCCGGTTGTTCAGACGGTGAACGCGCGCGGCGCGATGTTTGGCCACCCTCTGGGAGTTCCGGCGAGCCCGAGCCTGCACGCCGTGCGGGAGTTGATGGCGCAGGCCGACGTGGTTCTGGCTTTGGGAACGGAGTTCGGACCCACCGATTATGACATGTTCGGGCGTGATCCCGAGTATGTCCCGCCATGCCTGATCCGGGTAGATATCTGCCCCGAGCAACTTGCGCGTCGTGAGGCGACGCTGCGCATTCAGGGGGATGCGGCGTCAGTGGTCGAGGCCTTGTTGCCCATGCTAGGGCAGGGGGCCTGCGAGGGGGCTGGGCGGGCACAGGCGGCCCGTCAGGCGGGATGGGAAGAGGTCGGCCCCAAGGTGCGGGGTGAGGTGGCCATATTGAACGCGATCCGCGATGCGATGCCGGGGGCCTTTTTCATCGGTGACAGCACGCAGCCCGTTTATGCCGGGAACCTGTGGTATGACCATGACCGACCCGGCGGCTGGTTCAACGCGGCGACAGGTTTCGGAGCCTTGGGATACGCGATTCCGGCGGCGATCGGGGCGGCGGTTGCGGTGCCGGATGCACCGGTGGTGTGTATCTGCGGGGATGGCGGCGCGCAGTTCTCGCTGCCGGAATTGATGACAGCGCGGGACGAAAACCTGCCGATCACATTTGTGATCTGGAACAACCACGGATACGGCGAAATTGCCCAATCCATGCGGGATGCCGGTGTCGAAGTGATTGGATGTGACCCGACGCCGCCGGAATTCGGAGCAATTGCAACGGCGTGTGGAATGCCTTTTGCCAGCGTTCCGGCAGAACCGGCTGCGGTTGAACAGGCGTTTGCAGGTTGGGCCGGTGTGTCGGGGCCGCGGTTGCTTGAGATCCGGGCCGGGTAGGGGAGGGGCCGCAATTGCGCGGCCCCTGATTTTGGATCAGTTCCCGTAGGCGTAGGCCGGTAGCCACGTCACCAAGGCGGGATAGAAAAACACGATCGCAAGCCCCAAGATTTGCAGCATCACAAACGGAATGACCCCGCGATAGATGTGACCCAGTGTGACACCGGGTGGACACACGCCTTTGAGATAGAACAACGCAAAGCCCACGGGCGGTGTCAGGAACGAGGTCTGCAAGGTCACCGCCACAAGGATCGCGAACCACACGACCGACGGATCGTTGACCGTGCCAAAGCCGTTCACGGCCAGATCCAGCGACAGGATCACAGGCAGCATCAGTGGCATGATGATGATCGTGATCTCGATCCAGTCGAGAAGGAAGCCCAGCAGGAACACGATGAAGAGGATAAAGGCCACGGTCCAGTAGGGGTGCCCGTCAAAGGCATTCAGGACCATGTGTTCGATGATTTCATCCCCGCCATAACGGCGGAGGATGAAGGCAAAGAAGTTGGCGGCCAGAAAGATACCGACGATATAACCGGCGGTGTTCAGGGTTGACCGGCTTACGGCGGCCAGCACCTTCAAGTCGAGTTTGCGGTTTGCCAACGCCAGAAGCGTCGCACCAAGAGCACCGAGGCCCGAGGCTTCGGTCGGAGTGGCGAAACCGGCAAAGATCGACCCGAGCACCAGCAGGATCAGCAACATCGGCGGAACCACGGCCAGGATCACTTCGCGCACCACGGGCCAGCCGACGTGTTCGGATTTCTCGGGCGCGGGCATGGCTTTTGGATTGATCAGGCCATAGATCACGATGAAGACGATATAGAGCGCTCCCAGCAGCAGGCCCGGGAACAGCGCCCCCATGAACAGATCGCCCAGCGAAATCGCCAGCTGGTCCGACATGATCACCAGCATGATTGATGGGGGGATCAGAATGCCCAGAGTGCCCGCGCTGGCGATGGTGCCTGTGGCGATGGGCTTGGAGTAGTTCTGGTTCATCATCTGGGGCAGGGCCATAACACCCAGCAGCGTCACCGACGCACCGATCACCCCTGTGGACGCGGCCAGAATGATCCCGATCAGCAGAACGGTCAGCGAAAGCCCGCCGCGCAGACCCCGGAACAGTTTCTGCATGGATTGCATCATGCGCAGTGCTACGCCGGACTGATCCAGCATCAGGCCCATGAAGATGAACATCGGCAGCGCCACAAGAACCGGGTTCTTGACAATGTTGCCGAACAGGCGGCCCGAAAGGGCAAGCAGTTTCTGGTATTCGATGCCGGTTCGGTCAAACTCGATCACATCGCGGAAGGTGCCCCGGAACGGATCAAGAAAGGTTTCGGCGATAATCACAAAGATCAGGCTGATCCCGACCAGCGCCATGGCAACGGGCACGCCGCGAAACAGCATGACAATGAAACCGCCGAACATGAAGATAACGGCGATTTCGTTCAGTGTCAGGAATTGTCCGATAAAGCTGAGCATCAGCCGGCCCTCCGCGCGTCGCGCATCCGAGCGAGACCGATTATGACGATGGTCAGCACAAGTGCGATGACAACCGTGTATTTCAAATCCCACGGGCCGACTTCGAATTCGTCAAAGATCGGTTCGCGCATGATGGTGCGGGGGTTTTTGCCTTCGGGAAGACGCGCACGGTAATAGACATAGGCGATGTAGTAGACAACGATATTCACTGCGAACATCGTTGACGGGAACGCCCAAAGCAGCTTGCGAAACAGGGTTGGTTCCGCAAGAACGCGCATCCGGCGGGTGTAGATCGACCATATCGCAAGTGCGATCAACAGGAACGACATGTTCAGCGCAACCTTGAGTATCCAAAGGTTGTGCAGGCCGTTGGGGCTGTCTGATCCTTCGTCGGCGACAACCGAAGAGATCGCGTAGTCAAAAGTTACGTCCCAGCACAGGATCGTAAAAGGGAGAAAGCACCATACAAGGGCAAAGATGTCGATGCGGGCTTTGCGTCGTTCGTCGTAATTGTCGTATAGGATATCGACGCGCACGTGGCTGTTGGTGGTCACGGCATAGGCGACCCCGACAAGAACGGCTGTGCCATAAAGCCACCACTGGAAATCATCAAGCCACGCCTGGTTGTTACCCAACTGGCGCAAGACGACCTGTGCACAGATTGCGACCATCAGGATCGGAAAGATCCACGCGGCGACATTGGCGATATTCACGACAATCCGATCACCGGTGCCATGTTCGGCGCGGTCGATTTCTCCGGGATCATTGATCGCGACGCTTGGTTCCGGTCCGCCGGTTACAGTTTCTTCTTCGTGCATGGGCCCCCCAAATCCGCAGAGCTGCGGTGAGCTGTTGGTCACAGGTCGGAAACGGGCAGACCTGTGAAAGGTCTGCCCGAACCGTCAGGATTTCGGGTTGATCAGTTGCGCGGACGCGGCAGGTAGATCGTGTCGCCCCAGGTCTTGTAGCCTGCGCGGTATTCGCTCAGGTCGTCCCAGACTTCCTTGAAGAACGCATCTTCTGCGGCCAGTTCGGCAACAACTTCGTTCCATGCGCTTTCGAACGTGGCGAGCTGTTCCGGGGTCCAGCTTTTGATTGTCACGCCGTTCTTTTCGACGTTTTCGACCATCGCGTCAAAGTTGGTGGCTTCGCCTTCGGCGAGGTTGGTTGTCACGTTTGCAAGGCAGGCCACTTCGATCTGCTTTTGCGCGCGTTCGTCCAGATCTTCCCAGCGGTCGCGGTTGATCAGCAGTTCGAACAGCGTCGAGGGCTGGTGCCAGCCGGGGAAGTAGTTGAACTTGGCGATCTGGTGGAAGCCAAGACGTGCGTCGATGCGGGGCATGGAGAATTCGGTTGCGTCGATGGCACCGCGTTCCAGCGCCGGGAAGATATCACCACCCGCAAGCAACGATGTGGACACGCCCAGTTTCTGCATGACCTTGGCTCCGAGGCCGAAGAAACGCATGTTGAGGCCTTCGAGATCTTCAAGCGAGTTGATTTCGTTCTTGAACCAGCCCGATGTTTCCGGAGCGATCATACCGCAGGTGAGAACTTTGACGTTGTAGCCATTGTCGTCATACATCTGCTGGAAATACTTGCCGCCGTCGTCATAGAGCATCCAGCCGAGGAATTCGCCCGCTTCGGGGCCGAAAGGCACAGCAGCAAACAGCGATGCGGCACCCATTTTGCCCTGCCAGTAGCCAGAGGTCGTAAAGGCCGCGTCAACAGAACCGTTCGACACGGCATCCAGTGCTTCGAGCGTGGGAACAAGTTCGCCGGGATCGAAATGTTCGAATTCCACTTCGGAGGAGATGCCGTTGATTTTTTCGACGAAATCGACACCGGCGGTGCCGAGGATGGGCAGGTTCTTACCAAAGGCGCTCGTCATTTCGAACGTTTCCTGCGCCTGAACGGTGCCCGCTGCAACAAAAGCTGCCAAGGCAGCTGTGGTGAATGTCTTCATAATTTGGTCCCTCCCTTAGGGATTGCGGCCCTGAGGGCCGTTCTTTGTCATCGCGCAACTTATGTGCGCGGTGAATTTGGCTCATGTTTACGTAAACCACAAGGGCTTGGGTCACGAGTCGGGGAAAAGGCTGGCATGATTATGTCCTTGGGTTGTGTTGCGAGCGTCCATTTCGTGTGAAATGCAGGATTATCTTTGGGTAGGCAGTGTTCACGGAAACGAAACAATTGACCCCACCGCGGAATCGCGCGACCTATTCAGGGGGGACCAAGTTTTTCAGGTCGCCATGGTGCCGCATGAACAAGTGATTTAGTAAAAAATGCCTTCAGGTTTTCTAGAAAGACTATCCAAGATCGTTTTCATGACCGCATTGGCCTGTGTCTTGCTGGGCGGTGCGTTCCTTTATGGTGCGCTTGCGCATCGCAACGATCTGCCGCCGATCCCGCAGATCAGAACCGCTGTCCAGATGCTGCGCGGCATCGATGCCGACACAGCACGGCATCCGCGCCATTTGCATTTGCAGCCGTCGCGCGGGCAGGGCAGCGGTGTGACCGTCAACGAAAAGGCCGGGCAGGACGATACACTTGTCATGTTGGCGGGGTTTTTTGACGAGGAAAACCAGATCCGCCTGATCCGGCGCGATGGATCGGTCGTCAAGAAATGGGGGCTGGATTACCACGCGCATTTCCCCGACGCCGAGACCCGCGCCTGCGAGATACTGTCGCCGTTGCGGGTGGATACCCACGGTGCCCATGTGACGCCAAGCGGCGAAGCGGTGTTCAACTATGAATACTGCGGCAGCATCAAGATCGACCATTGCGGTGAACCGGTGTGGCGGATCAATGGGCCGACCCATCATTCGCTGGTGCCAGCAGAGGCGGGGGGCTACTGGATTCTAGGGCGGGATGTTTGGTCGGTGCGGGAAAATCCCGACCGCTTTCCGCCGTTCTCGACGCCGGGCACGGATGAGTTCATCCACGAAGATACCCTTTTGCGCGTCAGCGAGGACGGAGAAATCCTCGATGAGATTTCGATCCCCGGCATGATGCGCGACAATGGGCTTGAGGCGTTGCTGACGGCCAATGGCGACGATTTCGGGCGGGACCGGGTGGCGCGGATCGAACTTGTGCACTCCAACAAGGCGGCAGAGCTGCCTTCGGACAGGGCGGATGCCTTTCCCTTGTTTTCTGCAGGTGATCTGGCGATTTCCATGCGCGAGCTGAACCTTGTAATGGTTGTCGATCCTGAGGCGCGGGTGGTTAAGTGGGAACAGACCGGCCCGTGGCTGCGCCAGCACGACCCAGAGTTTCGGGCCGACGGCAAACTGTCGATCTTTAACAACAACGCCTACCGCACGGCCTATCCCGATAATCAGACGGACCTGAGCGCGCCGCGCACATCCAACATCATGACCGTCGATCCGGTGACCGGCGTTACCGAAGTTGTTTTTGGCCAAAAGCAGGGGCAGGAGATGCTGTCGGTGATCCGCGGTCAGCATGAATTGCTGGAGGATGGGGGAATGTTGATCACCGAATTCGATGGCGGGCGCGTGATTGAAACCGACGCCGACGGGCGCATCGTTTGGGAATATGTGAACGAATACGACGCCGAAAATGTGGGCGAGATTACCAACGCGGCAGTTTTTGCCGCGGATTATTTTACCGTCGATTGGGGTGCCTGCGCCCAGTAGACCGGGTTCGGTCTGCCGGGCATCGGGCTTGAAAAGGATACAAAACGATATGCTGAGACCAATGAGCCATGTTGCTGTTTTGATTGCCCTTTGGGGAATGCTGCTGCCCAGTCCGGCGTTGGCCTATATAGGGCCGGGTGCCGGGTTGGGGGCGATTGCGCTGGCGGCTGCCTTGGGGCTGGGGATCTTGCTGCTGCTGGTGGGGCTGTGCTGGTATCCGCTCAAGCGGTTGCTCAAGAAGGGTAAATCGCCCGCGGGCGGGAACTCAGACACGACACAATGATCGCGGCGGTCACGGTTTCCTTGCTGGCAGCAGCGGCGTTTGCCTTTGCGTTGGGGCGGGTGCAGCTTGTCCCGGTGGCGCGTGGCGCAATGCAGGCGACGACGGCGGGCCTTGGGGCGCTGACCAACAGCGAACTGGACGACGACGCCAAGGAAATCGCCGTGCGCCGTGCGGGGTTTACCCTGATTGGATCGGCATTTGGCCTGTTCTGGCGCATTGGGCTGGCTCTCTTGGCGGCCAGTGCGCCAATATTTCTGGCAGATGTCGCCGGCCTTGTTCCACGAGACGCGGTTTTCGTGATGATGCTGCGGTGGGATTTCCTGTTGATCGTCACCGCGTTGGCGATTGTTCTGTATGAAATCCTGAGACGGCTGCAGGTGCATCGCGATGTGGTGAAAAGCCCGGAGGGCGATACCAAGAACAGGTATTCGGGGACGGATCAGATCGTGCACATGCTGGCATTTTCCAGCCCGGTGGTGTTGCGCACGGCGTCGGCGTTGGAAGACCGGCTGGTGCGCCGCCTGCCGCGCGATCCTGAAACGCGCCCGATCTTTATCACATCGCTTGCGCGGGGCGGGACCACGGCGGTTCTGAATGCCCTGAATGACGCGCCCGAAATCGCCGCGCATACCTATCGCGACATGCCGTTTGTCACCGCTCCAACCCTCTGGGACAAGGTCGCGGGCGGCAAGAAACGTGGCGTCGAGCGGCACCAAAGGGCGCACGGCGACGGGCTTGAGATTGACCTTGATACACCGGAAGCCTTTGAAGAGGTGATCTGGAAAATGTTCTGGCCGGAAAAATTCGAGGGCAACACAATTGCCCTGTGGGACAAGGATGATCGCAAGCCGAAAGCGGAACAGTTTCTGGGCCGGCAGATGGCCAAGGTTGTTCATGCCCGGCAGGGGGCGGCGGATCGGCCCCGCTATTGTTCAAAGAACAACGGCAATATCGCGCGCATTCCGTTCCTTCTTGAGACGTTCCCGGAATGTCAGATCGTGGTGCCGATGCGCCGCCCTGAATGCCACGCCGCTTCGTTGCTGCGCCAGCATGAAAATTTCCTGCACCTGCAATCCGAGGATGATTTCATCCGCCGTTATATGGCCGATATCGGCCACTTCGAATTCGGCCGGATTCACAAACCGATCGGGTTCGACGGATTTGATCCGGCGCGATTTGATCCGGCGTCGGGGGATTATTGGCTGCATTACTGGACGCAGGCGTTTCGCGAGGTGTGGAAGCATCGGGATCGCTGTCGGTTCGTTTTGCAAGATGATTTGCGCGCCACCCCGGACGACACCATGCGCGCGGTATGTGAGGAATTGCGGATCACCGCAGGCCCGATCCAGTTCGAGGATCATTTTCGCACGACCCCGGATGTCGCATCGAAAGAGTTGTTTTCCGATGCGCTTTTGGCCGAGGCGGAAGATGTCTATGCGGAGCTTCGGTCGGCGGTGTGATCGGGGTCGGGTTACAGCACTGTGTGCTTATCCCGCGACATGAGCCAGCAGTAGGCAGCTTTCGCTATTGAGCACGCCGGGCACCTCGCGGATTTCGCGCAGAACGCGATCAAAATTGCCAAGGCTGTCAGTCTTGATTTCCACAACCAGATCCCATGCGCCGTTGGTTGCATAAAGGGTTGAAACCTCAGGGATGCGGCTGAGGGTTCGGATCACCGTGCGCGACAGTTTCCCCTGCAATTCGATCATGGTGATGGCGCGCACTTCGCCTTCGACATCGGTGTCGGTTTCGATGGTAAAGCGGCGAATGCGTCCGTCGCGCACCAATGTTTCAAGCCGGGTCTTGGCGGTGGTGCGGGACACGTTCACGCGGTTGGCCAATTCCGTGATGGACATGCGCGCATCAAGCCGCAATGCGGCGATGATTGCGCGATCAGTTTCCGAAAGGGGCAGAGGCATTGAGCATTTTGCCTTTCCAGGGTGTCAAAGTGATTAAAAATAATTGCAAATTGATCAATTTTGCAACCGATTTCCTCAGCGCGTCATAGCATCTTCGTTCCAATTCAAAGGAGATGACGATGACTCGCAGTTGTTCCATTCTTGGGGCACCGATCCAGACGGGTGCGTCGCAGCCCGGGTGCCTGATGGGTCCAGCCAGCCTGCGCACTGCGGGTTTGGGTGCAGTGCTGGCCGATTTGGGTTGGCAGGTCGAGGACCTGGGTGATCTGGCGATTTCGACGCAGGCACCGATGGCCCATCCCAATCCCGCGCTGCATGATCTGGCCGAAACCCGCGCGTGGATCGAAATTCTCGAACAGGCGGCCTTTGCGGCGGCGCGGGATCATGATCTGCCGATCTTTATGGGCGGGGACCATTCGATGGCTGCGGGCACGGTGGCGGGCATGGCGCGGCACGCGGCAATGCAAGGGCGGCCGCTGTTCGTTCTGTGGTTGGACGCGCACCCGGATCTGCACAGCCTGTCCACCACGCAAAGCGGCAATCTGCATGGCACGCCGATGGCCTATTTCACCGGCCAGCCGGATTGCGATGCCTATCCGGCGATGGCGCACCCGGTGGACCCGAAGAACATCACCCTGATGGGTATCCGATCGGTTGATCCGGCCGAGGCCGATCGCATCGCCGAACTGGGGATGGACGTGCACGACATGCGCGCGATTGACGAAACCGGCGTATTGCCGCCCTTGCGGGCGTTCCTGCAGCGGGTGCGCGCGGCAAACGGATTGCTTCACGTGAGCTTTGACGTGGACTTCCTCGACCCCGAAATCGCGCCTGCGGTAGGCACCACCGTTCCCGGTGGCGCGACCTTTCGCGAGGCACATCTGATCATGGAAGAACTGTCGGACTCCGGTCTGGTGAGTTCGCTTGATCTGGTGGAACTGAACCCTTTTCTTGATGAACGCGGACGCACGGCCAAGTTGCTGTGCGACCTGACGGCAAGCCTGTTCGGGCGCCGCGTTCTGGATCGCATGACACGGAGCTACTGATGAAACCGCAGCCGTCCCCGCTTGCCTATGTGCCGTTTGTTTCGGTTGAAAACATGATGCGTCTGACCAATGCCATCGGCCCCGAGACGCTGATGACTGAATTGGCGGGCTATATCGAAGAGGATTTCAAACGCTGGCCCGAGTTTGACAAGACGCCGCGCGTGGCCAGCCATTCGCGCGATGGGGTGATTGAACTGATGCCCACGGCCGATGCCACGAATTACGGGTTCAAATATGTCAATGGCCACCCCAAGAACATGCGCGAAGGGTATCAGACCGTGACCGCCTTTGGTGTTCTGTCGTCGGTGGCCAATGGCTATCCTGTTCTGTTGACGGAAATGACCGTTCTGACCGCGCTGCGCACGGCGGCGACATCTGCGCTGGTGGGCAAATATCTGGCCCCCAAGGGTGCCAGCGTGATGGCCATGATCGGGAATGGCGCGCAGTGCGAATTTCAGGCGCTGGCGTTTCGGGCGCTGTGCGGGATCACGACCCTGCGCCTGTATGATATTGACGCAAGCGCCACCGACAAGGCCGCCGCCAATCTGGTGGCGCAGGGATTTGACGTGGTCAAATGCGGATCGGCAATGGAAGCAGTCGAAGGGGCCCATATCATCACCACCTGCACCGCCGACAAACAATATGCGACGATCCTGACCGATAACCTTGTCGGGGCAGGGGTGCATATCAATGCCATTGGCGGTGATTGTCCCGGCAAGACGGAGTTGCACCGCGATATCCTGCTGCGGTCGTCCATCTTTGTCGAGTATCCGCCGCAAACCCGGATCGAGGGTGAAATTCAACAGCTTGACGAGGATCATGCCGTAACTGAACTGTGGCAGGTGATGCGCGGCGAGGCGCCGGGGCGCACCGATGCACGGCAGATTACCTTGTTCGATTCCGTGGGATTCGCCATCGAGGATTTCTCGGCTTTGCGCTATATCCATGACCGGATTGCAGGCAGTGACTACTTTACCAAACTGGACATGCTGGCCGATCCCGACGATCCCCGCGATCTGTTCGGGATGGTGATGCGCGCGGCCTGACGCGGTCCGGCCAGTTTTGTGCGAATGGCTTGCAGCCCCATTAAGGGTTGCAGGCAGGGGTGCTTTGCTGGTGAAGTTCTCTTGTGTGTGGATGCACTTGCCGGGAGAGAACGACCATGGCCAGAAAAAAGCCAGAAGACCTGCGGTCTGCCCGCTGGTTTGCCCCTGATGATCTGCGGTCGATGGGCCATCGGTCGCGGGCGATGCAGATGGGGCTGGATGGGGCGGATTGGGATGGCAAGCCGGTGATTGCCATCATAAATACATGGTCCGATCTGTCGCCGTGTCATCACCATCTGCGTGACCGGGCCGAGTTCGTGAAAAAGGGCGTGTATCAGGCCGGGGGGATGCCGGTCGAAATGCCCGTGCATTCGTTTTCGGAACAGTTCCTCAAACCGACCTCGATGCTTTATCGCAACATGGGCGCGCTGGAGGTGGAAGAAACGCTGCGCGCCCACCCGATCGACGGCGTGGTTTTGATGGGCGGCTGTGACAAGTCCACCCCCGCGCTGGTGATGGGGGCAGTTTCCATGGGGCTGCCGTTCATCTTTATGCCTGCCGGTGCGATGTTGCGCGGCAACTATGCCGGCCAAACATTGGGATCGGGCACGGATGTCTGGAAGTATTGGGACGAACGGCGGGCCGGCACGATTGGCAAGGCGGAATGGGATGGAGTGCAGGGCGGTATCGCGCGCAGCTATGGCACCTGCATGACAATGGGGACCGCGTCCACGATGATGAGCATCGCAGACGCATGGGGGCTGACCTTGCCAGGCGCGTCGTCGATCCCGGCACCTGATGCGGGCCACAAACGGATGGCGGCGGCCTGCGGGCGGCGCGTGGTGGACATGGTCTGGGAGGACCTGACGCCCGACAAGATCATGACATGGGACAGCACCCGCAACGCCGTCACCGTCGCGATGGCGACGGGGTGTTCGACGAATGCGATCATTCATCTGATCGCGATGGCACGCCGCGCCGGGATTGACCTGACGCTGGACCATCTGGACGAGATCGGCCGCAAAACGCCTGTAATTGCCAATATCCGGCCATCGGGCAAGGATTATCTGATGGAAGATTTTCATTATGCCGGGGGGCTGCCGGCGTTGATGCGGGAACTGGGCGACAAGCTGGCAACCGGGGCCATGACCGTGAACGGCAGGACGCTGGGCGACAACATCGCGGGTGCGGTGAATTACAACGACGATGTGATCCGCCCGTTGTCAAACCCGGTCTATCACGAAGGGTCTCTGGCCGTGCTCAGGGGCAATCTTGCCCCTGATGGTGCTGTCATCAAACCGGCTGCGATGGATCCGAAGTTCCAGACACATCGCGGTCCCGCCATCGTCGCGGATAGCTATGCGGCGTTGAAAGAGATCATCAACGACGAAGATTACCCGATGACACCGGATCACGTTATGGTCCTGCGCAATGCCGGACCGCTGGGAGGACCGGGGATGCCGGAATGGGGGATGATCCCGATGCCCAAAGCGTTGTTGAAACAGGGGCACCGCGACATGGTGCGGCTGTCCGATGCGCGGATGTCAGGGACGTCTTATGGCGCCTGCGTTCTGCATGTTGCGCCCGAGGCCTATATCGGCGGGCCGTTGGCCTTGATCGAGACGGGTGACATCATCGAGATTGACGTCCCCAACAGGGTGCTGCGCGTGGATCTGAGCGACGAAACGCTGGCGGAGCGGCGCAATTCATGGACCCCGCCCGCCCCCCGATATGAACGCGGCTATGGCAAGATGTTCTCGCAGCATGTGGAGCAGGCCGACAAGGGCTGTGACTTCGATTTCCTGCGCACCGATTTTGGCGCGCCGGTGCCGGAACCTGAGATAAATTGACCTGAACCCGCCCTGTTGGACGCTGCCATCCAATCAACGCGTTCCTTGGTGTTAGTTGTCGTCCAGAACCCGCCGGGCCACCCGGAAACATTCAAGGGCCTGCGGGACACCGCAATAGATACCGATCACGTGGATGATGGCGCGGATTTCATCCTGCGTGACTCCGTTGTTGATCGCACCGCGGCAATGGATTTCCCATTCGTGCATCTTGCCCAAGGCTCCAATCATGGAAAGGTTCATCATGCTGCGTGTCTTGGCGTCGATCACGTCATCGCCCCAGCCAAAGCCCCAGCACCAGGCTGTCATGGCCTCCTGAAAGGGGCGGGTGAAATCGTCCGCAGCGGCGAGGTTCTTTTCCACATATTCCGCGCCCAGCGTGGCCTTGCGCTGTTCCAGCCCTTTCAGGAACAGGTCTTCGTCGAATGCGGTCATGGTGTTTCCTTTCAATCAGTTCGCTGTGTTCTGGGTCGGCGCAGGCGTTTTCCGGGGTCTGTTCGCCGTCGCGGGACTGGCCCTATCGACGCATCCGATCACCCGCGCCGTCAACCCACGCATCTGCGGGATGGTTCTGCCAACGGGGAACCACGTCATCCATCAACCGCCTCGCGCATCCAGCGTTGCAAATGCATGACGGAGTGTTCCGAATTTACGCCACAGGCGGGATCGACGACCAGAGGTCCGGGCACGTAGCCGCGTGATTTCAGGCCGCGTTGCACGCTTTCGACCAGATGAATGTCTTCCTCTACAGTCGTCGCGCGGTCCTGCTGGGCCATTCGGCGAACGGTTTCGTTGTCGTAACCGCCGATCGAATACCAGCCGCGCCAGACCACCACGTTATCCGCATCAATCGCGCGCCAGTGATAGGTGTTCAGCAGATTTCCGGGGTAGACCTGAAAGCTGAACATGGGCCAAAGGAACCAGCTTGAATATTTGTCGTGGTTGGCGAAACCGCTTTCGATGTCATAGGTCATCTGGCTGAGGTCATTGCACTCGGTCGTATGGCGCAGGCAATAACCTTGTGGCTGGATGTCATATGTTTCCGGTCGGATCACGCCGGTGGCGAAGGTTGGGTGGTTCAGAGTGCAATGGTAGCATTCTGAGTAATTCTCGACCGAGACCTTCCAGTTGCAGTTTTCTGGAATCTCCACCCATTCCAATGGTTTCAGATCAGCCCAGTTGGGCACGAATTCTTCCAACTCGGCCCGTGCGTTCGGAAACCACGTGTCCATCGGTTCGGCATCGGGATCGAGGTTGACGAACACAAAGCCGAGAAAGACTTCGGTCCGTACTTCTGTCAGACAAATTTGAGAGGCATCGAAGCCGGGCACCGATTTGGCATTTGGCGCAGCGCGCAGTTTGCCGGTGAGCTCATAGGTCCATGCATGATAGGGGCAGACCACCACGCGTGTGCTGCCCTCTCCGCTGACCAGTTGATGGGCGCGATGCTGACAGACGTTATAGAATGTGCGGATTTCGCCATCCCGTCCCCGAATAGCGAACAGGCTTTCATCGCCCAGATCAAACGCCACATAGTCGCCGGGATTTTCCAACTGGCTGGCGTGACAGGCAAATTGCCATGTCCGTGCCAGCAGCCCGGTTTTTTCAATCTCAAAATACTGCGGATCGGTGTAATAGCGGGCGTCCAGGGACCGGACAGGATCGTCTTTTTGGGCTGCCGCTTTGCTGCGTGCGGGCAAAGTTTCATCCATCATTCTGGTTCCTCCATATAGATGCCCAGTTGGTGGCGGCGGCGGTGAAATGTCTCGACGCGGTCCACGATCTCGTCACTGGCGACTGCGATCACGAAACTGAGCAAGGTTTCCAAAAGCGCGATGGTCGAGACGGAGGACGGGAAGAACTGCGGCGTGTCGACGGCAACAACAAACCCGTGATCCGCCGCGCGGATGATCGGGCTGGCGGGGCTGTCGGAAAGGCCGATAATGGTCATGCCCTGCTCGCGGGCGACGTCTATGGCGGCCACCACCTCGCTGCGGTAGGGGCGCATGGACATTGCAATCAATACGTCTCGGCTGTCGGCCCAAGCCAGATCATCCGTCGGGGTTGAACCCGGACGGGGGATTGCGTGAAACTGAACCATGCCGGTGGAGGCCAGATAGGTGAAGTTGCGCGCGTTTGCGTTGTTCACGCCGACACCGAGCGTAAAGACCTGCCGACTGCCCCAGATCGCCTCGGCGGCGGATTTCAGCGCTCCTGCGTCGATGCTGGCAAAGGTTTCTTCAAGGTTGCGGATCGCCCCTTCGGCCATATCGGCATATAGCCCGCCGAGATCGCCCGACTTGCGGATGTCCTGCAACCAGCGCGCCCGGTCCGGGAAACTGACCGCGCCCTTGCGGATCGCCTCGCGGAAGGGCGCGCGGAAATCTTCATAGCCTTCGAAGCCCACCTGCCGCGCCATGCGCACGAAGGTGTTGGGCTTGACGTTCGCTGCCTCGGCAATTTCGCGCACCGTGGAAACCCCGACATCATTGGGGTTTTCCAGCACATAGCGGGCGGCTTTCTGCGCTTCGGGTGTCAGCGCGTCCCACTCATCGCTTAGACGCTCCAGAACTTGATGTGATACATTTGTGCCATTCATGATTGACATTGGTACACACGTCCACTTAGCCTGTCCACAAGTTTTGCGACTCCCGAACGAAGGAAGCGACCATGTCGGACAAGCAGTTTCCCAGCCACGCCCGTGTGGTCATTGTTGGCGGCGGTGTGATGGGGGTCGGGCTGGCCTATCACCTTGCCCACGAGGGATGGGGGCCAGACGTCGTTTTGCTGGAAAAAGCCGAGTTGACCTCGGGTAGCACATGGCACGCGGCGGGGCAGATCACGCATTCGACCTCCAGTTTCAGCCTTGGCAAATGCGTGGACTACAATATCGGACTGTATTCGGGTGGGCTGGAAGCGGAAACTGGACAGGCCGTGACATGGCACGGCTGCGGGTCGTTCCGGTTGGCCTATACCGAGGACGAGATGGATTGGCTGCGCCACACATTGTCGGTCGGGCGGTCGCTCGGATTCAATATCGAGCTTGTCGGCCCGGACCGGGTGGCGGAATTGCACCCGTTCTACAATCTCGAAGGGGTTCTTGGGGCGCTGCACACACCCGATGACGGCCATGTGGACCCGACCAATGTGACAATGGCGATGGCAGCGGGTGCGCGGGCGCTTGGGGCGCGGATCATCCGCCGTTGCCGCGCGACGAACATCACGCAGGCCGAGAGCGGCGAATGGGTGGTCGAGACCGAGCAAGGCACAATCACCTGTGAGCACGTGGTCAACGCGGGCGGAACCTATGCCCGCCAAATGGGCGAATGGTCTGGCCTGCAACTGCCGATGACGTCCATGACCCACCATTATTTCGTCACCGATGAGGTGCCCGAGTTCCGCGATCTGGAACGCGAACTGCCCGTGATCCGGGACGACCGCAAGGTGTCGGGCTATATCCGGATGGAGCAGAAGAAGGGCCTGATCGGCATCTATGAGAAGGCCAACCCCAACACCGTCTGGGAAGATCACTGCCCTTGGGAGGCCGAGAACGAATTGTTCGCAGCGGACTACGACCGCGTCATGCCGTGGCTGGAAGAATCGTTAAACCGGATGCCGATTTTCGCGGAACTGGGCATCAGCCGCGACGTGCATGGTGCGATCTCGCACCCGCCCGATGGAAACCCGCTGGTCGGTCCCGCGCCGGGTGTGCGCAATTACTGGTGCTGTTGTGGAACGCAGATCGGCATCGGCTGGGGGCCGGGGCTGACGCGCGAACTGGCGCGTTGGATGGTCCATGGTGCCGCCGATATCTCGATGCGTGATTATGATCCGCGCCGCTTTGGCAGCTATGCTGACAAGGACTGGCAGGTGGTGAAGGCCAAGGAAGATTATTGCCTGCGCCACGAAATCCCGTTCCCGCATTTCAACCGCCTCGCTGGACGGCCGATCAAGCCGTCGCCGCTTTATGATACGCTCAAGGCGAAAGGTGCCGTGTTTGAAGAGGTCTATGGGTTCGAGCGTCCGCGCTGGTTTGCGCGGGATGGCGTGGCGCAGGAGGATCACTATTCCTTCCGCCGCACAGTCGTGGACAACATGGTGGCGTCAGAGGTCAAGGCTGTGCGCGAACGCGTCGGGATCATGGATGTCACAGCCTTTACCAAGGTGCTGGTTGAGGGGCCGGACGCCTATGCGCTGCTGGATCGGCTGACCGCGAACCGGATGCCACAGAAGGTGGGGTCGATCACGCTCACGCATATGCTCAACCGGCGGGGGCGGATCGAGTTGGAAACGACCATCGTGCGGATGGCGGAGGACAAATTCTATCTCGTTTGCGCGGCGTTCTTTGAGCAGCGTTTGCTGGATCATCTGGCGGCGCATCTGAGAGACGAGGAGGCGACTGTCACGGCGTTGTCCGGCACATGGGGTGCGCTGTCCCTGAACGGGCCAAAATCCCGCGACGTGCTGGGTGCCTGCACCGATTCACGGCTGGACAATGCCGCCTTCCGTTGGCTGTCGGCGCAGGAAATCACGGTCGCAGGGCACAGCGTCTGGGCCTTTCGCATGTCTTATGCTGGCGAATTGGGCTGGGAACTGCACATGCCCTTTGCCGCCGTGTCCGATGTCTACGCAGCACTTTGGCAGGCGGGCGCGGCGCATGGCATCGCGGATTACGGAAGCTTTGCCATGAATGTCATGCGCATGGAGAAAGGGTTCAAAGGGGCAGGGGAGTTGACTAACGAGGTTACTCTGGCCGAGGCCGACGTGTTGCGTTTTGCCCGAACGGATAAGGACTATCTTGGTCGCGACAAGACGCTGAACACCGATCTGCCCTGGGTCTGCGCCTATCTGGAGATCGAGCCTGATGGCGAAATCGACGGTCATGGTGGAGAGGCCGTGATGCTGGATGGCGCGGTTGTTGGCTCCACTGCCTCGGTTGCCTATGGGCACACTGTCGGCAAGATCCTTGCTTTTGCCTATGTCAAACCCCACGCCGCCGTGCCCGGAACCGCGCTCGAGGTGGTCATCCACGGTAGAACCCGCGCGGCCCGTGTTCTGGGTGAGCCGGCCTACGATCCGCAAAGCCTTTTGCCGCGAACCGATACCGTTCAGGAGCCTGCTCAATGACTCTGCCCGCAACCATGCGCGCGATGGTCACGGTTGGACATGGTGGTCTGGAGCAGATCGTGCTTCATGAAAACTGGCCGCGCCCCGATCCCGCCCCCGGAGAGGTGCTTATCCGCGTTGGGGCCTGCGGGCTGAACAATACAGATGTGAATACCCGCACGGGCTGGTATTCCAAAGCGGTGAACGAGGCCACGACAGGCAGCGGTTATGCAGCCGTGAATGATGATGATCCGACATGGGGCGGTGCGCCAATTGCCTTTCCGCGTATTCAAGGCGCTGACGTCTGCGGCGAAATCGTTGCGGTGGGTGCGGGCGTCGATCCAAACCGCATTGGCGAGCGGGTCATCACAGACAACTGGCTGCGCGACTCAGAGGAGCCGCTGAACAAGGACAAGACGGGCTATTTTGGTTCGGAACGTGATGGGGGTTTCGCTGAATTCACCACGATCCCTGCCGAAAATGCGCGCGCTGTGCGGTCAGTTCTTTCTGACGCTGAGCTGGCAACATTCTCATGTTCCTATTCGACCGCAGAAGGCATGCTTACTCGGGCAGAGGTCGGCGACGCCGATACCATGCTGATTCCGGGTGCGTCCGGCGGGGTGGGCGGAGCGCTTGTGCAATTGGCAAAGCGCCGTGGTGCGCGCGTGATCGCGATGGCATCTCAGGCCAAGCATGGCGACGTGGCGCAACTGGGCCCCGACCGTATTTTACCGCGTGCGCCGGAGCGGCTTGGGTCTGCGCTGCAAGGCGAAAGGATAACCGTGGTCGCAGATGTCGTCGGCGGACCTTACTGGCCAGCCCTCATCGACATACTCGAACGCGGCGGCAGGTATGTGTGTTCGGGTGCGATCGCCGGGCCAATGGTCGAATTGGATCTCCGCACATTCTATCTGCGTGACCTGACCTTATTGGGGTCGACCGTGATTGACCCCGAGGTCATGCCGAACCTCGTCCGTTACATCGAGGCGGGTGAGATCAAGCCCGCCTTGGCCGCGACATATCCACTTGAAGACCTGCACGCGGCACAGGCGGCGTTCATAGCCAAGAAGCACACTGGCAATATCGTGGTCTGCCCATGAAAATCACAGCTATCACTGTCTATCAGGTCGATCTGCCGCTGGAGCACCCCTACTGGTTGTCGGGCGGGCGGCTGAAGTTCGAGTGTCTTGATGCCACTCTGGTCAGGCTGGAAACCGATGCGGGGATCATCGGTTGGGGAGAAGGCACCCCCTGGGGGCATACGTATGTGCCAGCCCATGGTCCGGGTATTCGTGCGGGGATCGAGACGATGGCACCTTTCATCGTCGGCCTTGATCCGCGCAAGGTTCTGGAGGTCGAGCGGGCGATGGACCTGTCCTTGCCGGGTCATCTTTATGCGAAATCCCCGATTGATATGGCCTGTTGGGATATCGCAGGGCAGGCGGCTGACCTGCCGATTGCGGATCTTATGGGGGGTGGCAGCCGCACCCCGCGCCCGATTGCCAGTTCGGTTGGCGCCACAACGGTTGACGAAACCCGCGAGGTGATGGAGCGCTACCGCGCGCGCGGCTACGTAGCCCATTCGGTCAAGATCGGTGGGGATGTGGACCGCGATATCGCCCGTATCCGCGACGTGGAGCAGAATCGCCAACCGGGAGAAATCATCCTCTATGACGTGAACCGCGGCTGGACGCGCCAGCAGGCGCTTCGTGTCATGCACGCGACGGAAGGTCTGCAGGTGATGTTCGAACAGCCCTGCGAAACGCTGGATGATATAGCGGCCATCAGCGGCAAACATGCGGCCCCCGTGAGCGTGGACGAAGCACTTGTGACCCTTCAGGACGCGGCCCGCGAAGCGTGGCAGGCCACCTGCACTTGCCAGAAGCCCCCGGACTGGGCGTGCACCCTGATGAGCAGGCGCTTGGCGATCCGGTGGCGGTCTACCGATGAAGGTTAGTCGCATCACCCTTTGGCACGTTCCGCTGACCAGCCATCAGGCGTATTACATGGCCGACGGCAAGACCTGCGATACGGTCGAAACGGTTGTCATTGCGGTCGATACTGATGCCGGGCTGACTGGCTGGGGCGAGGTCTGCCCGATCCCGCATTACCTTCCTGCCTATGCCCGCGGTGTCGCGCCAGCCTTGCAGGAACTCGCGCCTGTCGTCCTCGGGGGCGATCCCGTCGGTGCGGAGGCACTCATGGCCCGGGCGGATGCTTGGCTGCCCGGGCATGTTTACGCGAAATCCGCGCTGGATATCGCGCTGTGGGACATCACCGGGCAAGTTGCGGGCCTACCGCTCCACGCGCTGTTGGGCGGACGCAGACAAGACACCCTGCCGCTTTACCACTCCATCACCTGCGTTGAACCCGATGAAATGGCCCGCATTGCCCGCGAAGCGCAAACGCTGGGAATCACCCAGTTTCAAGCCAAACTGGGCGCGTCCGGCGACTGGCAGACCGATGTGGAACGATTGGCAAAGGTGCGCGAAGCGGTCGGACCCGGTCCGCTGGTCTATGGTGATTGGAACTGCGGGGCGACCACGCTGGATGCGATCCGCGTTGGCCGTGGCACAGCGCATCTGGACGTGATGCTAGAACAACCCTGCGCGACGCTGGAAGACTGCGCGCGGGTGAAATCGGCCACGGGCTCTCCGATGAAGATGGATGAATTGGCGCATGATACGGCCACGCTTCTTGAAGCACACCGGCTTGGCATTATGGATGCGGTCGCGCTGAAGCTGTCAAAGTTCGGGGGGCTGTCGGCCACGCGCCGCGCGCGTGATCTGTGCCTGCATCTTGGTGCCAAGATGTGCATCGAATGCACTTGGGGCAGCGATATCGTGACGGCCGCAGCCATGCATTTGGGGGCCGCAACCCCGCCCAATCGCGTTCTGAACGTCTGCGATTTATCCGGCTATGTCAGCCCACGTCTTGCGCCAGACGCACCGACCCGTATGGATGGGCGCATCGCCCCGCCTGATGGCCCCGGACTTGGCATAACTGTTGACGAAGACAGCCTCGGAAAACCCGACCTGATACTGGATTGACCTCATGAACCGTATTCATACCCAAGCCGATTGGATCACCCGTGCCCGTGAGGTTCTTCCCGCGGCGGGTTTCGGAAATTTCGATTCCTCTATCGTCATTGCGCGGGGTGAAGGCAGCCGCGTATGGGACGAGGACGGCAACGAATACGTGGATTACCTGATCGGGTCCGGTCCGATGCTGTTGGGCCATGGCCATCCAGAAGTGATGGAAGCCGTGTTGGAGCAACTGCCAAAGGGCATGACGTTTTTTGCAAACAACGCCAAGGGGATCGAACTGGCCGAAGCCATTTGCGATGCCGTGCCTTGCTGCGAACAGGTGCGATTTGTCACCTCGGGCGGGGAAGCGGATATGTATGCCATCCGCCTTGCACGGGCCTATACCGGCAAGCCGAAGATTCTGAAATTCGAAGGCGGCTATCATGGCATGTCCGCCGAGGCGCAAATGAGCCTCGCACCTTTGAAACAGGTCAATTTCCCTACTGCCGTGCCCGACAGCGCCGGAATCCCGCAGGGCGTGGCCGATGAAATGTTGATCGCCCCCTTCAACGATCTGGAGGCCGTTGCCTCTCTTCTCAGTGAGCATGGGGATATTGCAGCCATTATCGCCGAACCGTTGCAGCGGATCATCCCGGCACAGCCCGGCTTCCTGCAAGGGTTGCGCGATTTGTGTGACAAGCACGGCGTGCTTTTGATCTTTGACGAAATCGTCACCGGCTTCCGTCTTGCTTATGGCGGAGCGCAAGAACGCTATGGCGTGGTTCCCGATATCTGCACGCTGGGCAAGATTATAGGGGGTGGTTTCCCATTGGCCGCTCTTGGGGCCAGCGCCCGGATCATGGCGCATTTCGACAAGGCGGTCGTGGGTTCAGAGAACTGGCTGATGCAGCTTGGCACGCTTTCGGGCAATCCGGTTGCCTCTGCTGCGGGTCTCAAAACGATGGAAGTTCTGCGTCGCCCGGGACAATATGATCGGCTGCGCGATTTGGGACAGACCCTGATGGACCTGCAATCCGCCGCACTGAACGAACGAGGGATCGCTCACCGCGTGTGTGGCGATGCGACCTTGTTCGACATCTATTTCACGAAAACAAACCCGGTGGATTACAGAACTGCGAAACATGGCGATCCCAAGGTTAACGAGGTCTGGAACAGTGCCTTGCGTGCCAAAGGTGTCTTCAAATCGCCCGGGAAACTCTATCCCTCGCTGGCCTTGAACCCTGAAGACTTGGAATTAACCAACTCAGCTTTCCGGGACGCGGCAAATGCCGTTTCGGACTATCTCGGGGATACAGATCGCGCTGCTTGTTCCTGAGGGTTTCTGCTTGCAGCTTCGCGTCATCTACCGAGACATTGATAAATATCAACAGCTATCGCAAAGCAAGTTGGCGGCGCGATCAGGTGTCAGGGCGATGCCGGGCTTTGTGGATGCGGTGAACGACAGTACGGTCTTGTCTCTTTGTCCGAGGCAAAAGGGCCTCCCAAAGAGGAGGCCCTTGTTTCATTTATAGCCGGTTCAGCCCGCCAGATGAATATCGTGCAGGTCCAACTGATAAAACGGGTGCACGTCCACATTGGCGAACTTGCCGTTCGAATGGTTGAATACCGATCTCCAATAGGCCTGAATCACCACGCCTTCGTCCTGCATGATCTTTTGCATCTTTGCCATGATCTCGCGGCGCGCGTCGGCGTTGGCGATTGACAGGCCTTGCTCAAGCAAGCTGTCGAATTCGGCATTTGCGAAACCACTTTCATTCCACGCGGCACCTGATTTGTAGGCCAAGGCCATAATCTGGATGCCAAGCGGACGCGGTCCCCATTCGGTGGCCGAGAACGGATACTTGGTCCAATCGTTCCAGAAGGTCGAGCCAGGCAGGATTGTGCGCTTCACATTCAATCCCGCATCACGCATTTGAGCGGCGATGACGTCACAGGTGTTTTTTTGCCAATCAGCGTCGAGCGAAATGATCTCGAACTCGGTGTCGGCATGCCCTGCTTCCGCGACCATCGCCACCCCCTTGGCAGGGTCTGTCTGCAAGGGAGGTAGTTCTGCATATTCAGGATGAACGGGGCAAACATGGTGGTTCTCGCCAGGTAGCCCCAAGCCACCAATTGCCAACTCCAGAACGACGGCGTTATCGACAGTCCTCTGGATACCGCTACGGACTTCGCGATTGTCATAAGGGGCAGACAATTGGTTGAAGCGGACTGCCAGCGTATTTGCGGTAACGGCCTCGCTGGATTTCCAACCCAGACCATCGAACAGGGCGACAAAGTCGCTATCAGTTCGGTAGGTCAAGTCGATTTCATCGCTTTCGGCCGCTGCGGCCAGGGCGGATTGATCGGTGCCAAGGTCGATAAATTCAATCCGGTCCAGCCAGGAGCTATGAGTGAATCTGGTGTCCGGGCGATTTGAATGACGGCGGTGCATCTGGTTGGTTTGTTGTTGCGACACAAGCCACCGACCAAAGGAGCACCACCATCATGGACGACACTATCATCATCGAG